>NZ_CP041764.1:1274513-1911769 GCF_009817885.1 Serratia rhizosphaerae
CGCAGGGCAAACAGCGCCGCGACAATGCCGAAGCCGCTGAAGATATCGACAAACCCCTGCAGCAGAGTGAACAGCGACCAGATAAAGATGCTCCAGAAATAGACGCGCTTCGATCCAAAACGATCCAGCAGCCAGCCGCCGGGGATCTGGCCGATGACGTACGCCCAGGAAAAGGCGGAGAAGATGTAGCCCATCCCGACCGGATCCAGCCCGATATCCTGAGCCATTGCCGAGCCGGCGATCGACAGCGTGGCGCGGTCGCCGTAGTTGAATGACGTGACGATAAACAGCATCACCACAATCCAGTAGCGCGTATTGGTTCTTTTTATTGCGCCGGTTGCGGAACTGATTGTTGACATGGTGTTCTCCTGAATCTAGCCATTGCTATCTTCATCCTGAACTGCATGAATATCTCAGAACGAAATGGGTTGAATTAAATAAACCTCACCTGTGAGCAGTGCGATTAATTCCGTTGCGGTTAATATCAAAGCCCAATAATTTTTCTCTGCGAAAAGTATATGTAGCCCGCAAACGATCCTCATCGGGCAATATTCCAAGGATCGGCCCAATATAAGCGTTAGTTTGAGGCATCTGCCCAAGATAACGCCGGACGGCTCACGAAACCCCGTCAGGCCGTGATCGGCCTCACGCACCATTGGCGCAATGCCAAAGAATTTACCGCCGCCGCCGCGTAATACCGGTCATCTGCATAATGTCGCCCCTGACAGGTAAACCTATACTTAATCAGGTGAGCATATCTGCCGATTAATCTCTCAGCGAAAATAATAATTAAGGCAAGTGAGGTTGTAATGTCTGAAATAAATACCCGCCACGATGCGCCGCTATATATTAAGGTGCACGCCGATGATAATGTCGCTATCGTGGTCAATAAGCAGGGATTGGCTAAAGGCACGCTATTTCCCTGCGGTTTGCAGTTAATTGAACATGTGCCGCAGGGGCATAAGGTGGCGTTGAATCATATCGCCGCCGGCGCGGCGATTATTCGCTACGGGGAAACCATCGGCTATGCGCAGCGCGATATCTTACGCGGCGGATGGATTGACGAGTCGCTGGTGACGCTGCCGGAAGCGCCGGCGCTGGATAGTCTGCCGCTGGCCGACCGCGTGCCATCGCCGTTGCCGCCGCTGGAGGGCTATACCTTCGAGGGCTACCGCAACGCCGACGGCAGCGTCGGCACCAAAAACCTGCTGGGGATTACCACCAGCGTGCACTGCGTCGCCGGCGTGGTCGACTTCGTGGTGAAAATCATCGAACGCGATCTGCTGCCGAACTACCCCAACGTAGACGGCGTGGTGGCGTTGAACCATCTCTACGGCTGCGGCGTCGCCATCAACGCGCCGGCCGCCGTGGTGCCGATCCGCACTATTCATAATCTGGCGCTTAACCCCAATTTTGGCGGCGAAGTGATGGTGGTCGGCCTTGGCTGCGAGAAACTGCAGCCGGAACGGCTGCTGCAGGGCACCCCCGATGTGCAGCCGATCTCGCTGGACGCCGGGCAGATCGTACGTCTGCAGGATGAGAAGCACATCGGGTTTAAATCGATGGTGGACGATATTCTGGCGCTGGCGGAACGGCATCTGCGCAAACTCAATCAACGCCGGCGCGAACCCTGCCCGGCGTCAGAGTTGGTGGTCGGCATGCAGTGCGGCGGCAGCGACGCTTTCTCCGGCGTGACCGCCAATCCGGCGGTGGGCTATGCCTCCGACCTGCTGGTGCGCTGCGGCGCTACGGTGATGTTCTCGGAAGTGACGGAAGTGCGCGACGCCATTCATCTGCTGACGCCGCGCGTCGCCGACCAAGAAGTAGGCCGGCGCCTGCTGGAGGAGATGCGCTGGTACGACGATTATCTCAGTCAGGGGCAGACCGACCGCAGCGCCAACCCGTCGCCCGGCAATAAAAAAGGCGGGCTGGCCAACGTGGTGGAAAAGGCGTTGGGATCGATCGCCAAGTCCGGCACCAGCGCGATTGTCGAAGTGCTCTCCCCCGGCCAGCGCCCGAGTAAACGCGGCCTGATCTTCGCCGCCACGCCCGCCAGCGACTTCGTCTGCGGCACCCAGCAGCTGGCTTCCGGCATTACCCTGCAGGTGTTCACCACCGGACGCGGCACGCCTTACGGCCTGACCGCCGTTCCGGTGATCAAAATGGCAACGCACAGCGCGCTGGCCGAACGCTGGCACGATCTGATGGATATCGACGCCGGCAGCATCGCCAGCGGCGAAACCACCATTGAGCAGGTGGGCTGGCAACTGTTTGAACTGATTTTGGCCATCGCCAGCGGGCGCAAGAAAACCTGGTCGGATCAATGGGGACTGCACAATGCGCTGGCGGTGTTCAACCCGGCGCCGGTCACCTGAGCTATTCGTCCAGCTGCAGGCCGATATACAGCAGTAAACGTGCGTCGAAGCTGGACAGGTTCAGACCGGTCAGTTCGGAGATACGGTTCAGGCGGTATTCCAGGGTGTTGCGATGAATATACAGCGCCTTGGCGGTGGCGCTCGGCTGCACATTATTCAAAAACCAGGCGCTGAGGGTACGGCGCAGCAGGCCGTTGCCGTCCATCGCTTTCAGACGCGCCAGCGGCCTGACCAGTTCGTCCGCCTGCCAGCCGCCGCGCAGGCTGTCCAGCAGCACCGGCAGCATCAGGTCCTGGTAGTAGTAGGCGCGCTGCTCGAACATCCGCTGCTTGCCCACCGCCATGGTGGTGCGCGCGGTGCGGTAAGAGCGGGCGATGCTGCCCGGCCCGGTAAAATAATTGCCCAGCGCCACCCGCACCCGCAGGCGGCTGCTCTCTTTCATGCGCGACAGCAGGTTTTCCACCCGGCGCCGATGATCTTCGGCATCCCAGCGGCCGTGGCCGTTGAGCGCCGGCTTCAGCACCACCATTTCGCTGAGCGAGACGATGGCGATCAGGTTGTCGCGCTCCGGCAGCGTCAGCAGCGCCTGCAGCTGCTGCAGCTCCGCCATCGCGCTGTCGACGCCGAGCTGTCCGCTGTCCACCTCGACCACCGCCGCCACGCGCGGCTCTTCTGGGTCGATACCCAGCCGCTGCGCCCACTCCATCAGCGCCGGCGACAGCGCCTCCGCGCGGATCAGGTTCAGCACCAGTTCTTCGCGAAAACGGCTGTCCTGCGCCAGCAGGTGCATCAGCCGCGCCTGTTCCAGCATCATTTCAGCCGCCATGCACACCAGTTCGCCATATTGACGCAGCTGCGCCGGGTTGCCGGTCAGGCCGATCACCCCGACGATGCTGCCGTCGATGCGCAGCGGCAGATTGATGCCCGGCCGCACGCCGTGCAGATGGCGGGCGACGGCTTCATCAATATCCACCACGCGGGCCTGCGACAGCACCAGCAGCGCCCCTTCGTGCAGTTCGCCGACCCGCTCGCGGTCGCCGCTGCCGATGATCCTGCCGCGCGCGTCCATCACATTGACATTGCCGTCAATAATTTGCATGGTGCGCGCCACGATTTCCTGCGCCAGCTTGCCGTCAAGATGGTATTCCGCCATTCAATTCGCCCCAACCCGATTTTAGATAATCGCCCAGCATACCGACGCGCTGAGAGCGGCACATTGTGCAGATGCCCAAAGCGTTTCGGCAGCGCCGGGAGTTGTGGCAGGCTTCACAATTTAGCAACATGAAAAAGGCACGCCGTAGCGTGCCTGTCGGATGAAAGAGCGCAAGCAGATTACTGCATCAGCAGGTACAGCGTGCTGTCGCCGCGCAGGATGTTCAGCGCCAGTACCGGCGGCTTGCTGTCGAGAATTTTGCGCAGCTCGCTCAGGTTCTGCACCGGCTGCTGGTTGACCCCCAGGATCACGTCGCCTTTCTTCAGGCCGATGCTGGCGGCGGCGCTGCCGGCCTTCACGCTGTCGACCCTGACCCCTTTATGGTTGCCGGCCTGCGCGTTGCTCAGTTCGGCCCCCTCGATGCCGGCATTGATATTGCCGGAATCAACCTGCGTCTGCTTGCTTTGCTCCAGCGTCACATCCACGGTGACCGGTTTGCCCTCGCGGATAATCCCCAGCGACATTTTGCTGCCGGCCGGCAGCGTGCCGATCTGCGCGCGGAACGAGGCGAAGCTGGAAATGGCTTTGCCGTTCATGGTGACGATCACATCGCCCGCCTTGATGCCCGCTTTGGCGGCGGAGGATTTCGGCATCACCTGGCTGACAAAGGCACCGCGCTGGGCGTCGACCTTCATCGCCTGCGCCAGCTCGGAATTCAGCTCGGTGCCCATAATGCCCAGCTCACCGCGTTTGACCTGGCCATATTGCACCATCTGCGCCGTCAGGCTTTTCACCATATTGCTCGGAATGGCGAAGCCGATACCGATATTGCCGCCGTCCGGCGCCAGGATCGCGGTGTTGATACCGATCAGCTCGCCGTTCAGATTAACCAGCGCGCCGCCGGAGTTGCCGCGGTTGATCGCCGCATCGGTCTGGATAAAGTTTTCGTAGTTTTCCAGGTTCAGGCCGCTGCGCCCCAGCGCCGAAACAATACCGGAGGTGGCGGTTTCACCCAGGCCATAAGGGTTGCCGATCGCCACCGTGTAGTCACCGACCCGCAGCCGATCGGAATCCGCCATTTTGATCGCGGTGAGGTTCTTGAAGTTTTTCAGCTGGATCAGCGCAATATCAGAGCGCGGATCCTTGCCGATGATCTTGGCGTCAAAGCGGCGGCCGTCGCTCAACTGCACCTGGATCTTGCTGGCGTTATCCACCACGTGATTGTTGGTCACCACGTAGCCCTTCGCCGCATCGATCACCACCCCGGCGCCCAGCGCCTTAAAGCTCTCTTTGGCGCCCTGGCCACCCGGCCCGCCCTGACACATCGGCGAGCCCTGGAACGGCGAACCGTCCTGACAGAACGGCGAGTCCTCGCCGAAAAATTGCTGGAACTGCTGCGGCATACGCGGCGTATTGACGGCGGCGCTGCCTTCAACGTTGATGCTGACCACCGACGGCATCACCTTTTCCAGCATCGGCGCCAGGCTCGGCAACTGTGACGACGGCGTGCTGGCGGAAACCGTTTCTGCGGCGGCGGCGCTTGCCGGGCCAAGGGCCATACCCATGCTGAAAGCCAGGGCGCTCAGAACTAATGCGGTTTTTTTCATCTGTGTGTCTCTATAAAGTCAGTCAATGCAGGGACATACCCCGTTCAGCGGGCGCCGCAGGGTATTGCGCTTGTTGTACTCAATGAGAACCTATTAATAACCTGAAGTTCAGCCGCGGAGTATTGAGAAGCGTAAAAAAATATTCTCCGTCTTTACACTTCTCTAAATAATAAACCGCGCCGTGAATGGCGCACGGGGATAAGAGATGTTTACGCGTCGGGATTATTCCGCCGCCATTAAACGCCGGTATTCGTCATAGGCGTAAAGATCGGTCATACCGCTGATATAATCCTGTAACAGCCGCGCGCGGAAATAATATTCGCGAATTTCCCGCTGCTCCAACGATAAATACTGTATCCCCTCGACGGCTTCGATATAAGCCAGCCGATGCTTGGTGGATAATTTATGAAACAGCCGCGTCTCAATCGGGAAACCACGGTGGCTGTCTTCCTGCACCAGTTGGCTGAAATCCGCCAGCGACATCGCCAGCAGCGGGCTGTAAATATCCAGCAGACCGCTGATGACCCGGTAGCCCTGCAGCTCCAGCTGTTCCACTTCCGGATGGTTGAACACGTATTTAAACGCCACCTTCTTGAAGACTTTCAGCAGCCGGTACGCCGGGCTGGAATCCTCCAGCAGCGCCTGATTAAAGCTGCCCTGATAAATCCCGTCCAGATTATCAATAAAACGCCCGGCGGCGTGCGGCACCAGTTTAGCAACGGTAAATACCCGCAGGTACATAAAGAACTGATCTTCCGAACTGCGTCGCGCGCCGCCCTGCGCTATTTTGCCAAACGCGCCGGCCACCGTTTTATCAAACAGATCGCCCGGCGTCACCGCGCCCCATTCCTGGCTCAAATAGTGATAAAGCTGATCGACGGTGAAAATGTTTTTTTCCACCGCGTCTTCCAAATCGGCAATGCAATAAGAAATATCATCGGCAGCTTCCATGATATAGGTCAGCGGGAAACGGTCGAATTCCCCCATCTGCAATTCACGCCGCAGGCGGTCAACAAACGCTTCCTCCGCCAGATAGAAACCCGGCTTTTTCATCAAATAGCTGTGACTGTCAGGGATCGCCTGCGCCCAATACGCCGGGCGGGTATATTTCAGGATGCAGCCCACCTGCGCATAGGTCAGGTTCAGTTTCAGCAGCGTATACACCAGCCGGATCGCCTGTGCGTTGCCTTCAAACTGGCTCAGATCGTGGCGGATGCGGCTGCGCAGTCGGTTCAGATCGCCATCCCCTTCACGCAGGCGCAGCACCTCGACCTGGCAGCCGTCCTGGCTGTTCGGCTCGCTGCCGCAGCTGGCCGGATCGAGCCGCTGGCTGAACCAGTCGTTAATCGCCGACTCGCCGAAGTGGCCAAACGGCGGATTGCCGATATCATGCATCAGGCAGGCCATTTCAACGATGCTTTCAAACGGATCCAGCAGATTGGTCAGGCCGAGTTCATCAATACGCTGCTCTTGCTTAAAGCGGTTGAGGATCTCTTTGGCAATGTGCCGCCCCACCTGCTGTACTTCCATCGAGTGGGTTAACCGGCTGCGCACCGCCGCGTTGCGCTCCAGCGGGAAGACCTGGGTTTTCTGCTGCAGCCGGCGAATCGCCGCCGAGTTGACGATCCGCCCGCGGTCGCTTTCAAACTGGCGGACAATGTCATATTCCTGCTCCGCCGCGATCGGATTGCTGAACGGGCGCTGAAAGCTGATTTTCTGTTTAAAGTCGATCCCGGACATCTGCGGCTCCCCTGTTTTGGCCCTGGCGCGTCTGCCTCCGTGATAACAATTCCACACGACGGATGCAACGGATTATCTCTGTTTAACAGCCATGATAGACTATGCCGCACTTCTTCCCTCTATCAGCGAGTATTATTTATGAAAGTAGGCATTATCGGCGCCATGGAGCAGGAAGTTACCCTGCTGCGCGATCAAATCGAAAACCGTCAGACCATCCAGCGCGCAGGCTGTGAAATTTACACCGGCCAGATCAACGGAGTAGAGATTGCGCTGCTGAAATCCGGCATCGGTAAAGTCTCGGCGGCGATGGGCACCACCCTGCTGCTGGAGCACTGCCAGCCGGATATGGTGATCAACACCGGTTCCGCCGGCGGTCTGGCCGCCACGCTGAAAGTCGGGGATATCGTGGTGTCCGAAGAAGTCCGCTACCACGATGCCGACGTCACCGCATTCGGCTATGAGCCGGGCCAGATGGCAGGCTGCCCGGCGGCGTTCGTCGCCAACGACGCGCTGATCGCCCTGGCGGAACACTGCATCCGCCAGTTGGATCTTAACGCGGTACGCGGCCTGATCTGCAGCGGTGACGCCTTTATCAACGGCGCAGAACCGCTGGCGCGCATTCGCGCCACCTTCCCGAGCGTCGCGGCGGTGGAAATGGAAGCGGCGGCGATCGCCCACGTCTGCCACCAGTTCAGTACGCCGTTTGTGGTGGTGCGCGCCATCTCCGACGTGGCCGACAGCGAGTCGCATATGAGCTTTGACGAGTTCCTGACCGTAGCTGCCAAACAGTCCTCGCTGATGGTCAACGCAATGCTGCAGATGTTGGCAAAGCGCGACTAAGGTGAAACGACGCTTTTGCTGCCTGTTGTGGCTGCTGGCGCTGGCGGTCTCCCTGCCCGCCGCAGCCGCACAGCGGGTGATCAGCCTGGCGCCCAATACCACCGAACTGGCCTACGCCGCCGGCATGGGGGATACCCTGCTGGCGGCCAGCGCCTTTTCCGATTACCCGCCGCAGGCCAAGAAGCTCGAACAGGTGGCGTCGTGGCAAGGAGTTAATCTGGAGCGGATCCTGGCGTTAAAGCCGGATCTGATCCTGGCCTGGCGCGGCGGCAACCCACAGCGGGTCCTGGATCAGCTCGCCGCATTCGGCATTCCGATCTTTTACGCCGACGCCAAAACGCCGGAAGAGATCGCCCGTTTGCTGGACGATCTGGCCGCTTACAGTCCGCACCCGGAGCAGGCGCATCAGTCAGCGGCGCAGGTACGACAGCAGCTCGCCCGTCTGAAGGCCCGCTATGCCGATAACCCACAGCGCCGCGTGCTGCTGCAGTTCGGCACCCAGCCGCTGTTCACCAGCTCCGCCGCGACGCTGCAAAGCCGGCTGCTGAGCCTGTGCGGCGGCGAAAACATTTTTGCCGACAGCCGCGTGCCCTGGCCGCAAATCAGCCGCGAGCAGGTGCTGGCGCGGCAGCCGCAGGCGATCGTCATCAGCGGCGGCGCCAAAGAGGTTGCCAACGTCAAGGCATTCTGGTCGCCGCAGCTGCAGGTGCCGGTCATCGCGCTGAATGAAGATTGGTTCAACCGCGCAGGGCCGCGCATTATGCTGGCGGCGCAGCAGCTGTGCAGCCAACTGGCGGAGATTCGCTGATGCTGGTGTTCTGGCTGGATATCCTCGGCACGGCGGTGTTCGCCATCTCCGGCGTATTGCTGGCCGGCAAGCTGCGGATGGATCCTTTCGGCGTGCTGGTGCTCGGGGTGGTGACCGCCGTGGGCGGCGGCACCATCCGCGACATGGCGCTGGCCAACGGCCCGGTGTTCTGGGTGCAGGATCCCACCGATTTGGTGGTGGCGATGATCACCTGCGTGCTGACGCTGATGCTGGTGCGCCAACCGCGCCGTCTGCCGAAATGGGTGTTGCCGGTGCTGGATGCCGTCGGGCTGGCGGTGTTCGTCGGTATCGGCGTCAACAAGGCCTTTGCCGCCGGCAGCGGCGCGCTGGTGGCGGTGTGTATGGGCGTGATTACCGGCGTCGGCGGCGGCATTATCCGCGACGTGCTGGCACGCGAAATCCCGATGATCCTGCGCACGGAAATCTACGCCACCGCCTGTATTATCGGCGGCATCGTGCACGCCACGGCGTATTCCAGCTTCGGCATGCCGCTGCAGCAGGCGATGATGCTCGGCATGACCATTACGCTGCTGATCCGGCTGGCGGCCATTCGCTGGCACCTGAAGCTGCCGGCGTTTATTCTCGAACAATAAAAAACCCGCCTTACGGCGGGTTTTCTTAAGATCGGACGTCAGATTAGATGCTGAACGACGAGCCGCAGCCGCAGGTGGTTTTGGCATTCGGGTTGGTCACCACAAAGCGCGACCCTTCCAGACCTTCGGTATAATCCACCGAACCGCCCACCAGATATTGCAGGCTCATCGGATCGACCACCAGAGCCACGCCCTGTTTTTCGATGGTCATATCGCCTTCGTTGACCTTATCGTCAAAAGTGAAGCCGTATTGGAATCCGCTGCAGCCGCCGCCGGTGATGTAAACCCGCAACTTCAGGTTCGGATTTTCTTCATCAGCAATCAGGAATTTCACCTTGTTCGCTGCTGCCTCGGTAAATTGCAGGGGCAGTGCTGTTTCTTCACTCATACTCTTAACTCCCAACATGATTCAGCATCAGGCTCCCTTATACGTCGGGCGGGTGCCGGCAACCTGATTAATACTGTGATTATCCAATACCTGAGTGTTGCGTTCAAGTATTCACCGCATTTGTTGCATTTTCTTTGCTTGTTTTCTCCGCCGCCCGCTGCTTCTCCAGCGTGCGCGCCAGCAGCGACGAATACAGCGGCTGACCGCCGAGGAACTGGGCCACCAGCGTCGCGCCAAGGCACGTAATGATCATCGGCAAAATCAGCTGATAATTGTCCGTCATTTCCAACACCAGCACGATGCCGGTCAGCGGCGCGCGCACCGTCGCGGCAAACAGCGCCCCCATGCCGGCAATGGCGAACGTCCCCGGCTCGATGCCATACTGCGGGAAAAGGTGGCTGCTCGCCAGACCAAATGCGGTGCCGAACAGCGTACCCAATGCCAGCATCGGCGCAAAGATCCCGCCCGGTGCGCCGGAGCCAAAGCACAGCAGCGTGGTGACAATCCGGGCGATAAAGATAAACATCAGCATGCCGACGGTATAGTTGCCCGCCGCCGCAATCGGAATCAGGCCGAAACCGCCGCCGGCGGCCTCCGGCTGAATCAGCGCCAGTACGCCGCACAGGCCGCCCAGCCCGCCGCCCATCAGCACAATTTTGCGCATTTCGCCGCCGTGCAGGCGGGCAAACATATCCTGGGTACGGAAGATCAGCCGGTTAAACATCACGCCGACGCCGCCGAACACCGCGCCCAGCACCAGATACAGCCACAGAGTGTTGGTCGGTGCCGATGAGAGTTTACCCACCTCGATCACCGCATGCTGACCATTGCACAGCTGGTAGACCACGGTCGACATAATCACGCCGATAAATACCGCTTTAATCGAGATCAGGTTGTAGCGAAACTGCGGGCGCATCTCTTCGATAATAAACAGAATCCCCGCCAGCGGCGCGTTAAACGCAGCGGACAGCCCCGCCGCCGCCCCGGTCGCCAGCAGCGAGTGGCGCGCCTCGGCGCCGCGGATACGGAAGATATCCAGCACCATGCGCCCGACGTTCCCCCCATCTGCACCGTCGGACCTTCGCGCCCCAGCACCATGCCGGCGCCCAGCGTGCCCATGCCGCCGACAAATTTTACCGGCAGAACCCGCCACCAGCGCACCGGACGCAGCTCTTCCAACGCGCCTTCTATCTCCGGAATGCCCGACCCGCCGGCCTCCGGCGCAAAACGCCGCACCAGATAATAGCCCAGCATCGCCAACCCGGCGGACAACAGAAAAGCCAGAGGCCACACCAGATACCAGGCATCGGCGACGTACGACAGCGCGGAGAAACGCTGTTGCTGCACCCAGTCCACCGACTTTTCAAACGCCACGCCCAACAGCCCGGCCAGCGCGCCCACCAGGGCCGCCATCAACAAGATCGCCACCGGCGTTTTATCACGGCGAATAAACTGACGCACACTGTCAACGCGCTTCACACGCGGAGTAAGTACTAACGAGGGTTGTGGTTGCTGCTCACTCATAAGGGGTTGGTTACCGCCGGTAAGAATAAGTCATATAAATCGCAGAGCCGTCCATTCTATACCCAAAAAAGCGTACGGCACACCTCTCTTGGCAAACAGCGAAACTCACCGTTTACCCGTATCACGCTGCGGCGATCGTTTCATAACGGCGCGCACTCCACTAGAATAGCCCGGTAAAACACATTCAATATACATTCCTGGAGCCGATTTATGAGCTTACACAGCAAGTCCGAAAGTCTGTACGCCGAAGCGCAGCAGCTGATCCCCGGCGGGGTGAACTCCCCGGTGCGGGCATTTACCGGCGTCGGCGGGGTGCCGCTGTTTATCGAACGTGCCGACGGCGCCTACCTTTTTGACGCCGACGGCAAAGCCTATATCGATTACGTCGGCTCCTGGGGCCCGATGGTGCTGGGCCATAACCATCCTGCCATTCGCAACGCCGTCATTGCCGCCGCCGAACGCGGCCTGAGCTTTGGCGCACCGACCGAAATGGAAGTAAAAATGGCCGCGCTGGTGACCGAACTGGTGCCGACGATGGATATGGTGCGCATGGTGAACTCCGGCACCGAAGCCACCATGAGCGCCATCCGTCTGGCGCGCGGCTACACCCAGCGCGATAAAATCATCAAGTTTGAAGGCTGTTACCACGGCCACGCCGACTGCCTGCTGGTCAAAGCCGGTTCCGGCGCGCTGACCCTCGGCCAACCGAACTCACCGGGCGTACCGGCGGACTTCGCCAAACATACCCTGACCTGCACCTATAACGATCTGGACTCGGTACGCAGCGCCTTTGAACAATACCCGTCAGAGATTGCCTGTATCATCGTCGAGCCGGTGGCGGGCAATATGAACTGCGTACCGCCGCAGCCGGACTTCCTGCCGGGGCTGCGCGCACTGTGTGATCAGTACGGCGCGCTGTTGATTATTGACGAGGTAATGACCGGTTTCCGCGTGGCGCTGGCCGGCGCACAGGCGCACTACGGCGTTGAGCCGGACCTGACCTGCCTGGGTAAAATCATCGGCGGCGGTATGCCGGTGGGAGCATTCGGCGGCCGTCGCGACGTGATGGAAGCGCTGGCGCCGACCGGCCCGGTGTATCAGGCCGGGACGCTGTCCGGCAACCCGATCGCCATGGCGGCGGGCTTTGCCTGCCTGAGCGAGGTGGCGCAGCCGGGCGTTCACCAGACGCTGGGCGAACTGACCGAAATGCTGGCGGACGGCCTGCGCCATGCCGCACTGGCGGAGAACATCCCGCTGGTGATCAACAACGTCGGCGGCATGTTCGGCCTGTTCTTTACCGATGCCGACGCAGTCACCTGCTATCAGGACGTGATGCAGTGCGACGCCGAACGCTTTAAGCGCTTCTTCCACCTGATGCTGGACGAAGGCGTATATCTGGCGCCGTCCGCCTTTGAAGCAGGCTTTATGTCCGTCGCCCACAGCAAAGAAGACATTCAGCGCACCATCGACGCCGCGCGTCGCTGCTTCGCTAAGCTGTAACAGCGGACGTTACCGCAAACAACAAGGGCTGAACCTGCGTTCAGCCCTTTTTTATCGCACGATGGCGGATTACAGCAAGGTGCCGTAAATCGTCAGCACCGCCACCACCACCACCAGAATCATCGTCACCTTACGCGCCAACACCACCGCGGCACGCGGCGTTTGTACCGGATCGTCATGCGGGTCCCGCGCCAGCGCAAACTGCGCCAGACGCGTCAGCACCTGGTACTGTGAAGTACGGCGATCGCCCAGCGAGGCGAACCAGGCCGGCAGCGCCCTTTCTCCGTGGCCGATCAGCGCATAGGCCACGCCCGCCAGCCGCACCGGGATCCAATCCAGCCAGTGCAGCAATGCATCAATCCCCGACTGCGAACGCTCCAGCGGCGTATTGTGCCGCGCCAGCCAGGTTTGGTAAGCACGCAGGAAAGCATAGCCGGCCAACGCGATCGGCCCATAAGGACCGCACGCCACAAACCAGAACAGCGGCGCCAGATAATAGCGGTAGTTAATCCACAGCAGCGCATTTTGCAGTTCGCGCAGACGCTCTTCTTCGCTGCAGTCCACCGGCAGGCCGTGGATCAGCGCCAGCTCTTCCGCCATGGCATCAACCGCATGGCTGTCGCCCTGACGCGCCGCCTTCAGGTAGGCGCGGTAATGCTTGCGCTTAATGCCCGCCCCGACGCACAGCAGCGCCACGACAATCCACAACAGCAGCGTCAGCAGACCGAAAAATAGCCCCTGCGCCAGCCATAAAATGCCCCAGACCACCACCATCCAGCCGCAGGCCAGCGCCAGCGTCTGCAGCAGCGAAAAACGGCGCAGACGCCGGAAAACCACTTCAAGCCGGTGATCCAGCTGCCAATGCTCGCCCAGCTTGAATAAACGTTCCCATGCCAGAACCAGTAACAGCGAAAACAGCGTCATTTGTTATGCCTCTCCCTTGTCATTGCGCCCGAGCGCTCGCCGGGGCCAACCACGTTGTTCCACAGATGCCAGATATTGCTCGCCACCGGTATCGGATAATACCTGATTCCTTGTTTAGCGACAGCGCATGCCGGCTATCACTGCCAGTGGTACTTGCCTGCACAACAGAGTAGCATGTTTCCTCCACATTCTTAGTTCCCTTTTCGGAGCCTTCTATGCCGACACGCCGCTACAGCGCCGACAGCCGTCGTGCTGAACTTCTTGAACGAATTGAACATGATATCCCTTTTGCCGTCGCCCAGGCGTTACGGGAAGATCTGGGTGGTGAAGTCAATCCTGAACGGGATATTACCGCCCAGCTGCTGCCGGCGGACAAACAGGCCGAAGCCACGATCATCACCCGTGAAGCCGGCGTGTTTTGCGGCCAGCGCTGGTTAAATGAAGTCTTTATTCAGCTGGGTAATCAGGTGCGCGTGGAATGGCTGGCGGCCGACGGCGAAACGGTGACGCCGAACCAGCCGCTGTGCCGTCTGAGCGGCCCGGCGCGCATTATGCTGACCGGCGAGCGCACCGCGCTCAACTTTGTACAGACCCTGTCGGGCGTGGCGACCGCCGTCAGCCGCTATGTCGCACTGCTGGAAGGCACGCAGACGCGGCTGCTGGACACGCGTAAAACGCTGCCGGGGCTGCGCACCGCACTGAAGTACGCCGTGCTGTGCGGCGGCGGCAATAACCACCGGCTGGGGCTGTCCGACGCCTTCCTGATCAAGGAAAATCATATTATCGCCTCCGGCTCGATCAAGAACGCGGTGGAGAAAGCCTTCTGGCTGCACGCCGACGTGCCGGTCGAAGTGGAAGTGGAATCGCTGGACGAACTGCAGCAGGCGCTGGACGCCGGCGCGGATATCATCATGCTGGATAACTTCAGCGTGCCGATGATGAAGCAGGCGGTGGAACTGACCCAGCATCGCGCACTGCTGGAGGTCTCCGGTAATGTCACCAGCGACACCTTGCGCCAATACGCTGAAACCGGCGTGGACTATATTTCGGTCGGCGCGCTCACCAAGCACATCACCGCCCTCGATTTATCCATGCGCTTTAAATAATCCCCCCTTTTTTGCGCTCGCATCGCCAGCCCGGCGACGCGAGCCGCTTTACACTGCGATCCGCGCCGCATTACGCACTGCGAAAAATGGCAACCATCCAGATAGTGCTGGAAGCCATACGCAGTCCTGTCAGCATGCACTCGCACGCCCGGCCTCCTGACGCTACCGTTGCCACTCCACAACCAGGAGGAAGCAACGCATGGAAACACAACGTGGATTTACCCTGATCGAACTGATGGTGGTGATCGCCATCATCGCCACCCTGAGCGCCATCGGCGTGCCCGCCTACCAGCGCTATATTCAGAAAGCGGCAATGACCGATATGTTGCAGACGATGGCCCCCTATAAAATGGCGGTAGAGCTGTGCGTGCTGGACAGCGGCGTGGCCGACGAATGCAACGCCGGCAGCAAAGGCATCCCGACTGGCGCCGCCTCGCGCTATGTCAGCGCCGTCAGCGTCAGCCGGGGGGTTATTACGCTCACTGGCGCCCAGACGCTGCAGGGATTAACGGTCACGATGACGCCGACGCCGGACAGCAACGGCCTGATGCGTTGGGCGCGCAGTTGCAGCGCGGCGGAAAGCAGCGCGCTGCAGGATACCTGCCAGGAAGTATTCCGCTTTGACGATGCGCCGGAACCATCCTGATGAACCAGGCCATCAACGCGGAAATACACACCCTGTGCCGGCGCTATCAGGCGCTGGCGCTGAGCGAAGACGAGCAATGCCTGACCATCGCTCTGCACGGCGAACCGTCGGCGCCGCTGCTCAATGCGCTGCGCTTCGCCAGCGGGAAACGCATTGCACTGGAGCAGTGGCCGCTGGCGCGGCTGGAACAGGCGCTGTTCCAGTCGCCGGCGCTTCAGCCGGCTCAAGAAGAGGATGCCGGGGCGCACAGCCCCACGCTGGATGACGATGCCGATGCGCCCGCGGTCAACTTTATCAACCAAACGCTGCGCAGCGCGATCCAACGGCGCGCCTCCGACATTCACTTTGAACCTTACCAACAACAGCTCAGCATCCGCCTACGCATCGATGGCGTACTGCAGACGGTCTCTCCGCCGCCGCTGGCCCTGGGCCAGCGCATTATCGCCCGGCTGAAGATCATGGCTCAGTTGGACATTGCCGAACGGCGTCTGCCGCAGGACGGCCAGCTCGGCGTTCAGCTGGATCGCAGCCGCTACTCGATGCGCATCTCCACCCTGCCGACGCTGTACGGCGAAAAGGTGGTGCTGCGGATCCTGCAAACCGACCGGCAGGATCTGCCGCTGGAGCAACTGGGCATGACGGAGGCGGATCGCACGCAGTTTGCCGCCGCCCTCGCCGGCCCGCAGGGGATGATTCTGGTCACCGGCCCCACCGGCAGCGGAAAAACCGTCACGCTGTACAGCGGCCTGCACCAGTTGAACGATCGGCAGCGCAATCTGTGCAGCGTCGAGGATCCCGTCGAGATCCCGCTGTTTGGCATCAACCAGACGCAGGTCAACGGCAAAATCGACCTGAGTTTCTCCCGCGTACTGCGGGCGCTGCTGCGCCAGGATCCGGACGTGATCATGATCGGCGAGATCCGCGACGGAGAAACCGCCGAGATCGCAGTGAAAGCCGCCCAGACCGGCCATCTGGTGCTGTCGACCTTGCATACCAACTCCACCAGCGAAACCCTGACCCGTCTGACCAATATGGGCATCCCCGGCTACCTGCTGGCGGCCAGCCTCAAGCTGGTGATCGCCCAGCGGCTGGTGCGGCGGCTGTGCCTGCACTGCCGCCGCCCGCAAACGGAAACGCTGCACTTCCCCGCCGCGCTGTGGCCCCGCCCGTTGACGCCATGGCGCGCCGAAGGCTGTGAACACTGTTTCGGCGGCTATTACGGCCGCATCGGCATCTATGAATTACTGCACATCACCAGTGAGATCCAACACGGGTTACTTCACCAGCTAACGGCGGAGCAGTTGAACGAGATCGCACAGCGGCAGGGGCAAACATCGCTGCTGCAGGCCGGGCTGGCGCTGGTTGCGGAAGGTATTACGTCGCTGCAGGAAGTTTATCGCGTGATAGGCCACACGGAGCTACAGCCATGACGTCGCGGCGGCTTTTTCTCTGGCAGGCCATTAATAGTCAAGGTGAATTGGTTCCGGGAGAGTCGCTGGCTGAACGCAAAGAGCAGGTTTATCAGCTGCTGATTGAGCAGAACCTGCAGCCCTATCAGGTCGCACGCGGCAAGCCGGTTGGCCGGCGACAATGGCGTGGCGAAGCATTGACCCTATTCACCCGCCAGCTGGCTACGCTGCTGCAGGCCGGGCTGCCGCTGATGAACGCACTGCAGCTGCTGGCGCAGCAGCATCAGTCCGCTCCATGGCGCTGTCTGCTGCAGGAGATCGGTGAACACGTGGCTCAGGGTCAGCCGCTGTCCGAAGTGACGGCCGGCTACCACGACGTGTTTCCGCCTATTTATCGCCAGCTAATCACCTTGGGCGAACTGACCGGCAACCTCGACCGCTGTTGCCAGCAGCTGGCGCAACAGCAGGAAGAGCAGCAGAAGCTGCGCAAAAAAGTGCTGAAGGCCATCCGCTATCCGCTGTTTATCTGCGCGGTGACCATACTGGTCAGCCTGCTGATGCTGCTGATGGTGCTGCCCGAATTCGCCAGCGTGTATCAGTCGTTCGACGCGCCGCTGCCCTGGTTTACCCAGGGACTCATGAATCTGTCAGCGTTATTGGTCAGCGCCGGCCCCTATGTATTACTGGCCGGCGCCCTGCTGGCGGGCGGCTACTGGCGCTGTTGCCATCCGCACTCCCGCTGGCGACGGCGGGAACAGCGGCTCTGCCTGCGTCTGCCGCTGATTGCGCAGCTGATTAAAGGCGCCAGCCTGAGCCAGATCTTCCGCACGCTGCATATGACCCAACAGGCGGGTCTAACATTGCTCGAAGGGCTGGATGCGGCGCTGCTGTCGATGGAGAATCTGTTTTTCCGTCAGGCGCTGGAGAATATTCGGCAACGGCTGAACCAGGGGCTGCCGCTGTATCAGGCGCTGGCGGAACAGCCGCTGTTTCCGCCGTTGTGCCAGCAGCTGGCGCGCGTCGGGGAAGAGTCCGGCACTCTGGACACCCTGCTGGGCAAACTGGCGTCATGGCATGAACAGCAGACGCATGAGCTGGCGGACGCTTTGGCTCAAACGCTGGAACCGCTGCTGATGCTGACCATCGGCATCATCGTCGGCGGCCTGGTGATCGCCATGTATTTGCCGATTTTTCAATTGGGAACGGTGTTGGGGTAAAACAGGCGGGTGAAACGCCCCCACGGTGCGGGGGCGACAGGAGATTACTTGCTGCCGAATACGCGGTTTTCCTGTTCCGCAACGCGGATAAAGGTGGTGCGTTTGGTCAGCTCTTTCAGACGCTCTGCCCCCACGTAGGTGCAGGCCGAACGCAGGCCGCCGAGGATATCGCGTACGGTGAATTCCACTTCGCCGCGCAGCGGCAGCTTCACGGTTTTACCTTCTGCCGCGCGGTACTCCGCGACGCCGCCCACGTGGCGCTTCATCGCGGATTCGGAACTCATGCCGTAGAACAGCATAAATTTCTCGCCGTTCTCTTCCACCACCGTGCCTTCACACTCGTCGTGGCCGGCCAGCATGCCGCCCAGCATGACAAAGTCGGCGCCGCCGCCGAAGGCTTTCGCCACATCGCCCGGCACCGAGCAGCCGCCGTCGCTGACAATCTGCCCGCCCAGCCCGTGCGCCGCGTCCGCGCATTCAATCACCGCGGACAGCTGCGGGTAGCCAACGCCGGTTTTCACCCGCGTGGTGCACACTGAACCCGGGCCAATGCCGACCTTAACGATATCGGCCCCGGACAGAATCAGTTCCTCAACCATTTCGCCGGTGACCACATTGCCGGCGCAGATAACGTGTTGCGGACAGGCTTCGCGCGCTTTCTGCAGGAAGGCGACAAAGTGCTCCGAGTAGCCGTTGGCCACATCGATGCAGATAAACTTCAGCGCCGGCGACAGCGCCAGAATTTGCTTCATCTTTACGAAGTCGGCATCGGAGGTGCCGGTGGAAACCATCACGTGACGCAGCGTCTCTGCCGGTACGCGCTGAACGAATTCGGCCCATTGCTCAACCGAATAGTGTTTGTGTACCGCGGTAAGCACATCGAAAGACGCCAGAGCCTCTGCCATGCGGAAGGTGCCGACCGTATCCATATTGGCGGCAATAAGAGGTACGCCGGACCAGTTCCATCCCGAATGCTTGAAGGTAAACTGGCGCTCCAGTTCCACTTCAGAGCGGCTTTTCAGCGTGGAGCGCTTCGGGCGGATCAGCACATCTTTAAAACCTAACTTCAAATCTTCTTCAATACGCATGACAACGGATTTCCTGGTTTATGGCGACGGATCGCAAGGGTGATCGAATCTTCTATCCCGCGGGTTTCAGCTAATGCCGCCACCTGCGCAGAACAGCTTGATGCCAGTTCCAGTGACGTTATCATACGCCGGAATAATCACGCGGCAAGACTGCGATTTCGTCTTTATTTACGCTACAATCCCAGAAATTTACCTACGCCATTCCGATGTGATATTGCGCCCATTTTTGCCATTCTGGCGACAGAAACGCCAGCCTGACGGCGTCGACTTGCACTTCTGCACGATCGCTTTATGATTCGTTTATTGTTTCTGGATAAATCTTAGGGTGTCCCTTCACGCCATGACTTACATTGTTGCGTTGACCGGCGGCATCGGCAGCGGTAAATCAACCGTCGCCAATGCTTTTGCGCGTCATGGCATCGTGATCGTCGATGCCGACATCATCGCCCGTCAGGTTGTAGAACCCGGCACGCCGTCATTGGCGGCCATCACCGCGCATTTTGGCCATGGGATACTCCAGCCGGATGGCGCTTTGGATCGCGCCGCGCTGCGTCAGCGTATCTTCAGCCAGCCAGATGAAAAACGCTGGCTGAATCAACTGCTACACCCGGTGATACAGCAGGAAACACAGCGCCAGCTGGCGCTGGCCGACAGCCCCTATGCGCTCTGGGTGGTACCGTTACTGGTAGAAAACCAGCTCCAGTCACGCGCCGATCGGGTCGTGGTGGTCGATGTCGACAGCGATACCCAGTTGCTCAGAACTATCGCCCGCGACGGCGTCAGCCGTCAGCAGGCACTCAATATTTTATCTGCCCAAGCGACGCGCGAGCAGCGCCTGGCAGCGGCGGACGACGTGATCGACAACAGCGGCGCCGCACAAGAGATAGAATCACACGTAGCCGCCTTGCATCGCCGCTATCTGGACCTTGCGGCATCAGCAAAACGACAGGATTAAACCGAATGAGTGACGCTTCTCCAACCGTTCTCTTTGAACACCCGTTGAATGAAAAAATGCGTACCTGGCTGCGAATCGAATTTTTGCTGCAACAGTTACATGGCCACCGGGCATTGAGCGATACCGCCATCGCCCTGACCTTTTTCCGTACCGTTTCCGATCTGCTGGACGTGCTGGAGCGCGGCGAAGTCCGCACCGAGCTGGCGAAAGAACTGGAACGCCAACAGCAAAAACTGCTGCAGTGGGCCGACGTGCCCGGCGTTGATATGTCGCTGATCGAACAGTTACGCACCCAGTTAAAAGCGCTTTCTTCACGCCTTATCGCCGCGCCGCGCATGGGCCAGCCGCTACGTGAGGATAAGCTCATCAGTCTGGTGCGCCAACGTTTAGGCATTCCCGGCGGCTGCTGCAGTTTCGATCTGCCAACGCTGCATATGTGGATGCACGTACCCCAGTCAGAGCGCGATGCCGACGTCGCCCAGTGGCTGGAAACCCTGGATCCGTTGCATCAGGCGCTGACGATGATCCTGAGCCTGATCCGCCAGTCCGGGCCGTTCCGCAATCAAATCAGTCTGAACGGGTTTTATCAGGATAATGCGGAAGATGCCGATCTGCTGCGCCTGCGTATCGACCTGTCGCATCAGCTGTATCCGCAAATTTCCGGCCACAAGACGCGTTACGCCATTCGCTTCTTGTCGCTGGACGGCGACCATACTCAGGTGCCGGAACGCCTGACGTTCGATCTGGCCTGCTGTTAGTAATCAATAAAATGGCCGTTGAAAAACCGGCTAAGGAAGAGTGATGACTACCGTAGTAAATTGCCCGACCTGTGGCAAAGACGTTGTTTGGGGGGAAGTCAGCCCGTATCGTCCGTTCTGCAGCAAGCGCTGCCAGATGATCGATCTGGGTGAATGGGCGGCCGAAGAAAAGCGCATCCCAAGCAATGGCGACTTATCCGACAGCGACGAGTGGAGTGAAAAGGAAGACTACTAGCGCTCGGTACGGCCTGGGCAAACCAGGCCGTTCGTCAACGGAGACTTACTGCGCCGCGCCGGCCTGCGCAACCAGCTGCCGGACAATCGCGGCGTTGGCCGGCGGGAATTCATCTTCACGCAGCTCCGCCTGTTTTACCCAGCGCATCGGCTGGCCTTCACGGCCAAACGGTTCGCCCTGCCAGTGCTCCACCAGATAAAAGTTCAGCGTCACGATACGGTCGCTAAAGCGGTGTTCCAGCACCTCCAACAGTGCGGCCTGCCCGGCCTCAATGCCGGTTTCTTCCTGCAGCTCGCGGTACAGCGCCTGTTCCGCCGTTTCACCCGCTTCAATCTTGCCGCCGGGAAACTCCCAAAAACCTGCCATATGGGAATCCGCACCGCGACGGGTAAGAAAGATCTCCTGCCGGGAATTACGAATAATGCCCACGGCGATGTTCAGATGTTTCATCGCTAACTCCTAAATCATTCTTGAACTGTGCGCCACCGCCCGCGGGTAACGCCAGATATAGCTGGGGCCGGACATGTCCGGCCCCACAAGGCATTGAGCGCCTGTTTAACGGCTACTTACTTTTGCAGACGGCCGTGGCACTGCTTGTATTTCTTACCGGAGCCACAAGGGCACGGATCGTTGCGGCCCACTTTACGCTCGGCCACCGCCGGCGCGTTAGGATCGCTCGTTGCCAGCGCATTTTCATCCTGGTGGCTCAACTGCTGCTGCTGCGCCAGACGTTCCGCTTCTTCACGGCGTTGCTGCTCCAGCGCTTCCACCTCTTCCGGCATCCGCACCTGAACCTTGCTCAGCACGCTGATCACTTCATATTTCAGCGACTCCAGCATCGCGGCAAACATGGCGAAGGATTCACGCTTGTACTCCTGCTTCGGATCCTTCTGCGCATAGCCACGCAGGTGGATACCCTGACGCAGGTAATCCATTGCCGCCAGGTGCTCTTTCCACAGCGAATCCAGCGTCTGCAGCATCACGCCCTTCTCGAAGTTGCGCATCATTTCGCTGCCGACCACGTCTTCTTTCTGCAGATACTCTTCTTTGGCCTTTTCCAGAATGCGCTCGCGCAGCGTTTCTTCGTGCAGTTCCGGCTCTTTGTCCAGCCACTCGGCGATCGGCATCTCCAGATCGAAGTCGTTTTTCAAGCGCTCTTCCAGCCCCTGCACGTCCCACATTTCTTCCAGCGACTGTGGCGGAATGTAGTTGTCGATAGTGGCTTTGAACACGTCTTCACGAATGCTGGCGATGGTTTCGCTGATATCGGAAACGTCCAGCAGTTCGTTACGCTGAGTGTAAATGGCACGCCGCTGATCGTTCGCCACATCATCATATTCCAGCAGTTGCTTACGAATATCGAAGTTACGGCTTTCCACTTTACGCTGTGCGTTGGCGATCGCCTTGGTGACCCACGGGTGCTCAATCGCCTCGCCCTCTTTCATCCCCAGCTTACGCATCATGTTGGAGACGCGGTCGGAAGCGAAGATACGCATCAGCGCATCTTCCATCGACAGGTAGAAGCGGGAAGAACCGGCATCCCCCTGGCGACCGGAACGGCCGCGCAGCTGGTTGTCGATACGGCGGGATTCATGGCGCTCGGTGCCGATAATATGCAGACCGCCAGCGGCCAGCACGGCGTCGTGCCGCACTTTCCAGGCGTCTTTAATCGCGGCGATTTGCTCTTCGGTTGGTTCTTCCAGCTGTGCGACTTCCGTCTGCCAGCTGCCGCCCAGCACGATGTCGGTACCACGACCGGCCATGTTGGTGGCGATAGTCACCGCGCCTGCCTGCCCGGCCTGGGCAACGATATCCGCTTCCATGGCGTGGAATTTGGCGTTCAGTACCTTGTGCTCAACGCCGGCCTTGGTCAGCTCGCGGGATACCACTTCCGATTTCTCAATCGAGATGGTCCCCACCAGCACCGGCTGGCCGCTGGCGGTACGTTCGCGAATATCTTCGATGATCGCCGCAATCTTCTCTTGTTCGGTCATGTAAACCAGATCCGGCATATCCTTACGGATCATCGGACGGTTGGTCGGCACCACAATGGTGTCCAACTTGTAGATGGAGCTGAATTCAAACGCTTCGGTATCGGCGGTACCGGTCATCCCCGCCAGCTTCTCGTACAGACGGAAGTAGTTCTGGAAGGTGATCGACGCCAGCGTCTGGTTTTCGTTCTGGATTTCCACGCCTTCTTTGGCTTCCACCGCCTGGTGCAGACCATCAGACCAGCGGCGCCCCTGCATGGTACGGCCGGTGTGCTCATCGACGATGATCACTTCACCGTCTTTCACGATGTAGTCAACGTCGCGGGTAAACAGCACGTGCGCACGCAGCGCGGCGGTGACGTGGTGCATCAGCATGATGTTGGTCGGTGAATAGAGCGATTCACCCTCCTCCATAATGCCCGCTTCCACCAGCATCTCTTCGATCAGGATCAGGCCGCGCTCGGTCAGGTGCACCTGACGCGCCTTCTCATCCACCGAGAAGTGACCTTCACCCTGGAAGGTGTCGGAGTCTTCTTTTTCCTGGCGGATCAGTTTAGGGATCAGCTTGTCGACCTTGATATACATCTCGGAGCTGTCTTCAGCCGGGCCGGAGATAATCAGCGGGGTACGCGCTTCATCGATCAGGATGGAGTCAACCTCATCCACCAGCGCATAGTGCAGTTTACGCTGCACGCGCTCTTCAGGGCTGAACGCCATGTTGTCGCGCAGGTAGTCGAAGCCGTATTCGTTGTTGGTGCCGTAAGTGATGTCGGCGGCATAGGCTTCACGTTTGGCCGGTGCCGGCATGCCCGGCAGGTTGATGCCGACGCTGAGGCCCAGGAATTCAAACAGCGGGCGGTTGTTCTCGGCATCGCGCTGCGCCAGATAATCGTTGACGGTCACCACGTGCACGCCGCGGCCGCTCAGGGCATTCAGGTACGCCGGCAGGGTCGCCGTCAGGGTTTTACCTTCACCGGTGCGCATCTCGGCGATGCAGCGGTCGTTCAGCACCATGCCGCCCAGCAGCTGCACGTCAAAGTGACGCATGCCGAATACGCGCTTACTGGCTTCCCGCACCACCGCAAAGGCTTCCGGGATCAGGCTCTCTACCGTCTCGCTTTTTTTCAGGCGTTCGCGGAATTCGTTGGTTTTGGCTTTCAGCTCATCATCGGACAGTTTTTCCATGTCCGGTTCCATGCGGTTGATCTGCTCAACCACTTTGCGCATGCGGCGCAGCGTACGATCGTTACGGCTACCAAAGACTTTGGTCAATAATTTAACTAACATGTGTTTAATATCTCGTTCATGACCGCCAAAACAGGCCGTCATCTTGCTGTTATTTGTTGGTTATCGTTGCCAAGAGGGCTAAATCAGACCGCAGCAGCGGGGCCGGCGCGAATGCCCTGCACCTGCGCCAGCCACAGTCCGACCTGATGCTGAGCCAGCGGCGGGTGAACGGAATGGAGCGTGTCGCGGATGATGGTCGGCGGCTTCGGCTCATGGGTCAACAGCGTATTGAGCGTAAACAGCAGCGCCAGCTGCGCCGCTTTTAGCGGCGGCTCGACCGGTTCAGCGTCGCTTTCCTGCACGCGCGCATAAACAACCTGCGGCGCCAGGGCGAAAGAGAGATGACGGATGACGGTGCGCAGCGCATGCTGCTGCCAATAGTCGACGCTGAAGTTCGGCCGGCGGTGAACCTCTTGCAGCAAAGCCAGGCCGCTGAAGGCATGGCTGATGGAATTTTGCCGATTAAGGCTGGACGAGGTACTCGGCAACGCGGCTTGATCGGGGCCGCCCGTCAGATTTTGCGGTACGCCAAGCGTAGCCGCTACCATCCCCAGCAGGAGATGCGGCCAGAAATAACGTCTGCCAAATTGTCGCCAACGATTTAGAATACCGATCACGAGTTTGTTAATCCGCCGGAGCCATTATGCGCGATAGCCGTCCACAATTATTAGATGTCCTGTTTTCTGAGTCGTCATCCGCAGACAAAGGGCCGTTGCACAACGTTCAGCAACGCGCTGCCGCCCTGCTGAAACTCAACCGCGCAGTCAAGGGCCTATTGCCGGCTCAACTGCATCCCTGGTGCCGTGTCGCAAACTTCAGACAGGGTGTATTAGTGCTGGAAACGGCCAATGCCAGCTGGATGATGCGCCTGCGCTACGAACAGCCGAGCTTATTATCCGCACTACGAGCGCAAATTCTACCATCATTGTCATCGATCGACATCAGGATTAATCCGGCGTTGATGGCAAAAGGCGGCAATCAGCAGCAGAATTCGCTGCAAAAAACAACAGATGAACCCGCCGCGGCGCCGATGCGTCGTCTGAGCGAGGAAAGTGCGGAACAATTACGGGGAATAGCCAGCCGCAGTCCGGAAAAACTGCGCAAGACATTAGAACGACTGGCAGCCCTGGCCGGAGAGGGTGCCAACACTACCAGTCGTGAGAAATAACCAGCGAATTCAGGCCTATGCTTATGCCAATACGGTGGACGGCGCTTTGAATGCCAACGGCATTTCAGCTTCGTCCTGGAACGTGACGAATTCCCACGCTTCCTGTTTTGCCAGTACCGCCTGCAGCAACTTGTTGTTCAGTGCATGGCCGGACTTATAGGCAGTAAATGCGCCAATGATATTATGGCCGCACATAAACAGGTCGCCGATGGCGTCCAGCATTTTGTGACGAACGAATTCATCTTCAAAACGCAGGCCGTCTTCGTTCAGGACGCGGTAGTCGTCCACCACGATGGCACAATCGAAGCTGCCGCCCAGGGCCAGGCCGCGGGATTGCAGGTATTCGATATCGCGCATAAACCCGAAGGTACGCGCACGGCTGATTTGACGCACGAACGAGTCGGCAGAAAAATCTAAGCGGTAGCGCTGCGCGCTGGCGTCAATCGCCGGGTGGTTGAAGTCAATGGTAAAGTCCAGGCGGAACCCGTTATGCGGGGACAGCTCGGCCCATTTATCACCATCTTCAACGCGAACGGTGTCTTTCAGACGCAGGAATTTCTTCGCTGAGTTCAGTTCCTCAATGCCGGCGTCCAGCAGCAGGAACACAAACGGACTGGCGCTACCGTCCATGATTGGGATCTCGGCCGCGTCAACTTCAATAATGATGTTGTCGATGCCAAGGCCAGCCAGTGCGGCATTTAGATGCTCAACGGTAGAAATACGCACGTCATGCTCATTCACCAGGCAAGTACAGAGCATGGTATCACGCACGGATTTTGCATCAGCCGGAAAATCAACCGGTGGATTCAAGTCAGTGCGACGATAGATGACCCCGGTATTGGCCGGCGCTGGGCGCATCGTCAGCGTGACTTTCTTGCCGGTATGCAAACCGACGCCAGTCGCCTGAACGATACGTTTTAATGTCCTTTGTTTGATCATCGTTTTATCTCGCAATGTTATCCATCCTACCGGCCAAGCATACAGCATGGCCGGCGGGACAGTTTAGCACAAAGAGCGGAGATGCCAAATTCTCAGGAAATTCTTAGTCAGCTTGCTTACGCAAGAAGGCTGGAATATCCAGATAGTCAGGCTCTTTGTTTGGTTGCGCGTTCTGATCGTTCACTACCTTGGCGGCAGGCTTAACTTCCTGCGGCAGCGGCGACATACCGTGCTGCTGGTAACGATGATCCATCACCGGCTGGCTGACCTGCTGCTGCTTGTTGGTCACCAGAGTGATTTCCGGACGCTTGTCCATACCGATACCGGTCGCAACCACGGTCACGCGCAGTTCGTCGTTCATCTCCGGATCCAGAGAGGTACCGATCACCACGGTGGCGTTGTCGGATGCAAACGCGCGGATGGTGTTACCCACGGTTTCAAACTCGTCCAGACGCAGGTCAAAGCCGGCGGTGATGTTAACCAGTACGCCGCGCGCGCCGGACAGGTCGATATCTTCCAGCAGCGGGCTGGAGATCGCCATTTCGGCCGCTTCTTCCGCACGGTCTTCACCACAGGCGATGCCGGAGCCCATCATCGCGTAGCCCATTTCGGACATCACGGTGCGCACGTCGGCGAAGTCGACGTTCATCAGGCCCGGACGGGTGATCAGCTCGGCAATGCCCTGCACCGCGCCTTTCAGCACGTCGTTAGCCGCGCCGAACGCGTCCAGCAGAGAAATACCGCGTCCCAGAACTTTCAGAAGTTTGTCGTTCGGGATGGTGATCAAGGAGTCCACATGCTTGGACAGCTCTGCAATACCCTGCTCAGCGAACGCCATGCGCTTCTTGCCTTCGAAATTGAAAGGCTTGGTAACCACGGCCACTGTCAGAATACCCAGATCTTTTGCTACTTCAGCCACCACGGGCGCGGCGCCGGTACCGGTGCCCCCGCCCATGCCGGCCGCGATGAAGACCATATCCGCGCCTTCCAGCGCAGTACGCAGGGCTTCACGGTCTTCTTCCGCTGAATTACGACCCACTTCCGGGTTCGCGCCCGCACCCAGACCTTTGGTAATGCAATTACCAATCTGGATGGTTTGGCCAACTGCCGTTTTACGGAGCGCCTGGGCGTCGGTATTTACGGCGAAGAATTCAACACCTTCGATGCGCTCGCGCACCATGTGTTCAACGGCGTTGCCACCGCCACCGCCGACGCCGATGACTTTAATCACCGCGTCATTGGTTAGTTCCATTGGTTCAAACATAGTTTCTCTCCGTTTTGTGCCTGTCGCTGCGAGACCATAAAAAAATACCGATGCATGGTCTCTTTGTTAAAACATTAAAACTCTTTTCTCAGCCAGCTGTTGATACGTTTAAACCAACTGCCCACTGAGGCGCCTTTTTCTACTTCTGCCTCACCACTCAGGTGAGACTCTTTTCCATAGTGCAGCAGACCTACCGCCGTCGAGTAGTAAGGCTCCTGCGCATAATCCGTCAGACCCGTGATGTTCAAGGGTTGGCCGATGCGTACCTGGGTGTGGAACACCCGTTGCGCACAGGCTGCCAGGCCATCAATCTGGGCGGCGCCACCGGTCAGCACGATACCCGCTGCCAGATGATGCTTCACCCCTTGCTGACGCAGTTGCTCCTGTAATTGCAAAATCTCATCGTTAACCAGATTCAGCAGTTCGGTGTAGCGTGGCTCAATAACTTCAGCCAGCGTCTGTCTTTGCAGACTGCGCGGAGGACGTCCCCCGACGCTAGGCACCTCTACACTCTCATCCTTGCTAACAATCGATCCAAGCGCACAACCGTGTCGAACTTTAATCGCTTCCGCATCCGTCGGCGGCGTGCCGAAGGCGTAAGCAATATCGCTGGTGACCACGTTACCGGCATACGGGATAACCTTGGTGTGACGCAGCGCGCCACCGGTATACACCGCCATATCCATGGTACCGCCGCCGATATCCACCACACAGACGCCGAGCTCGCGCTCATCTTCGGTTAACACCGCATAGCTGGCAGCAAGACCGGCGAAAATAAGTTGGTCAACTTTCAGACCACAACGTTCAACCGCTTTAACAATGTTTTTTGCCATATCGTTATGGCAGGTGATCAGGTGCACCTTGGCCTGCATACGCACGCCGGACAACCCTACCGGGTTTTTGATGCCTTCCTGATAGTCGATGGCGTATTCCTGAGGAATCACATGCAGCACGCGGTGTTCATCACGCACACGCACCGATTTGGCGGTATGCACAACGTTTTCCACATCCTCCATGGTCACTTCCTCTTCGGAAATAGGAACCATCCCGATTTCATTCTGGCAACTGATGTGTTTGCCCGATAATGAGAGGTAGACCGAAGAAATCTGGCAATCCGCCATCAGTTCCGCCTGATCGATGGCGCGCTGCACGCACTTCACCACCGATTCCAGGTCATTAACGCCGCCCTTATCCATGCCCCGGGACGGGCAGCTGCCCACCCCGATAATGTTGACCATGCCATCGGGCAGAACTTCCCCTACCAGTGCGGCGACTTTCGCCGTACCGATCTCCAGTCCAACTACCAGTTTTCTGTCCGTCGACTTGATCATCGTTGTTTTGCCTGTGCCTGATTCTGTTGCTGATTACTGTTTTGCTGTTCACGTGCCGCCTGCGGGTCGATTAACACCGGGCTCCATCCCACCGAGGCGCCGGAGTCATAGCGCAGGTCGACGTAGCTGACACGTTTGTTTTCCGCCTGGCCCTGTTGCTCCAGCACCGGATACAGCTCGATAAAGCGTTGCAGGCGTCCCATGCGATCGTCACGCCCCAGTTCCAACCGAACATCGTTGTCCAAAGCCAGTTGCCAGGAGTGGCGCGCCGTCATCGCCGCCATCTTCAAGGTAAACTTGCCGGCGGCCAGCGTGCTGCTCATGGTGCGATAGCCGTCCAGCACGTCCTGCTCGCTTCCTTCCGGACCATAAAGCAGCGGCAATTTCTGCTTGCCGACGCGCTCCGCCGGAACGCTGAATGATTTGCCTTCGGCATCGACCATATGCAAATCATTCCAGCGCGCCACCGGGACATACTCCACCAGATGGATTTTCAGCTCATCCGGCCATTGCTTGCGTACGCTGGCCTGCTTAATCCACGGCAAGCGTTCAATCTGCTGCTGGATGACATTCACATCCTGCGTCATAAACGTGCCCGGCGATCCCAGCGCCAGGATAGCCTGGCGAATATCATCGTTGGTGGTGTAATGGCGTTCGCCGGTCACCACCAGGCGGGAGAGCGGCAGACGGCTGGCGTCTTTCATCCAGCCAATCACCGCCCAACCACTCCATAACACGGTCCCCAGCACCATCAGCAGGAAAAGCATTCCCGCCAGTTGGGTTCCATTGCTGCGCCGCGGGCTGTTGTTCTCCGCCTCGCGGTCGCGTGCATTCAGGGCAGCTTGCGACATATCAGTCGGCCAATTCCAAAATTCTCGCCACCAGTTGCGAGAAGCTTAATCCAAACTGGCGTGCTGCCATCGGCACCAGGCTATGACTGGTCATGCCCGGCGAGGTGTTCACCTCGAGCAGATAGAAGCTGCCATCGTTATCCTGCATTACATCAACGCGACCCCAGCCGCTGCAGTCCAGCGCACGGTAGGCGCGCACCGCCAGCGCGGCCAGTTCAGCCTCCTGCTCGGCCGACAAACCGCTCGGGCAGAAATACTGCGTATCGTCCGCAATGTATTTCGCCTGGTAGTCGTAAAACACGCCGGCCGGCTGAATGCGAATCGACGGCATCACGCTGTCGCCAATAAACGCCACGGTGTACTCCGGGCCGCTCAGCCATTTCTCCACCAGCACGTCGTCATCGTGGCGGAAGGCCTCTTCCAGCGCCGCTTCAAGCGCGCCGAATGACTCAACCTTGCTCATGCCGACGCTGGAGCCTTCGCGGCTTGGCTTGACGATCAGCGGCAGCCCCAGAGCTTCGATGTTCGCCAGCGCCTGATGCTTGTCATCGCCGCTAAAATCCGCACGATGCAGCGCCACGTAAGGGGCGATCGGCAGGCCCAGCGACTGCCACACCAGCTTGGTGCGCCATTTGTCCATGGTCAACGCCGAGGCCATCACGCCGCTGCCGGTATACGGCAGTTCCAGGAACTCCAGCATCCCCTGCAGGGTGCCGTCCTCGCCGCCGCGCCCGTGCAGCGCGATAAAGACTTTGCTAAAGCCCTGCGCCTTGAGCTGCGACACCGGGAAGTCGCGGGTATCGACGCCGTGAGCGTCAATGCCGGCTTCGCGCAGACCGGCCAGCACCGCCGCGCCGGACTGCAGGGAAACATCACGTTCAGCAGAGGTGCCACCCAGCAGGACGGCGACTTTCTCAGTCATGCGGCTGCTCCTCTTTGTTCTGCGGCTGCAGCTGCAGCTCCGCCAGATTACGGGCAATTTTGCCGACGTTGCCCGCCCCCTGCACCAGCACCAGGTCGTCCGCCTGCAGCAGCTGGGCCAGCGTTTCCGGCACGGTATCCGCGTCGGACACTAAAATCGGGTCCAGCTTGCCGCGGTTACGGATGGTGCGGCACAGCGAACGGCTGTCCGCGCCCGGAATCGGCGCTTCACCCGCCGGATAGACCTCCAGCATCAGCAGTACGTCCACCTGCGACAGCACGTTGGCAAAGTCATCGTACAGGTCGCGGGTGCGGGTGTATCGATGCGGCTGGAACACCATCACCAGGCGTTTATCCGGCCAGCCGGCGCGTGCCGCTTTGATCGTGGCGTCCACCTCAGTCGGATGGTGGCCGTAATCGTCCACCAGCATCGCGCTGCCTGCGCCGCCGTTCACCGCATCCAGCGCGAACTCGCCCAGGAAGTCGAAACGGCGTCCGGTCCCCTGGAAGCCAGCCAGCGCACGCAAAATATCCTCGTCGTCAATGCCCTCTTCGGTAGCCACGGCCACCGCCGCCGCCGCGTTCAGCGCATTGTGGCGTCCCGGTGCGTTCAGGGTGACCGTCATCAGCGGCTTATCCTGACGGCTCAGGGTAAAGTGCCCCTGCGGGCCAATCTGGCTGTAGCTTTCAATACGCACGTCGGCATCTTCGCTAAAACCGTACGTTGTAATATGGCGCCCGACGCGCGGCAACAGTTCACGCACCACCGGGTCATCAATGCACATCACCGCACGGCCGTAGAACGGCAGGTTGTGCAGGAAGTTGATAAACGTCTGCTTCAGGTTTTCAAAGTCGCCATGGTAAGTGTCCATGTGGTCGGCTTCGATATTGGTGACAATCGCCACCATCGGCTGCAGGTGCAGGAACGACGCGTCGCTTTCGTCAGCCTCCGCAATCAGATAACGGCTGCAGCCGAGGCGCGCATGCGTGCCCGCCGCCTTCACCAGACCGCCGTTGACAAAGGTCGGATCCAGACCGGCTTCCGCATAAATACTGGACACCATCGCGGTGGTGGTGGTTTTGCCGTGCGTACCGGCCACGGCGATGCCGTGACGGAAGCGCATCAGCTCGGCCAGCATTTCTGCACGGCGAATCACCGGAATGCGTGCTTCACGCGCCGCGACGATCTCAGGGTTGTCAGAAGCAATGGCGGTGGAGACCACCACTACGCTCGCATCCAGCACGTTCTCCGGACGATGGTTGAAATAGATCGTCGCCCCCAGCGCGCTCAGCTGCTGGGTCACCGGATTCGGCGCCAGATCCGAGCCGCTGATTTGATACCCTTCATTAGCCAACACTTCGGCGATACCACCCATGCCGGCACCACCGATGCCGACAAAGTGAATGTGCCGGACGCGACGCATCTCGGGCACGATTGTACGTAGTTTCGCCAGTTGTTGTGTATTCATACTCTCTCTAATCCAGGGCCCGCGTAGCGCCCACCACATGATATTTCTTTATTTACAGGCCCGGCGAACCGAACCCCTGCAATCTCTATTTCGCGACGCGGATCAGTTCCGCCGCCACCCGTTCGGTGGCATCGGTGATCGCCACCGAACGCGCTTTCTCCGCCATGGCCAGCAGGGTCGGACGATCCCAGCTCGCCAGCAGTTCGGCCACCGTATCGGCGTTGAACTGCGGCTGTTCAATAATCTTCGCCGCGCCGGCTTCTTCCAGCGGGCGGGCGTTCCAGTACTGCTGACGGTCCTTATGCTGGAACGGCACAAAAATCGCCGGCAGTCCCGCCGCGGCAATCTCGCTGACGGTCAGCGCGCCGGAACGGCACACCACCACGTCAGCCCAGGCATAGGCGGCCGCCATATCATCGATAAACTCGGCGACCTTATGCTGCGTCTGCCCGACGCGGGCATATTCGCGCTGAACCGTGTCCAACGCGCCTTTGCCTACCTGATGCCAGAGCGTAATTTTATCGCCCAAACGCGCCGCGACTTCAGGAACAGTCTGATTCAGCACGCGCGCGCCCTGACTGCCGCCAACCACCAGCACGCGGACAGGGCCTTCACGCCCGGCCAGGCGTTCCGCCGGCAACGGCAGCGCCAGCACGTCGGTACGTACCGGGTTGCCCACCACCGCCGCTTTCGGGAAGGCGCCGGGGAAAGCCTGCAGCACCGTGGTGGCGATGCGCGCCAGCCAGCGGTTGGTCAGGCCGGCGATGCCGTTCTGTTCGTGCAGCACGACCGGAACGCCGCACTGCCAGGCCGCCAGGCCGCCCGGGCCGGAAACGTAACCGCCCATGCCCAGCACCACGTCCGGCTGGTAGCTGCGCATAATCGCCTTCGCCTGACGCACCGCGCGCCAGATGCGCAGCGGCGCGCTCAGCTGTGCCATCACGCCTTTGCCGCGCAGGCCGGAAATACGAATAAAATCAATTTCGATCCCGTGCTTTGGCACCAGATCGGCTTCCATTCTGTCTGCGGTTCCGAGCCAGCGCACCTGCCAGCCCTGCGCCATCAGATGATGAGCGACCGCCAGCCCGGGGAACACATGCCCGCCGGTCCCGCCTGCCATCACCATTAAACGCTTCGCTTTCCCGCTCATCCCTTACCTCTTAACAAACGCCTGGGCTTTCGCCAGACGCGTTTCATAATCAATACGCAATAACAGCACGATCGCCGTCGACATAATCAGCAGGCTCGAACCGCCATAACTGATCAGCGGCAGGGTCAGGCCTTTGGTTGGCAGCATGCCCGCCGCCGCGCCGACGTTAACCAGCGCCTGGAAGCTGAACCACACGCCGACCGAGCAGGCGAGAAAACCGGAAAAACGCTGATCGATTTCCAGCGCCCTGCGGCCGATCGACATCGCGCGAAAAGCGACGAAGAATACCATTAACAGCGCGAAAACCACACCGATATAGCCGAGTTCTTCACCTAAAATCGAGAAGATAAAGTCGGTGTGCGCCTCCGGCAAATATTCCAGTTTCTGCACCGAGTTGCCGAGCCCCTGCCCCCAGAATTCGCCGCGGCCGAACGCCATCAGCGATTGGGTCAGCTGGTAGCCGCTGCCGAACGGGTCGGCCCACGGGTTCCAGAATGAGGTCACGCGGCGCATACGGTACGGTTCGGCGATAATCAACAGCACCACGGCGAACACGCCGGAGCCGATAATCGCCAGGAACTGCCACATTTTGGCGCCGGCCAGGAACAGCATCGCCAGCGTGGTGATAAACAGCACCACCACGGTGCCCAGATCCGGCTGCGCCAGCAGCAGCACCGCCAGCACCACCATCACGCCCATCGGCTTACAGAAGCCCCAGAAGTTGCTGCGCACCTCGTCAACCTTGCGCACCAGATAGCTCGCCAGGTAGCAGAACAGCGACAGCTTCGACAGCTCCGCCGGCTGGATACGCAGCGGCCCCAGGGCAATCCAGCGCGATGCGCCGTTTACCGAGCTGCCGACCACCAGTACGATGAGCAGCAAGACGATCGACACCAGCAGCATCGCGGTGCTGTAACGCTGCCAGACATCCATCGGGACGCGCAGCGTCACCAGCGACAGGCCGAACGCCAGCCCCAGATACAGCGCGTCACGCTTGGCGAACAGGAACGGATCGTCCGCCAGACGCTGACCGATCGGCATCGACGCCGAGGTCACCATCACAAAGCCGATAATCGCCAGACCGAACGTCAGCCACAGCAGCGTACGGTCATACAGCACCAGCGTGGCGTTCTCGTTTTCACGCGAGCCCATCACCCAGTCTTTCAGTTTTTCCGCTAAGCCGAATGACGGCAGTTGTAGTTTCATCCGCCAAGCTCCTGTGCCAGACGGGCGAACTCATCGCCGCGTACTTCAAAATTACGGAACTGATCCAGGCTGGCGCAGGCGGGTGACAGCAGCACCATATCGCCGGAGCGCACCACGCCGGCTATCGCCTGCATCGCCTGTTCCATGGTTTCAGTCTGCAGCGCCACATCGGGACGCAGCTGCGCCAGTTGGGCACCGTCGCGGCCAAAGCAGTACAGGCGGATATTGTCGCCCTGCAGATAACGCGCCAGCGGTGAGAAGTCGGCCGATTTGCCGTCGCCGCCCAACAGCAGATGCAGCGTGCCGTCGATCTGCAGGCCGTTCAGCGCCGCTTCGGTGCTGCCGACGTTGGTCGCTTTGGAGTCATTAATCCAGCGCACGCCGTTATGCTCCAGCACCAGTTGGAAGCGGTGTGCCAGCCCGGCGTAGGTGGTCAGCGCCTTCAGACTGGAGGAACGCGGAATTTTCACCGCGTCGGCCAGCGCCAGCGCCGCCAGCGCATTGGTCAGGTTGTGCTGGCCGCTCAGTTTCATCTCGCGAGTGTTCAGCACTTTTTCGCCGCTCACCCGCAGCCAGGTCTCGCCCTGCTGACGGTTGAGATGGTAATCCCCCACGTCGACGCCGAAACTGATGCAGCGCTCGTCGGCGCCGCGCACCGGCATGGTCAGCCCATCGTCTGCGTTCACCACGCAGGTCTTGGCCTGTTCGTAAATGCGCAATTTCGCCGCCCGGTACTGCTGCAACCCCAGCGGATAGCGATCCATATGGTCTTCGCTGATATTGAGCACGGTGGCGGCAGCGGCGCGCAGGCTGCTGGTGGTTTCCAACTGGAAACTCGACAGCTCCAGCACGTACAGATCGCACGCCTGGCGCAGCAGGCTCAGCGCCGGTAAACCGATATTGCCGCCAACGCCGACCGCCCAGCCGGCAGCCTTCGCCATCTCACCCACCAGGGTGGTGACGGTGCTTTTGCCGTTGGAGCCGGTAATCGCCACAATCGGCGCCTGCGCCTCACGGCAGAACAGTTCGATGTCGCCGACGATTTCCACGCCGGCTTCCGCCGCGCTGAGGAGGGCCGGCGTAGACAGCGCCACGCCCGGGCTGGCGACGATCAGGTCCGCCGACAGCAGCCAGTCTTCACGCAGATTGCCCAGATGACGTTCCACGCTCTCCGGCAGTTGCTCCAGCCCTGGCGGAGACATGCGGGTATCCATAACGCGCGGCGTCACGCCGTGCGTTATAAAGAAATCAACACAGGACAGGCCGGTCAGGCCCAGTCCGATGATGACCACTTTTTTACCCTGATAATCCGCCATGATTAACGTACCTTCAGCGTTGCCAGGCCAATCAGCACCAGCATCAGCGAAACAATCCAGAAGCGCACAATAACGCGCGGCTCCGGCCAGCCTTTCAATTCATAGTGGTGGTGAATCGGTGCCATGCGGAAAATACGCTGACCGCGCAGCTTGAACGATCCCACCTGCAGGATCACCGACAGCGTTTCAACCACAAACACGCCGCCCATAATCACCAGTAAAAACTCCTGACGCAGCAGCACCGCAATGGTGCCCAGCGCGCCGCCCAGCGCCAGCGAACCGACGTCGCCCATAAACACCTGCGCCGGGTAGGTGTTGAACCACAGGAAACCCAGCCCTGCGCCGACAATCGCGGTGCAGACAATCACCAGCTCGCCGGCATGCCGCAGGTACGGAATATGCAGGTAGTTGGCGAAGTTCATGTTGCCGGTCGCCCAGGCCACCAGCGCAAAACCGGACGCCACCAGCACCGTCGGCATAATCGCCAGGCCGTCCAGGCCGTCGGTCAGGTTGACCGCGTTGCCGGTGCCGACAATCACAAAGTAGGCCAGCAGTACATACAGCAGCCCCAGCTGCGGCATCACGTCTTTAAAGAACGGCACCACCAGTTCGGTGGCGGGCGTATCTTTACCGACTATGTACATGCTGAATGCCACCACCAGTGCAATCACCGACATCCAGAAATACTTCCAGCGGGCAATCAGCCCTTTGGTGTCCTTGCGCACCACCTTGCGGTAATCATCGACGAACCCGACAATGCCGTAGCCCACCAGCACAAACAGCACGCACCAGACGTACGGGTTAGACGGATAGGCCCACATCAGCACCGAAATGGTGATGGAGGTCAGAATCATAATGCCGCCCATGGTCGGCGTGCCGCGCTTGCTGAAGTGCGACTCCGGGCCATCGTTACGCACTACCTGCCCGAAGGACATCTGCTGCAGGCGGCTGATCAGCCGCGGCCCCATCCACAGAGAAATAAACAGCGCGGTCAGCAGGCTGACAATGGCGCGAAACGTCAGATAGGAAAAGACGTTAAAGCCGGAATAATATTTGACCAAATGCTCGGCCAGCCAAACTAACATGCTGCTTTCTCCTGTAACGCGCGTACTACCTGCTCCATCGCGGCACTACGTGACCCTTTGATTAACACGGTAATGACCGCATGTTCCTGCAGTAACTCCGCTACGCGCGCGATTGCTGCCGCTTGATCCTGAAAATGTTCGCCGTTGCCGGCCGCTTCGCTGAGCGCCTGACTCAGAACGCCCACGCTCAGCACTTTATCCACGCCCGCCAGCCGGGCCGCTTCGCCGACCTGACGATGGCACTCTTCCGCGTCGTCACCCAGTTCCGCCATATCGCCCGCCACCATCACCCGATAGCCCGGCATCTCCGCCAGCACCTGCGCGGCGGCGGTCATTGAACCAACGTTGGCGTTATAGCTGTCGTCCAGCAGCAGCTTGCCTTCCGCCAGCGCAATCGGGAACAGACGCCCCGGCACCGCCTGCAGTTGCTGCAGGCCGCAGCGCACCGCTTCCAGCGACGCGCCTACCGACATCGCCAGCGCGGTGGCCGCCAGGGCGTTGGCTACGTTATGGCGCCCAGGCAGCGGCAGTGCGATGTCCGTGCGGCCAAACGGGGTATGCAGGGTAAACTGCGTGCCGTTGCCGTTAACCGTGATATCGCTGGCGAAGAAGTCCACGCCTTCCGCCGCCTGCGGCGAGAAGCGCCAGACGGTTTGATCCGTCAGCAGGTTTTGCCAGCGCGGCCAGTCGTTGTTGTCCGCGTTGATAATGGCGACGCCATCCGCTGGCAAACCTTGAAAAATTTCACCTTTCGCCTGCGCCACCCCTGCCAGCGAACCAAACCCTTCCAGGTGCGCCGCCGCCAGGTTGTTGACCAGCGCGCTTTGCGGGCGCGTCAGCGCGGTGGTGTAGGCGATTTCACCGATATGGTTAGCGCCCAACTCAATCACCGCAAAATCATGCTGCGGCTGCAGACGCAGCAGCGTCAGCGGCACGCCGATATCGTTGTTAAAGTTGCCGGCGGTATACAGCACGTCCCCGCACTCGCGCAGGATCGTGGCGGTCATCTCTTTCACCGAGGTTTTGCCCGATGAGCCGGTCAGCGCCACCACTTTAGCCGGCACCTGCTGACGCACCCAGCCCGCCAGCGCGCCCAGCGCCAGCCGGGTATCCGCCACCACCAGCTGCGGCACCTCCACCGGTAAGCGCTTGCTTACCAGCAAAGCACCTGCGCCGGCGGCAACCGCATCTGCGGCAAAATCATGTGCGTCAAAACGTTCGCCTTTCAGCGCCACAAACAGACAGCCTGTGGTCACCTGGCGAGTATCCGTCGTCACTTCATCAATTTGGCAATCGGCGCCGACCAACTCGGCGCGCAATACATCGGCCAGGGCCTGAAGGGAAACGGGAATCATGCCATCACCCCCAGCAAACGCGCGACGGTGGTGCGGTCGGAATAATCCAGACGGCGATTGCCCACCAGTTGATAATCCTCATGACCTTTACCGGCCACCAGCACCACGTCTTGTTCTTTCGCCTGCATCACCGAGCTGGTTACCGCCTCGGCGCGCCCGTGAATCACCTGCGCCCGGCCGGCGTCCAGCAGCCCGCTCAGGATATCGGCGATAATCGCCTGCGGCTCTTCGGTACGCGGATTGTCATCGGTGATCACCACCCGGTCGGCAAACTGCTCGGCAATCGCGCCCATCAGCGGACGCTTGCCTTTGTCGCGGTCACCGCCGCAGCCAAAGACGCACCACAGCTGCCCACGGCAGTGCAGACGCGCGGCTTCCAGCGCTTTTTCCAGCGCGTCCGGCGTGTGGGCGTAATCGACCACGACCGTCGGCTTGCCCGGCGCATTGAACACTTCCATGCGGCCACAGACCGGCTGCAGTTGCTGCGCGCTGGCCATCAGCGCCGCCAGCGGATAGCCCAGCGACAGCAGCGTCGCCAGCGCCAGCAGCAGGTTGCTGACGTTAAATGCCCCCATCAGACGGCTTTCAATCTCGCCATCACCCCAGCTGGAGCTGAAACGGATAGTGGCGCCGTTATCGTGATAGTCCACCGCGGTGGCCTTCAGCCAGCGGCCGTGGCAGCCCGGCTGCAGGTTATCCTGCATGGTGACAGCCACCGCATCCGGCAGCTGCGCCAGCCAGCGCTGACCGACCTCATCATCGGCATTGATAATCGCCTGACCGATCTGATGCTCGGCGAACAGCGACCATTTCGCCGCTTCATAGCTGGCCATGTCGCCGTGGTAATCCAGGTGGTCGCGGCTCAGGTTGGTGAACACCGCCGCGGCAAACGGCAGCGCCGCAACGCGGCTTTGTACCAGACCATGGGAAGAGACTTCCATCGCCGCCAGCGTCGCGCCGCGATCCGCCAGGTCATTTAATACATGTTGCACATCCACCGCCGAACCGGTGGTATTTTCTGTCGGGCACACCTGGCCCAGTAGGCCGTTGCCGACGGTGCCCATCACCGCGCTGGTTTCGCCCAGCAGCTGCCCCCACTGCGCCAGCAGCTGGGTGGTGGTGGTTTTACCGTTGGTGCCGGTCACGCCGACCAGACGCAGGCGTTCTGCCGGCTGATGGTAAAAACGCCCGGCCAGCGCAGACAGACGCTGATTAAGTTGGCCGAGATAAATCACCGGCACGCCGTGCATCGTACGAATTTCACCGTCTTCGGCGGCGCCTTCAGCTTCTGCGATCACTGCGGCGACGCCCTGGGCGATGGCTTGCGGAATATAGCGGCGACCATCCGTCTGGTGGCCGTTTACGGCGACAAACAGATCCCCGGCAGCCGCAATCCGGCTGTCTAATATCATTTCCCGCAGCGCGCGCTCGGGGGCCGAAGGCACCCACGGAGCGAGTAGGTCGCGCAAATTACGATCTGCCACCTGAACCCTCTTTTTTATTAATCACTAATTCGCTTTTATCACCGGTGGGCAACGCGTCCGGCTCAACGTTCATGGTGCGCAGTACGCCGCCCATGATGGCGCCAAACACCGGCGCGGAAATTGCGCCACCATAGTATTTCCCGCCCTGCGGGTCGTTGATGACCACCACCAGGGCAAAACGGGGCTGACTCGCCGGCGCAACGCCGGCGGTATAAGCGATATAACGGTTGACGTATTTACCGTCCGGCCCCACTTTCTTCGCGGTACCGGTTTTAATGGCGATACGGTAACCCTTGATGGCGGCTTTCACGCCGCCGCCGCCCGGCAGGGCCACGCTTTCCATCATGTGCACCACGGTACGCACCAGCGGTTCAGGGAATATGCGTTTGCCGGCAACCGGCGGGTCAACCTTGGTAATCGACAGCGGGCGATACACGCCCAGGCTGCCGATCGTTGCATAGACTCGCGCCAACTGTAACGGTGTTACCATTAGCCCGTAGCCGAAAGAGAAGGTGGCCCTCTCTATGTCAGACCACCGTTGTTTTTTTGGATATATGCCACTGCTTTCTCCGACCAACCCCAAATTGGTCGCTTTTCCCAGCCCAAAACGTGAGTAAGTATCTACTAACGCTGAGGACGGCATCGCTAACGCCAGCTTGGAAACCCCGACGTTACTCGACTTCTGCAAGATCCCGGTCACCGACAGTTCCGGATAACGCGCCACGTCTTTAATCTCATGGCCGTTAATGCGGTAAGGCACGGTGTTCAGCACGCTGTTTTCTCTCACTACGCCGTGCTGCAGCGCCGTCATCACCACCATCGGTTTTACGGTGGAACCAGGCTCAAAAATATCGGTAATGGCGCGGTTACGCATGGTCTCTTTCGGCGTACCGGCCATATTGTTCGGGTTATAAGACGGGCTGTTGGCCATCGCCAGCACTTCACCGGTGTTGACGTCGATCAGCACCGCGGTGCCGGACTCCGCCTTGTTGAACGCCACCGCGTTGTTCAGCTCGCGGTAAACCAGCGCCTGCAGGCGTTCATCAATACTCAACGCCAGGTTGTGCGCCGCCTGGCTGTCGACGGAGGAGATATCCTCAATCACGCGGCCATAGCGGTCTTTACGCACCGTACGCTTGCCCGGCTGCCCGGTCAGCCAGTGGTCAAAGCTCTTCTCAATACCCTCAATGCCCTGACCGTCGATATTGGTCACGCCAATAATATGCGAGGTGACCTGCCCGGCCGGGTAGTAACGGCGCGATTCCTGCCGTAGGTAAATCCCCGGCAGCTTCAGCTTGTGAATGTATTCACCGATCGCCGGATTAACCTGACGCGCCAGATAAACAAAGCGCCCGCGCGGGTTGGCGTTAACGCGCTTGGACAGCTGATCGAGCGGAATACCCAGCGCGTCCGACAGCGCCTTCCAGCGGTTGTCCAGCGTGATGCCGCCGCGCTCGTTCAGCTCTTTCGGGTCCGCCCAGATGGCGTTCACCGGCACGCTGACCGCCAGCGGCCGTCCGGCGCGATCGCTGATCATGCCGCGCGCCGCCGGCACCTGCTGTACGCGCAGCGAACGCATATCGCCTTCTTTCACCAGCCGGTCCGGGCTAATCACCTGCAGGTACGCCACCCGCAGCATCAGCCCGACCAGCGCCAGCAAAATACAGCCGCACAGCAACGCAAAACGCCAGCTGACAAAGCTGGCTTGATCTTCCTGGCGTTTCAACTTACCGGGGCGTGCTGCTTTCATGCGTTCCCTTTTTGCTCCGTTTCATTACGTCGGTTAAACCACTCATTGTTTAACGATGATATTTTCTTGCGATGGATCGACGTGCTGCATCTGCAGCTTCTCAATCGCCGTGCGCTCCACGCGGCTGTGGTCACCCAATGCATTCTCTTCGAGGATCAGGTTGCGCCATTCGATATCCAGCGCATCACGCTCCAGCACCAGTTGCTCGCGCTCGGCGGTCAGCAGGCGGGTACGGTGCGCGGTAGTCACCACCAAAATGGCGGACACCAGCACGGCTATCAGCAAAATCAGCGGGATCTTGGCGTTACGCAGTAAATCGCCGCCGATAACCCCGACCAACCCATGGCGCTCATTCCCAATCACTCGGATACCCTCTCGGCAATGCGCAACACTGAACTGCGCGCACGTGGATTTTCGGCCACTTCTTCAGGCGGCGGCATCATCTTGCCCAGCGACTTCAGGCTGCGGCCGCCCAGCTCGCGCAACTGCGCTTCGGTCAGCGGCAGCCCCGCCGGCACCTGGGCGCCGCGGCTGTGGTGACGCATAAAGCGTTTTACAATCCGGTCTTCCAGCGAGTGGAAGCTGATAATCGATAAGCGCCCCTGCGGTGCCAGTACGTCCAGTGCGCCTTCCAGCGCGCGCTCGATCTCTTCCAGTTCACTGTTGATGTAAATACGGATGGCCTGGAAGCTGCGGGTCGCCGGGTGTTTATGCTTTTCTTTGAACGGACTGGCGGCGGCAATCAGCTCGGCCAACTCTTTGGTACGCGTCATCGGCTCTGTTTTATTACGCTCGACGATGGCGCGTGCAATACGCTTGGCAAAACGCTCTTCACCAAAGGTTTTCAACACCCAGGCGATATCTTCCGCTTCGGCTTTCAACAGCCATTCCGCGGCGGACTGGCCGCGCGAGGGGTCCATGCGCATATCCAGCGGCCCGTCGCGCATAAAGGAGAAACCGCGCTCCGGATCGTCGAGCTGCGGTGAAGAGACCCCCAGGTCCAGCAGAACGCCGTCGATCTGCCCTTCCAGTCCGCGCTCCCGCACATAATGCGACAACTCGGAGAACGGGCCATGTACGATGTTAAAACGAGGATCTTCAATAGATTTGGCGGCTGCAATCGCCTGCGGATCGCGGTCAATCGCCAACAAACGTCCTTCCGGCCCGAGCTGGGACAGAATCAGACGAGAATGGCCACCGCGACCAAAAGTACCGTCGATATATATGCCGTTACTGCGGATGTTGAGGCCGTTAACCGCCTCATCCAACAGTACGGTAGTGTGTTTATAATTTTCCAACATGCTTATAGCGACAAGTCCTGTAGCCGCTCAGACAACGGTTCCTGAGACGACTGTTCAGCGTCAATATCATCCTTGACTTGTTGATACCAGGTCTGTTCATCCCACAGTTCAAACTTGTTGAACTGGCCGACCAGCATCACTTCTTTCGTTAGTCCGGCGTGTTGACGCAACGTACTCGCTATCAACAACCGCCCGGCATTATCCATCTGGCACTCACTGGCATGCCCCAACAGCAAGCGCTGCACGCGGCGCTCCGCAGGGTTCATGCTCGACAGACGGGATAATTTTTGTTCAATCACTTCCCATTCGGGTAACGGGTAAAGCAGCAGGCAGGGCTGATGGAGGTCAATGGTACAGACCATTTGGCCTTGCGATTCCTCGTTCAGCGAGTCCCGGTAACGGGTTGGTACGGCAAGCCGCCCCTTGCTGTCGAGGTTGACCATCGTCGCCCCTCGAAACATTCCTGAGCTACCCCTTCGTGACCTTTTTCACCACTTTACCCCACAAATTCCCACATAAAGGAGTTTACGGAGGGTATTAAAACCTTGTCAAGCCAGAGCGGCGGTGCTTTGGCAATATTTCTCTGTTCGTTTTGGGAGCTGACTCGCGAAAGGAACTCTTTTTATTCGGCAATAAAAAATTAACACCATGATAAACGAGGAGAATTTTTTGAAAGGAAAGTAGGCGGTTAACAATCTGACAAATTGGCGATTAATTAGCTCAATACTTTCTTCTGTAATCGAAGTCTCATTTTTCAATTGTTCTTTTGCCCCGCGGCATGACGGCCAAACCCGCTGCGGCGCAGGCCTGCGGCACGGCACATCCCCGCAAGCGCCGACGATAATGCCCTAAGGTAATTACGGTGATGCCGGCAGTCCGATAACGGGGGACGTTATTTTACTGCAATTAAACGGTGAATGCCGAGAGGGGAAAATAAAATAAATGTTTTGATGATTACCAGGCGGGCTAATTGCGATTTAAATCATATTACTAAGATTATTCCCAAAAAACTTTACAATACGGCCGCATTTCCTTACATGTTTATTCCTATCGTTTTTGGCATTTCAATTAGAAAAACGCATAGAAATCACAACCCACTGTTTTATATCATTTTTATTAAAACACTCGAGAATACGCGCCTGACAGCAAGGGAACAGCGCGCTGTCCCCCTGCCCATAGGGTTACTTTCTGCTCAGGCTGCCGCGTCGGAACAGATTACGACGAATGCGCGTCAGACCCGGCTTCGGCTTACGCGGCTCATCCAGGCTGGCCAGCACCAGCTCCAATACGCGCTCCGCCACATCGCGGTGGCGCTGCGCCACTGCCAGCACCGGACACTCCAGGAAATCCAGCAGTTCATGGTCGCCAAACGTGGCAATGGCCAAATCGGTCGGCAGACGCCCTTGTTGCTTCAAGGTCACATCCATCACGCCCTGCAGCAATGAAAACGAAGTGGTGAACAGCGCCTGCGGCATCGGGTGGGTTTGCAGCCACTGGGCGAACAACGTCCCTGCGGCTTCGCGCTCATAGCTATTGGCGTACAGGTAATCCACCTGGCGCTCATCATCCTGCCAGGCCTGACGGAACCCCTGCTCGCGCAGGAAACTGACCGACAATTCCGGCAGCGCGCCCAGGTACAATACCGACTCTGCCGGGAAAGTGCGCAGCTCCTGCGCCAGAGTAAAGGCGTCTTCCTGATCGGCGCCTACGACGCTGATGAAATGCTCGCGATCCAACGCGCGGTCCAGCGCGATGATCGGCAGCGAACCATTCGCCCAGCGCTGGTAGAAAGGGTGCTCCGGCGGCAGCGCGGTCGAGACGATAATCGCGTCAACCTGACGCTGCAACAGGTGCTCAATGCAGCGCATTTCGTTGTCCGGCTGATCCTCGGAGCAGGCAATCAGCAACTGGTAGCCGCGCTGACGCGCCTGACGCTCCAGATAGTTGGCGATGCGTGTGTAGCTGGTGTTTTCCAGGTCGGGAATCACCAATCCGATAGAACGTGTCCGACCGGCGCGCAGCCCTGCCGCCACGGCGTTCGGATGATAATTATGCTCCCTGACCACGGCCATCACTTTTTCGACGGTTTTATCGCTGACGCGATACTGTTTCGCCTTACCGTTGATGACATAACTGGCCGTAGTGCGCGAAACGCCAGCGAGACGCGCGATTTCATCCAGTTTCACGTTAACCCCTTACTGATGCTGAAAATAGAGAGTGAAGGCAGCCCTCAGCAAGCATCGCAGCCATGCAATGCTTCAATCCGGCTTAACGATCTAACAGCAGAAACCTCTAGCGGGCAACCGATTTTGCCGCAAGGTGCCGGCAAACGGGCAAATTTTACCGCCGGAGACCTACAGCAGGGGCGCCGACGCCCCCGCCTTTTCAGCGCATGATCTTATCGCCACGCGAGACGCCAACGACGCCGGAGCGCGCCACCTCGACGATTTCCGCCACTTCACGCACCGTTCCCAGGAAAGCGTCCAGTTTATCGCTGGTGCCTGCCAGCTGCACGGTGTACAGCGTCGCGGTGACATCAACAATCTGCCCGCGGAAAATATCGGCGCAGCGCTTCACCTCTTCACGGCCGTAGCCGCTGGCCTGCAGCTTGACCAGCATAATTTCACGCTCGACGTGCGCCCCCTGCGCCAGTTCGCTGACGCGCAGCACATCCACCAGCTTATGCAGCTGCTTCTCAATCTGTTCCAGCACCTTCTCGTCGCCCACCGTCTGGATGGTCATGCGCGACAGCGTCGGATCGTCGGTCGGCGCGACCGTCAGACTTTCAATGTTATAGCCACGCTGGGAAAACAACCCGACCACGCGCGACAACGCACCGGATTCATTCTCCAGTAATACAGATAAAATACGCCGCATGATCAGGTCCTCTCCGTTTTGCTCAGCCACATTTCGTCCATGCCGCCACCGCGGATCTGCATGGGGTACACATGTTCGGTTTCATCGACGGTCACATCGACAAACACCAGTCGTTCCTTCTCCGCCAGCGCCTGCGCCAGCTTGCTTTCCAGCTCATCCGGGGTGCGAATGGCGATGCCAACATGCCCGTAGGCCTCGGCCAGCGCGACGAAATCGGGCAGCGACTCCATATAGGACTGCGAATGGCGGCCAGAATAGATCATGTCCTGCCACTGCTTTACCATGCCGAGATAGCGGTTGTTCAGATTCACCACCACCACCGGCAGATTGTATTGCAGCGCGGTGGACAGCTCCTGAATGTTCATCTGGATACTGCCGTCGCCGGTGACGCACACCACGGTCTCCTCCGGCAGCGCCAGCTTCACCCCGAGCGCCGCCGGCAGTCCGAAGCCCATCGTGCCCAGGCCACCGGAATTGATCCAGCGGCGCGGCTTGTCGAACGGATAATACAGCGCGGCGAACATCTGATGCTGGCCGACGTCGGACGTCACATAGGCGTCGCCTTTGGTCAGGCGATGCAGCGTTTCAATCACCGCCTGCGGTTTGATGGTATCACCGTTTTTGTCATACCCCAGGCAGTCACGCGCGCGCCACTGCTCAATCGACTGCCACCAGTCGCGCAATGCATCAAAGTCCTGCGGCTTGTTGCTCTGCGCCAGCAGCTCCAGCATCTGCGCCAACACCTGCTTCGCATCGCCGACGATCGGGATGTCCGCATCCACGGTTTTGGAGATGGAGGTCGGGTCGATATCAATATGCAGCACGGTGGCATCCGGGCAGTACTTCGCCAGATTGTTGGTGGTGCGATCGTCAAAGCGCACGCCGACGGCGAAAATCACATCGGCGTGATGCATGGTCTTGTTGGCTTCATAGGTGCCGTGCATCCCCAGCATGCCGACGCTCTGACGGTGCGTCCCCGGGAAGGCGCCCAGCCCCATCAGCGTACAGGTGACCGGCAGGTTGAGGCGTTCCGCCAGCGTTATCACCTCCGTGTGGCATTCGGCATTGATCGCGCCGCCGCCGACATACATCACCGGTTTTTTCGCCGCCATCAGAGTATGCAGGGCGCGTTTGATCTGCCCGCGATGCCCTTGCACCGTCGGGTTGTAAGAACGCAGGCTGACCTCCTGCGGATAGGCGTAAGGCATGCGCACCGCCGGGCCGACAATGTCTTTCGGCAGGTCGATCACCACCGGGCCGGGACGGCCGCTGGCGGCCAGATAAAACGCCTTTTTCAGTACGCCGGGAATATCTTCGGTGCGTTTGACCAGGAAGCTGTGTTTCACCACCGGACGCGAGATCCCTACCATGTCGCACTCCTGGAAGGCGTCGTAGCCAATCAGCGAGCTCGGCACCTGGCCGGAAAGCACCACCATCGGAATGGAGTCCATATAGGCGGTGGCGATACCGGTAATCGCATTGGTCGCCCCCGGGCCGGAGGTGACCAGCACCACGCCGACTTCGCCGGTGGCGCGCGCATAGCCATCGGCCATATGCACTGCCCCCTGCTCATGGCGCACCAGTACGTGATCGATTCCGCCCACCGTGTGCAGAGCGTCGTAAATATCGAGCACCGCCCCGCCCGGATAACCGAATACATGTTTAACGCCCTGGTCGATCAGCGATCGCACGACCATTTCGGCTCCTGACAACATCTCCATGGGTTTGCCTCCAGGCTTACTTATACTTGTCTGGCGCCGGAACGTAGCGCCTGCTCGTCGGGTATACCCCGACGTGATGCGTTTCTCACTTACCCATCACCGCGCAGAGTAATGTCATGAATATAAGGCGGCCAACCGGCGCTTAAACCGGAAAATGACGGGTATAGAATCCCTTAACATAACGTCAGTATATGAGGGCAGGCAAACGACAAAACGGCGGCAGGAAAATACGAAAATGGCTATCGATCTGGCATTTGACGGAGGGCTAAAACAATGCACTAGTCAACGGCGGATGCAGCTAGGCATTGTTTCATGAATGGCGATAATTACAGAACTAAATCAGGCTGGGTTTATGCCGTTTTTTTCAGCAGCGGCGATTAGTAAACCACCTTCAGTCAGAAGATTTACTGATACATGGCCTCAATTTCATGCTGATAACGCTGGGAGATCACCTTACGCCGCAGCTTCAGCGTCGGCGTAAGCTCCCCCAGCTCCATCGAAAACGCCGCCGGCAACAGAGTGAACTTCTTCACCTGTTCGAAGCGGGCCAGCTCTTTTTGCATCTCACGCAGGCGCGCCTCGAACATTTCGACAATCTGGCTATGGCGTAACAGTTCCAGACGATCGTGGTACTTGAGATTGACCGATTTGGCGTATTCTTCCAGCGATTCAAAGCAGGGCACAATCAACGCGGACACGAACTTGCGCGCGTCGGCGATAACCGCCACCTGTTCGATAAAACGATCCTGGGCCAGCGTACCTTCCAGCATCTGTGGCGCAATATATTTACCGCCGGAGGTCTTCATCAGATCCTTCAGCCGCTCGGTGATAAACAGATTGCCATGATCGTCAATCGCGCCGGCGTCGCCGGTCTTCAGCCAGCCGTCAGCGGTAAACGCCTGCGCGGTTTCCAGAGGTTTATTGAAGTAACCGCGCATCACGATCGGGCCGCGCACCTGAATCTCGTTCTCTTCGGCGACGCGCACCTCAACGTCAGGCAGCGGTTTGCCGATAGAGCCAAAGCGGAAGTCGTGCTCTTCCCAGCAGGAAACGGTGGCGCAGGTTTCCGTCATGCCGTAGCCATACTTGATGTTTATGCCCAGCGCCTGGAAGAACAGAATCACATTATCGTCCAGTTTGGCTCCGGCGGCCGGCAGAAAGCGCACCCGTCCCCCCAGCAGACCGCGCAGTTTGCTGAGCACCAGCTTATCGGCCCAACGGTGCGCCTGCGCGGACAACCGGCCGTCAGACGTACCAGCACACTCCTGCAAAAACTTTCGCTCGCCGCAGCCAATCGCCCAGCGGAATAACAGACGACGCCACCACGGCGCGCGGGCAACCCTCTCATGCACCGCGCTGAAGATTTTCTCATAGAAACGCGGCACGGCGCACATCACGGTCGGCCGCACCGCCGTCATCGCCTCACGCACCCAGTCGGTATTCGGCAGAAAAACATTCTGCGCGCCGGAATGCATGATAAAGAAGCTCCAGGCGCGCTCAAACACGTGTGACAACGGCAGGAAGCTGAGTGAGACGTCTTCTTCTCCCACCGTCAGACGCTCATCATGCTGATTCAGTTGAGCCGCCATATTGCGGTAGTCCAGCATCACGCCTTTTGGTTCACCGGTCGTGCCCGAGGTATAAATCAGCGTGAACAGATCCTGCAGTTCACGAGCGCTGATACGCTCATCCAACTGCGCCTGATAACGTTCTACGTCCGCGTCTCGCTCCAGTTGTTTCAGGTAACAGGCGATCTCGCAGCCGTGCAGTTCCACCGCGTCGTTAAAGGCAATAATCTGCGTCAGCTGCGGGCAAACGCCTCGCAGCGCAATAGCGGCATCCATTTGCGCCTGGTCGCCGACAAACAGAATGCGGATATCGGCATCATTCAGAATAAACGCCGCCTGCGCGGCGGTATGCGTGGCATACAGCGGTACGCTGACCGCACGCAGCTGTAAAATAGCCAGATCGGCCAATGACCAGGCCATGCTGTTATTGGCAAAAATCGCCACGCGCTCCTGCACTTCAACGCCTAACGCCAGCAGGGCGCTGGCGATATGATCCATATGCGTGCCGACCTGCCGCCAGGTCAGACGGTTTTCGCCCGCCGGTGTCCATTGACGGAAGGCGACACAATCGGCGCGCTGGCTGCGCTGCTGCTGGATACGCTGAATCAGATGGTAGTGCTGGAGATTTCTGGTCATAGAGCCTTAAGCCTGAAACGGATCAATCGATTAGCTGCTGCAGGGCACCAATGCCCCAAATCTCAGCTTACACGTGTTTACTTTTTTCCGCGCAGTTTACCGGCTCTCTGATAAAGGGGAAAGGAATTTCAGCGTAGCCCTGTGAGCTCAAAAGCACGGCAGTGCTGCTGAATGTGACACCAAGCATACAACCGGGGAAGCCGCTGCTTACAATTATTCCGTCAATAACGTGCTAAAAGACACGAGAACCCCCACCGCCCATAACAGAACAAAACTCTACAATTTAATTATTTACCAGTTTTAAAATTTGAAATAATAAAAACAAATCAGCACCACAGAAATACAGGATATTTCTAAATAAAAAATAATCATTTACTTAAAGAAACGCCATTCACCCACCGATAAAAATTAACCCGCGGGCGATCCCTCGGGTTAATTATCCGTGATTTAACCCAGCATCTCAGATTCGCCAAGTACCGACTTCATCCACTGATGTCCTTTATCGCGCTCGGCTGATTCATGCCAGGAGAGATAACAGGTAACCTGTTTTTTATCCAGCGGCAAGGTCAGTAATTTAAGCTGCAAATTCGACGCATATTTCTGAGCAAACCAACGGGGGGCAATGGCCAACATATCGGTACGGGAAACCAGATTCATCACGCTATATAAATCCGTACACTGCTGAGAAACGATACGCTGCATGGCGTCTTCGATATAATGTGCTCGGCTAAAAGAACAGAACCGCTCCAAGGAAACGACCGCATGCTGCTCCATCATCAGCTGTTCACGCGTAATGCCGCTCATTATCCGCGGATGCGCTTCCGCAGCGACCACCACCAGTTCATCGTCAAATAATGCGTGACGCTTAAATTCGCTGTGTTCAAAATACGTATAGCCAATAACAAACTCCATCTCCTGATAACGCAGCTGATGTTCAATGTTATTGTTGAGATAGGATTTTATTTGCAGGCGAACGTGAGGGGCCATTTCCTTCACGCTGTTGATGACTTTCGCCGTCAGACGTAAATCCAACGGGCTACAAATGGAGATCGGGAAAATACGCTCACTGGTCAAGGCGTCAAACCCCGCCCCCGGCAGTTCATTTTGCACCAGCTGCAGCGCCTGGCGAATCGGCCCAAACAGCTGTCTGGCGCGCATGGTCGGCTGGATGCCGCGGCCAAATCGCACGAACAGCTCATCGTTAAACATTACCTTCAACCGGGCGACCGCATTACTTACCGCAGGCTGCGACATACCAAGCACATTTGCCGCTCGCGTGATATTTTGCATTTGCATCACGGCATCAAATACGGTGAGCAGATTAAGATCGACGCTGCGCAGATGAATATCACCGCCATCCTTACCCAAGACATTTCCCGAATCATATCCAGACATATCCAACTCCACTAAGTCCTATGTAGATAACTTCACCGACGCACCATTAAGAAACGGTGCCAGAAATCGCATTCCATTTTCCCGAGCGGTAAAGTTAGTCCTCTTGGTAAGTTATCCTGCAAAAGATAAAAACCAAGATTCATCCAATATAAATACGACACTAAAATTTATGCCAACGATTTTACCGGCCCATTACGCAATTTATTTAACCCTCAATAGGAATAAGCCGAAATAGTGTTAAAAAAACGCTCCGCACAAGATGAATCAGAACATAAAAATAGAAAATGAACAATCATGCAGTATTAAAAGCAGTGATTTTTAGGACAGTTACATTTCATATATAACGGCTATGTACGCCGAGTCATTCCATCATTCAATTTAAGATTGTAATAAATAGACACCATGAATACCTCACTTTTTTCAATATGCATTAGTCATTTATTGTGAGTAAATTTTACCCTACCTTCAATCAGAATCAATGTCGTATCTCACCACACAATTCATTTATGCCAATCGCGTCCCAATTCCAATGTTTTTTCGAACCAAAAAATGCATTTTTTTCGACATTATCTACTGATGGATAGCATGATGCCGCGTTCAGTTTCATTTACCCCGGGTTTTAAAATCAGGTGTTGACATCGCCTGAGCGATAACGTATCAAATTAGGCAACGCAAACATTTTAGAGAAGTGGAATCACATGATCCGTATTACTCGTCTACTAGGCCTACTACTAAACGCATCTTCTTTGCGCGGTATGCCAGTGGGCGGCGATCGGTCCTGATTCAGCCACTCAGCTATAACAAACCCGCGCTACTGCGCGGGTTTTTTTTTGCCCGCTTAGCGTGAAAAACACGATAAGGAACCAAGCGATGAGCCAACAAGTCATTATCTTCGATACCACATTGCGCGACGGTGAACAGGCGCTGCAGGCCAGCCTGAGCGTAAAAGAAAAGATTCAGATCGCAATGGCGCTGGAGAGGATGGGCGTCGACGTCATGGAGGTTGGCTTCCCGGTATCTTCACCGGGTGACTTTGAATCGGTGCAAACTATTGCACGCCAAATCAAAAACAGTCGCGTCTGCGGCCTGGCGCGCTGCGTCGACAACGATATCGATGTCGCCGCCGAGGCGCTGCGCGTCGCCGAAGCGTTCCGTATTCACGTCTTCCTGGCCACCTCAACGCTGCATATCGAGTCAAAATTAAAGCGTTCGTTCGATGAAGTGCTGGAGATGGCCGTACGCTCGGTGAAGCGCGCACGCAACTATACCGACGACGTCGAGTTCTCCTGTGAAGACGCCGGACGCACGCCGATCGATAACCTGTGCCGCGTGGTTGAAGCAGCCATCAACGCCGGCGCCACCACCATCAATATCCCCGATACCGTCGGCTATACCACGCCGAACCAGTTTGGCGGCATTATCAGCACGCTGTACGACCGGGTGCCGAACATCGACAAGGCGATTATCTCCGTGCACTGCCATGACGACTTAGGCATGGCGGTCGGCAACTCAATCGCGGCAGTGCAGGCCGGCGCCCGTCAGGTGGAAGGCACGATCAACGGCATCGGCGAGCGCGCGGGCAACACCTCACTGGAAGAGGTGATCATGGCGATTAAAGTGCGCCAGGACATCATGAACGTGCACACCAATATCAACCACCAGGAAATCTACCGCACCAGCCAGTTGGTCAGCCAGCTGTGCAATATGCCGATTCCCGGCAACAAAGCGATCGTCGGCTCCAATGCCTTCGCCCACTCCTCCGGCATTCACCAGGACGGCGTGCTGAAAAACCGTGAAAACTACGAAATCATGTCGCCGCAGACCATCGGTCTGAAAGACGTTCAGCTGAACCTGACCTCGCGCTCCGGCCGCGCGGCGGTGAAGCACCGCATGGAAGAAATGGGCTACAAAGATCAAGACTACAGCCTGGACGATCTGTACGCCGCTTTCCTGAAACTGGCGGATAAGAAAGGCCAGGTGTTCGACTACGATCTGGAAGCGCTGGCGTTTATCAATAAACAGCAGGAAGAACCGGAACACTTCAATCTGGGTTACTTCAGCGTGCAGTCCGGCAGCAGCATTATGGCCACCGCCTCGGTCAAACTGATATGCGGCGGCGAAGAAAAAGCCGAAGCGGCCACCGGCAACGGCCCGGTCGATGCGGTCTATCAGGCCATCAACCGTATCACCGACTTCCCGATCGAACTGGTGAAATATCAGCTGACGGCGAAAGGCCAGGGCCGCGACGCGCTGGGCCAGGTGGATATTGTGGTTTCCTACAACGGCCGCCGCTTCCACGGCGTCGGCCTGGCGACCGATATTGTCGAATCCTCCGCCAAGGCGATGATCCACGCATTAAATAATATTTGGCGCTCCCAACAGGTAGAAAAAGAAAAACAGCGTCTGCAGCAAACCAAACATCAAAATAATCAGGAAACGGTGTGAACATGACGAAGAGTTACCATATTGCCGTCTTACCCGGAGACGGAATCGGCCCGGAAGTAATGGCGCAGGCAAAAAAAGTGTTGGAGGCGGTGCGCCAGCGCTTTGATATCCGCATCACCACCAGCGAATACGACGTCGGCGGCATTGCCATCGACCGCCACGGCAGCCCGCTGCCGGCGGCGACGCTGAGCGGCTGCGAACAGGCGGACGCCATTTTGTTCGGCTCGGTGGGCGGCCCCAAGTGGGAACATCTGCCGCCGGCGGAACAGCCGGAGCGCGGCGCGCTGCTGCCGCTGCGCAAGCACTTCAAACTGTTCAGCAACCTGCGTCCCGCCCGCCTGTACCAGGGGCTGGAAAACTTCTGCCCGCTGCGCGCCGATATCGCCGCCGCCGGCTTCGATATCCTGTGCGTCCGCGAGCTGACCGGCGGCATATACTTCGGCCAGCCGAAAGGGCGCGAAGGCCAGGGCATGCAGGAGCGCGCCTATGACACCGAGGTGTATCACCGCTTCGAGATCGAACGTATCGCGCGCATCGCCTTTGAATCGGCGCGCAAACGCCGTAATAAGGTCACCTCCATCGATAAGGCCAACGTACTGCAAAGCTCGATCCTGTGGCGCGAAGTGGTGAACGAGGTTGCCAAAGATTACCCGGACGTGGCGCTGTCGCACATGTACATCGACAACGCCACCATGCAGCTGATCAAAGATCCGGCGCAGTTCGACGTGCTGCTGTGCTCCAACCTGTTCGGCGATATTTTGTCGGACGAGTGCGCCATGATTACCGGCTCGATGGGTATGCTGCCTTCCGCCAGCCTGAACGAGGCGGGCTTCGGCCTGTACGAACCGGCGGGCGGCTCCGCGCCGGATATCGCGGGTAAAGGTATTGCCAACCCGGTAGCCCAGATCCTGTCGCTCACCCTGCTGCTGCGCTACAGCCTGGAGGCCGCTGAAGCCGCCGATGCTATTGAGCGCGCTATCAACCAGGCGCTGGAACAGGGTTACCGTACCGCCGATTTGGCCGGCGACGGCAAGGCGGTCAGCACCGATGAAATGGGCGATATCATCGCCCGCTTTGTGGCACAGGGGGCATAACATGGCCAAGACGTTATATCAGAAATTGTACGATGCCCACGTGGTTTACGAAGCGCCGAACGAAACGCCGCTGCTGTATATTGACCGCCACCTGGTGCATGAAGTCACGTCGCCGCAGGCCTTCGACGGCCTGCGCGCCATGGGCCGCAAGGTGCGCCAGCCGGGCAAAACCTTCGCCACCATGGATCACAACGTGTCGACGCAGACCAAAGACATCAACGCCAGCGGCGAGATGGCGCGCATTCAGATGCAGGAACTGATCAAGAACTGCGCGGAGTTCGGCGTATCGCTGTATGACCTGAACCACCCGTTCCAGGGCATCGTGCACGTGATCGGCCCGGAGCAGGGCATGACGCTGCCGGGGATGACCATCGTCTGCGGCGACTCCCACACCGCCACCCACGGCGCCTTCGGCTCGCTGGCGTTCGGCATCGGCACGTCAGAAGTAGAACACGTGCTGGCGACCCAGACGCTGAAACAGGGGCGCGCCAAGACCATGAAAATCGAGGTCACCGGCGACGCGGCGGCGGGCATCACCGCCAAAGACATCGTGCTGGCGGTGATCGGCAAAACCGGCAGCGCCGGCGGCACCGGCCACGTGGTCGAGTTCTGCGGCAAGGCCATCGAAGCGCTGAGCATGGAAGGCCGTATGACGCTGTGCAACATGGCGATTGAAATGGGTGCCAAAGCTGGGCTGGTCGCGCCGGACGACACCACCTTCGCCTACCTGAAGGGCCGCCAGTTCGCGCCGACCGGCGATAACTGGGAACAGGCGGTCGCCTACTGGCGCACGCTGAAGTCCGATGACGACGCACAGTTTGACAGCGTGGTGACGCTGCGCGCCGAAGATATCGCGCCGCAGGTTACCTGGGGCACCAACCCGGGGCAGGTGATCGCCGTCAATCAGATCATCCCGGCGCCGGAGTCGTTCAGCGATCCGGTCGAACGAGCTTCCGCCGAAAAAGCGCTGGCCTATATGGATCTGCAACCGGGCATCAAACTGACCGAAGTGGCGATCGACAAAGTGTTTATCGGCTCCTGTACCAACTCGCGTATTGAGGATCTGCGCGCCGCTGCGGCCATTGCCAAAGGGCGCAAAGTCGCCAGCGGCGTCCAGGCGATTGTGGTGCCCGGCTCCGGCCCGGTGAAAGCGCAGGCGGAGGCCGAAGGGCTGGATAAAATCTTTATCGAAGCCGGTTTTGAATGGCGTCTGCCCGGCTGCTCCATGTGTCTGGCGATGAACAATGACCGCCTGAACCCGGGCGAGCGCTGCGCCTCCACCAGCAACCGCAACTTTGAAGGGCGTCAGGGACGCGGCGGGCGCACCCACCTGGTCAGCCCGGCCATGGCCGCCGCCGCCGCCGTCAGCGGCCACTTTGCCGATATTCGTGAACTGCACTAAGGAGCATCACCATGGCTAAATTTACTCAACATACCGGCTTAGTGGTGCCTTTGGATGCGGCCAACGTCGATACCGACGCCATTATCCCGAAACAGTTTCTGCAGAAGGTGACGCGCACCGGCTTCGGCCAGCACCTGTTTAACGACTGGCGCTTTCTGGACGATGCCGGCCAGCAGCCCAACCCGGACTTCGTGCTGAATAAAGCGCGTTACAAGGGCGCCAGTATCCTGCTGGCACGGGAGAACTTTGGCTGCGGCTCCTCGCGCGAACATGCGCCGTGGGCGCTGACCGACTACGGTTTCAAAGTGGTGATTGCACCGAGCTTTGCCGATATTTTCTACGGTAACTCGTTCAACAACCAGCTGCTGCCGGTCACGCTGAGCGAGCAAGACGTGGATACGCTGTTCAAACTGGTGGAAGCCAACGAAGGCATCGAGTTTACCGTCGACCTGGAACAGCAGACGGTGAACGCCGGCGGCCACAGCTACCCGTTTGAGATCGACAGTTTCCGCCGCCACTGCATGATCAACGGCCTGGACAGCATCGGCCTGACGCTGCAGCACGACGCGGATATCGCCCGTTACGAAGCCAATCAGCCGGCGTTTCTCAACTGATTCGGCCACGCTGACGCACAGCAGGGGCGGATATTCCGCCCCTGCTTCATCACCGGCCCCTCGCCACCCTTACCAATATCCCAGCCACTTCCACCAGGCTGCGCCAATCGTCAGCCAAATCAGCAGGTTTACCACGCTCATCACCAGACCGGTTTTCCACCACTCGCCCAGCGTGCTGTAACCGGAGCCGAAAATAATCGGCGCGGTGCCGGTCGCATAGTGGGTCAGCGACATCATCAGCGAAGAAGAGAACGCCAGAATCAGGCCAAGCAGCGCCGGCGGCGCGCCAAGCGCCACGCCTGCGGCGAAGAAGGCGGCAAACATGGCGGTCACGTGCGCCGTGGTGCTGGCGAAGAAGTAGTGAGAATAGAGATACACCAGCGTCAGCAGCAGCGTGCCGCCCACCCAGCTCATCCCCATATGCGCAATACCGGCGCCGACCGTCTGCGACAGCCAGTTAATCAGCCCCAGTTTGCCCAGATAGGTCGCCATCATCACCAGCGCGGAGAACCAGACCACGGTATCCCAGGCGCCCTTCTGCCTCAGGATGTCATCCCAGCTCAGTACGCCGCTGGCCAGCAAAATCGCCAGGCCGATCAGGGCGGCGGTGGTCGGGTTCACCGCCAGCGCCGGACCAAAAATCATCGCCGGAATACCGGCCCACAGCACCAGCAGCAGCGCAAACACCGCCAGCGTAATCTTCTCCGGCAGCGTCACCGGCCCCAGCGCCTGCAGCTGCCGTTTGGCGAAGTTCGGCGCATCCGGGGTGCTTTTAATTTCCGGCGGATAGAGGAAATACACCACCAGCGGCATTACGATCAGCGAACAGAGGCCCGGCAGCAGCGCCGCCAGCGCCCACATGCCCCAGCTCAGCTCCACGCTGTCGTGCGTGCCTTTGGCAATCAGGCTGACCACCAGCGGGTTCGGCGCGGTGGCGGTGATAAACATCGCCGAGGTGATCGGGTTGATGTTGTAGTTCACCAGCGCCAGATAGCGGCCGATCTTGCCGCTGGTGTTTAAGCCGGGGCTGGAGCCGAAGCTGTCGGCGATCGATTTCATAATCGGGTGGATAATCCCGCCGCCGCGCGCGGTGTTGCTCGGCGTCACCGGCGCCAGCGTGGTCTCCGCCAGCGTCAGCGCATAGGCGATGCCCAGCGTCTTTTTGCCGAACAGCGAAATAAAGTAATAGCCGATACGCCCGCCCAGCCCGGTTTTATTCAGGCTGAGCGAGATCATGATAGAGAAGCCGATCAGCCAGATCAGCGGATTGGAAAAGCCGCTCAATGCATCGCCGAGCGCCGCCCCCGGCTTGCCGGGGTTGGTGACGCCGGTCACCGCCACCAGCGCGATGGCGATCACCGATACCGCGCCAATCGGCATCGCCTTGCCGATAATGGCGATAATGGTGCCGATAAACAGCGCCAGCAGTTGCCAGGCGTTGGGTTCAACGCCCTCAGGAACCGGGATGACAAACCAGATAAGCAGCGTGGCGGCAACGGCAATCAGGGAGGGAACAGGCTTGAGCGGCGTTAGTTTATCCATAACATACCCACGAGATTCAACGGAGAGGCGCGGCGGCGGCGTGGAGCAAAATCAACGACGCCGACGCCTTATGTCCGTTTAGCTTGCGACTATGGGCTAATGTTCTCAATGATTTACATCAATGTTAACGAAAATAGCGGTTAAACCTCCCGCACGCGGGCGCACAGCCACCAGGAGAGCGCCGCCAACGCCGCCGCCAGCCAATACACCGCGTAGTGTCCCAGATTCTCCACCAGCGCCCCCTGCAGCACCCCGGCTAAAATGACGCCGGTGGAGATACTGTTGGTAAACATGGTGGTCGCCGCGCCGGGACGCGCCGGCATCAAATCCTGAAAATAGAGCATGCCGATGCCGGCAATAATGCCGATAAAGATCGCGTTGAACAGCTGCAGGCCAATCAGCGCCAGTTTAGCGGTGAACAGCGTCAGGCCAAGATAAAACAGCAGGCCGGCCGCCACGGCGAACAGCATCATCCGGCGCTTGCCGAAACGCTTGACCACATAGCCCGCCAGCAGCATAGCCGGGATTTCCAGCCCGGCGGCGATGCCCATCAGAATGCCGGCCAGCCGCTCCGGCAGCCCGAGATCGCGGGTGATATACAGCGGCATATCGATGATATACATGGTGTTGCAGGTCCACATCAGCATCGAGGCGACAAACAGCCGGCGCACGTCGCGGTTGCGCCAGGCGCTGGGCGGCGCGACCGGCGTCACATTCAGGCTGCCGGTTTGCGCCTCGCGCGGCACCGAAGGCAGGCAAAACCCCACCAGCAGCGCGCTGACAACAAAGATCCCCGCGGCGATCAGGAACATGGTGGTAAAACCGTAATTGAGCGCCAGCATAAACGACAGCGGCGGGCCGATGACCCAGGCCAGCGACAGCTGGGCACGCATCACCGAGCTGAACATCACCACTTCACGGCCGCTGCTGTCGGCATATTCCCGCGCCAGGGCGAAAATCTGCGGCATCGCGGTATTGGCCAGCGCCGCCATCAGCACGCCGGCGGTAATCAGCGTCAGATAGTCGCGGTTAAAGGCGAACAGCAGGCAGTTGCCTACCGCCATCAGACAGCAGCCTAAAATCAGCTTACGCCTGTCGCCGCGGGTGTCCGAGCGTTTGGCCAGCAGGAAGCTCACCACGATGCCGGCCACCGCGTTGACGGTATAAAACAGCCCGACCCACAGCGGCCGCACTTTGACTTCCGAGGTCAGAAACAGGCTGAGCGTCGGCGTCTGCAACGCCCCGGCGATACCGGCCAGAAAAGCGACGGCAAGGAATGCGGCGAAAACGGGGTTAAAACGGCGTAGCGACCAACGGTTATTCATAGCGGCATTCCTGAACAAGGCGAAAACGGCGCAATAAAAAAATCAGTGTAGAGTAGAAGAAGTCAGCGAATAGTAAAAGCACCGCCCGACAACGGCAATCACCCGCCGCAAATAAAAATGCCAGTGGGTCGCCCCACTGGCTGGTGAAAAGCACCATTACTCAGAAACACTTGGTCTCCCCAGGTTTTCAGACGTCGTCTGAAAACCCACGGATAGCGGGGAAAGATCAGAGGCGCTTACGATAGGCTTCGTCGCTCAGCGTCGGCATATCCCACTGGGTTAAATGGGACAATATTTCCAGCCTGGCCTGCTCCGGCACCAGCCGGGTCAGCCAGTCGGCGTGCTGGCGGCGAACGGCGGCGAAATAGCGCTGATAAAACTGTTTCGACAGTAAAACGTTCATAAGCCCGCCCTCCTCTCTTTCATCTGAGCAAATTATCGGCGTAATATAGGGAAAGATAAATTGTCGGATTACTGTCGGGGAGTTCCTCTTTTATGTCCACGCCACGCCTGCAACAGCAGTTTATTCGTCTCTGGCAACGCTGCCAGGGCGAAGCCCGCGATACCACGCTGCAGGAGCTGGCCGACGCGCTCAGCTGTTCGCGCCGTCATGTACGCTCGCTGCTTGGCGCCATGCAGCAACAGGGCTGGCTGACCTGGCAGGCGGAGGCCGGGCGCGGCAAGCGTTCGCGGCTGGCGTTTCACTACACCGGCCTGGCGCTGCAGCAACAGCGGGCGGAAACGCTGCTGGAACAGGATCGCATCGACCAGCTGGTGCAGCTGGTCGGCGATAAAAAAGTGGTGCGACAGATGCTGCTGTCCCAACTGGGACGCAGTTTCCGCCAGGGTAAACATATCCTGCGCGTGCTCTACTACCGGCCGCTGTCCAATCTGCTGCCCGGTTCGGCGCTGCGCCGTTCGGAGACGCACCTGGCCCGGCAGATTTACAGCGGCCTGACGCGGATAAATGAGGAAAACGGGGAACTGGAGTCCGACCTTTCCCATCACTGGCAGGCGCTGACCCCGCTGCACTGGCGCTTCTATCTGCGCCCCGCTATCCACTTTCATCATGGACGCGAGTTGGAGATGGAAGACGTTATCCAGACGCTGACGCGCCTGACGTCGCAGCCGCTGTTCGCCCATATCGCACGCGTCGACTCGCCGACGCCCCATGTGATCGATGTGCATCTGCACAGCCCCGATTACTGGCTGCCCTGGCTGCTTGGCAGCGTGCCGGCCATGATTCTGCCGCAGGAATGGCGCACTCTGCCGGATTTTGCCCGCCATCCGATCGGCACCGGCCCGTACAGCGTGGTGCATAACCAGCAGAGCCAGCTGAAGATCCAGGCGTTTGACGATTACTTCGGCTATCGCGCCCTGATCGATGAAGTGAATATCTGGGTCCTGCCGGATATCACCGAAGAGCTGATGCACTCCGGCGTGCAGCTGCAGGCCGACGATACCGGCAAAAATGAGCTGGAAAGCCGGCTGGAGGAAGGCTGCTACTTTCTGCTGTTCGACCGGCGTTCGCCCGTCGGCGACGATCCGGCCATCCGCAGCTGGCTGTGCGAACTGCTCAATCCTATTGCCCTGCTGAACCTCTCCGGGCCGGTCAGCCAGCGCTACTGGTCGCCGGCCTACGGCATTTTGCCGCGCTGGCACCATAACCGCGAACTGGCCCAGCGGCCGAAACCCGCCGCTCTGCGCCGGCTGACGCTGACCTACTACGGTGAGCACTCGGAGTTCAACGCCATCGGCGACGCCCTGCAGCCGCTGCTGGCGCAGCACGGCGTAGAACTGACGGTCAATATCGTCGATTACGACGTCTGGCACCGGGGAGAGGCGCAGAGCGATCTGTGGCTCGGCAGCGCCAATTTCACCCTGCCGCTGGAGTTTTCACTGTTCGCCACCCTGTATGAGCTACCGCTGCTGCAACACTGCATGAGCGAAGATCTGGCGCAGGACGCCGCGCTGTGGCGCGATAACCGTCTGCCGCTGGCGGAATTTTGTCGCCGGCTGGTCAGCCAGCATCAGTTGCATCCGCTGTTCCATCACTGGCTGCAGCTGCACGGCCAGCGCAGCATGCGCGGCGTACGGATGAATACGCTGGGCTGGTTCGACTTCAAATCCGCCTGGTTCGCGCCGCCGGAGACATAAGCATCTTTCGCCAGCGGCGCTAACTCTTTACAATAGCGCCGTCTCAACGGGGTGCGAAACAAGGTTTTCGCTGAGAGCAAACCCGTCGAACCTGAACCGGCTAATACCGGCGGAGGGATTTGAGTGCCAGCCAACCGGCTCCCCAGGAGCCCCTCAGATGCCTTTGCTGCCCTAACTATCAGGAGTGCAAAGTGATCAAGAAATTCCTGCCTTGCCTGTTGCTGCTGGCCGCCGCGCCGGCGCTGGCGAAAGACACGCTGACGGTTTACACCTACGACTCCTTCGCCGCCGACTGGGGCCCTGGCCCGGCAATCAAAAAAGCCTTTGAGGCCGACTGCAACTGCGAACTGAAATTCGTGGCGCTGGAAGACGGCGTCTCACTGCTTAATCGTCTGCGGATGGAAGGCAAAAACAGCAAGGCGGACGTGGTGCTGGGGCTGGATAACAACCTGCTGCAGGCGGCGCGCCAGACCAGACTGTTCGCCGCCAGCACGGTGGACCACTCGCGGCTGAACGTGCCCGGCGGCTGGCAGGACAGCACCTTTATCCCCTATGACTACGGCTACTTCGCCTTTGTCTACAACAAAGACCGGCTGAAAAACCCGCCGAAGAGCCTGAAAGAGCTGGTGGAAAGCGACCAGCCGTGGAAAGTGATCTATCAGGATCCGCGCACCAGCACCCCGGGTCTCGGCCTGCTGCTGTGGATGCAGAAAGTCTATGGCGACGCCGCGCCGCAGGCCTGGCAGAAGCTGGCGAAGAAAACCGTCACCGTCACCAAAGGCTGGAGCGAAGCCTATGGTCTGTTCCTGAAAGGAGAAGGCGATCTGGTGCTGAGCTATACCACTTCGCCGGCCTACCATCTGCTTGAAGAGAAAAAAGACGCTTACGCCGCCGCCAACTTCAGCGAAGGGCACTACCTGCAGGTCGAAGTCGCCGCTAAATTGCAGGCCAGCCGCCATCCGCAGCTGGCGGAGCGCTTTATGCAGTTTATGCTGACGCCGGCGTTCCAGAACGCCATCCCGACCGGCAACTGGATGTATCCGGCGATCAAAACCCCTCTGCCGGCCGGCTTTGCGCAACTGCCGGTGCCGCAGACCGCGCTGCAATATCGCGCGGATGAGGTGGCAAAACAGCGAGGCAACTGGATCCGTTCATGGCAAAGCGCCGTCAGCCGTTAATCCCCCACTGGCTGTGGCCGGGGCTGCTGGCCGCCGGCCTGATTCTGCTGGTGGCCGCGCTGGCCTTCGGTTCGCTGCTGAACCATGCGCCGCACAGCGACGCCCTGTCGATATGGCAGGATGACTACCTGTGGCACGTAGTGCGCTTCACCTTCTGGCAGGCGCTGCTGTCGGCGCTGATCTCGGTGCTGCCCGCCATCCTGCTGGCGCGGGCGCTGTACCGCCGCCGCTTCCCCGGCCGCGCGTTGCTGCTGCGTTTGTGCGCCATGACGCTGGTGCTGCCAGTGCTGGTGGCGGTGTTCGGCCTGCTCAGCGTCTACGGCCGGCAGGGCTGGCTGGCGGCGCTGTGCGCCTGGCTGGGGCTCGACTATCAGTTCTCGCCTTACGGCCTGCAGGGGATTCTGCTGGCGCATATGTTCTTCAACCTGCCGCTGGCGACCCGCCTGCTGCTGCAGGCGCTGGAAAACGTGCCGGTTGAACAGCGTCAGCTTGCCGCACAGCTGGGCATGAACGGCTGGCAGCAGTTCCGCTTTGTCGAATGGCCGGCGCTGCGCCGTCAGATCCTGCCGGGCGGCGCACTGATCTTCATGCTCTGCTTCGCCAGTTTCGCCACCGTACTCTCGCTGGGCGGCGGGCCGCAGGCCACCACCATCGAGCTGGCCATCTACCAGGCGCTGAGCTACGACTATGACCTTAGCCACGCCGCGCTGCTGGCGCTGATCCAACTGGCCTGCTGTCTGGGGCTGGTGATGCTCAGCCAGCGTCTCAGCCAGGCGCTGCCGGTGGGCGCAACGCAGGCGATGCAATGGCGCAACCCGCAGGACAGCCGCCGCCGGCGTCTGACCGATGCGCTGCTGATCGTCGCCGCTCTGCTATTACTGCTGCCGCCGCTGCTGGCGGTGGTGGTCGACGGCGCCAATCAGGCAATCGCCAGCGTGCTGCAGCAGCCGGCGCTGTGGCAGGCGCTGTTCACCTCGTTGCGCATCGCCGTCGGCGCCGGCCTGCTATGTCTACTGCTGACCATGATGCTGTTGTGGAGCAGTCGCGAGCTGAAACTGCGCCAACAGCGACGCTGGGGCCAGGCGCTGGAACTGAGCGGCATGCTGATTCTGGCGATGCCCGGCATCGTGCTGGCTACCGGCTTTTTCCTGCTGCTGAACGACACCGTTGGGCTGCCGCAGTCGCCCTATGCGCTGGTGATCCTGACCAACGCGCTGATGGCGGTGCCCTATGCGCTGAAAGTGCTGGAAAACCCGATGCGCGACGTGGCGGAGCGCTACAACCCGCTGTGCCTGTCGCTGGGCATGCAGGGCTGGCGGCGGCTGCGCTGGATCGAACTGCGCGCCCTGCGTCGCCCGCTGGCGCAGGCGCTGGCCTTCGCCTGCGTGCTGTCGATCGGCGATTTCGGCGTGGTGGCACTGTTCGGCAACGAGCAGTTCCGCACCCTGCCGTTCTATCTTTACCAGCAGATCGGCGCCTATCGCAGCAATGACGGTGCGGTCACCGCCCTGTTATTGTTATTACTGTGCTTCCTGCTTTTTACCCTGATTGAACGTTTACCGGGCCGCGATGATAGAACTTAACCAACTGACCTACCTGTATGAGCACCTGCCGATGCGCTTTGATCTGCGCATCCGCCCGGGCGAACGCGTGGCGGTGCTCGGGCCGAGCGGCGCGGGGAAAAGCACCCTGCTCAGCCTGATTGCCGGCTTTCTGAGCGCGGACGGCGGCAGCCTGCGTCTTGACGGCGACGACCATACCCGCACGCCGCCGGCGCAGCGGCCGGTGTCTATGCTGTTTCAGGAAAACAATCTGTTCGCCCACCTGACGGTGGAACAAAACATCGGGCTGGGGCTGGATCCCGGTCTCAGGCTGAACGCCGGGCAAAAACGGCAGCTGGCGCAGATAGCCGATCAGGTCGGCCTGACGGAACACCTGCCGCGCCTGCCGTCGCAGCTCTCCGGCGGCCAGCGCCAGCGCGCCGCGCTGGCCCGCTGTCTGATCCGCCAGCGGCCGATTCTGCTGCTGGACGAACCTTTCTCTGCGCTCGACCCGGCGCTGCGCGGCGAGATGCTGCAATTGCTGGATACGGTGTGCCGACAGCGCGAACTGACGCTGCTGATGGTGTCGCACAACCTGGACGACGCCGCGCGCATCGCCCCGCGCACGCTGCTGGTGGTGGACGGCCGCATCTATTATGACGGCCCGACGCAGCCGCTGCTGGACGGCAGCGCCCCCGCAGCGCGCATCCTGGGCATCAACGGAAAAGCGTGATCTGACGCGCGTTTTTTATTCTGCGGCAATAAAGCGGTTGTGCGAATTTTGCACCTGTGCTTTTATAAAATCCTGAGTTTTTACTGATGATAAGGTTCCCTGTGATCGCATCCTCGCTGACTTCGACCCTACTAGTTACCGCGCTACCAGCCGCGGTGGTCGTCGTGCGTGTGGTGGTGGTCGTCGGCAATGCGCCGTAGGGTCCGAATCAACGCATCGATTCCCAAACCCCGCCGGCGCAAACCGGGCGGGGTTTCTTGTTTTAGCACCCTGCCCGCCAAAGCTCACCGGCCTTGAGAAAGGACAGGAACATGGCAATTACGGGCACGCCTCACGCAGGCAAACGCTTTACCGGCGCGCAGCTGATCGTTCATCTGCTGGAGCGTCAGGGCATCACCACCGTCGCCGGCATTCCCGGCGGCGCTGCGCTGCCGCTGTATGACGCGTTAAGCCAAAGCGCCACCATCCGTCACGTGCTGGCGCGTCACGAACAGGGCGCCGGTTTTATGGCGCAGGGCATGGCGCGCGCCAACGGTAAAGCGGCGGTCTGCATCGCCTCCAGCGGCCCAGGCGCCACCAACCTGGTCACCGCCATCGCCGACGCCAAGCTCGACTCCATTCCGCTGGTGTGCATTACCGGCCAGGTGCCCTCCTCAATGATCGGCACCGACGCCTTTCAGGAAGTGGACACCTACGGCATGTCCATCCCGATCACCAAACACAACCATCTGGTACGCGACATCCGCGAACTGCCACAGGTAATCTGTGATGCGTTCCGCATTGCCGAATCCGGCCGCCCCGGCCCGGTGTGGATCGACGTGCCGAAGGATATTCAAACCGCCGAGATTGAGCTGGACCAGCTGCCGCCGCTGGCGCAGCCGGACACCGCGCCGGCCTTCAACCCCGCCGACGTGGCCCGGGCGGCGGCGATGATCAATCAGGCCCAGCGGCCGATTCTCTATCTGGGCGGCGGCATTATCTGCGCCGACGCGCACCGCGCCGCGCTGCAGCTGGCCGAGCGCGCCAGCCTGCCGACCACCATGACGCTGATGGCGCTGGGCGCCATGCCGGTCGACCATCCGTTATCGCTGGGGATGCTGGGCATGCACGCCGCGCGCAGCACCAACTTTATCCTGCAGGAGGCCGATCTGCTGGTGGTGCTGGGCGCGCGCTTTGACGACCGCGCTATCGGCAAAACCGAGCAATTCTGCCCGAACGCCAAAATTATCCACGTAGATATCGACCGGGCGGAGCTGGGCAAGGTGAAGCAGCCGCAGGTGGCGATCCACGGCGATGTCGGACAGGTGCTGCAACAGCTGCTGCCGCAGATCGACGCCCAGCCGCGCAGCGCCTGGCTGAATACCGTCAACGACCTCAAGCACGAATTTCCGTTCAGCATGCCGCACGCCGACGAACCGCTCAGCCATTACGGACTGGTGCTGGCCGCCGCGCGCTGCGTGGATGAAAGCGCCATCGTCACCACCGACGTCGGCCAGCATCAGATGTGGGTGGCGCAGGCCTATCCGCTGCGCCGTCCGCGCCAGTGGCTGACCTCCGGCGGGCTGGGCACCATGGGCTTCGGTCTGCCGGCGGCGATCGGCGCGGCGCTGGCCGAACCGCAACGCAAGGTGCTGTGCTTTTCCGGCGACGGCAGCCTGATGATGAACATTCAGGAGATGGCCACCGCGGTCGAGCACCATCTGGACGTCAAAATCATCCTGATGAACAACCAGGCATTGGGACTGGTGCATCAGCAGCAAACCCTGTTCTATCAGCAGCGCATCTTTGCCGCCGCCTATCCGCAGCGTACCGATTTCCTAGCCATCGCCGCCGGCTTCGGGCTGGACACCTGTGACCTGAACGCCGCCGCCGATCCGCAGGCCGCATTGGCGGAGGCTATTGCGCGCCCCGGCCCGTGCCTGATCCATGCGCTGATCGACACTAACGAAAAAGTATTCCCGATGGTGCCGCCGGGCGCCGCCAACATCGACATGATTGGAGAATAAGCCATGCTACAACCTCAACAGAAATCACAGGTCATTCTCGAACTGGCGGTCCGCAACCACCCCGGCGTGATGTCGCACGTCTGCGGCCTGTTCGCCCGCCGTGCGTTTAACGTGGAAGGTATTCTGTGTATGCCGCTGAAAGACGGCAGGCAGAGCCGCATCTGGCTGCTGGTGGCCGATGACCAGCGGCTGGTGCAGATGATCAGTCAGGTGGAAAAGCTGGAGGATGTGCTGCAGGTAAAACGCCACAGCGAAGACCTGCGGGTATTTGAACAGCTGGAAGCGTTTTTCCAGTAATGAAACGGGGCGGAACACTCCACCCCTCAGGTCACCCGGCCAGCACCTGCCACAGCAGATGGCGGTATACCGGCATCAGCGGCTGCTGGCTCATCAGGTAACAGCAGACGGCGGCGGCGATCCAGCCGACCACGCAGGCCATACGCAGCCGCAGCGGCGTCAGCCAGCGGCTTAGTCGGTCGCTGCCGCGTTTGTCTTCCCGCCACCAGCGCCAGCTGAGCCAGGCGGCCAGCCACAGCAGGACTATCGAACCAAACAGCAGCCACTTAAACAGCGCGCTGTTGTCCGAGGACGGAATATCAATCGCCACCCCCGCCAGAATGCCGGGGAAGAAGTAGACCGGCGGCCAGGTAATGCAGCCGATAATATTCGGCAACGCAAATTTATACGGCGGTAAATCGAGCATGCCGGCCACCATCGGCACCAGAGGCCTCGTCGGCCCGACGAAACGCCCCAGCAGCACGGTAAAGATGCTGTGCTGATGCAGCGCATGTTCGGTGCGGTCAAGCATCGCCTTATGCTTCTGCAGGAACGACCAGCGGTGCAGCGGCTCTTTAAACGCCCGGCCGATAAAATAGGAGATCCAATCGCCGAGGAAACAGCCGATACCGCCGGCCGCCCAGGCCAGATACAGATCCACCTGGCCGCTGCCGATCAGTGCGCCAACGCTGGCCATCATCACGGTGCCCGGCAGCAGCAACCCCACCAGCGCCAGCGATTCCAGGAAGGTCACCAAAAAAATGACCATCAGAGTGAAAGCCAATGATTGAGCGAGCAAATGTTGTAAATAGGCTTCCATCAAACCTCTGTTCGTTATCTAAAGCGCCTGGGCGAAGGATTGTCCGGTGCGGGCCAGAGTGAGTCAACTCCTGAATTGTATGCGTTTTTGGCAGTGCGGCCACAGGGGATGCAATACTGTATAAAAAACCATGTTATACTTTACGTCTGACAACGCATCGGCGCCGCCCGCGCGATGCCTTCCTACTCGGCTACGCAGATAAATACCGCCTTGAACGATAACGCCGCATCCCCGATGCAGGGTTTCCTGCTCACCCGCCACTGGCGCGATACGCCAGCCGGCACCGAAGTCGAATTCTGGTTGGCGACGGATCGCGGCCCGCAACGGCTGCGCCTGCCGCCGCAGACTTCGGTGGCGTTTATTCCCGCAGAGCAGCGTCAGCGGGCGGAACTGCTGCTGCGCGGCGAACGGCACTGGGAGTTGAAAGCGCTGCCGCTGCGGGATTTTCACGCCCGGCCGGTGCTGGGGCTGTATTGCCGCCAGCATCGTCAACTGATCAAGCTGGAAAAAATGCTGAAGGAGAACGGCGTCAGCGTCTATGAGGCCGATATCCGTCCGCCGGAGCGCTATCTGATGGAGCGCTTTATCACCGCGCCGGTCTGGTTCAGCGGACGGCCCGGCGGCGACGGCGTATGGCTTAACGGCCAGATGAAGCCGGCGCCGGACTACCGCCCGCAGTTGAAATTGGTATCGCTGGATATTGAAACCACCGCCCACGGCGAACTGTATTCCATCGCGCTGGAGGGCTGCGGCCAGCGGCAGGTGTATATGCTCGGCCCGCCCAACGGCGGCAGCGAACCGCTGGATTTCGCGCTGGAGTACTGCACCAGCCGGCCGCAGCTGCTGGAGCGCCTGAACCAGTGGCTGGAGCGCCACGATCCGGACGCCATCATCGGCTGGAACCTGATCCAGTTTGATTTGCGCGTGCTGCAAAAACACGCCGAACGCTACCAGATCCCGCTGCTTTTCGGCCGCGGCGGCAGCCCGCTGGAGTGGCGCGAACACGGCTTTAAACAAAACCACTTCTTTTGCTCCGCCGCCGGCCGGCTGATTATCGATGGTATTGAAGCGCTGAAGTCCGCCACCTGGAACTTCCCCTCCTTCAGCCTGGAATACGTGGCGCAGACCCTGCTGGGAGAAGGCAAGTCCATCGATAACCCCTACCAGCGCATGGCGGAAATCGACCGGCAGTTTGCCGAAGATAAACCGGCGCTGGCGCGCTACAACCTGAAAGACTGCGAGCTGGTGACGCGGATTTTCGCCGCCACCGAACTGCTGCCCTTCTTACTGGAGCGCGCCACCGTCACCGGGCTGGCGGCGGACCGCAGCGGCGGTTCGGTAGCGGCCTTCAGCCATCTGTATATGCCGCGCATGCATCGTCAGGGCTACGTGGCGCCCAACCTCGGCGAACTGCCGGAAGAGCACAGCCCCGGCGGCTTCGTGATGGATTCACAGCCCGGCCTGTACGACTCGGTGCTGGTGCTGGATTACAAAAGCCTGTACCCCTCGATCATCCGTACTTTCCTGATTGACCCGGTCGGGCTGGTGGAGGGCATGCTGCACCCGGACGATGCCGATTCGGTGCCCGGCTTTCGCAACGCGCGCTTCTCACGCAGCAAACACAGCCTGCCGGCGATCGTCAGCCAGATCTGGCAGGGGCGCGAACAGGCGAAACAACAGCACAACAAGCCGCTGTCGCAGGCGTTGAAAATCATTATGAACGCCTTCTACGGCGTGCTTGGCGCCAGCGGCTGCCGCTTCTTCGACCCCCGGCTGGCGTCATCGATCACCCTGCGCGGCCATGAGATCATGCGGCAAACCCGGGAACTGATCGAAGCCCGCGGCTATCAGGTAATTTACGGCGATACCGACTCCACCTTCGTCTGGCTGAAACAGGCGCACGACGAACAGCAGGCGACGCAGATCGGCCGCGAGCTGGTGCAATATGTCAATCAGTGGTGGCAACAGCATCTGCAGCAGAACTACCGGCTGACCAGCGCGCTGGAGCTGGAGTTTGAAACCCACTACAGCCGCTTTCTGATGCCCACCATCCGCGGCGCGGAACAGGGCAGTAAAAAACGCTATGCCGGCCTGATCGCCAAACCCGGCGCCGAGCCGCAGATGGTGTATAAAGGGCTGGAAACGGTGCGCACCGACTGGACGCCGCTGGCGCAGCAGTTCCAGCAGCAGCTGTATCAGCGTATTTTCCTGCGCCAGCCGTATCAGGACTTTGTGCGCGACTACGTCGCCAAAACGCTGGCCGGCGAATTTGACGATCAGCTGGTATACCGCAAACGCCTGCGGCGCCAGTTGGACGACTATCAGCGCAACGTGCCGCCGCACGTCCGGGCGGCGCGCATCGCCGACGACTATAACCGCCGGCAGGGCCGCCCGCTGCAGTACCAAAACGGCGGCTGGATCAGCTATGTGATCACCCTGGCCGGGCCGGAGCCGCTGGAAACGCAAAGTTCGCCGCTCGACTACCAACATTACCTGGAGCGCCAGCTGCAACCGGTGGCAGACGCTATACTTCCCTTCCTGCACGATGATTTTACCACCCTGGTTACCGGGCAGATGGGATTGTTTTGATACCAGCACGGATCGGGAAAACCCCACGGAACGGGCGTGTTAGGACAGAATGCGGGAAGATAAAATTCCTCCGGTTTTGCAGGTGACGAACGCGCCGCCTTCCATTACCATAGCGCCCTTCCCAAATTCTTAACCACTGGCCATGCCGTCTTGCGACGTCCGCATGGAGTGAACAGCTATTGCCCGCCCAATCAGAATAAACGGGTATGAACAGGCGCTGCGCCGCAGCGAGAAGACTTACTTAAAAGAATCGAGCCGATAATATATGCCTTTTACTCTTGGTCAACGCTGGATCAGCGACACGGAAAGCGAATTAGGTCTGGGAACCGTCGTGGCGCTGGATGCGCGCATGATTACCCTGCTTTTCCCCGCCACCGGTGAAAACCGTCTCTACGCCAGAAATGATTCACCCATCACCCGCGTGATGTTTAACCCGGGCGATACCATCACCAGCCATGAAGGCTGGCAGCTTCAGGTAGAGGAAGTGAAAGAGGACAACGGGCTGCTGACCTATATCGGCACCCGCACGGACACGCAGGAAAGCGGCGTGGCGATGCGTGAAGTGCTGCTGGACAGCAAGCTCACCTTCAGCAAACCGCAGGACCGCCTGTTCGCCGGTCAGATTGACCGTATGGATCGTTTCGCGCTGCGCTTCCGCGCGCGCAAATACCTCAGCGAGCAGTATCGTCTGCCGTTCGCCGGCCTGCGCGGCATGCGCGCCAGCCTGATCCCGCACCAGCTGCACATCGCCTATGAAGTGGGCCAGCGCCATGCGCCGCGCGTATTGCTGGCGGACGAAGTCGGGCTGGGCAAAACCATCGAAGCCGGCATGATTATCCACCAGCAGCTGCTGGCCGGCCGCGCCGAGCGCGTGCTGATCGTGGTGCCGGAAACGCTGCAGCATCAGTGGCTGGTGGAGATGATGCGCCGCTTCAACCTGTACTTCTCGCTGTTCGACGACAGCCGCTACGCCGAAGCCAAGCTCGACAGCAGCAACCCGTTCGAAACCGAACAGCTGGTGATCTGCTCGCTGGACTTTGTGCGCCGCAACAAACAGCGCCTGGAAGAGCTGTCCGACGCCCAGTGGGACCTGTTGGTGGTCGATGAAGCCCACCACCTGGCCTGGAGCGAGGACGCCCCGAGCCGCGAATACCAGGTCATCGAGCAGCTGGCGGAACATACCCCCGGCGTACTGCTGCTGACGGCAACGCCGGAACAGCTGGGGCAACAGAGCCACTTCGCCCGCCTGCGCCTGTTGGATCCGAACCGCTTCCACGACTATCAGGAGTTCGTCACCGAACAGCAAAAATACCGTCCGGTGGCCGACGCCGTCACCCTGCTGCTGAGCGGTGAGCATCTGGCCAACGACAAACTGAACCTGCTGGGCGAGCTGATCGAAGAGCAGGATATCGAACCGCTGCTGAAAGCGGCCAACGGCGACGGCGAAAACAGCGAGTCCGCTCGTCAGGAACTGGTGACCATGCTGATGGACCGCCACGGCACCAGCCGCGTGCTGTTCCGCAACACCCGCCATGGCGTCAAAGGCTTCCCGCACCGTAACCTGCACCAGATCAAGCTGCCGCTGCCTGACCAGTACCAGACGGCGATCAAAGTGTCCGGCATCATGGGCGCGAAAAAGAGCCTGGAAGCCCGCGCGCGCGACATGCTGTACCCGGAGCAGATCTATCAGGAGTTTGAGGGCGAAAACGCCACCTGGTGGAACTTTGACCCGCGCGTTGAGTGGCTGCTGAACTACCTGATCGCCAACCGCCATGAAAAAGTGCTGGTGATCTGCGCCAAGGCGACCACCGCCCTGCAGCTGGAACAGGTGCTGCGCGAGCGGGAAGCCATCCGCGCCGCGGTGTTCCACGAAGGGCTGAGCATCATCGAACGCGATCGGGCGGCCGCCTATTTCGCTTCCGAAGAGGACGGCGCCCAGGTGCTGCTGTGCTCTGAAATCGGCTCTGAAGGACGCAACTTCCAGTTCGCCAGCCAGCTGGTGATGTTCGATCTGCCGTTCAACCCGGATCTGCTGGAGCAGCGCATCGGCCGTCTGGACCGTATCGGCCAGCAGCACGATATTCAGATCATGGTGCCGTATCTGGAAAACACCGCGCAGGCGGTGCTGGGGCGCTGGTTCCATGAAGGCCTGGACGCCTTTGAACACACCTGCCCGACCGGCCGCACCATCTATGACAGCAGCTACGAGCGCCTGATCGGCTACCTCGCCGCACCGACCGAGCAGGCCGGGCTGGACGAGTTTATCCACGCGTGCCGCCAGCAGCATGACCAGCTGAAAGCCCAGTTGGAACAGGGACGCGACCGTCTGCTGGAGATGCACTCCAACGGCGGCGACAAAGCGCAGGCGCTGGCGGACGCCATCGCCGAACAGGACAACGACGTCAATCTGGTGAGCTTCGCGCTGAACCTGTTTGATATTGTCGGTATCAATCAGGAAGACCGCAGCGATAACCTGATCGTGCTGACGCCGTCCGACCATATGCTGGTGCCGGATTTCCCGGGACTGCCGCAGGACGGCTGCACCGTGACTTTCGATCGTGAGCAGGCGCTGTCGCGTGAAGACGCGCAGTTCGTCAGCTGGGAACACCCGATTATCCGCAACGGGCTGGACCTGATCGTCTCCGGCGATACCGGCAGCTGCGCGCTGTCGCTGCTGAAGAACAAGGCGCTGCCGGTCGGTACGCTGTTGGCGGAGCTGGTGTACGTGGTCGAAGCGCAGGCGCCGAAGCATCTGCAGCTGACGCGCTTCCTGCCGCCAACGCCGATCCGCATGCTGCTGGACCGCAAAGGCACCAATCTGGCGGGGCAGGTGGAGTTTGAAAGCTTTAACCGCCAGCTGAACGCCGTTAACCGCCACACCTCCAGCAAGCTGGTCAACGCCGTCCAGCAGGACGTGCACGCCATGCTGCAGCAGGCGGAAAGCCTGGTGGAAGCCGAGGCGCGTACGCTGATCGAGCAGGCCAAACAAGAGGCCGACGATAAGCTGAGCAACGAACTGGCGCGTCTGGAAGCGCTGAAAGCGGTAAACCCGAACATCCGCGACGACGAAGTCGAAACGCTGGAGTTCAACCGTAAGCAGGTGCTGGCAAACCTTAACGACGCCAGCTGGCGTCTGGACGCCATTCGTCTGGTGGTTGTCACTCACCAATAACCGGCGATGCACGGGGAGCCACCGCTCCCCGTTCGGCCCTTCTCCGCGGAGCCAATATGGAACCCTACAATCCCCCTACCGACCCGCTGCACATCCTGTATCAGGATGCGCATATTATCGTGGTCAACAAACCCAGCGGCCTGCTGTCGGTGCCGGGGCGGGCGCCGGAAAACAAAGACAGCCTGATGACGCGCATTCAGGCCGATTTTCCCGAGGCCGAATCGGTGCACCGGCTGGATATGGCCACCAGCGGCGTGATCGTCGTGGCGTTGAACAAAGCGGCGGAGCGCGAGCTGAAACGTCAGTTCCGCGAACGCGAGCCGAAAAAATCCTACATTGCCCGCGTATGGGGGCATCTGGCGCAGGATGAAGGATTGGTGGATTTACCGCTGATTTGCGACTGGCCGAATCGCCCGCTGCAAAAGGTGTGTTTTGAAACCGGCAAGGCGGCGCAAACGGAATACCAGGTGCTTTCGCGCGATGCCGACGGCAGCAGCCGGGTGCTGCTGACGCCGATCACCGGGCGTTCACACCAGCTACGGGTGCATATGCTGGCGCTCGGCCATCCGATCCTCGGCGACGGCTTTTACGCGCCGCCGGCGGCCAAAGCCATGGCGCCGCGTCTGCAACTGCACGCACAGGAGTTGCGCATCACCCACCCGGCATTTCAGACACCGATGCACTTTCGCGCCGAAGCAGATTTCTGACGCTGTACGGCTTCCACGGCAACGGCCAATGACGCCCTTGCCGGGAAACCTGCAGGCATGCCTTACTTGAAACCTTTCTCGCGCTTGATCAGATCGTACGCCGACTGAATCTCCTGCGCCTTCTGCTTGGCCATTTCCATCATTTCCGGCGGCAGCCCCTTCGCCACCAGCTTATCCGGATGGTGCTCGCTCATCAGCTTACGGTAAGCGCGCTTGATGGTCGCCGCATCGTCGCTGCTGTTGACCCCCAGCACCTTACAAGCGTCTTCCAGCGTCGGTCCGCGCTGCGCCTGCTGGTAACCGCCGTGCGAATAACCGCCCTGCTGCTGGTAACCGCCGCCAAACTGCTGGCCGCCTTCCATCATGCGCAGGAACTGGTCAAACTGCGCGCGCGAAATCCCCAGCTCTTCGGCGATCACATACAGCACCTGGCGTTCATTAGGGTGCAATGAGCCGTCGGCAAAGGCCGCCTGGATCTGAATTTCCAGAAACATCCGAATCAGGTCGAAACGGCCGAAACAGATGCTGCGGAACTGCTGCAGCGTCTCGCGCAGCGGGAAATGGCTCTCCTTGCCCTCGCGGAACGCCTGCTGCGCCGCGGTGCGCGATTCGCCATGCAGCTGCATGCGATCCATAAACAGGCTGGCGACCTGAATATCGGCTTCGGTCACGCGCCCTTTTGATTTGGTAAGGTGCCCCATGACCTGAAAAGTGGTGCGGAAAAACAGCGTTTGCCGCGTTTGCTGACCGGCGAAAAATCCCCGGCTGCGCTTATTGTTGCGCGCAGTATCGATCATATGACCGATAATCAGCCCCAAAACTACGCCCCAGAAGCCCGCGCCAGCCCAAACGGCGACAATGACTCCGAGCAGTTTTCCCCAATACTGCATATACTCCTCAATTATATTACTTTCAGCACGCTGCCCGTCGCCGTAATCAGCTAAGGGTTAGGCGATTTTTCCCAAGATTTCGATTATCATACCTGTCATTTACTGCAGCACCTAACAACAGAGCAGTGAAACGGCAGGATTTAACAGTAGCGCAACGTAGATGAGTGATATAGTCTCTGACCGTTTGCCGGACATGACGCCTCTGATGACGGAACACCAAAACCGCGTATGAAAAAAAGTTTCCCAACACTGCTGGCCACGATGATTTGGACGGCACTTTACAGTCAGCACGCGCTGGCCGATCTCGCCGAGCAGTGCATGCTCGGCGTACCGACGTATGACAAACCGCTCGTCAGCGGCGATCCCAATTCTCTGCCGGTCACCATCAACTCTGATGATTCCCGCGCCGATCAAGGCAACGCCGTCTTCAGCGGCAACGTCAAGATCGAACAGGGCAACAGCACGCTGACCGCCAAACAGGTAGAGCTGAACCAAGTGCAGGCCGCCGGTAAGAACGACCCGGTACGCACCGTCACCGCCACCGGCGACGTGCACTATGACGATAACCAGATCAAACTGAAAGGGCCGAAGGCCTGGTCAAACCTGAATACCAAAGATACCGATGTCTATCAGGGTGACTATCAGATGGTCGGCCGTCAGGGTCGCGGCGACGCAGACAAAATGAAGATGCGCGGCCAGAACCGCTACACCATTTTGGAAAACGGCTCTTTCACCTCCTGTCTACCGGGCGACAACAGCTGGAGCGTAGTCGGCTCCGAAGTCATCCACGACCGCGAAGAACAGGTGGCGGAAATCTGGAACGCGCGCTTTAAAATCGCCGGCGTTCCGGTGTTCTACAGCCCGTATCTGCAGCTGCCGGTGGGCGACAAGCGCCGCTCCGGCTTCCTGATCCCGAATGCGAAATACGGCAGTAACAACGGCTTCGAATTTATGCTGCCGTATTACTGGAATATTGCGCCTAATTTCGACGCCACCATCACGCCGCACTATATGACCAAGCGCGGCCTGCAGTGGCAGAACGAGTTCCGCTATCTGACCCAGCCGGGCATGGGCACCATCGAGTTTGACTGGCTGCCGAGCGATAACGAATACAACAAGGATCATCCACAGGATGACGATACTCGCTGGCTGTTCTACTGGAACCACAGCGGCGTCATGGATCAGGTGTGGCGTTTCAACGTTGACTACACCAAAGTCAGCGACTCGCAGTATTTCAACGATCTGGACTCCCAGTACGGCTCGACCACCGACGGCTACGCCACGCAGAAATTCAGCGCCGGTTACGCCGATGAAAACTTCGACGCCACCATCGCTTCCAAGCAGTTCCAGATCTATGACGACGTCAACCGCACCAGCACCGAGTCCTACAAGGTGTTGCCGCAGATCGATCTGAACTACTACAAAAACGATCTGGGGCCGTTCGATCTGCGCGTGTACGGGCAGGCGGCCAAGTTTATCAATATCAACCCATACAGCCCAGACGCCACCCGTCTGCACCTGGAACCGACGCTGAGCCTGCCGATGACCAACGGCTGGGGCTCGCTGAACAGCGAAGTCAAACTGCTGGCGACCCACTACCAGCAGGATATTCCAGATGGCTTCAAGGCCAACTATAAAAGCCGCAACGGCCGCGACGCGCCGGATCTGGACGACTCCGTCAATCGCGTGATGCCGCAGTTCAAGGTCGACGGCAAGATGGTGTTCGACCGCGATATGAACTGGGCGCAAGGCTATACCCAGACGCTGGAGCCGCGCATGCAGTACCTGTATGTGCCGTACCGCGACCAGAGCAATATCTACTCCTACGACTCAACGCTGCTGCAGACCGACTACTCCGGCCTGTTCCGCGACCGCAGCTACAGCGGCCTGGATCGCATTGCCTCGCAGAACCGTCTGGCGACCGGTTTGACCTCGCGCATTTATGATGACGCGCTGGTTGAACGTTTCAACGTTTCCGTGGGTCAAATCTATTACTTCAGCCGTTCGCGTACCGGAGATAACAATTCCGGTTACGACAAGAATGATGACACCGGCAGCCTGGTATGGGCCGGCGACACCTATTGGAAGATCGACGATCGCTGGGGCCTGCGCGGCGGCGTACAGTATGATACCCGCCTCGACAGCGTAGCCCTGGGCGATGCGGTGCTGGAGTACCGTCAGGACAGTGAACGCATGGTGCAGCTGAACTACCGCTACGCCAGCCCGGAATATATTCAGGCCACTCTGCCGCAGGTCACCAGCCCTGGCTATCAGGACGGTATCTCGCAGGTGGGCGTCACCGCCAGCTGGCCGATTGCCGACCGTTGGGCCGTGGTTGGCGCGTATTACTATGATACCCGTGCACAGCAGTCCGCCGATCAGCTGGTTGGCCTGCGTTATAACACCTGCTGCTGGGCGGTTAACATCGGTTATGAGCGTAAGATCACCGACTGGGATCGCGGTAATCAAACCAGCAAATATGACAACAAAGTTTCATTCAACATCGAACTGCGCGGTCTGAGCAGCGACCACAGCCTCGGCACCGGCGAAATGCTGCGCTCAGGCATTCTGCCTTACCAGCGCGCATTCTGATGTTTTGTAATGCTTTGAAAAACGAGAACTTTAACCCGCATTTGCGGATTACATAATGGGAAATGTATGAATAACTGGAGAACGCTTATTCTCGGATTGGTGGTCTGCGCCAATACCGCGTTCGCTGCACCCCAAGAAGTTGATAAAGTCGCCGCCGTCGTGGATAACGGCGTAGTACTCGAAAGCGATGTCAATGGTTTACTGCAGTCGGTCAAGCTCAATGCCCAGCAGGCCGGGCAACAGCTGCCGGATGACAAAACGCTGCGTCATCAGATTGTTGAACGTCTGATTATGGATAACATCCAGCTGCAGATGGCGCAAAAAATGGGCATCAGCGTCAGTGACGCCGATCTGGACAAGGCTATTGCCAATATCGCGGCGCAAAACCGCATGACGCCGGACCAGCTGCGCAGCCGTCTGGCGTACGAAGGCCTGAACTACAACACCTACCGTTCACAGATCCGCAAAGAGATGCTGATCACCGAAGTGCGTAACAACGAAGTCCGCCGCCGCGTCACCATTCTGCCGCAGGAAGTGGACTCTCTGGCCAAACAGGTCGGCGCGCAGAACGGCAGCGATACCGAAATGAACATCAGCCACATCCTGATCCCGCTGCCGGAGAACCCGTCGCAGCAGCAGGTTGATGAAGCGGAAACGCTGGCGAAACGCCTGGTGGGCGAAATCAACAGCGGCGCCGACTTCGGCAAACTGGCGATCACCTACTCCGCCGACTCGCAGGCGCTGAAAGGCGGCAATATGGGCTGGGGTAAACTGCAGGAGATCCCGACGCTGTTCGCAGAGCGTCTGGTCACCGCCAAAAAAGGCGATATCGTCGGCCCGATCCGCTCCGGCGTGGGTTTCCACATCCTGAAAGTGAATGATGTCCGCGGCGCCAACCAGTCTATTTCCGTGACCGAAGTGCACGCACGCCATATTCTGCTGAAGCCGTCCGTGGTAATGACCGACGATCAGGCTCGCACCAAACTGCAGGAGGTCGCTGCGGCGATTAGCAGCGGCAAGGCGAAGTTCGCCGATGAAGCCAAGCAGCTGTCGCAGGATCCGGGTTCTGCCCTGCAGGGCGGCGATCTGGGCTGGGCATCACCGGATATCTACGATCCGGCGTTCCGCGATGCGCTGCTGAAGCTGAAAAAAGGCGAAATCAGCAAGCCGGTGCACTCCTCCTTCGGCTGGCACCTGATTCAGCTGGTGGATACCCGCAAGGTGGACAAAACCGACGCGGCGCAAAAAGAGCGCGCCTACCGCATGCTGTTCAACCGCAAGTTTGCTGAAGAAGCGCAGACCTGGATGCAGGAACAGCGCGCCGCCGCCTATGTCAAAATTCTTGATGGCAGCAATGCACAATAAACGTATCGTGATAACCCCCGGCGAACCTGCCGGGGTGGGGCCGGATTTGGTCGTAGCACTGGCGCAACAGGCGTGGCCCGTTGAACTGGTTGTCTGCGCCGATCCGGCCCTGTTGATTGAACGCGCGCGGCAGCTACGGCTGCCGCTGACGTTGCGCGACTATCAGCCGGACGCGCCGGCGCAGCCGCAGGCTGCCGCGACGCTGACGGTGCTGCCGGTTACGCTGGCAGAGACGACGGTCTGCGGCCAGCTCAACGTCGCCAACAGCGCTTATGTGGTGGATACCCTGGCGCGCGCCTGCGACGGCTGCCTGAACGGTGAATTCGCCGCGCTGATTACCGGGCCGGTACACAAGGGCGTCATCAACGACGCCGGCGTGCCGTTCAGCGGCCACACAGAATTTTTTGCCGATCGCAGCCGCTGCGATCGGGTGGTGATGATGCTGGCGACCGAAGAGCTGCGCGTCGCGCTGGCGACCACCCACCTGCCGCTGCTGGCGGTGCCGGGCGCCATCAGCGAGCAGAGCCTGCACGAAGTCATCACCATTCTCGACCATGATTTAAAAACCAAATTCGGCATCGCGCAGCCGCACATCTACGTCTGCGGGCTGAACCCGCATGCGGGAGAAGGCGGCCATATGGGCCGTGAAGAGCTGGACGTCATTATTCCGGCGCTTGAAACGCTGCGCGAACGCGGCATTAACCTGATCGGGCCGTTACCGGCCGATACGCTGTTCCAGCCCAAATATCTGCAACATGCCGATGCGGTGCTGGCGATGTATCACGATCAGGGGCTGCCGGTGCTAAAATACCAAGGGTTTGGCCGCGCGGTGAATATCACCCTCGGCCTGCCGTTTATTCGTACCTCGGTGGATCACGGCACCGCGCTGGAACTGGCCGGCACCGGTACCGCCGATGTGGGCAGTTTTAAAACCGCCTTAAATCTCGCCATTAAAATGATAAATAACTGTAATGAACAATAGAGTCCACCAAGGGCATTTTGCCCGCAAACGCTTTGGACAAAACTTTTTAACCGATCAGTTTGTCATCGATAGCATCGTCTCGGCTATTCATCCCCAGCCGGGCGAAGCCGTGGTAGAAATCGGCCCCGGCCTTGGCGCCCTGACCGAACCGGTCGGCGCGCGTATGGACCGCATGACGGTAGTGGAGCTGGACCGCGATCTGGCGGCACGCCTGGAAAGCCACCCGCAGCTGAAAGACAAACTGACCATTCGTCAGCAGGACGCCATGACGGTGGATTTCGCCGAAATGGCCGAGCAGGCGGGCCAGCCGCTGCGGGTGTTCGGCAACCTGCCGTACAACATCTCCACCCCGCTGATGTTCCACCTTTTCAGCTATACTCAGGCTATCCGCGACATGCATTTTATGTTGCAAAAAGAGGTGGTCAACCGCCTGGTTGCCGGCCCGAACAGCAAGGCGTACGGCCGTTTATCGGTGATGGCGCAATACTACTGCAACGTCATCCCGGTGCTGGAAGTCCCGCCGACCGCCTTCGCGCCGCCGCCGAAGGTCGACTCCGCCGTGGTGCGTCTGGTGCCTCACCGCGAGATGCCGCACCCGGTCGACGATGTGCGCATGCTGAGCCGCATTACCACGCAGGCCTTCAACCAGCGTCGCAAAACCATCCGCAACAGCCTGGGGGATTTGTTCACCCCGGAGCAGCTGAGCGAGCTGGGTGTCGATCCGGCATTGAGAGCAGAAAATATTTCTGTGGCGCAGTACTGTAAACTGGCAAACTGGCTATCGGCCAATCCAGCGCCACAGCAATAAGGAGTATGTGGTCATGATTGATTCACCCCGCGTATGTATTCAGGTGCAAAGTCTGTATGTGGAATCCCAGTCGCTGCCTGAGGAAGAACGCTATGTCTTTGCCTATACCATTACCATTCGCAACCTGGGGCGTTTCAATGTACAGCTGCTGGGCCGTTACTGGCTAATCACCAACGCCAACGGCCGCCAAACCGAAGTTCAGGGCGAAGGCGTCGTCGGCGAACAGCCGCTGATCCTGCCCGGCGGTGAATTCCAATATACCAGCGGCGCGGTGCTTGAAACGCCGCTGGGCACCATGGAAGGCCACTACGAAATGGTTGATCACCTGGGTCAGCCGTTCCGCACTGCGATTCCGGTCTTTCGCTTAGCCATCCCAACGCTGATTCACTAACATGTCGACATATCTTATCGGCGACGTTCATGGCTGTTTCGATGAACTGCAGTCGCTATTAGCCCAGGTTTCTTTCGATCCGCAGCAGGACACGCTGTGGTTAACCGGCGATCTGGTGGCCCGCGGCCCGGACTCGCTGGAGGTGCTGCGCTACGTACGCTCGCTCGGGCCGGCGGTACGCATGGTGCTGGGTAATCATGACCTGCATCTGCTGGCGGTATATGCCGGCATCAGCCGCAACAAGCCCAAAGACCGCATTTCGCCCCTGCTGGAGGCGCCGGATGCGGATGAGCTGATCAACTGGCTGCGCCGTCAGCCGGTGCTGCAGGTTGATGAACGGCAAAAACTGGTGATGGCTCACGCCGGCATCACGCCGCAGTGGGATCTCGATACCGCCAAAATGTGCGCGCGCGAAGTGGAGGCCGTCCTCAGCAGCGACAGCTATCCGCTATTCCTTGATGCCATGTACGGCGATATGCCGAATAACTGGACGCCGCAGCTGAGCGGCCTGGCCCGTCTGCGCTTTAGCACCAACGCGCTGACGCGGATGCGTTACTGCTTCCCGCACGGCCAGTTGGATATGATCAGCAAAGACGCCCCCGGCACCGCGCCAGCACCGCTCAAGCCCTGGTTTGAGCTGCCGCGACTGCTGGACGATCAATACACCATTATTTTTGGCCACTGGGCGTCGCTGGAAGGCAAAGGCACGCCGGACGGCGTCATCGCGCTGGATACCGGCTGCTGCTGGGGAGGCGATCTGACGATGCTGCGCTGGGAAGATAAGCGCTACTTCACCCAGCCATCGAACCGACGCAAAACGCCCGACGGTAACGACACACTGGCCGCGTCATAAGTCTACCGTGAGATGCGGCCTGGTCAGCACGCCGCATCTCTCGCCCTCAGGCTACTCCTTCTTCTCCTCAAGCTTACAGGCTTCACAACCTGGGATATTGACCTGAGTATTCTGCGCTTTCTCGCCATTTAACAAAATGTTCGCAACGATCGCCACGGCCGTGCCGATGGTAATGCCGCTGTGCAGGAACATCCCCGCTGCCGCAGGCATTTGCTGGAAAATTTGCGGTACCAGCACCGGCAGCATGCCGACGCCAAGCGTCAGCGCCACCACCATCGGGTTATTATTGTTCCGATAGTCGACCTGCCCCAAGGTGCGAATACCGGATACCACCACCATGCCAAACATCACGATGCCGGCTCCGCCCAATACCGGCTTCGGCACGGCAACCACCAGAGCGGCAAGTTTGGGAAATAACCCCATCACGATCAAAATGCCCCCGGCAACGCCGACGATAAAACGACTGCGCACCCCGGTTAAACCAACCAGTCCGACGTTTTGCGCAAAGGCGGCATAGGGAAACATATTGAAAAAGCCGCCGACAACGGTCGCCGTGCCGCAGGCGAACAGCCCGCGCTTGAGCGTGTCACGGTCCGCCGGACGTTCGCAAATTTCCCCCATCGCCATCATTGACGACATGGTTTCCACCATCACCACAATCATCACCATCGACATCAGCACCGCCGTCGCCAAATGAAACTCCGGCACCGCGAAGCGCATCGGGTATGGCAACGCCAGCCAGCCGGTCGCCGCCACCAGCGACAGATCCAGCTTCAGCACCAGGCCGTACACCACCGTGCCAACGATGATACCGATCAGTACGGCGATATTTTTCCACATACCGTGGCAAAAAATATAAATCAGCATAATGACGATCAGGGTAAACGCCGCCATCGCCAACGAACCATAACTACCGAAGCCCGGCATCTGGACATCGCCGCCGCCGATCCAGCCGCCGGCGACCGGTAAAATCGACAGGCCGATCAACGTAACGATGCTCCCCATCACCACTTTCGGGAAAAAACGCACCAGCTTACACACCAGCGGCGCACACAGCAGAGTAAAGATCCCGGCGACGATCACCGCGCCGGAGATCCCGCCAATGCCATATTGTTGGCCAATCAGGGTCATCGGTACCAGAGCGGCGAACGTGCAGCCCTGTACAATGGGCAACCGGCTGCCAATCCAGCGGCCAATGCCAATGGACTGTAAAATCGTGCCGCAGCCGCAGATAACCAGATCGGTGCTGATCAACAAAATGATCTGTTCGTTAGTAAAGCCTACCGCTTTGCCGATGATCAGCGGTACGGCGATGGCGCCGGCATACATCACCAGCACGTGTTGCAAACCATAGATCAACATTTTGCCAAGCGGCAGCACTTGATCGACGGGGTGGACTTCCGATGGCAGAGAGTTATCGCCCTGCTCCGGCAGCATCACCGGTTTTGGCTCTGATTCAGACAGTTGTGCAGTTTTCACATTAACTCCTTGTACGGCTCAGCGCAGAACGCGTCTGGCGGCTACGATTCGAGAGCGGCTTCATGCCGCTCCCCTTTTCGGCGTTGCTCTGCAAAAAATGACGAGATTTACAGTAAGGCATCCATCCTCTGCCACAGGCGGCGGGCGACGTCGCTGGCCTCACGGTATAGCGGGGCGACGTCAACGCTGAACTGACGGTTCTCATACACCATTACGCCGTTGACCATCACGCTGTGCACGCTGCTCGCCCCAAGGCCAAAGGCGATATGGCCGGCAACATTGCCGCCAACCAGCGGCGTCGGCGCAGCATAGTCACAGATGGTGAGGTCCGCTTTGAAGCCGGGCGCCACCTCGCCGAAGCGCGCGCCGAAATTACGCGACAGAAGCGTATTGCCAGCACTGAGGAAGCGGGCGAAGCTGTCCGGCCACAAAGGCCCTCCCGCATCGCGATGCTTGAAGAAAGCGAAACGCAGCTCTTCAAACATATCGCTGCCGATCCCATCGGTGCCCAACGCCACGTTGTGATAGCGCATCAGCTGATGGTTGTAGCCAACGTGGTTATTCATATTGGAACGCGCGTTGTGTACCAGGAAGGCGTCATGCTTGTTGAGAATATCGGCATCGCGTTCGCTCAGGTACAGGCCGTGCGCCACCAGCGTCTTGTCATTGATAAGCGCAAACTTCTCCAATCTTTCGATCAGATCCAATCCATAATGGTGATGGCTGTGGGAAACGTCATAACCATCTTCCGCCGCGTGAATATGCAGGCCGCGACCGGTGATCTGACAGGCTTCAGCCAGCATCTCCAGCCCCGCATCCGGCACGGTAAAGGGGGCATGCGCCCCGATATGCGCCTCAACCAGGTAGCTTCCCTGCGACTTCTCGCGATCGATCGTCTGGGCAAAAGCAATATTTTCTTCTATACCGGCCTGAATTTCCCGCATCCCACCATTACGATCGGTGGTCTCAAAGCAGGTCATGCCGCGCAGCCCCACGCGCAGAAAAGCCTTGCGCAGCGTCTCCAGCGAACCTTTGATATACAGCGGCGAAGCATGATGATCGATAACCGACGTACAGCCGCTGCGGATAGACTCCAGCGCACAAATCAGTCCGCTGTAATACAGCGACTCCTCATCCAGCGCCCGATCCAACCGCCACCAGAGGTTTTTCAGCGTAGAAATAAAGTCAGGGCTGGGTTTGATATCGGCAATAATGCCGCGCGACAGCCCTGAGTAGAAATGGTTATGGGCGCACACCATGCCCGGCATCACCAGCCTGCCGCACATGTCCTGCACCTTCGCCTGCGGATAGTTAGCGGCCAGACCGCTGCCTACCGCGCAGATCTCACCCTTTTCAATCACGATGTCCTGCTGCTCCAGCAGCAGCGCCGGCGCCAGCTGCACCACGGTAGCGTTCTTTAAAATCAGCATGTGTTACTCCTCCACCGCACCCAGCAGATAGTGATGATGGGCGATCACCTGGTTAATAACCCGGCACATGTCATCCAACGCCTTTGGCGCTGAGGCAACAACGCCTTCGGCATCCAGCGTCAACTGGTACAGTTCCCCGCCCTGACGCACGTGCAACCTATTACCCTGCAGCAAGAACCCTGGGTTGGTACTGTTATCGAAATCCTGCGGCAGGCTGAAAATGGTGATCTTGTCTTTGTAAGGTTTGCCCTGCCACGGACAGAACTGCGCGCAGTTGCCGCATTCGTTGCAATAGGCATCAAGGTGCAGGATCTGGCTACGGTCGCGGAACCCCGCCACCGGAATGGCGATATTGGCGCGGTTAGGGCAGACATCGACGCATTTGCTGCACACGTAGTTGCACTCCAGACAGCGCTGCGCCTCCTGCGTCACAAATTCTTCACGCTTCCGCTTGTCCACCCGCTCTACGTGAATCATGCCCTTACGCGCATATACATCGGCGCTTGCCACCTGCGAACGCGGTTTGTCGCCGTGGCTCTGCTTGCTTTCACACAGTAAAATGGCGTCCGTGGCGCGCCGCGCATCGCCGATCGCCGCCACAATCGAAGATGGCCCACTCTGCACATCGCCAATCAGGAAAACATTTTCCCGCGTCGTTTCCCCCGTAGCCCGATCGACCTGCGGCCAGCCTTCGGCACCAATGGGAACGCCCATCGTCGCCAGCACGCCGCCGTCCGGCTGTTCGCCAATCGCGGTAATCAGACTGTCGATGCGCAGGGTAATCCGTTCATCCGTCGGCACCGGCTGACGCCGGCCTTTGGCATCCGGCTCGCCCAGCGCCATCACGCGCGCCGTCAGGGTACCGTCGGCGTCAAACCGTTCAGGATTGGTCAGGAAACGGAACTGGACATGATCCTCCAATGCTTCCTGATACTCTTCGCGATAGGCCGGCATCTCTTTAATGCTGCGGCGATAAATTACCGTCACGCTGCGTACGCCCGGCACGCGCAATGCCGCGCGCGCGCAGTCCATCGCGGTATTACCGGCGCCGATGACCGCTACGTCACGCCCCAGCGACAGCGCTTCGCCCTGATTAAAGCGGCGCAAAAAATCGAAGGATTTATAGATATTGCGGTTATCCCCCGCCAGCTGGATACCGTTGTTCTTATCGGCGCCGATGCCGACGCAAACATACTTAAACCCGCGCTGCAGCAACATATCCACGTTCAAGGCCGGATCGCAGCCATACTCAAACTTCACGCCGTGGGCGGCGACGAAATCGATGTCATGCTGAATCGTCTCTGCCGGGATACGGAACTGCGGGATAATATTTTTCACCACGCCGCCCGCATTTTCCTCACGTTCAAACAGCGTTACCGGATGCCCCGCCCGCGCCAGGAAATAACCGGCGGATAAACCGGCCGGCCCTGCGCCAATCACCGCCACCGGGTGTTTATCGCCGCTGCCCGCCGGTTTATGCCAACGCTGCCGATACTCATCCCAGCCCTTTTCCAGCGCCACTTTTTTCAGTTCGCGGATATCCAACGCGCTGTCATAATCCAGCCGGGTGCAGTTGTACTGGCATTGGTGATCGCAAATATGTCCGGTGATCGCCGGCAAAGCGTTACGCTGATAAATCACCGCCAGCGCATCGGCGTAACGCTTCTCACCAAGCAAACGGATGTATTCCGGAATATCCTGCTTAATTGCGCAGGCACTGACACAGGGGGCCACATAACAGTCGTTCTGCGGCAACGGGCCGCCCGCATCGATCTCGTCGGAAGATTTCCACTCTTTCTGACTGTATGGCATATCCAGCGCTTGCTGCGCGAGCAGCGTCAGTTTACCGACGTCGATGCCACGCATTTCCCAGGCACCCGACAGCTCCAGCTCACGCACGCATTGGGTTTGGCGCAGATAGCCGCCCGGTTTCAGCAAATCGGTCGCCATCGTGATCGGACGAATCCCGGTCTCAAAGATTTGTCGAATATTGAACTGGCTGGCACCGCCAGAATAAGAGATCGGCAAAGTACCGGCGAACTCCTGCGACAACACCAGCGCGACATTGATCGATAACGGGAACAGCGCCCGACCGGACATGTACATCTCACCGCCAGGCAAACGCCCCTTGTGGTTAACGGCGCCAAGGGTATTGGTCAGCTTCACGCCGAACGTCAGCCTTTTGCTGGCAGCCAGCTCCATTAACCGCCGCAGCATCGCCTTGGCCTGCTCCAGCTGCAGATCGTGCGCAAACGAATCGGGATCGAGAGTGACATAGTCAAAGCCGCAGCGGTCGAGGATCTCCCGCACCCGCTCATAGCCCAATAGGGTCGGGTTCAGTTTGACAAAGGTGTGCAACCCTTTCTCTGCCAGCATATAGCGGCATATGGCTTCGATTTCATTCGGCGGACAGCCATGCATAGTTGACAGCGTCAGGCCACGCACCAGCCGTGGAGGAATGTCCTCGGCCATCGCCCGCAGGCTCTCTCGCCGCGCCTCCAGTTGGAAAGCGCGCATAAACTCCACGTTCGTCGCCCATTCACCCAACGTTTTACGATATTCAGCAAACTTGGGATGAGCGGATGAATTCATCAAATCATCAATGAATTTTTGCATGGGCGGCTGCTGTATACCCTTCAGGTCATACCCCACGCTCATGTTGAAGATAAAGGATTTGGCCTCGCCCGGCGCGCACGGGGAAAATATCGCCTCCAGGAAATGCAGGCAGAACCACGCCTTGAGATATTCATCATAGGCTTTTGCCAGCGTAAACTCCGTTGACCACTCAGTATTGAAACACTCGTCCTCGGCATCAATGCAGGGCTTTTCCAACTCCAGCCGGTCCAGTATTTGTACGGTTTTCAATTCAATAAAGCGGCCACCGGTCAGCCAGGCGGTGATAATGTTCTGCGCTAATTGCGTATGCGGGCCTGCGGCAGGGCCAATCGGCGTTTCACAATGTTCATCAAATACGACAATGCTTTTATTATCCTTTTTGCGATAAAATTGACGCTCCGGAATGCCGAAGATCGAACGAGTCTGCCGGTATTCATCGAAAATCCGCGTCAGGAGTTCGCCGAAAGGAATGGGGCGCATAATGTCTCCCATAGTTATCTCCTTGTTATAGCTTCCATAGTTTCAATTAAAAGCGTTACTGAGGCGTCGCAGTCATTCTGGCCACCCTGGCGTTCGCCAATGATTAAGAGATGCCGTTTATTAATCGTTGCCTTTTGCTATAAATAATGTGGCACCCCAGACATTTACTCTTGCTGACTCATATCGGAGCAACTTTCAGGCCAACTAGTTTCCCACTGGGGATGGAGCGCTATTTTCGTGAGGTAGTTCCAACTATTGGCGCACATTGCGTGAATGTCGTGAGGCGGGAAAATAAAAATCACACCCTTCATCGATAAAGCACACCATTATTCTCGCGGCTGCGCTCCCGGCATATCAAATTAGGATTTAATTTCTCACATTGAGAATCTTTGCTGATAAAGGTTACGGATCACTTAAAAAAAACAGTTATTTTAATTAATTGCCGCAACGCCACTCAGGGCACAAATATTGCATTTGTTGTGACTCATACTAATAAATCTTTATGAGGGAAGCGGCATGAGCATCTTTTCCACAGCGACGCGCTTAGAACAACAAAACTATCCTTTCGCCATGGCACAAATTATTGAGAGCAGAGGCTCAACACCGCGCCACTCTGGACAGATGTTGATCCTGAATGACGGCGCCGTAATAGGCTCTATCGGCGGAGGCATGATGGAACGACGGGTGATCGAAGAGGCACTGCAGGCCATTGAGCAGCGGCAGGACAGAATGTTCAACGGCCGTATGACGCGCGATGGGCATAACGCTGTCGGTTCCGACTGCGGCGGCGCCATGAGCGTATTTATCAGCGTACACGGCCTGCGTCCGCGTTTGCTGCTGCTGGGCGGCGGACACGTGAATCAGGCTATCGCCTACGCCGCAGCACCACTAGAGTTTGCCATCAGTGTCGTGGACGTATACGCGCCAAATCTTGAGGCGCCACGCTTTCCCACGGGCGTCGATCTCTTCCATGCCGCTCATTACGCTGAAGCCATCAAGCAGCTGAACCCCGACGAACACTGCTACGTGATTATCGCCACCAACAGTCAGGATCGGGAGGTTCTGGACGCTCTGTTGCCCTACCCGGTGAAATACTTGGGTTTACTGGCCAGCCGCCGCAAAGTTCAGACCTTTGTGCGCCACTGGCAGCAGCAAGGAGTGCCAGAAGAGCAATGGCTGCGGCTGCGCGCGCCTATCGGCCTTGATATTGGCGCAGAAACGCCGGCGGAAATCGCCGTCAGCGTTTTAGCGGAAATTTTACAGCTAAAAAATGGTGCGGATGGCCAGGCCATGAATCAGATCACAACATCACCGTCAGCCAAGCCCATCACCGCCTGACGAAAACGCTAGGGGCGCCGCTCCGGCGCCCGTACGCTTACAAAGCGATCACCGTGCCCGTTTTACCTTCAATGCCGTCTCCGGCTTTTTCCAGCAGGGTGATCAACGACGTGCGGCCCTCTTTGGACTCAGCGAACGCCAACGCGGCCTCCACTTTCGGCAGCATCGATCCTTTGGCAAACTGCTCCTGGGCAATCAATCGCCGCGCATCCGCCGCACTTAACCGATCAAGCCACTGCTGATCGGGCCGTCCAAAGTTGATCGCCACCTTCTCCACGGCGGTAAGAATGATCAACATATCCGCACCGATTTGCTCCGCCAGCCGCGCGCTGGCCCAGTCTTTATCGATAACCGCACTGGCCCCCTGCAGGTGGTTACCGTGCGATACCACCGGAATACCGCCGCCGCCAACGGTGATCACCACCTGCCCAGCGTCTAACAGCGCCTTCACCGTATCCTTCTCCACGATAGCGACAGGCCGCGGCGAAGCAACGACCCGGCGATAACCGCGCCCGGCATCCTCAACCAGCTTAAAGCCCTTCTTCTGCAGCGCCGCCGCCTCTTCGGCGGTAAAAAACGAACCGATAGGCTTGGTGGGGGTAGCGAATGCCGGATCGTCGTCATCAACCGTCACCTGCGTAATTAACGTTGCGACCGGCTTATCGATCCCGCGATCCCGCAGCGCCTCCCGCAGCGCATTTTGCAAATCGTAGCCGATATAGCCCTGACTCAATGCTACGCACACCGACATCGGCAGCATCGGCGTATGCGCATCACTTTTTGCGGCGAGTTCAAAAGCCTGATTAATCATCCCAACCTGGGGGCCATTACCGTGCGTGACGACCACCTCATGTCCCTGAACGATCAATTCAGCTACCGCTTTGGCCGTGGTGCGCACTGCCGCCATCTGCTCTTTCAAGCCCTCGCCAAGCGCGTTACCGCCCAGTGCCAGAACAATTCTTTTTTGCTTAGCCATGCTTCGTTCCTTGATCCGTGTGATTAAACGGCTGACGCGCGATAAAACGCCCTTGCCCCGCCTGACCGGTAAACACGCCATTTTTCGCCACCACCTGACCGCGCAATAACGTCATCACCGGCGCACCGTTGCAGGCTATTCCCTCATACGGCGAATAATCGCCATTATCATGCAGGTCCTGATGTTGAATAGTCGTTACCCGCTGCGGATCGAACAGCACCAGATCGGCGTCCGCACCGGGCAACAGACTGCCTTTGCGCGGCCACAACCCAAACAGCCTGGCCGGATTGGCGCTGGTGAGCTGGACAAAACGTGAAGTAGAAATACGGCCACGCATCACCCCCTCAGAGAACAACAGCTGCAGGCGATTCTCCACGCCGGGCAAGCCGTTCGGGCAGCGGGAAAAATCACCGCCGCTCAACGCCTGTCGCTGCTGATAAGGGAAATTGCAGTGGTCTGTCGCCAGCGTGTCGATCGTTCCGTCCGCCACGCCGACCCACAGCCTATCGGCCTCCGTGCGTGCGCGCAGCGGCGGACTGAGGATATATTTCAGTCCGTCGTCCTGAAGATAGCGCTGTTCATCCAACAGCAGATATTGCGGGCAGGTTTCGACCCATACCGGTTGCCCCGCGCGTTTCGCCAGGCGAACGTACTCTAGCCCTAACCCATTGGACAGATGCACGATATACAGCGGCGCTGTATCCGCCAACTGGGCCAGATTGATCATCCTACCGATCGCTTCCGCTTCGCAGGCTATTGGCCTGCTGCGGGCATGATAAATCGGCGCCGTCTTACCGGCGGCCAACAACGCCCTACGGCGCAACGCGATCGCGGCATCGTTCTCAGGATGCACCGTCGCCAGCGCCCCTACCTGCCGCAGTTGCCGCAGCGCTCGCAGCACCTGCTCGTCACTGAGCTTGTATTTATAAGTCAGATACAGTTTGAAACTGCTGATGCCTTCCTCATGCACCATACCGTGCATTTCTTGCAGAATATCGTCATCAACATGCTGGATCACCCCGTGAAAACTGTAATCAACCGCCGCTTTGCCGCGCGCATCGTCGTGATAAACCTCCAGTTGGTGATGCAGCGAGCAGCCGGGCGGGCCGAACCCCATATGATCAACGATGGTGGTCGTCCCCCCACACGCAGCAGCACGCGTGCCGAAAAAAAAGTCATCGCAACTGCGGGCCATGCCGACATCGATATTAAAATGAGTGTGTACATCCACGCCGCCGGGCATCACGTACAGTCCCTGAGCATCAATGACTTCGGTATCCACTGACTCGGCCAGCTGCGACCCAACCTGAACGATTTTACCGTCCTCAATCGCCAGATCCTGGTGATATTCGCCTTCTGCATCCACCAGAATCCCGCCCTTGATTAATCGCCTCATCATCACTCCTGAAAAAACCGCCGGATCGTGTGAACCGGCGGTGGGCCAGTATTTATTCAGCTATTGCCCCAATTGCTGCAGATAAACCAACGGGATAGCTGCATACATAGCGGCACACGTGACCAGGTGCTCTTTCCAGGTCTTTTCATTCGGAGCATGCGCCTCCGGCTCTTTGCCGGGGCCAAAGCCGATGACCGGTATGCCATGACGCCCCATGATGGAAACGCCATTGGTGGAGAAGGTCCACTTATCAACCACCGGCGGCTGGTTGAACAGGTTGACATAGGCCTGGCTCAGGGTTTTGACGGTGATGTGATCCGACTCCACCTTCCAGGTAGGGAAATAGCATTCGGTAGGATAAACCAGGCCGGTATAGGCCGGACGGTCATAGCTGTACATCGAGACATCCGCTTTTGCCGCCTTTACCGCAGGCAACGCGCGGATTTCTTCCAGTGCCCCTTCCCAGGTTTCTCCCCAGGTCAGGCGGCGGTCAATCGATACGGCGCAGCTATCCGCCACGGCGCAACGGCTGGGGGAGGTAAAGAAAATTTCCGAGACGGTCAACGTACCTTTTCCCAGGAATTCGTCATAACCAAGGCGAGAAGATAACTGTTGCAGCTCTCCCAGAATCGGCCCCATTTTGAAAATAGCATTGTCGCCGCGCTCCGGCGCAGAGCCGTGGCAGCTCACACCCTGTACATCAACGCGAATCTCCATACGCCCGCGATGTCCGCGATAAATCTGGCAGTCGGTAGGCTCCGTGCTGACAACAAACTCCGGACGAATGTTGGACTGTTCAATAATATATTGCCAGCACAGGCCGTCGCAGTCCTCCTCCTGCACGGTGCCGGTCACCAGTAGAGTGTATTGATCCTCAAGGCCGAGATCCTTGATGATCTTGCCGGCATACACCATCGACGCCATCCCCCCTTCCTGATCCGACGCGCCGCGTCCACCAATGAGCTGATCATCCTCCATGCCCTGATAAGGATCAAAGGTCCAATTCTTCAGGTTGCCCACGCCCACCGTATCAATATGCGCATCCATACCAATCAGGTGCGGACCGTGACCGATATAACCCAGAATATTCCCCATGGGGTCGATCTCTACCTTGTCAAAGCCTACTTTGAGCATTTCCTGTTTGATGCGCTGCACCACACGCGCCTCATCGCAGCTTTCACTGGGGATCGCGATCATATCGCGCAAAAATGCGGTCATTTCACCCTTATATTCCCGGGCTTTTTCCAAAATTCTTTCAAAAGGCACTTGCTTGGCCATGTTCTTTACTCCTTAAATTTAGGAAACTATTGTTAAATTTCTCAACAGCGCGCTCGTCGCTATAGCACAGGGTATTTGCCCCCCCAGACCACATCGCGGTAATGCGCTATGTCGGTGTCGCCCTCGGTGTTAAGCACCAGCACCACCGAATCACTCGTCAGCTTCAACCGTTGGCGCAGCCGTTCATGCTGAGGGTGGAACTGCAACGCGGCCAATACCCCAAGCCCCACGGCCCCGGATTCACCTGAAATCACACGCGGGTCGGGATCCAGCGGGTTACCCAGCACCCGCATCCCCAATGCCGCCACCGCGTCACAGCAAGAGATAAACTGGCGGGTACAGTTACGCAGCAGCGGCCAACCTAGCGGGTTAGGCTCGCCGCAGGCCAGTCCGGCCATAATGGTCGCCATGCTGCCGCCGACGTTGACGATTTCGCCTTTAATTCCAGAGCGATACAGACAATCGGCACGATCCGGCTCCACCAGAATGGCATGCGGCTGACTCGCGCCGTAATAGTCGACCAGATAGCCCAACACGCCGGCGGCCATCGCTCCAACGCCGCACTGCAGCAACACATGAGTAGGTGCCGGCAACTGTGCGCGTTCAATTTGTTCCACCGCTTCATCAGCCAGGGTGGCGTACCCCTGCATAATCCAGGTCGGGATCTGGGTGTAACCATCCCAAGCGGTGTCCTGCACGACGATCCATCCTTTTGCGCGGGCGTTTTTCATCGTCAGACGCACCGTATCGTCGTAGTTCATTTCGGTGACGATGCATTCCGCACCCAAAGCGCGAATATGTTCCACCCGTTCACGCGCCGAGCCGTACGGCATATAGACGATCGCGTTCTGTCCAAGTTGCTGCGCCGCCCAGGCGACGCCGCGACCGTGGTTGCCGTCGGTCGTGGTCGCGAACGTCATCGGCTGCTTAATCGCTTTTTTAAGCGTCTCAAATGAACAGGACGACAAGTCCAGCTGATATTGTTCACACAGCAAACGTGCAATGGCGTAAGCGCCGCCGAGCATTTTGAAAGCGTTAAGACCAAACCGTTGAGATTCATCCTTAAGCAAAATCTTACCGACGCCCAGCAGATGGGCCAGCGCATCCAGTTCATACAGCGGCGTTGGCTGATAGCCGGCCAGCTGACGATGAAACGCGCGCGCTTTTTTCGCCTCTGCACACGAAAACAGCGCCGAGCCTTCACCGGTAAAAAAACGGTTATCGACGATATCGATATTTAATGCGTATTCAGACATAGCGACCTCACATGGAGGAAAGACGGCCGCTCAGCGACGACCATCTGGAGAAGAAGCGGGTCTTGCAGCGGCCCGCACCGGAATCTGAAAACTCACTTGACTCTTTTTTGCCCCTCTTCCAGCAGCTGCTGCAAAATGGCGCCCGGCTGGGCATACTTACGCGCCAGAATCATGGCGGCGATGATGTATGGCTTCCAGCTCGCTTCCTTGTATGTCGCGATGCGGTATTTCTCAAACACGCTTTCCGTCACTTCCCCTTCCGGACAGGAAACACCGGAAATGTCCGCCGGCAGGCAGTGCATATACAGCGCGTCGCCGCCTTTGGTCAGCGCCATCATCTCCTCGGTGCAGTGCCAGTCTTTATGCTTGGCGTTCTGCGCCAGGCAGTGCTGTTCCAAGGTATGCAGGCCATCGTGATCGTTCTGCCGCAGCAGCTCTGTACGCTGCTGCATCACCTGATAAGGCGCCCATGACTTCGGATAAACGATGTCCGCGCCCTTGAACGCTTCCGCCATCGAATCCACCTGACGGAAGCTGCCTCCGGACTCGGCGGCATTACGTCGCGCCACCTCGACCACCTGCGGAATCAGGTCGTACCCCTGCGGGTGCGCCAGCGTGACGTCCATGCCAAAACGCGTCATTAGGCCGATAATGCCCTGAGGCACGGAAAGCGGCTTGCCATAGCTGGGGGAATAAGCCCAGGTCATGGCGATCTTCTTGCCCTTGAGGTTTTCCAGGTTGCCGAAATGTTCCTTCAGCCAGGCGAGGTCCGCCATCGCCTGCGTAGGGTGGTCGATATCACACTGAAGGTTAATCAACGCCGGACGATGAGGCAGCACGCCCTGCGCCACCCCGTCGTCCAGCGCAGCGCCGACCTCTCGCATATAGGCGTTGCCTGCGCCGAGGTACATATCGTCGCGGATGCCGATGGCGTCGGCGCAAAACGAGATCATATTGGCGGTTTCGCGTACGGTTTCACCGTGGGCGATTTGCGACTTTCCCTCATCCAGATCCTGCTGCGCCAGTCCCAATAGGTTCAGCGCGGATGCATAAGAAAAACGGGTGCGCGTCGAATTGTCGCGGAACACGGAAATACCCAGACCACTGTTGAACACCTTGGTGGCGATATTTTCTTCGCGTAGCGTTTTCAACGCATCGGCAATGGCTAATACCTGCTGCAATTCCTGTGGAGTTTGCTCCCAGGTCAGTAAAAAATCTTTATTACTCAATTCTGATTTCAGTCCATTGATCTGCTTAATCAGCGCATTTACCGTATTCATTTTTATCTCCAAATTCTTATGAAACATTATTTCCCCCGCCAGGAGTTTGCCGGCCACTGGTAATTGGGGTTCAATTTCTGTGCCAATCCTGGCGACTTACCGCCGCCTACCGTAAAAAAAGGTAAAATTGTGCGATTAAGCCTGAAATTTTTCCAAATACGTGATGTATTGCGCGACGAACAGACAGCAACTCATGATTGAATAGGTAAGTGTCAGTTTTTCTAATTTGAAATGGTGTTAAATTTAAGTAAATGAGATGAACAAATACGACAAATTGATACGATATTCGCAGGAAATTATCATAATGATAAATTCGCATGAGAGACCGATTTATTCATCTATCAACGCAACGCCTCACCGGCTTCTCCCGCGTTGCTCCACCCGGCGTCAGGCGGCTGACGTTTACGTATCAAAGCGGCAATTACGCCCAGGTTGTTATAATAAATTCCCCTTACCAACAGGAAACCGGCAAAGCCGCCGTTTGCCTGCCGGTGGGGATCTTTGCTTTTCATTCCTGCGGCAGAATGCTTCCCTGTTAGGCCATTGTGCTGCGAAAGGTTGCCAGTATGGACATTGTCAAACCCGAATCGCTATTAATGCAAATCCAACCCACGATCTTAAAGTTCACCAAAATGCTCGCCAGCGTGCTACAGCTCGAAGTCGAGATTGTCGATGCCACGCTGACCCGCGTCGCCGGCACCGGCCCATACAGCCACGCACTGGGACAGAATTTAAACACCAACAGTCACCTGTTACGCTATGTGATAGAAAACAAGCGGGAAAAAGTGGTGATCCAATCGCACCAGGATCCGCTGTGCGAACAGTGCACCCATCGTGAAAGCTGTACTGAACAGGCTTTTCTCGGTATTCCCATTATCGTCAACAACCAGTGTATCGGCGTTATCAGTCTGGTGGCGTTTACCCAAACGCAGCAGGAAAAAATAAAGAAAAATATCCAGATGCTTTCCGATTACGTCCGTCACATCTCAAATATTTTTGTTGGCAAGTTAATAGAATCATCGGCTACGGAGATTAACTTTAACAATGTATTAATTACACTAATAGAAAACATGGATCAGGGCGTATTGGTATTAAATAAAGACAATATGGTAACCCTGAGCAACTCTTCCGCGCAAAAACAGCTGGATATCAATTCTGAAACCACTAGCCACGTTGAAATTCACATTACGCCTTTAACCCAATTACAAAATTATAACTGCGGCCATGTGCAATACATTGTCAAAATAGGCCAGCGTCAACTATTAATCACTGGCCAGCTGCACAGCATTCAAGAACACCAGCTATTGCTGATGGCTTTTCATCAGTCGCGCATGGCGCTGGATGACGGACTCATCGCAACGGAGCCGAATTTCGATCAGTTGATCGGCAATTCCAAGCCAATGTTACGCCTGAAACAATTAATCGCCCGCATTGCGCCCGGTAGCTCCAGCGTCCTAATCGTCGGAGAAAGCGGCACCGGCAAAGAGGTGGTCGCCCGTACGATCCACCGCTTAAGCCTGCGCAGCGACAAACCGTTTATCGCGATTAACTGCGCCGCCATCCCCGAGCAACTGCTGGAGAGCGAACTGTTTGGTTACATGAAAGGCGCGTTCACCGGCGCATCCAATAGCGGTAAAGTAGGGTTGATACAGTCGGCCAACCACGGCACGTTGTTCCTGGATGAAATTGGCGATATGCCGCTAATGCTGCAGGCCAAGCTGTTACGCGCTATCGAATCGCGAGAAGTGTTGCCAATTGGCGCCAGTAAACCGATATCGGTGGACATTCGAATTATTTCCGCCACAAATCAAAACCTTTCGATGTATATCGCCGAGGGGAAATTCCGTGAGGATCTCTATTATCGCCTCAACGTGATCCCGATCGCGCTGGCGCCGCTGCGCGAACGACAGGCCGACATCGAGTTATTGATTAACTTTTTCCTCAATTTGCACACCCGCCGTATGGGCTGCGTCTACCCCGGCATGTCACCGGATGTCTTGCAAATATTGCAGCACCATCGCTGGCCGGGCAACGTGCGCGAGCTTAGCAATCTGATGGAGTACTTGATCAATATCGTCCCGAACGGAGAAGTCATCGACAGCGCTCTGCTGCCGCCTAACCTGATTGCGCAAGCACAGCACGCCATGCAGCCGCCCAAAGCGGACAATCATGCCGCAGAGCAAGAGCATGAAGCTAACGCCAGCCTGGAGAGTATGGAAAAACTGCTCATAGAAGAAACGCTGCTCCGCCACCCGAGCAAAAAGCTGGCGGCGGAGGAGCTAGGCATCGGTGTGGCTACACTGTATCGTAAAATCAAGAAATACCAGTTGAAGGGCTAGCCCGTCAGCATGGCGGCCGCCCCCTGTAATTGCCGGTACTGTGGCGGGGTATCAATATCCACATGGATCGCCTGGTCCCCCACGTCCAAAAAGCGGTAATCCTGCTGTTCGATCAGCTGTTTCATCGTCACGCCCGGCGACGCTTCGGCAATGTGCGTAATGATAGATCGCGGCAACAGCACCGGATGCCCCTTGCCCTGATGACAACGCGGGATTAGCGAAAACTCGCCCTTTTCCTGCCACAGTGCCGCATAAATCCACGTACTGACGCAGGGCATATCGCCCAGCGCCAGAAAGAAATGCTCACCGCGCACCTGCCGCACGCCGGTCTGGATAGAAGAAAACATCCCCGTGCGATAATCCGCATTGTGCACAACCTGTACGTGAGGATGGTGACGATAACGCTTCGCCAATGCGTCACCGTGAAAGCCGCTGACCACAATCACCCGCTGACAAAACCCCTGCGCATTAGCAATGGCGCTGTCAAGAATGGTGCCATCGCCATAAGGCAACATCATTTTCCAGCTTCCCATGCGGGTCGACATACCGGCCGCCAGCATTACGCATTCAATCTGTTGCATGCTTACCTCCCTGACGTAGCCCCCGCGCCGGAGTGAGAGCAGGGGCCAACGCTTATCAGCGCGCTTTCAGCACCGCCTTTATCGATTTGATAATCGGCTGGTAGCCGGTGCATCGACACAGGTTGCCTTCCAGCGCCTCCTTAATGTCCGCATCACTCGGCTGCGGATTGCTATCGAGCAGCGCTTTGGTGCTGAGGAGCACGCCCGGCGTACAAAAACCGCACTGTACGCCGCCATGCTCAACAAACGCATGCTGCAGTCGTTTCCCCACCGGATCGCGCTGCAGGGCTTCAACAGTCGTGACCTCCGCACCGTGACACTGGGCGGCAAGCAGCAGGCAGGAACATACCGCCTTGCCGTCCATAATCACCGTACAGGCGCCACACTCCCCGACCGCGCAGCCCTCCTTGGTCCCCGTCAGATCCAGATTTTCGCGTAAAAAATCCAGCAGCCGCAGGTTACCGTCGACTTCGGCGCTGACCGAAATACCGTTAACTTTCATCTTGATGGTCGTCATTACTTTATCTCCCTACCCTGGGCATCGCGGATATCGCTCATCATCTGACGGAACATATTGAGAAATACCGGCATCTTATAAACTGCCGACCAGCGGCCGCCAATCGCCTGCTGCATCTGCGCGCTCAGCGTCTCGCCGGCCTGCTCGATGGTTTGTTCACTCAGCATCTGGCCTAACAGGCTGTTCTCAATCTCAATTAAACGCTGAGGTTTGCTGAATAATGCGCCATCCACCAAACGGCAGAAATCGACGCGCCCGTCGGCGGACAGCGCGATCCGGCAGCTAAGACTTTGACGGGTAATATTCAACGCGTTACGCCGGCCAAGCTGGGCGTAAAAATTCTGTATCGGCCGGTCTTCTACTGCGGGTAAAATCACTTTGACCAGCAGCTCATCGGCCGCCAACTGCGTTTGGTAGCCGCTGACGATAAACTCACTGAGCGGCAGACGCCGCGTCCCCCGTAAACTCTGCAGCTCCACCTGCGCGTCATAAATCATCAGCGGCGGCACCGAGTCCGCACAGGGCGCAGCGTTAACAATATTGCCCCCCAGCGTGGCGCGGTTGCGCAGCTGCAGCGAACCGATGGTTTTGCACGCGGTGACCAGCAGCGGATAACGTTGCTGCACCAACTCATCGGCCACCAGATCGCTAAAGCACACCCCGGCCCCCAGATGCAGTTCATTGCCATGTTGCTCGATGCGTTTAACCTCCTCAAGGTTCGCGATATTCACCAACCGCAGAGGGGTATTTTTCAAACGCGCCTGAACCAGCACGTCGGTGCCGCCGGCAATCGCCGCACAGCCTGCCTTGGCCATCAGCTCCAGCGCCTGCCGCAGCGTCGCGGGCGAATCTACGCTCAGCGTATTGAGGCGCAGCACCTGTTTTTTATCGCTTTCGGCCATCAGCACTTCACTCTGACGCACCGGTTTCTTCAGGTTGTAGCCCAGATACACCTGCTCCAGCGTCAGGGGAATGCGGGCGTTTGCGCCACCCAGTGCAAAATTCAAGGCGTTATTGGCCGCCGCAGCCGCCAGCTCCAGCACCGGTTCGCCAATCACTTTCGCGCCGTATGGACCGTGGATATCGTTATTTTCCACCGCGATAATGTCGATATTCGGCATATCCTTGATGGTCGGGAGCAGATAGGTATCGAAATTTTCCGACTTCACCCGGCCATTCTCAATATTGAAGTCTTCCAGCAACGCATAGCCCAACCCTTGCAGCACGCCGCCATACACCTGCCCTTCAAAGCCGACCTTATTGATCACTTTGCCCACGTCATGCGCAGCGGTCACATTGATGACGCCGATCTTGCCAGTGTTGGTATCCACCTGCAGCTCTACCACCTGACAGCCATAGACCCAGGTAAAATACGGGCTGCCGCAGCCTTTTTCTTCATCCCAGTGGATCGGCGGTGCCACATGCCAGCCATAATCCGACAGGTTGCCGCCGGCGTTGTGCGTCAGCGCCACCGCCTCCTGGATACTGATGCTATGCTGCGGCTCCAGCAGATTGCCGATGCAGCCGTCTTGCCAGCGGGTATTTTCCAGTTTGTCGGTATGCAGCCGCTCCGCCAGCGCTTGCACCATACGACGCTTAATTTTGCCGGCGGCGTCGAGAATCGCCTGCCCGCCCATCAGCGTACCGCGCGACGATACGGTGGAGCCGCCGTCGGCAATCATCGAAGAAGGCGGCTCGTTGAAAGTGATCCAGGACAGCGGCACGCCAAAGGCTTCCGCAGCGATCAGCGACATGCTGGTTTGCAGCCCCTGGCCGTTTTCCGACACCGAGGTGGAAATATTGATGCTGCCGTCGGCGTTCATTTGAACCAGCGCCGAAGAGGCGTCCATCCCCTCCGCCCCCAGCGAGCAGCCGCGGTGGCTCACCGCCAGCCCGATGCCGTAGCGAATTGGCCCGCCAAGCGCATTCAGCTGGCGATAATGCAGGGATTTGGCGTCAAATTCCGCTTTCGCCGTCGCCTTCAGTAACACTTCCTCGGCGGAGACCACGTGGTCGTCAAATTTTTGCCCGGCCATACTGACATCGCCCTGGCGCAGAATATTACGCCGGCGCACCTCCACGGGCGACAGCTCAAAATGACGCGCCACTTCATCCATCAGCGATTCATTGGCGAATATCACCTGCGGGGCGCCAAAACCGCGGAAGGCCGAGGTATAGCTGTTGTTGGTCGCCACCGCGGCGATGTCGATCCGTACGTTGGCGATGTTATACGGCCCGGCGGCCTGCACGACGCTGCGCCAGGTGACGAACGGCGAAGAGGCGGTGTAACCGCCGCTATCAGCCAGAATATCGATCTTGATCGCCTGAATTTTGGCGTCATCGTCAAGACCAATTTTATATTTCATGCGGTACGGGTGACGTTTGCAGCTCTCGCGAATCGACGCCTCGCGATTGTAGGTGAACTTGACCGGCTGACCGGTCATCAGCGCCAGTAAACCAGCGCGGCAGGCCAGATGGTCAATCACATCGTCCTTGCCGCCAAACGACCCGCCCAACACCGCCCGCTTCACGTTGATCCGCGACTGCGGCAGACCGAGAAACGCCGATACGAAGCCGCGCACCCGGTGCGCGTTCTGTACAGAACCAGTGATAGTCAGGCCCGGTTCATTCGGGTCGGGATAGACAATGACACACTCCGGTTCAATATAAGCGTGCTCCTGATACCCCACTTCATATTCGCGCTCAAGAATGTGGGTGGACACGGCGAAACCGGCCTCGATATCGCCTTTCACCGTATGGTGCTTCACGGCGATATTGCTGTCGCTATCGCTATGCACTAACCGCGCGCCGGGCTTAAGCGCCTCATCAATACTGACGATCGGCGCGTAAGGTTCATAGTCGATATCAATACATTCCGCCGCCTGACAGGCCGCTTCATAACTGGTGGCGGCGATCGCCGCCACCACGTCGCCGTGAAAAAAGACCTCATCGTTGACGAGCGGCAGGAAGTCCTTCACCACAATACCGATCTTCGGCGTGCCCGGAATATCTTTATAGGTGGCGATCTTCACCACGCCAGGCACCCGCTCCGCCCGGCTGAGATCCAGCCGCCGAATTTTCCCGGCGGGAATGTCTGCGTAGCGGCAGACACCGTACAGCATGTTTTTCACTTTGATATCGTCGCCATAGAGCGCCGAGCCGGTCACCTTGGCCTGACCGTCAACGCGCGCCACCGACGTGCCCACTGTAGTTGTATCCATGTTGTTCTCCGTAAACGGGATAGCAGGATGTGCTGCCATGGTTGAAATAATAAAACGCAACGCCATTAACCATAGGAAAGCAATGGTTATGCCAGCCACTGCATGGCGCTCAGGTTAAGTTCAACTTTGTGACCGTGAACGAAGAACAGGGCATTTTTTCGCAAACGCTGTGCTGCGAGACGAAAAAAAACGCGAGATAAATTATCAACTTGATAATAAAAACTCTCAGTTTGAGAAAAACAATCTCGCTGACGGCACACGCCAGCGGCGCTTCCCACTAAAACACGGCAAAAATGTGACCGACGCCGCAACGATGGCATCACACCGTACGATAACCCCCAGCTTGCACGCCCTTTGCATAACTTCCTGCGAGAACTTAGGCCATTTGTTTGCAGGGATGAATATATGAATCAATTTGTCATTGCCGACGCCCACGCATGTATCGGCTGTCGCGCTTGTGAAGTTGCCTGCGTATTGGCTCATCATCATGGCGATTATCCGCAGGGACAACAGGGATTCACCCCGCGTATCCGCGTGTTGAAAGAGGCGACGCTGCGCAGCGCAGTGTTGTGCCGCCACTGTGAAGACGCACCATGCGTTCGCGTCTGCCCCACCGCCGCGCTGACGCAGGCGGACGAACGCATCACCCTGGATGAAACACGCTGCATCGGCTGTAAAAACTGCGTCATCGCCTGCCCGTTTGGCGCTATCGTCATGACGCCACGGGAAGACGGTGCCGTCGCACATAAATGTGATTTATGCGCCGGCGTTAACGATGGGCAAGCCTGCGTCAGCGCCTGTTCGACCGGAGCGCTGCATCTGCTCGACGCCCGCGCGCTACAGGCTGCGCAACGGCAAAAGCAACGGCGTTTCGCCGGCGCACCTCGGCCGACGGTCTCCTCGCCGTCGCCGATATCGACCGCGCGGCAACAGCCGCGCCGCGACGCAATCAAGATCGCGCTTGAACAGCGTATCTGCGGCTTTGACGAAATTTATCAACGCTTCAGCCCTCAGCAGACCGTCCAGCAGGGCGAGCGCTGCCTACGCTGCAGCGAGCACGCCTTCTGCGAATGGCGCTGCCCGTTGCACAACAACATTCCCCAATTGCTGACGCTGGCGCGCGAAGGGCGAATCCTGGAGGCCGCCGAGCTTTCTCACCGCACCAGCAGTCTGCCGGAAGTCTGCGGCCGCGTCTGTCCGCAGGACCGCCTGTGCGAAGGCGGCTGCACGCTGGATGAATTCGGCGCAGTGACTATCGGCAATATTGAGCGTTACATCACCGATACCGCGCTGGAGATGGGCTGGCGGCCAGACCTCAGCCAGGTCGTGCCGCGACCGTATCGCGTTGCCGTGGTCGGCGCCGGCCCTGCCGGGCTGGGCTGCGCCGACGTGCTGGCACGCCACGGCGTTACAACGGTGGTGTTCGATCGCCACCCGGAGATCGGCGGGCTGCTGACCTTCGGCATTCCGGCCTTCAAGCTGGAAAAAAGTGTGCTGAGCCGCAGGCGTGAGCTACTGAGCGCTATGGGCATCGAATTCCGGCTGAACGTCGAAATCGGCGAACACATATCGCTTGGCGAACTGCTGGAAGAGTTTGACGCGGTGTTCCTCGGCGTCGGCACCTATCAATCCATGAAGGCCGGACTAGCCAATGAAGAGGCGCCCGGCGTCTACCAGGCATTGCCGTTTCTGATCGCCAACACCAAACAACTGATGGGACTACCACCGCTGCCAAGCGAGCCATACGTCAACATGGCCGGCAAGCGCGTGGTGGTGCTGGGCGGCGGAGACACCGCGATGGACTGCCTGCGCACCTCGGTACGCCACGGAGCCAGCAAGGTGATTTGCGCCTACCGCCGCGATGAAGCAAACATGCCAGGCTCGAAGAAAGAGGTGAAAAACTCTCGCGAAGAAGGCGTGGAATTCATGTTCAACGTGCAACCGCTCAGCATTGAGCTTGACGCCGGCGGCGCGGTGGCCGGCATTCGCCTGACGCGCACCGAGATGGGCGCGCCGGATGCCAGCGGCCGTCGACGGCCAACACCGGTGCCCGGTTCCGAATTTCTGCTGGAGGCCGACGCCATCATTATGGCCTTTGGCTTCCAGCCCCATCCGATGCCCTGGCTGGCGCCGCAACATGTCGCGCTGGACGACTGGGGATTGATCGTCGCGCCCCACCAGGGGAACTATCCGTATCAAACCAGCCATCCACGCATCTTCGCCGGCGGCGATGCGGTGCGCGGCGCCGATTTGGTGGTCACCGCCCTCGCCGACGGCCGTCAGGCGGCGTTAAGCATCATCGACGCGCTGGAAAATGCGTCGCCGTCGCACGCCGAACGACAGGAGAAACACTCATGACTAATCAGTTTATCGTTGCCGATGCAGACAAATGTATCGGCTGCCGCACCTGCGAAATCGCCTGCTCGCTGGCGCACAACGACGACGCGCTGCATCCCCACAACTTCGCACCGCGTCTGCAAATGGTGAAAACCTTCAGCGTCAGCATTCCGGTGGTGTGCCGCCAGTGCGAGAACGCGCCCTGCGCCAGCGTATGTCCGCATGATGCGATCGTACGTGCCGAAGGCTACTGGGCCGTGATCCAGTCACGCTGCATCGGTTGTAAAAGCTGCGTCGTCGCCTGTCCGTTCGGCGCCATTGAGGTCACGCAGAACTCAACCTGCAGCGAAGCGCTCAAGTGCGATTTGTGCCACACGCAAGGAGACGGGCCGGCCTGCATCCGCGTCTGTCCGACCCATGCGCTGACGCTGGTCGGCGAGCGTGAACTGCAACGCGCGGTGGCCGATAAACAGCGGCGCACCGCCTGCGGTGACGCCGGCGTCTACGCGTTTTGAACGCCTGTATGGAGAAGCCAACAATGGAAAAAGTATTAACGGTATGCCCCTACTGCGGTTCCGGCTGCAAACTTAATCTGCTGGTTGAGCATGGCCGCGTGGTGGGCGCCGAAGGCGCCAACGGCGTCACCAATCAGGGCGAACTGTGCCTGAAAGGCTACTACGGTTGGGATTTTCTCAACGATACCAAACTGCTCACGCCGCGCCTGCAGTCCCCGATGATCCGCCGTCAGCGCGGCGGCGAGCTGGAAAAGGTCAGCTGGGAAGAAGCCATCGGCTACGTCAGTGAACGGCTGGCGGCGCTTAAGGCGCAATACGGCGCGCAATCTATCATGACGACCGGATCGTCGCGCGGGCCAGGCAACGAAGCCAACTATCTGATGCAAAAGTTCGTACGTGCCGTACTGGGCAGCAACAATATCGATTGCTGCGCGCGGGTTTGCCATGGACCATCGGTCGCCGGGCTGCAGGCCACGCTGGGCAACGGCGCGATGAGCAACGCGATCGGCGAGATCGAGCATAGCGACTGTCTGCTGATTTTCGGCTACAACGCCGCAGATTCGCACCCGATCGTCGCCAGACGCATTCTGAAAGCCAAACAGAACGGCGCCAAAATTATCGTCTGCGATCCGCGTCATATCGAAACCGCTCGTCTGGCCGATATTTGGTTGCCACTGCGCAACGGCAGTAACATGGCGCTGGTAAACGGACTGGCGCAGGTAATCATTGCCGAGAGTCTGTATGACCGCCAATTCGTCGCACAGCACACCGAGGGCTTTGAGCAGTTCCGCAAAACCGTCATGCGCTATACCCCGGACTACACCGCCGAGATCACCGGCCTGTCGCCGCAGCAGATCCGCGATGCCGCCGTGATGTATGCCAAAGCCGGCAGCGCCACGCTGCTGTGGGGCATGGGCGTCACTCAGTGGGGACAGGGCGTCGAGGTGGTGAAAGGGTTAGCTGGGCTGGCGCTGTTAACCGGCAACCTCGGACGGCCTAACGTCGGCGTCGGGCCGGTGCGCGGACAAAACAACGTGCAAGGCGCCTGCGACATGGGGGCTCTGCCGAACAGCTTCCCGGGCTATCAGCCGGTGAACGATGAAGCCACGCGCGAAAAGTTCACTGCCGCCTGGGGTGTGCCGACGCTGAGCAGCGAAATTGGCTGTACTATCACCGACGTACCGCATAAGGCGCTGAGCGGTGAACTGAAAGCCTATTACATCATGGGCGAGGATCCGCTACAGACCGAACCGGATCTGTCTTTGATGCGTCAGGCGTTTGCAGCGCTTGATCTGATCGTGGTGCAAGATATTTTCATGACCAAAACCGCGTCAATGGCCGATGTGATCCTGCCGGCCACCTCCTGGGGAGAACATGAAGGGGTGTACACCAGCGCTGACCGTGGCTTCCAGCACTTCGCCAAGGCGGTAGAACCCAAAGGAGACGTCAAAACCGACTGGCAAATCATCAGCCTGCTTGCCAGCGCGCTCGGCTACTCCATGCACTATGACAATACCGAGCAAATCTGGGACGAAATGCGTGCGCTGTGCCCAAACTTCGCCGGTGCCAGCTATGAAAAGCTGGCCGGCCTCGGCTATGTGCAATGGCCCTGCCCGGATGATGCCCACCCCGGTACGCCCTATCTGTACCAACACGCTATTTTCTCGCGTCCCGGCGGTAAGGCATTGATGACCACCAGCGAGTGGCGTCCCCCGCAGGAACAAACCGACAGAGAATACCCCTTGGTGCTATGTACGGTGCGCGAGGTCGGACATTACAGCTGCCGTTCGATGACCGGCAACTGCAGCGCACTGCAGACGCTGGCCGATGAACCGGGATGCATACAGCTCAACCCGCTTGATGCACAGGCCGCCGGCATTCAGGATCGCCAACTCGTCTGGGTCAGCTCGCGCCGCGGTAAAGTGATTAGCCGCGCGGATCTGAGCGAGCGCGTCAATCGTGGCGCGGTTTATATGACCTATCAATGGTGGATCGGCGCCTGTAATGAGCTGACGCTGGATCATCTGGATCCGATCGCCAAAACGCCGGAGTATAAGCACTGTGCGGTGAAATTGCTTGCTATCGCCGATCAGCAAGGGGCGGAAAGCTACGTGAAAACGGAATATCAGGCGTTGAAAACCCGTTTAAAAAACGCCGCGCTGGCCTAATCGCTGCGGCGTCGGCAACCCAAAGCGCCGACGCCGCAACATTGCTTAAGCCCCGATCACCCCGCCATCCTTGCGGGTAATCATCATCACCGACGATCGCGGCCGCGGACTGTTGTGCGGGAAGTGAGAATCCCCCTCTTCCCCCGGGTGCTGAACGTTAACGAACAGCGTTTTGTAATCCTGGGCGAAGGTGACGCCGGTCAGCTCACAAGATTTCGGCCCGACCATAAAGCGGCGGATTTCACCGCTTTGCGGATCCCCCACCAGCATCTGGTTGTTCCCCTGCCCCTGATAGTCGCCCTTGTTGCTGTACTTACCGTCGGTCAGGATCCACAGGCGTCCTGCGCTGTCGAACCCCAGCCCGTCCGGGCTGTTAAAGGTATTCTCGGCGGTAATATTCGGCGTGCCGCGATACATGCCTTCCGGGTGGGCAATCGGGTTGCCGCACAGCGCAAACATATCCCAGGAAAAGTGCTCCGCAGTGGCGTCGCCGCCCTCATCCCAGCGGATAATCTGGCCGTAGATGTTTTTCGGCCGCGGGTTGGCCGGGTTCAGCGGCATGCCTTCGTCACCGCGTTTGCTGTTGTTGGTCAGGGTGCAGTAAGCCCGCCCGTCGTGCGGGTTCACCGCGATCCACTCAGGACGGTCCATCTTGGTGGCGCCGACCTGCGCCGCCGCCTTGCGGGCAAAAATCAGCACTTCGGCAGCGTCACGGAAGCCGTTTTCCGGCGTCAGACCGTTTTTACCGAACTCCAGCGCGATCCAGCGCCCTTTTCCCTTCAGCGGCGTGCCGCTGGCATCGCCGTCGAACTGCGCCACAAACAGCGTGCCCTCATCCAACAGGCTGCGGTTATTGGCCGGATTGACGTTGTCCACTTTACCTTTGGAGACATATTTATAGATATGCTCACCGCGCTCGTCATCCCCCATATACACCACCAGGCGGCCGTTTTTCGCCACCGTGACCGCCGCGTTCTCGTGCTTGAAGCGCCCCAGCGCGGTGTGTTTGATCGGCGTAGAGGTCGGGTTCATCGGATCGATTTCCACAATCCAGCCGTGGCGGTTAAATTCATTCGGGTTCTTCGCCACGTCGAAGCGCTCGTCAAAGTCCGGCCAGTTGCGTTCCGGCTCGTTAGCCTTCAGCGTATAACGCTTTTGCTCCGGCGTGGTCTGGTAATCCGCCTGTTGGGTGCCGAAGTAGGTATCGAAGTTTTCTTCACAGGTCAGGTAAGTGCCCCACGGCGTTTTGCCGTTGGCGCAGTTGCCAAAAGTGCCCAGCACCTTGCGGCCGCTCGGATCGGCGGCGGTTTGCAGCAGCGGATGGCCGGCGGCCGGGCCGCTGAACTGCATCTGCGTATTGGCGGTAATACGGCGGTTATAGCGCGACGGGCGCTCCACTTCCCAACGCGGCGTATCGCCGACGCGTTTGACCGCCACGATCGACACGCCATGCGCCGCCTGCGACTTACGCACGTCTTCCAGACTGGTGGCCTTGTCGCCGCCGTGGGCGAACAGATACTGCTCGTTGACGTATTCGTTATTAATCGCCATCACGCCGTGGTTATCGTCAATCGGGAAGAAGCTCATGCCGTCATTATTGTCGCCGAACTGTTTCTCCTGCTCGGCCGCGCTGTTGCCGCCGTTCGGATCGAACGCCGCCGCGCCGTCGACCAGCGGTTCGCCCCAGGAAATCAGTACCTCGGCGTTATAGCCTTCGGCAATAGCAATATCGTCCGCGGTCGAAGCGGCAATGCCTTTGAAGCCCAACAGCTTGTTGACCGGCAGGTCCGCCGCCAGCGCATCGCCGGATACCGACCAAATCCCGCCGCCGAGAAAGCCCGCCAGCCCCACCGCGCCGGCGCTGCCCAATAACAGTTTACGACGGGTCGGATCGATCAGGCGGTCGGCGTTTAATTGCTCAATGTTATTCGTCATGATTTCGCTTCCTGTTAGCTGACGCCACGGTTCAAAGTCACCAGAGTGGCCGGGCGCTCAAAGTTGGGCTTCATACTAATCAGGAAGTGTGACGAAAATGTTACAAGCAACGGGCGGCAAAAAATTTACGCGCCAAAACCAGCCAGGGCGCAAATACATTGCGCCCTGGCTGCTGAAGTCATCGGATGGCGGGGAATTAACGGCGCTCTAAAATCTCAAAGCAGTAGCTGTGGGAGTTTTGCGCATCCGCATCATGAAATTCGCTGAACGAGGTTTCCCACTCGTCAGGCTCATAATCGGGGAAGTGGGTATCGCCGCCGATCTCCGCATCAATATGCGTCAGATACAGGCGGTCGGCGCGCGGCAGAAATTGGGTATAGATATGCCCGCCGCCCATGATCATCACTTCTTCCACATTGCCGGCCGCCGCCAGGGCCTCGTCCAGCGAGGTCGCCCAGGTGACGCCGGTTTCGCTGCCCGGCCGGCTGCTCAGCACGATATTGTGACGGCCCGGCAGCGGACGACCAATCGACTCAAAGGTCTTACGACCCATAATGACCGGTTTATTCAGCGTGTTACGTTTAAACCACGCTAAATCCGCCGGCAGGTGCCACGGCATGGCGTTTTCCATGCCGATTACGCGATCCGCCGCCAACGCAGCGATCAGGCTAATGATCATTATTTAACCCTGTATAAACCTAATGGATATGCTGTAGCAGGCTGAGGACAACGCGGTACACCACCGCCAATCGGCCAGTTATATTCCCTGTCGCTCAAGCTTAAAAGCGCCAGCCGCTCAAATTGGACACACTATACGTAAAGCCCCATCGGCCGTCGATAGGGTAAACAAGCAATATGAATATATAAGACAGCTCTTATCAGAATCGCTAATGACACCGAACAATAAACTAAACGCCGGGCCGTTTACGATATAACCACAGCCCCGGTAGCGACAGGCCAATCGACAGCGCCCCGACGATAAAGCAGGCCTTGAGAAAATGGCTGACAACTACCCCCATCAGCACCTCGCTGTAGCCCTGATGGGACAGCTCCACCACCGAGATCATCGCGGTATAGGCCGGAATGCCGGGGAACATCGGAATAACCGCCGCCACGGTAAAGACTTTGGGATGCGCCAGCAGCCAACGCGACCAGGAGATGCCGAGCATGCCGATCAGCACCGCCGCCAAAAAAGAGGCCCACTCAATATTCATCCCCAGCCACATCAGCAACATGCGTGTGCCGTGCCCGACGCCCCCCAGCAGCGCACAATAGCGCAGCGCGCGGCGCGGCACGTTAAACACCATCGCGAACCCCAGCGCCGGTACGGCGGCCAGCAGCATGTCCTGCATCAGCGCCCACAGCAAACTTATGCCCATCCCCGCAGCCCCCACAGCGACATCGCCATCACCACGCCAATACAGGTCGCCAGCGTCAGCAGGCTGGCCATCGCCCAGCGCGCCAGCCCGGTGTTCACATGGCCTTTAAACATATCCGCTACCGCGTTGATCAGCGGAAAACCCGGCACCAGCAACAACACGCTGGCGGCCATCGCCACGCCCGCCGTCTGGCTAAACAGCGGCAGGCGCAGCAATAGGCCGGATACCGAGGTGGCAACAAACGCCGTCAGGCAAAAGTTAATCAGCGGATTCATCTGCCGCTGCGTCAGCCACTGCCGCACCCACATCGCCAGACCGCTGGCGACAAAAGTCACGGCAAAGGCGTCCCGGCCGCCGCCGTTCAGCATGCTGAAACAACCGCAGGACAGCGCCACCATCAGCACCACCAGCGGGCGCGGATAGCGCAGCGGTCGCAGTTTTTCAAAGCGTCTGGCGACGTCCTGCGCATCCGCCAGCCGGTGCTCGGCCAAAATAACGATATGCTGCACCTCGGTCACCATCTGCATATTGATGCCACGGTCGACGTTTTTACGCGTGCTGGTCAGGCACTCACCGTGGCTGATGGTAGTCAGGACGATGGCATTCGCCGAGATCGAGCTTTCTACCCGCTCCATCCCCAGCGCCAGGCCCAAACGGCCGGACAGCTGCTCCACCAGCATGCTTTCCGCGCCGTGCTGCAACAGCAGCAGCCCGCACTGGATGCACAGGCGCGTCACTTCACGTTGCTGCTGCCTGCTCATGTTATGATCCTGCCCCATACCGCCCCACGCACTCTGCTCCATGAATATTCATCATATTGCTGAAGATAGCGGTGGTGGATTGATGCGCATCAGGGTCGGCGGCGTTATTATCGATGCCGTCCTCATTTTTTCCCGAGATTGTGAACATGCTTGAAACCTCGTTATTTGTCGCCGGCATCGCCACGCTGGGCATGCTGTCGCCGGGGCCGGATTTCTTTCTGGTGATTAAAAATGCGGCGCGCTATCAACGGCTGCCCGCGCTGATCACCGCGCTGGGCGTTATCTGCGGCGTCGCCACCCATATGTCCTACTGCGTCGCCGGGCTGGCGGTGGTGATTACCACCACTCCCTGGCTGTTCAATCTGCTGAAGTACGCCGGGGCGGCGTATCTGATTTGGGTCGGAGTGCAGGCACTGCTGTCGCGCGGCGGCGGCAAGATGAACGTCGGCAACCTGCCACAGCAGCAGGTCAGCCTGAAGAGCGCTTTCGTACAGGGCTACCTGTGCAACCTGCTCAACCCCAAGGCGACGCTGTTTTTCCTGGCGGTGTTTACCCAAGTACTGCAGATAGATTCCGGGATCGGCGAGAAACTGTGGTACGCGGGGATTATTTTAGGGCTGTCCGTCCTGTGGTGGCCGCTGCTGGTGTTTCTGATTCAAAGCGGCCCGGTACGACGCGGGCTGGAGAAAGCCCAGAAGGTGGTGGATAAACTGCTCGGCGGCATGCTGATTGCCCTCGGCATCAAGGTGGCGCTCAGCTAAACCGCCTTGGAAAGACGGGGGCTGCCGGCTAGCCTCCGTCATGCTCATCGCGCGCGTTACGCCTCCGGCGGCCACTTCACCCCCAGCGCAATCATCTTGTCGCGCAGCTGCAGACAGTTCTGGTGGTATTCAGTTTCCGGCCGGCTGTCCTTGATGCCGTCTTGCACCAGCGACGCAAATACCCAGCCCAGTTTATTTACCGGATTAGGATCCGCACCGTGATCCAGCAGGTAATTTACATGTTCAAAGCTATTGCTGAGAAAGGCTGCCATTAACGGTGTTTCACCTAAAGAGTCTCGCGCATCGACATCAACCCCGCGCATGATCAATAATGCTAGCGTATCCGTATTCTTGGCTTGTAACGTATTATAAATAATCGCTTCATTATGATTTCGGTCTCTGGCATTCGGATCCAAACCACCATCCAATAGTGCCTTTAACCAGATATCCTTATCCCCCATTGAGACCATTTCCGCCGGGCTGGCCATCCCTCTGGGGAGTGGTTGCAAAGGATCAGCCCCTGCTTTAACCAGCGCGGTCACAATTTGCAAACGTGGCTTGGGGTTATTGTTGTAGTAAGTTTCATTCAGGGCAAAGTACAGTATGGTTAAGTCCTGTTCGCCCGGAGTATTCAGATCCGTTTCCGGCGCCAGTTGTTTTACCCTGTTCAGGTCGCCCGCCTCAATGGCCTTGGCCAAAACCAGCTGTTGGCCCGTAAAGTATTCTTCCGGTTCAATTTTTTTCATGCCGTTGCATCCTGCCAGTAAAATTACTACCCAAAAAACAACGGCGATACTTATCCATCGGTTACGCATGATTATCCCTTAGACGAACGCAGGCAGTCCATCGCCACAGCCCCTGTTATGCCTCCGGCGGCCACTTTACGCCCAACGCGATCATCTTGTCGCGCAGCCGCAGACAGTTCTGGTGGTATTCAGTTTCCGGCCGGCTGTCCTTGATCTCGTCTTGCACCAGCGAAGCAAATACCCAGCCCTTCTTATTTACCGGATTTGGATCAGCGCCGTGGTCCAGCAAATAATTGGCGTGCTCAAAGCTATTGCTGAAAAAAGCTGCCATTAGCGGCGTTTGGCCTAAAGAATCCCTCGTATCAACATCGGCACCGCGCACAACTAATAATGCCAACGTATCGGTAGTCTTGGCATAAATGGTTTCATAGATCATGGGATAGTCAGTGCTCTTAACTCTGGCATCCGGAGATAGACCACCGTCCAGCATAGCCTTCAGCCAGATATCCTTATCGCCCTTGGCCATCCATAAAGCCGGCTTGTTCCCCCTTTGTGGTAAAGGATCCGCGCCAGCACTGACCAGCGCCGTAATAATTTCCAGTCGATTGGCCGGATTATCGTTATACATCGCCTCGTTGATGGCGAAAAACAGCGGGGTTAATTTCTGCTCGCCGGGGGTATTCAGATCCGTTTCCGGCGCCAGCTGTTTTACCCTGCCCAGGTCCCCCGCCTCAATGGCCTTGGCCAATATCAGCTGTTGGCCGGTAAAGTAGTCTTCCGGTTCAATTTTCTTCATGCCGTTGCATCCTGCCAGCAAGATTAGCCCGCAAAAAACAACGGCGATACCGATCCATGGGTTACGCATGATCGTCCTTTTACCGAACGCCAGCCAGCCCATCGCCACCATACCCGTTAGGTCTCCGGCGGCCACTTCACCCCCGCGCGATCATCTTGTCGCGCAGCTGCTGACACTTCTGGTGGTATTCAGTATCTGGCTGGCTTTTATTAAGGCGCTTTTGCACCAGTGAAGCAAATACCCACCCCTTCTTATTTACCGGGTTAGGATCAGCACCGTGGTCCAACAAATAATTAGCGTGCTCAAAGCTATTGCTGTAAAAAGCTGCCATTAACGGTGTTTCACCTAAAGAATCTCGCGCATCAACATCGGCACCGCGCACAACTAATAATGCCAACGTATCGGTAGTCTTGGCATACATAGTTTCATAGATTATGGGATCATCATTGTCCTTATTTCTAGCATCCGGAGATAGACCACCGTCCAGCATGGCCTTCAGCCAGATATCCTTATCGCCCTTGGCCATCCATGCAGCAGGCTTGTCTCTTCCCTTCGGTAAAGGGTCCGCACCAGCACTGACCAGCGCCGTAATAATTTCCAGTCGATTGGCCGGATTATCGTTATACATTGCCTCGTTGATGGCGAAAAACAGCGGGGTTAATTTCTGCTCGCCGGGGGTATTCAGATCCGTTTCCGGTGCCAGCTGTTTTACCCTCTCTAGGTCGCCAGCCTCAATGGCCTTGGCCAATATCAGCTGTTGGCCGGTAAAGTAGTCTTCAGGTTCAATTTTTTTCATGCCGTTGCATCCTGCCAGCAAGATTAGCCCCCAAAAAACAACGGCGATACTTATCCATCGGTTACGCATGATTATCCCTTTGATGAGTGCAGGCAGTCCATCGCCACAGCCCCTGTTATGCCTCCGGCGGCCACTTTACGCCCAACGCGATCATCTTGTCGCGCAGCTGCAGACAGTTCTGGTGGTATTCAGTTTCCGGCCGGCTGTCTTTGATGGCGTTTTGCACCAGCGAAGCAAATACCCAGCCCTGTTTATTTACCGGGTTTGGGTCAGCACCATGATCCAGCAGATAGTTTACGTGTTCAAAGCGGTTGCGAAGAAAGGCTGCCATTAACGGTGTTTCTTCTAATGAGTTGCGGGAATCTATATTTACTCCACGTTCTATTAATAGAGCCAGAGTTGCCGTGTTCTTTGCTCTTAGCGTGTCAAAGATAATAGCGGTTCCCCACTGTTTATTTTTTGCATTTGCTGATAACCCACCATCCAATAGCGCCTGTAGCCAGATATCCTTATCCCCCATGGTAACCATTTCAGCAGGGCTGGCCATCCCGTTAGACTGCGGTTGCAAAGGATCGGCTCCCGCTTTAACCAACGCAGTCACAATTTGCAAACGTGGTTTGGGATTATTGTTGTAGTAGGTTTCATTTAGGGCGAAAAACAGCGGGGTTAAGCTCTGTTCGCCCGGAGTATTCAGATCCGTTTCCGGCGCCAGCTGTTTTACCCTCTCCAGGTCACCCGCCTCAATGGCCTTGGCCAAAACCAGCTGTTGGCCCGTAAAGTATTCTTCCGGTTCAATTTTTTTCATGTCGTTGCATCCTGCCAACCAAATTATGCCAAACATCATTATGGCAATACCTAACCATCGTGTACGCATAGTTATAACCTGTTAGTAATGGTGGTCATATCCGCCTCTTTCTGCTCCTCCAGGCTGTCGATCACCTGCTGCATACCGTGCTTATCAATGGCGCTACCCTCACCGCCCGGCAGCCATTTCGCGGCACCCGATGCGCTCGGTAATAGCGCAGAGAACTGCCGTTTCATCATCAGCAGCGGAATATCGTAGTTCACGCTCTTTAAATCATCCAGTAAGTGGAATTCCTGCAGCTTCGTTAATACCTCGCCATGCACCCGGTAGGCGGCAATTTTTGAACCATCGCCGGTTACGGTGCCCCCATATTTTTCCACCGTGCCGGCATTAAGGCCTGCAGCATTAAACGTCCAGGCGGGCTTACCGCTGGCAACGGCCGCTGCAGAGGCAAGGCCTCCACCCAATGAGTGCCCGGCAATATCGACCTGGTGACGAGTATTCTTAAGATAATTACCTACAGCGACCGCGTTCTCATAATAAGCAGAGTTAACACCAATCCCCTGACGAGCGTTGTTGTTCCAATCAGTCAACTTTTCCATCCTCGTCCCCCGAAAGACGACGGTCGTGGTCATATCATTGCCAAATACAGCACTGTCAGGCGAGTACACTCTGGATAAAAAATCAGGCTCATCGACTTTGTCATATAACATTTCCGGAGATAAACCGATCTTATCTAACGCTTTACTATTATTACTAATATCGCGCCATCCTTCGGGCACGTTCGGCATCGTTTCCTGTGCATTAATCGGTCGCCCGTCAACGCCGTAAACATTTTGCGCCAGCTTGGCCTTCTCAACGGCGATATTGTTCTCACCCAGCCGCGTCGCGGCGATGCGCGCATCGGGGTAGATGCTGCGCTGGCCACGGCCAATCAGGTTTTGCCGGGCCTGCCAGCGTTCGCGCTTGCTCATATCGCGCATCGCGGCCAGTGGATCCCGGCGAACCGCCGCCGCAGTAGCTGCCGCAGCGACAACCGGCGTTTTCTGCTGCGGCCGGTAACTGGGGGGCAGCACCGTCGCCGGCGGACGGACGTGATAGCGGGCAACCATCGCCTCATAGCGCTGAATTATCCGCTGCGTCGGGTAGAGCGGCGGCAAAATGGCCGGGTACTGCACCAGCCGGCCGGTTTGGTCGATAAAGAACAGGTGCCGCGCCGGCGACCAGCCAAAACAGTTGTCATCAATGGCAAGCAGCTGCCCCGATTCCAGCTCAGCCAGCACCTGATTTTTTATCTGCCGGTCTTCCCGGAACTGCGACACACCCACGCCGGAAATCTCACGGCGGCTGACCGGATAGCGACGATTGATCGAGGGCATCGATGACGCCCCGAACAGATATTTTGACTCCAACTCATAACGTGCCGAACTGGGATGAAAAATACGGGAAAATTGAAAAGGTTCGAGCTCTTCCGTTGATAGTGAAATCAATCTCATTAGCGCCGTCCTGTGCTTGTGCTAAGTATATAAACTTGATAAGCAGCGGCCAGATTAGCCCCTGACGTAGCGACGATATTACACTATCAGGCAGGCCCTGCCAGCATTCGGGCAGAACCTGCCAGTCATTTAGGATAGTTAGCAATCCGGATCCGGGCGCGCTACCGCCAGCCGGTGTTCGGCCAATATCACAATATGCTGCACCTCGGTCACCATCTGCATATTGATGTCGCTATCGACGTTTTTCAGCTAAGCCGCCGGATGGCCTCCGTCATGCTCATCGCGCACGTTACGCCTCCGGCGGCCACTTTACGCCCAACGCGATCAGCTTGTCGCGCAGCCGCAGACAGTTCTGGTGGTATTCAGTTTCCGGCCGGGTACTATTGAGGCGTCTTTGTACCAATGCAGTAAATCCTCGTCCTTTTTTGTCTACCGGATTCGGGTTGGCACCGTGATCCAGCAAATAAATAGCGTGTTCAAAACTGTTGCTGAAAAAAGCTTCCACTAACGGCGTCTGGCCTAAAATGTCATTGGCATCAACATCAGCACCGCGCATGATCAATAATGCTAGCGTATCCGTATTCTTGGCTTGTAACGTATTATAAATAATCGCTTCATTATGATTTCTGTCTCTGGTATTCGGATCCAAACCACCATCTAGCAATGCCTTTAGCCAGATATCCTTATCCCCCATTGAGACCATTTCCGCCGGGCTGGCCATCCCTCTGGGGAGTGGTTGCAAAGGATCAGCTCCCGCTTTAACCAGCGCGGTCACAATTTGCAAACGTGGTTTGGGATTATTATTGTAGTACGTCTCATTCAAGGCGAAGAATAATAAGGTTAAATCCTGTTCACCCGGGGTGTTTAAATCTGTTTCCGGCGCCAGCTGTTTTACCCTGTTCAGGTCGCCGGCCTCAATGGCCTTGGCTAATATCAGCTGTCGGCCGGTAAAGTAGTCTTCCGGTTCAATTTTCTTCATGCCGTTGCATCCTGCCAGCAAGATTAGTCCCCAAAAAACAACGGCGATACTTATCCATCGGTTACGCATGATCGTCCCTTTGCCTAATGCTGGCCAGTCCATCGCCACCGTTACGCCTCCGGCGGCCACTTTACGCCCAACGCGATCAGCTTGTCGCGCAGCCGCAGACAGTTCTGGTGGTATTCAGTTTCCGGCCGGGTACTATTGAGGCGTCTTTGTACCAATGCAGTAAATCCTCGTCCTTTTTTGTCTACCGGATTCGGGTTGGCACCGTGATCCAGCAAATAAATAGCGTGTTCAAAACGGTTGCTGAAAAAAGCTTCCACTAACGGCGTCTGGCCTAAAATGTCATTGGCATCAACATCAGCACCGCGCATGGTCAATAATGCTAGCGTATCCGTATTCCTGGCTTTCAGTGCGCTATAGATAATCGCTTCATTATGATTTCGGTCTCTGGCATCCGGATCCAAGCCACCATCTAGCAATGCCTTTAGCCAGATATCCTTATCCCCCATTGAGACCATTTCCGCCGGGCTGGCCATCCCTCTGGGGAGTGGTTGCAAAGGATCAGCCCCTGCTTTGACCAGCGCGGTCACAATTTGCAAACGTGGTTTGGGATTATTATTGTAGTACGTCTCATTCAAGGCGAAGAATAATAAGGTTAAATCCTGTTCACCCGGGGTGTTTAAATCTGTTTCCGGCGCCAGTTGTTTTACCCTGCCCAGGTCCCCCGCCTCAATAGCCTTGGCCAATATCAGCTGTTGGCCGGTAAAGTAGTCTTCAGGTTCAATTTTTTTCATGCCGTTGCATCCTGCCAGCCAAATCATGCCAAACACCATCATGACAACACCGATCCATCGTATTCGCACGGCTATAACCTGCTGGTAATGGTGGTCATATCTGCCTCTTTCTGTAGCTCCAGGCTGTCGATCACCTGCTGCATACCGTGTTTATCAACGGTGCCGCCCTCCCCGCCCGGCAGCCACTTCGCGTTGCCCGCCGCGCTGGGCAATAGCGCAGAGAGCTGATGTTTCACCATCAGCAGCGGAATGTTGTAATAAACGCTCTTTAAATCCTCTAACAGGTGGAACTCCTGCAAGCGCGTCAGCACCTCGCCCCGCACCCGGTAGGCAGCAATTTTTGAGCCGTCGCCGATCGCAGCCCCGCCATACTTTCCCACCGTGCCGGCATTGAGTCCTGCGGCATTAAACGTCCAGGCAGGTTTACCGCTGGCAATCGCCGCCGCAGAAGCAAGGCCGCCGCCTAGTGAATGTCCGGCAATATCTACCTGACCAGAGAAATCCTCTAACTTACTACCGATAAAAACCGATTTTTCATAATAGCTTGAATGAACACCCATTCCTTGCTGACCATTGTTCAGCCAGTCCGTTATATTCTCCATCCGTGTACCTCTGAATACCACGGTCGGTGCCATCTCATTACCAAATACCGATTTATCTGGGGCATATACTCGGGAGAAAAAATCAGGATCATTTACACTGCTATATAACATCGTGGATTTTAAACCCAGCTTTTGTAGCGCTTTGTCATCATTACTAATATCGCGCCACCCTTCGGGCACGTTCGGCATCGTTTCCAACGCGTTAATCGGCCGTCCATCAATGCCATACACATTTTGCGCCAGCCTGGCCTTTTCAACGGCAATATTGTTCTCGCCCAGACGCGTCGCGGCGATGCGCGCATCGGGGTAGATGCTGCGCTGGCCACGGCCAATCAGGTTTTGCCGGGCCTGCCAGCGTTCGCGCTTGCTCATCGCACGCATTGCGGCCAGCGGATCCCGGCGTACCGCCACCGCCGTGGCCGCCGCTACGGCAACCGGCGCTTTCTGCTGCGGCCGGTAGCTGGGCGGCAGCACCGTTGGCGCCGGGCGGGTGCAATAGCGGGCAACCATCGCCTCATAGCGGCGGATTATCTGCTGCGTCGGATAGAGCGGCGGCAGAATGGCAGGATAGAGCGCCAGCCGGCCGGCCTGATCGATAAAGAACAGGTGGCGCACCGGCGACCAGCCAAAGCAGTCGTCATCGATGGCAAGCAGCTGACCGCTGTTCAACTCGGCCAGCACCTGCTGCTTAACCTGTCGGTCTTCCCGGTACTGCGACACGCCCACGCCAGAAATCTCACAGCGGGAGACCGGGTAGCGACGGCAGATCGAAGGCAGCGCTGACGCCCCGAACAGGTATTTAGCCTCCAGCGCATAACGCGCCGAGTTAGGGTTAAAAATGCGGGAAAACTGGTAAGGTTCGAGATCTTCCGTTGATAGAGTAATCAATCTCATTAGCGCCATCCTGTGCTAAATATATAAAATTGATATGTAGATTTAATTTATTAAGTTAAAAATAAGCGGCGACGCGATTATTCCCTGAGGGAAATAACCTTACAGACTGTCCGCCACTCATTTTTTTACGATATTACACCACCCGAAAGGTATTGCCATACATTTTTATCTACAAAAGACAAAAAAACCGGATTAATTACTAGAACACGTTACTCGAACACCCAAATAAACCACCCCAAAAGCCAATTAATTAATGGGGCAATTAAATAAAACCGTTAATAAAATATCTTTTCTATTTCCAGCGTGGTTATTATTCGTTAATCGTTCCGTTAATAATAAAGCATTAGCACTTGGCTTTATTTATACGCATAGCCCCTCTCCGAATAAGAGAGGGGCATAATCATTATCCTTTGGCTTCCACAACCTCATCTTCCGGTGCTTTACCGTCAATACTGCCGCGCCAGCCGGTCTCCTGTTCCCGCGACAGGCGTGAGCGGTCCTGCTCAATGGCGTTGCTGAGCATCTCTTTCGCGCGCTGCAGGCTGGCGATACGGAACTCGGTATCCTCGTAATGCTCCACCGTGCTTTCCAGCATCTTATGGTTATAGCAACGGAAGATATCCGCCTTTTCCCGTGCCTCGTAGGCGTCCATCCCCAGCAGCTCCAGCGCTTCACGGCCGATACGCAGCGAGCTTTCAAAGGTTTCGCGCTCCGGTTTCTCCACCCCAAGGCGCCGCAGCTGATACCAGTGGTCAACGTCGCGGGCGCGCGCCACCACCTTCAGGTGCGGGAAGTGGCGTCTGGCCAGTTCGGTCAGCTGCAGGTTGGCCTCAACGTCGTCAATGGCGTTAATCAGCACCTGCGCCTTTTCCGCACCGGCGGCCTCCAGCAAGTCGGCGCGGGTAGCGTCGCCATAAAACACTTTGGTGCCAAACTTGCGCAAGGTTTCGATATGATCCGGATCGTGATCCAGCACCACGGTGCGCACGCCGTTGGCCAGCAGCATACGGCCGGCGATCTGGCCGAAGCGGCCGAAACCGGCGACGATCACGCTGGCGTTCTCTTCATCGATCACATCCGCCGGACGATCATCCTGCGGCGCACGCTTCTCCAGCCGGGACGCCAGCACCAGCAGCAGCGGCGTCACGGCCATGGACAGCGCCACCGCCAGCGTCAGCGATTTGGCCCATTCCTGCGGCAAGACGCCGGCCGTCTGCGCCGCGCCAAACACCACAAAGGCAAACTCACTGCCCTGCCCCAGCAAAATGGCAAACAGCCCGCGCTGGCGCTTTGGCACCCCCAGCAGCGGCGCCAGCAGCCACAGCATGGCCGCCTTCAGCAGCATAAAACCGAGCAGCAGCGTGGCGATCAGCAGCGGGTGGCTGAACAGCGTGCCAAAATCGATCGACATGCCAACGCCGATAAAGAACAGCCCCAGCAGCAGCCCCTTAAACGGCTGAATATCGCTTTCCAACGCATGACGGTATTCCGAGCTGGCCAGCAGCACGCCGGCCAGAAACGCACCCATCGCCATCGACAGGCCGGCCATTTCCAGCAGAATACCGAAACCGAATACCAGAAACAGCGCGACGGCGCTGAAGACTTCGCGCATGCCGGAGCGGGCGACAAAGTGCAGCAGCGGCCGCGTCACATAGCGGCCGAGCAGCACCACCAGCGTCAGCGCGCCCACCACCTTGGCGGCGGAAATGGCAAAGGCGCCGAGCGACGTCGAGGCGCCGCTGTTGGCCAGCAGCGGGATCATCGCCACCAGCGGAATCGCGGCGATATCCTGAAACAGCAGCACCGCGAACGCGCTGCGTCCGGTCGGTGACGAAGTCAGATTACGTTCATTCATCGCCTGCATGGCGATAGCGGTGGAAGAGAGCGCCAGCGTCAGGCCAATCAGCAGCGCCACCTGCCAGTTCAGCCCGAGGAAGTAGCAAAAGGCACTGAGCACCAGGCCACAGCCGGCCATCTGCATGCCGCCGCCGCCGAATACCGAAGCGCGCAGCGTCCACAGCCGTTTCGGGTCCAGTTCCAGACCGATGACGAACAGCATCAGCACCACGCCGATTTCCGCAAAGGTCAGGATCGATTCGGCGTCGGACACCAGTTTCAGCCCCCACGGCCCGATGATACAGCCGGCGATCAGGTAGCCCAGCACCGATCCCAACCCCAGACGCACCGCAATCGGCACCAGCAGACCGGCCGATCCCAGATAGATCAGCCCTTCGATCATCATGCCGTGATTATCCATGTTGGTTCTCCTGCGTTTGCGGTTGCTGCGCCAGTAGGTAATCAATCAGCCGCTGCCGGTAGGCCTCTCCCGCCGCCAGCAGCGCCGTTTCGTTACAGGTGAAGGTATTATGCAGCGCAAAGTAGGGCTGCCAGCGCATGCCGCAGTACAGCGCCGTCGCCTGCAGCGGCTGCGCCAGCACGGCAAACTCCGGGTAGTCGCCCAGCTCGAAGTGGTGGCGGTCGCCGCCGCTGGTCACCGCCCACAGGCAGTCTTTCCCTACCAGCGCGTTGCCGTCGTGGCCGTAGGCCCAGCCGTGCTCCAGCACCTTGTCGATCCACAGCTTCAGCAGCGGCGGCAGGCCGTACCACTGCATCGGATGCTGCAGCACCACCATATCGGCGCGTTCCAGCGCCTGCTGTTCCGCATGGATATCGATGCTGAAATCGGGATATAGCTCATACAGCGAGCGGACTTCCACCTCGGGAATATCTTTCACCGCCTGCAGCAGCCGTTGGTTGGCGTGCGAGTGCCGGGGATAAGGGTGTGCGTAGATTATTAGAATCATGTTTATCTCGTCGTTCCTTGCCAATACATCAAGCATATACCAGCCGTCTAGCATGACAGCGGGCAAATTGATTGATAGCGGAAATTTTTAACCTGCATCAACAAGCAAGCTGAATGACTTTGCGCGGGGGTAAGGTATAAAAAAAGGCCCTGCATGCAGGGCCTTGAACAACGGTACGGGCGCGGGGCTTATTTGCCGATGCGCGCGTGCATCTCCTGAACCGAGGTGACCTGTTCGGTCGGATCGGCCTTCAGCGCCATCGCGGTGGCAAAGCCGCCGTTCAGCGTGGTGTCGTAATGCACTTTATACTGCAGCGCGCTGCGGCGAATCAGCTTGGAGTCCTCAATCGCCTGGCGGCCGGCGGTGGTGTTCACGATGTAGGTGTACTCGCCATTCTTGATACGGTCCTGAATGTGCGGACGGCCTTCGTGCACCTTGTTGACCAAGCGCGGGTTGATGCCCGCTTCGCCTAGCACCACCGCGGTGCCGTGGGTCGCATCCAGCTCGAAGCCCTGCTTCAGCAGGCTGGCGGCCAGATCGACCACCCGCGCCTTGTCGCCTTCACGTACCGACAGCAGCGCCCGGCCCTGCTTGCGCATGCCGGAGTTGCTGCCCAGCATCGCCTTGGAGAAGGCTTCGGCAAAGGTGCGGCCAACGCCCATCACTTCCCCGGTGGAGCGCATTTCCGGCCCCAGAATCGGGTCGACGCCCGGGAATTTGTTGAACGGCAGCACCACTTCTTTCACCGAGTAGTACGGTGGGATCACCTCTTCCGTCACGCCCTGTTCGGCCAGCGTTTTGCCCGCCATCACGCGCGCCGCCACTTTCGCCAGCGGTACGCCGGTGGCTTTGGAGACAAACGGCACGGTACGCGCGGCGCGCGGGTTGACTTCAATCAGGTAGACCTCGTTGTCCTTCACCGCAAACTGGACGTTCATCAGGCCGCGCACCTGCAGCTCAAACGCCAGTTTTTCCACCTGCTGACGCATCACGTCCTGAATGTCTTTGCTCAGGGTGTAGGCCGGCAGTGAACAGGCGGAGTCGCCGGAGTGTACGCCGGCCTGTTCGATATGCTCCATGATGCCGCCAATCAGCACGCGCTCGCCGTCGCAAATCGCGTCGACGTCGACTTCAACCGCGTCGTCCAGGAAGCGATCCAGCAGCACCGGCGCATCGTTGGACACACTGACCGCAGTCTGGAAGTAGCGGCGCAGGTCGGTTTCGTCATAGACGATTTCCATCGCACGGCCGCCCAGCACGTAAGACGGACGCACCACCAGCGGATAACCGATGCCCGCCGCTTTCTCTACCGCCTGCTCAATCGCCGTTACCGTGGCGTTGGCCGGCTGCTTCAGGCTCAGACGGTTAACCGCCTGCTGGAAGCGCTCGCGGTCTTCCGCGCGATCGATGGCGTCCGGGCTGGTGCCGATAATCGGCACGCCGGCCGCTTCCAGATCGCGCGCCAGTTTCAGCGGCGTCTGGCCGCCGTACTGAACAATCACCCCTTTCGGCTGTTCGATACGCACGATTTCCAGCACGTCTTCCAGCGTCACCGGCTCGAAGTACAGACGGTCGGAGGTGTCGTAGTCGGTCGACACGGTTTCCGGGTTACAGTTGACCATAATGGTCTCGTAGCCGTCTTCGCGCAGCGCCAGCGAGGCGTGTACGCAGCAGTAGTCGAATTCAATGCCCTGACCGATACGGTTCGGCCCGCCGCCCAGCACCATCACCTTCGGCCGGTCGCTGTTCGGGTTGGATTCGCACTCTTCTTCATAGGTGGAGTACATATAGGCGGTATCGGTGGAGAATTCCGCCGCGCAGGTATCCACGCGTTTGTACACCGGATGCAGACCATAGCCCTGACGCAGTTTGCGCACCGCGCCTTCGGTCACGCCGGCCAGTTTTGCCAGGCGCGCGTCGGCAAAGCCTTTGCGCTTCAGCGTACGCAGGAACTCCGGCGTCAGGCCGTTGATGCCGCTCGCCGCCACCTCTTCTTCCAGGCGCACCAGCTCTTCAATCTGCACCAGGAACCAGCGGTCGATATTGGTCAGGTTGAACACCCCATCCACCGACAGACCGGCGCGGAAGGCGTCGGCGATATACCAGATGCGCTCCGCGCCGGCGTCTTTCAGCTCGCGGCGGATCTTGGTCAGCGCTTCCGGGTCGTCCAGGCTGACTTTCGGGTCAAAACCGGTAGCGCCCACTTCCAGGCCGCGCAGCGCTTTTTGCAGCGACTCCTGCTGGGTGCGGCCAATCGCCATCACTTCGCCGACCGACTTCATCTGCGTGGTCAGACGGTCATTGGCGCCGGCGAACTTCTCAAAGTTGAAGCGAGGAATTTTGGTGACCACGTAGTCGATGGACGGCTCAAACGACGCCGGGGTGCGGCCGCCGGTGATGTCGTTCATCAGCTCATCCAGCGTATAACCCACCGCCAGCTTGGCGGCGATTTTGGCGATCGGGAAGCCGGTGGCCTTCGACGCCAGCGCCGAGGAACGCGATACGCGCGGGTTCATTTCGATCACGATCAGGCGGCCGGTTTTCGGGTTCACCGCAAACTGTACGTTGGAGCCGCCGGTTTCCACGCCGATTTCACGCAGTACCGCCATCGAGGCGTTACGCATGATTTGATACTCTTTGTCGGTCAGGGTCTGCGCCGGCGCGACGGTAATCGAGTCGCCGGTGTGGATGCCCATAGCGTCGAAGTTTTCAATCGAACAGACGATGATGCAGTTGTCGTTCTTATCGCGCACCACTTCCATCTCGTACTCTTTCCAACCGATCAGCGATTCATCAATCAGCAGTTCGTTGGTTGGCGACAGATCCAGGCCGCGCTCGCAGATTTCTTCAAACTCTTCGCGGTTATAGGCGATGCCGCCACCGGTGCCGCCCATGGTGAAGGACGGACGGATAATGCACGGGAAGCCGACATCTGCGGCCACCGCCAGCGCTTCCTCCATGGTGTGCGCAATGCCGGAACGCGCGGTGTCCAGGCCGATTTTCTTCATCGCCACGTCAAAACGGCGGCGGTCTTCCGCCTTGTCGATCGCATCGGCGGTCGCGCCGATCATCGTCACGCCGAACTCTTCCAGCACGCCCTGACGCTCCAGCTCAAGCGCGCAGTTCAGCGCGGTCTGGCCGCCCATGGTCGGCAGCACCGCATCCGGGCGCTCTTTTTCGATGATTTTACGCACCACTTCCCAGTGGATCGGCTCAATGTAGGTCGCATCGGCCATTTCCGGGTCGGTCATGATGGTCGCCGGGTTGGAGTTCACCAGAATAACGCGGTAACCCTCTTCGCGCAGCGCCTTGCAGGCCTGCGCGCCGGAGTAGTCAAATTCACAGGCCTGGCCGATAACGATCGGGCCAGCGCCGAGGATCAGGATGCTTTTTATATCAGTACGTTTTGGCATGGTTGTTATGGCTCCTGATTATTTAGCGTTGGAACGGTGAGACTCAATCAGTTCGATAAAGTGATCGAACAGCGGCGCGGCATCGTGCGGGCCAGGGCTGGCTTCCGGGTGGCCCTGGAAGCTGAACGCCGCTTTGTCGGTGCGGTGAATGCCCTGCACCGTGTGGTCGAACAGCGACTTGTGCGTCACGCGCAGGTTGGCCGGCAGGTTGTTCTCATCCACCGCAAAACCGTGGTTCTGCGCGGTGATCATCACCGTATTGTTGTCCAGATCCTTCACCGGATGGTTGCCGCCGTGGTGGCCGAGCTTCATTTTCACCGTCTGCGCGCCGCTGGCCAGCGCCAGCAGTTGGTGGCCCAGGCAGATGCCGAACAGCGGGATGTCGGTGGTCAGGAACTGCTGAATGGCGGCGATCGCGTAGTCGCACGGCTCCGGGTCACCCGGGCCGTTGGACAGGAAGATGCCGTCCGGATTCATTTTCAGCACCTCATCCGCCGGGGTCTGCGCCGGCACCACCGTCAGGCGGCAGCCGCGATCGACCAGCATGCGCAGGATGTTGCGCTTCGCGCCGAAATCATAGGCCACCACGTGGAACGGCAGCTCGGATTCCGCTTTGGCTTCCGGCAGCTCGCCGGCCAGCGTCCAGCTGCCCTGACGCCAGCCGTAGGCTTCCTGCGTCGTCACTTCTTTTGCCAGGTCCATGCCTTTCAGGCCCGGGAAGGCTTTGGCCTTCTCCAGCGCCAGCGCGACGTCCGGCGCGTCGCCGGCGATGATGCAGCCGTTCTGTGCGCCTTTCTCACGCAGCAGACGCGTCAGCTTGCGGGTATCGATATCGGCAATCGCCACAATATTGTTGCGCTTGAGGTAGTCGGACAGGTTTTCTTCACTGCGGTAGTTGCTGGCAATCAGCGGAAGGTCGCGAATGACCAGGCCTTGAGCGTGAATAGCGGAGGATTCTGCGTCGGAAGCATTGGTGCCGACATTGCCGATATGAGGATAAGTAAGAGTAACGATCTGGCGGGAATAGGAAGGATCAGTGAGGATTTCTTGATAACCGGTCATCGACGTATTGAAGACCACTTCCCCCACTGCCGTACCCTCTGCCCCAATGGCCCGACCGTGGAATTGGGTTCCGTCTTCCAGAACCAATAGCGCTGACTTAATCAAAACACCCTCCGAGGAATAATAAATCACAATATTTGCATATTAATTCAGATATCGCGATCTAAATCAATGCAAAAACCGCCCTCAAGGCTAATTTTTGGCAAATTGGGCGCATTTTAATGATGGGCACCCCGTTTGTCTACTTAAAGCGCCATTTTTTCACTTATTTTTACTGACTACGCGGTTTAATAGGCTTCACAGCCACAAAAACACAGCTAAACCTGAGCGAGTAAACGGTTGCCAGATAGGATGTGGTAAAACGGGCGATTTAATACGCTAAAAACAGGCTTTAATCGTTTAACAGTGAAGAAAAGGGAGGTTTTAAAGGCACAAACTCACATAAATAGTAATGATGGTGCAAAAATACAACCAACACCATATTTATCATGTTAAAAAAAAGGACAATAAAAATATTGTCCCAGTATCATAGCCATACGATCAATATAACCACATCACACGGATATAAAAACCATTACAACTGGTCTAATCCCAGCACATCTCGCATATCAAACAGCCCATTATCACGATCAGACAGCCAAACTGCCGCGCGAACGGCGCCATTGGCAAAGGTCATCCGACTGGAGGCCTTATGGGTGATCTCAACCCGCTCGCCGATATCGGCAAACATCGCGGTATGTTCACCGACGATATCGCCGGCACGAATGGTGGCGAAGCCAATACTCTGCGGATCGCGCTCACCGGTGTGGCCTTCGCGCGCATAGACGGCGCACTGCTTCAGGTCGCGCCCCAGCGCATCGGCAATCGCTTCGCCCATCGCCAGCGCGGTGCCGGACGGCGCATCCACCTTGTGGCGGTGGTGAGCTTCAACAATTTCAATATCGGTATAGTCGCCCATCACTTTGGCGGCTTTTTCCAGCAGCTTCAGCACCACGTTGACCCCGACGCTGAAGTTGGCGGCGAACACAATACCGATCTGCTGCGCAGCGGCGTTAATGGCCGCCTTGCCGGCATCGTCAAAACCGGTGGTGCCAATCACCATCGCCTTATGGTGGGAAACGCAAAACGCCAGATGCGCCAACGTGCCTTCCGGACGGGTAAAGTCGATCAGCACATCAAAGTCATCCGCCACCTTGGCCAGATCGTCGTTAACGATAACGCCAAGCGCGCCGACGCCGGCCAGTTCGCCCGCATCCGCCCCGACTAACGAGGAGCCGGCGCGTTCCAGCGCCGCCCCGAGCACCACGCCCTGCGCCTGCTGCACCGCCTGAATCAATTGACGCCCCATACGGCCGCCGGCGCCCACAACCGCCATGCGGATCTGTGAATCAGTCATACTTCGCTCTCTTATCAATGAAATGCCTATCCCAGGCTATCGGATCAGGTTAACCGCCCCGCCGGTTCATCGCCAGAGGATTTCCATCATGATAAGAAATTTATGATATCGCCGGGGGGTTATCAGTAACGCTATATCCCCACGGCTACATAATCATGCAGTTTGCGACGGTGCCACCAGCGGTTTACCCGCCCGCGCCGTTAGCGGGCTGCCGCTCAGGGTGAAGGCGGCAATCACGGTAAACAGCAGCGCAATGCAGCCGAGCATCAGGTAGGCGGTTTTAAAGCCGTACGCCACATACATCATCCCCGCCGCATAGGACATACCGATGGCGGAAAACTGTTTGAAAAAGCAGAAGCCGAACAGGTAGATCGACGCGGACAGCTTCACGTCAAACTGGGTGGTGATGTATTTGAAAATGCCCACCAGCAGGAACGGCACTTCAAACATATGCAGCGTCTTGAGCACGATCACCGCCGTCACCGAATCGGCAAATGAAGAGCCGATAATGCGCAGCGACATGATTGCCCCGGCGATCAACAGCGCATTCTTGCCGCCGATACGGTTAATGATCAGCGGTGCAAAAAACATAATGAAGGCATTGAGGAATTCGCCCAGCGTGGTGACATAGCCAAATGCCTGCGTACCACTGTGGCGGTCGCGGAAGAAAGAGGTGAAGAAGTTGGCGAACTGCTGATCGAACACGTCATACACACAGGCGACGCCGACGATATACATCACCAGGAACCAGAACTTGCGCATCCGCAGCAGCCGCAACGCCGAACGCAGGCTGACCGGGTTCTTGTTCAGCGCCAACCCTTCCGCCACCGCGACCGTGCCGCTTTTTTCCGGCCGAAACAGGCACAGCAGCAGCGCCAGAATCAGCGTGCAGCCGGAAGCCAGCCACAGCGAAAACTGATTATTAATGGTGAAGGTGTAGCCGACGATTGAGGCGCAAATCGCCCAGCCGATACAGCCGAACAGCCGCACCCGCCCGTATTCAAACTGGCTGCGCCGGCTGACCTTTTCCACATAGGCTTCGATCGCCGGCGAGCCGCCGCTGGCCACCAGCCCCAGATAGAGGCCGCACAGCAGCGCGCCGACGATAAAATGGCTCTGCAGCAGCGGCGAGATCACGTAGATAAACAGCGGCGCCAAAAACATCAGCAGTACGATGATCAACCACAACAGATGTTTCTTCAGGCCGAAGCGGTCGGTAATAAAGCCGAACACCGGCTGGCACACCAGCGCAAAGAACGCCATAAAGGAGAACACAATGCCGGTCTGTCGCTGGTCGAGCTGGTTGACGTCATGCAGCCAGAGCGGGAAAAAAGGCAGGATAGAACCCAAAATAAAAAAGTAGAAGAAGCAAAAGCCGCTGAATATCCAGAAATTCTTGTTTTTTAGATAAAACATAGCTCGCCATCCCTTTGTACCCGGGCGTGACGCGCGCGCCCGGGATGTTATTGGTGGAAGTGATGCTCGGGATAAATTAGTGGTAGGCCGGCAGCCAGTTTCCGTGCGCCTCGATCAGGGCGTCGCACAGCTGGCGGATATCGTCGATCGACAGTTCCGCCGAGGTATGCGGATCGAGCAGCGCAGCATGGTAGATCGCCTCGCGTTTGTGAGTCACCGCCGCCTCAATGGTCAGCAGCTGCGTATTGATGTTGGTACGGTTGAGCGCCGCCAGCTGCTCCGGCAGGTTCCCCACGTAGCACGGCGTAATGCCCTGACCGTCTACCAGACAAGGCACCTCGACGCAGGCTTCGTTCGGCAGGTTGGTGATAAGACCCGTGTTGAGCACGTTGCCGCCGATTTTGTACGGACGGTCGGTCTCCATGGCTTCGATAATGTAAGAGGCGTATTCGTGCGTACGCGTATGGGTAAGATGCGCGTCGTGGGTCAGTTCCTGCTTCTGCTGTTCCCACTGGGCAATCTGTTCAACACAACGGCGCGGATACTCATCCAGCGGAATATTGAACCGTTCGATCAGCTCCGGGTAGTTGCGCTTGATCCAGTACGGCATATATTCGGCGTTATGCTCCGAAGACTCGGTGACGTAATAGCCGAAGGTTTTCATGATTTCATGGCGCACCATATCGTCATGTTTGCCCTGCAGCGCCGCAGCGCGCCGTTTGATTTCCGGGTAGAGATCCTGCCCGTGACGACGGATATCCAGCAGCCAAGCCATATGGTTGATGCCGGCGATATGGAACTGCACGTCGTCGGTCGGCATATCGACGCTTTTCAGCAATGTGTCGGCGCACACCTGCACGCTGTGGCACAGGCCGACGGTTTTCACGCCGGTATGGCGCAGCATGGCGCCGGTCAGCGAGGCCATCGGGTTGGTGTAGTTCAGCAGCCAGGCGTCCGGGCACACCTCTTCCATATCGCGGGCGAAAGAGAACAGTACCGGAATGGTGCGCAGCGCGCGGAAGATGCCGCCAATCCCCAGCGTATCAGCGATGGTCTGCCGCAGGCCGAATTTTTTCGCGATTTCAAAGTCGGTGATGGTGCACGGATCGTAGCCGCCAACCTGAATGGCGTTCACCACATAGTTAGCGCCCTGCAGCGCCGCGCGCCGGTTCTCCTCCCCCAGATACGGGGTAATGATCGCCTTGCCGTCGTTGACGTTCTGATTGATATTATTCAGCATCGCCAGCGACTCGTTCAGACGGTTGCTGTCAATATCGTACAGCGCGATATCCACTTCCCGCAGCGCCGGCGTACACATAATGTCGCCCAACACATTCTTCGCGAAAATTGTGCTGCCTGCGCCCATAAACGTCACTTTGATCATACTGTTTCTCCACATGCCTGAACTGGGTTAACGATAGGTCTGTAGTGAAAGTAGTGGCTGCGCGCCGGACTGTATATGTAGAAATGTGACCTCATTATGGGTAAAAACGACGGTAAAAAAAAAGTGTGAGCTGGCTCCTACTCCACGCCTACGCTGGCGTTGCAGATTCAGCTCGGCTGCTATCTTATGGCCAAACGGTGCGAAAAATGGCGGTAGGCAGCGATGCACAAGAGCTTTACCCTGACCAACACCTCCAGTATCGAACTGAACGTGTTTCAGTTCGGCCATGAGGATTGCGCGCCCGGCCATCGTTTCGGCCCGGCGGTGCGTCAGCATTACCTATTTCATTATGTGATATCCGGCAGCGGGACGCTGTACACCGACAGCGGCGAGTTTACGATTCGCCCCGGCGAAGGCTTTCTGATCTACCCCCACGATGTCACCACCTATTGCGCGGACCGGCAGGATCCCTGGCATTACATGTGGATTGAGGTCGACGGCCTGATGGCCGCAACCATTTTCCAACAGTGCCGTCTCAGCCGCCAGATGCCGGTCTATCGGCCCCAGCACTACCGGCCGGAAGCCGAAGAACGGCGCTGTCTGGCGGAGATCGTCGCCCATGAGCAAAACGACGCCTGGCTGAAAATCATTGGCTTAAGCTACCAGTTCTTCGCTGCGCTGATCGCCAATGCACAGCGGGAACAGCCGGCCGCGCCGGCGGAAAAAACCCGCCACCTCAGCAAGGCGGTGAAATACCTGGAAAGCCGCTACCACGAACCGCTCTCTATCGGCCAGCTGGCGGCTTACTGCAACCTTAACCGCAGCTATCTGAGCCGTCTGTTTAAAGCGGAGTTTGGCCTGGGGCCGAAAGAGTATCTGCTGCAGGTGCGCATGAACGTCGCCGCCAGCCTGCTGCGTCACGGCAGCGCGGCGATTAAGGTAGTGGCGCTGTCGGTGGGGTATGACAATCAGCTGCACTTCTGCAAGGCGTTCCGCCAGTTTTACGGCGTCTCCCCCAGCGCCTGGCGCAGCGGTGAAGGCGACCTCACATCCAGCATTGAGCCACGCCTGATGGCAACGGCCAGTGTCGATACCGACATCGCGCAGCAGCGGCGCTGAAAAAAAACGGGGAGCCATGGCTCCCCGCTGTTACTGCATTTCTCTGTCTTAATCGACCTGCTTGATATCGACCCGCAGCTCTTTCGGCACTTCGAACACGATATTTTCTTCACGGCCGCTGATTTCCTGCACGTTCTTTCCGCCCAGGGCCTTCAGCCGGCCGATCACTTCCTGCACCAGCACGTCCGGCGCTGAGGCGCCGGCGGTTACGCCGATATTGCTGGCGTCCTTCAGCCACTGCTCCTGAATATCCATCGCTGAATCAATCAGGTAAGCCGGCTTACCGACGCGCTGCGCCAGCTCCGCCAGACGGTTGGAGTTAGAGGAGTTTTTCGACCCCACCACCAGCACCACGTCCGCATCGCCGGCCAGATTACGCACCGCTTCCTGACGGTTGGTGGTGGCGTAGCAAATATCGTCCTTGCGCGGCCCGATGATTTTCGGGAAGCGCTGACGCAGAGCGTCGATCACGTCCGAGGTATCATCCACCGACAGCGTGGTCTGCGTCATAAAGCACAGGTTTTCTTCGTTCTTGACCTGCAGCTGCCACACATCGTCCGGCGATTCGACCAGATACATTCCCCCTTCCGGGTTGCTGTACTGGCCCATGGTGCCTTCCACTTCCGGGTGGCCCGCGTGGCCGATCAGAATTGCTTCAACGCCTTTGCGGCTGGCGCGCGCCACTTCCATATGCACCTTGGTCACCAGCGGACAGGTGGCGTCGAACAGCATGGTCAGATCACGCGCCTTGGCTTCGGCGCGCACCGCCTGAGAAACGCCGTGCGCCGAGAAGATCAGGATCGAACCGTCCGGCACTTCCGCAATCTCTTCGATAAACACCGCGCCGCGCGCGCGCAGGCTGTCGACCACATAGCGGTTATGCACCACTTCGTGACGCACGTAAATCGGCGCGCCGTAAATCTCAAGCGCACGTTCAACGATGCTGATTGCGCGATCGACTCCGGCACAGAAACCGCGCGGGTTAGCCAGCAGTATTTGCATGCGTCTCCTCCTGCTGCGGATCGATCTCCAGCACCTCAATGTCGAAGGTGATCGGGTGTCCCGCCAGTGGATGGTTAAAATCAACGGTGACCGACTCTTCAGCCACTTCGCGCACCACGCCCGGCATCTCTTTGCCATCCATCGAGGTGAACAGCATGATGGTGCCGACTTCCGGCACGCCGGTTTCGGCAAAGTCACGACGCAGGAAGAACTGGATCAGATCCGGGTTGTTGGCGCCGAACGCGTCCTCCGGCTGCAGCGTAAAGGCGCACTTGTCGCCGGCAGCCAGGCCGAGCAGCTGTTGCTCCAGCGGTGCAGACAGGCTGCCGTCGCCAAGGCGGAACAGCGCCGGCTTACCGTTGCCGCGGGTAGACTCCGCCGTTGAACCATCTTCCAGTTTCAGCGTGAAATGCACCAGCACTGCGCTGTTGGGTTGTACCTGGGCCGTCATGTTACTCACCTTTACTCGTTGCACGCTTGCCGGAAGGCAGGAAGCCTTCCAGTACGATCATCGCCGCCCCCACGCAGATAAAGCTGTCTGCGAGATTGAAGGTCGGGTAATGCCAGTTGCCGACGTAGAAATCGATAAAGTCGACCACAAAGCCGTGCCACAGGCGGTCAAACAGGTTGCCCAGCGCGCCGCCGATAATAAACGCATAGGCAATGTTGTTCAGCTTTTGCTGCGCCTGGCTGCGGTACATCATCACCAGCAGCACCGCCACGATGGCGACGGCGATGCCGGCGAAGAACCAGCGCTGCCAGCCGCCGTGGTCGGCCAGGAAGCTGAACGCCGCGCCATAGTTACGCGCGTAGTACAGGTTGAAGAACGGCACCAACGGCTGGGACTGGCCCAGCGCGAAATGGCTCAGAATCCACTGCTTGCTGACAAAATCCAACGCCAGCACCACAACCACTAACCACAGCCAACGCAGGCCGGTCGAACAGATCGGTTTACTCATCAGGCAAATTTACGTTTTTCGCCGTCGCCGGCTACGTTGCTCACACAGCGGCCGCAAAGATCTGCGTGCTCCGCCACCTTGCCGATATCCGTGGTGTAATGCCAGCAGCGCGGACATTTTTCACCTTCAGCGCTTTCAAAGGCGATTTTCAGCCCCTTCAGCTGTTCGCTCTGCTGCGCATCCGCCGGCGCATCCGCCAGCGACGCGACGCGCGCGCCGGAGGTCAGCAGTACGAAACGCAGCTCATCCTGCAGGTTGTTCAGGTGTGCGGCCAGCGCATCGTCGGCGTACAGCGTGACGGAAGCTTCCAGCGAACCGCCCAGACGTTTGTCGGCACGCGCCTGCTCCAGCACCTTGTTGACTTCGCCGCGCACTTTCAGCAGCTCGGCCCAGAACTCGTCGTTCATGCTTTCGCCTTCGGCCAGACGGAACAGGCCGTCGTACCACTCTTCGGTAAAGACGAACTGCGCGCGATCGCCCGGCAGGAAGCCCCAGATTTCATCGGCGGTGAACGACATGATCGGCGCCATCCAGCGCACCAGCGCTTCCGCAATGTGGAACAACGCGGTCTGGCAGCTGCGGCGCGCGTTGCTGTCGCTCTTGGCGGTGTACTGGCGGTCTTTGATGATGTCCAGATAGAAGGAGCCCATCTCAACCGAGCAGAACTGCATCAGACGCTGCACCACTTCGTGGAAGTCGTAGTTGGCGTAGGCGTGCTCAATGTCTTTTTGCGCCGCCATCGCGCGGCCGACCGCCCAGCGATCCAGCACCACCATGTCTTCCGGATCCAGACAGTCGGTGCTCGGGTCGAAACCGCTCAGGTTCGCCAGCAGGAAGCGCGCGGTGTTACGAATACGACGATAAGAGTCGGCGGCACGCTTGAGGATTTCATCAGACACCGCAATCTCGCCGGTGTAGTCGGTGGACGCCACCCACAGGCGCAGAATATCGCCGCCCAGCTTGTTCATCACGTCCTGCGGACTGACGGTGTTGCCGATCGACTTGGACATCTTGCGGCCCTGGCCGTCAACGGTGAAGCCGTGGGTCAGCACCTCTTTGTACGGCGCCTTGCCCTTCATCGCGGTGGAGATCATCAACGATGACATAAACCAGCCGCGGTGCTGGTCGGAACCTTCCAGATACATATCCGCGCCGTGGCCCTGGAATTCAGGACGCACGTCAACCACTGACGCATGGGTCGAGCCGGAGTCGAACCAGACGTCCAGCGTGTCCGGCACTTTCATGTAGTTGTCGGCATCTGCGCCGAGGATATCCGCCGGGTTCAGATCCCACCACGCCTGGATGCCGTCCTGCTCCACGCGCTTGGCGACCTCTTCCATCAGCTCAACGCTGCGCGGGTGCAACTGCTCGGTCTCTTTATGCACGAACAGCGACATCGGCACGCCCCAGGTGCGCTGACGCGAAATACACCAGTCAGGACGGTTGGCGACCATGGTTTCGATACGCGCCTGGCCCCAGTCCGGGATCCATTTCACGCCTTTGATCTCTTCCAGCGACTGCTGACGCAGACCTTTCTGATCCATGCTGATAAACCACTGCGGCGTAGCGCGGAAGATGATCGGCGTTTTATGACGCCAGCAGCACGGATAGCTGTGCTGCAGTTTTTCCACATGCAGCAGCGCGCCCTGCTCGCGCAGCATCTCAACGATCAGGTCGTTGGCCTTGAAGACAAATTTTCCGTCCAGTTGCGGATGGGTGCCGGTCAGGTAGCAGCCGTTCGGGCCGACCGGGTTGGCGATCTCCAGACCGTATTTCTGGCTGATGACGAAGTCGTCCGGGCCGTGGCCGCCGGCGGTATGCACCGCGCCGGTACCGGCGTCCAGCGTCACATGGTCGCCCATGATCGCCGGCACGTCGAAGCCCATAAACGGATGCTGGAAACACAGCAGTTCCAGATCGGCGCCCTGACAGCTGCCCAGCACCGTCCAGTCGGTGATGCCGGCGCGTTTCATCACGCTGGTCACCAGATCTTCGGCCAGGATCAGGCTCTGGCCGTCAACCTGCACCAGCTGGTAGGTGAATTCCGGGTTCAGCGAGATCGCGCGGTTGGCCGGCAGGGTCCACGGCGTGGTGGTCCAGATCACCAGCGAAATCGCGCCGCTGAAGTTGCTGACGCCGAACTTGGCCGCCACCGCCGCCGCATCGCTGGCGTGGAAGGCCACGTCGATCGACGGCGAGGTTTTGTCGTAATACTCGACTTCCGCTTCCGCCAGGGAAGAGCCGCAGTCGGTACACCAGTGCACCGGCTTGGCGCCCTTCAGCAGGTGGCCGTTGTCGATGATTTTACCCAGCGCGCGAATGATGTTGGCTTCGGTTTTAAAGTCCATCGTCAGGTACGGACGATCCCAGTCGCCCAGCACGCCCAGGCGGATAAAGTCCTTCTTCTGGCCTTCAACCTGCTCTTTGGCGTATTCACGGCACTTCTGACGGAACTCGGCGGCGCTCAGCTTTTCGCCCGGCTTGCCGTACAGCTGCTCGACTTTCAGTTCGATCGGCAGACCGTGGCAGTCCCAGCCCGGCACATACGGCGAGTCGTAACCGGCCATCCCTTTCGACTTGATAATAATGTCTTTGAGAATCTTGTTAACCGAGTGACCAATGTGAATGTTGCCGTTCGCATACGGAGGGCCGTCATGCAGAATAAAGGTTTTTTTGCCCTTTTTGGCAGCACGAATAATCCCGTACAGATCCTGTTCATACCAACGTTGCAGCATGCCAGGTTCGCGCTTGGCGAGATCGCCGCGCATCGGGAACCCTGTTTCCGGCAGGTTCAGGGTGTTCTTATAGTCACTCATGAGATTCTCGTTTCCGTTTTCGGCTATTTAGGTAGAGCGATTAAACCAGTGTCTTCGGCCCGAAGAATTCCCGGGCGCTCACCACATCATTGGCGATTTGCTGCTTCAGCGCGTCGAGCGAAGCAAAACGCTGTTCATTGCGCAGTTTTGCGCGGAGCACCACATCAATATGGCGCCCATAAAGATCCATTGTGACGTCCAGCAGATGGACTTCCAGCTGCTGGCGCACGCCGGCGACGGTCGGGCGCGTGCCGATATTGGCGACGCCCGGCAACGGTTGCGGGCCAAGGCCGTATACCTCGACGGCATACACGCCTTTCACCGGCGCAACCAGCCGCTTCAGCGGCAGATTGGCGGTCGGGAAGCCGATGGTGCGCCCCAGCTCATCGCCGTGCACCACGCGCCCGGAAATGCTGTAGGGATGGCCCAGCAGCGTTTCCGCCTGCGGCAAATCGTCATCGCGCAGCGCATTGCGGATTACCGTGCTGCTGATGCGCTGCCCGCCTTCACGGAAGGTCGGGGTGCTGACCACCTCAAAACCGTATTCCGCACCGGCTTTCTGCAATAGCGGAAAATCGCCGAGGCGGTTGGCGCCGAAGCGAAAATCGTCCCCCACCATCAGGAACTTCACCCCCAATTTTTGCACCAGCAGCTCGACAACAAAGGACTGCGCGGTATTGGCGGCAAAACGCGGATCAAACTTGACGCACAGCAGGTAATCAACCCCGGCCTGCGCCAGATACTTCGCCTTGTCGCGCAAGCGCGTTAGGCGGGCCGGCGCCTTGTCCGCCGCAAACAGCTCCAGCGGTTGCGGCTCGAAAATCATGACGATCACCGGCAGCCCAAGGCGTTTGCCCTCTTGCTTTAGCTGCTCCAACAGCGCCTTGTGACCGCGATGCACGCCGTCAAAATTGCCGATGGTGAGCACGCAACCATGGTGGCGCGCCCGAATGTTGTGAATGCCGCGAATTAGCTCCATAGCTGGCTCAAAACAGTGGAAATCGGCGGATTATACCTTGTACAGCGTTTAAGGTTAACCCGCGATTGCTTCCTTGAATGTAATAGTCACACCATACCGAAGATTGTCGGCGGGAGAAACGCCTAAAGCGCAGTTTATCCGGCAAAGAGAAGCGCCCACAGCCGGGCACGCGTCGCCTTGTCGTCGCCATGGCGTAAAAGCGGGCGAATTTTATCGTGAAACACTGTATTCCCATGACCGAAGCTGGTAAAATCCTGCGCCATCACAACGTAGCGAGTGCCGACCGTACAAACGGCGCTTATTTGCACAAATCCATTGACAAACGAAGGCTAAAAGGGCATATTCCTCGGCCTTTGAATTGTCCTCAATAGAATATATTTGGGAGTTGGACCTTGGCTAATATCAAATCAGCTAAGAAACGCGCCGTACAGTCTGAGAAACGCCGCAAGCACAATGCTAGCCGTCGCTCAATGGTGCGTACCTTCATCAAGAAGGTATATGCCGCTATCGCAGCCGGCGACAAAACTGCAGCACAAAACGCATTCAACGAAATGCAACCACTTGTGGATCGCCAGGCTGCTAAAGGCCTGATCCACAAAAACAAAGCAGCGCGTCATAAGTCAAACCTGACTGCGCAAATCAACGCAATGCAGTAAGCATTACGTTGTCTGCTTGTTAAAAAAACCGGCTTTGGCCGGTTTTTTTACGTCTGCGTTCAGCCTCAGATGGAAAATAGCGCTGAAAAATCCTTGTTGCACACCCGCTGCACCGCCGGATGCTGAATCATACGTTCGGCAAAAATCACGTAGTACTCTTCCTGTACGTTGTCGATACGGCCGATCTCCACTACATCATCATCATTGTAGGTATCCTGCGCATACAGCGTCGGGGCGACAAAAATGGCGTTGTGGTACATGCCGAACGCCTTCATCAGCGCCGCGTCGTCAAACTCCCCCAGCACTTCAACCTGAATACCCTGGCTGTTGAACCAGTTAAGCAGTTTGCGGCCCAGCATCGAGCGCCGGCCAGGGATCAGCAGTTTACGTTGCTGCAGGCAGGCGGGAAACGGCAGATCCGGCGCCGGCTGACGGCAGAAAAAGCTGATGCCGCACTCACCCAGCTTCAGCGAAAACAATCCTTCCTGCTGGCTGGAGTCCACCGGACAGTCGGACAGGATCATATCCAGCTTGTGCTGGCTGAGCTGCTCCAGCAGCATCTCATGCGTCGACTCGAAGCAGCGCAGATGAATCTGCTCGTTTTCCACCACCGCCGTTTCCAGCACCTGGCTGACCAGACGTTTGGACAATGCGTCCGCCACGCCGACGTCAAACAGCAGGTTGGACTCTTTGCGATAGTTGACGATATCCAGCATTTCCTGGCTGAGCATAAACATCTTGTCGGCGTAGCGAAATACCAACTGCCCCAGCTCGGACGGCACCAGACCGCGCCCCTGACGCTTGAACAGTTTGCCGTTCAAACGCTCTTCCAGCGCCTTGATTTGGCCGGTAATCGTCTGCGGGGTCAGGAACAGCGCTTCCGCCGCGCCCACGACCGAGCCTTCCTTGCAAACCTGCCAGAAGTAATACAGATGATTAAAGTTGATATGCGACATTCTCACGACGTGGTTCTCCTTACGCTTCGCTGCGGCAAACGGTCTGCCGTATTGAGCGACAAACTCCCTTTTCTTCCTGGCGACATATTTCCTACCTCTGATTCAAGGCCGGAGCCGCCATCACGATACACAGCTCCGACCACAATTGTAGCCCATCTTGCGGCAAGGTCATTGCCTATTTGCCTCTGTGCGCCAGCGACAGGCGCAGCAGCGCGTAACCCACCAGCGCCGCCGCGGTGGAGCCTAACAGAATCCCCAGACGCGAGTAGGTGCTGAACGCTTCATCCGCCCCGCTGAAGGCCAACGATGCGATAAAGATCGACATGGTAAAACCAATACCACACAGAACCGAAACGGCAAACACCTGTTTGAAGCCGATATCCTCCGGCAAACGGGCGATGCCGGACTTCACCGCCAGCCAGCTGAAGATAAAGATCCCCAGCGGCTTGCCGATAAACAGGCCGGCGGCGATGCCCATCGGCAGCAGGGAAGCCAGACCGTTGAGGGAAACGCCCTCCAGCGACACCCCGGCGTTGGCAAAGGCGAACAGCGGCAGGATCAGGAACGCGACCCAAGGGTGCATCTCATGCTCCAGCGTTTCGGACGGTGACGGCCCCTTTTTGACCTTCAGCGGAATCATAAAGCCGACAATCACCCCGGCCAACGTCGCATGCACGCCGGATTTGAGGATCGCCACCCACAGCACCAGACCGACGATCATATAGATAGAGGTTTTGCTCACCCCGCGCCAGTTCATCAGTGCCAGTACCGCAACGGCCGCCGCCGCAACCCCCAGCGCCACCAGCGATACTTCATGGGTATAGAACAGGGCGATAATCACGATAACCCCAAGGTCATCAATGATCGCCAGTGCCAGCAGGAACACTTTCAGGCTGGTCGGCACGCGGTTGCCCAGCAGCGCCATCACCCCCAAGGCAAAGGCAATATCGGTCGCAGCCGGAATCGCCCACCCCTGCCGTGCAATGTCATCGGCGCCGTTGAACAGCAGGTAAATCAGCGCCGGCGCCAACATGCCGCCCAGCGCGGCAATCGCCGGGAACACCGCTTTATCGCGCCCGGCCAGCGAGCCCTGCATCAGCTCGCGTTTTACTTCCAACCCGACCACCAGGAAGAAGATCGCCATCAGGCCATCGTTAATCCACAGCAGCAGCGGCTTGGCAATTTCCAGTGAGGCAATCTTCACCATCACCGGCAGGTTAAGAAATCCCTGATACACGCCCTGCAGCGGCGAGTTGGCCATCATCAGGGCGATCACTGCCGCCACAATCAAAATGATGCCACCTGCCGCTTCCTGACGTAAAAACTGACGAATAATATTGGTCATGCACTGTCACTCCCGACAAAAATACAAAACGTCTCCGCCTTGCATCAACCACGTATAGAGTGAGTATAGCTTGCACGATGATTCGTAAAAACAAGATTATTAGTGCGAAATTATTCGTAAAAACCGATCCAACTGAGAGATTAATCACGCAAACCAACACGCCGCTGCCGTCCCCAAAAGAAAACCCCGGCGCCAGGGCCGGGGTTTTAAGACAGTTAATGCAGCGTTCGCGTTAACGGGTCAAGTCATCAAAGAACTTTTTCACCCCGTCGAAGAAGCTCTTCGAACGCGGGCTGTTTTTATCGCCGGAAGGACCGCCGAGGCTTTCCTCCAGTTCTTTCAACAGCTGTTTCTGTTTTTCGTTGAGCTTGACCGGCGTTTCCACCACCACACGGCACAGCAGGTCGCCCTGGCTGCCGCCGCGCACGGATTTCACGCCTTTGCCGCGCATGCGGAACAGCTTGCCGGTTTGCGTTTCTGAAGGCACCTTCAGCTTCACGCGGCCGTCGAGCGTCGGAACTTCAATCTCGCCGCCCAGCGCCGCCATGGCAAAGTTAATCGGCACTTCGCAATACAGGTTATTGCCTTCACGTTCAAAGATCGGGTGAGCTTTTACCTGCACCTGCACGTACAGATCGCCGGCCGGTGCGCCGTGCTCGCCGGCTTCACCTTCACCCGCCAGGCGGATGCGGTCGCCGGTATCCACGCCGGCAGGAATTTTCACCGACAGCGTTTTGGATTTTTCTACCCGGCCATGGCCGTGGCAGCTGTTGCACGGATCTTTGATAATCTGGCCGCGGCCGTGGCAGTGCGGACACGCCTGCTGCACGGTGAAGAAGCCCTGACGCATCTGCACCTGGCCCTGACCGTGACAAGTTGGACAGGTGACCGGCGAGCTGCCCGGTTTGGCGCCGCTGCCATGGCAAACGTCACACTCTTCCAGCGTCGGGATACGAATCTCTTTGGTGACGCCGCGTACCGCTTCTTCCAGCGTCAGCTCCATGTTGTAACGCAGATCGGAGCCACGGCTGGCGCGCTGACGACGGCCACCGCCGAAAATATCGCCGAAGACGTCGCCAAAGATATCGCTAAAGTCGGCACCGCCGCCGCCCATACCGCCCTGCTCAAACGCGGCATGGCCGTACTGATCGTAAGCGGCGCGCTTCTGCTCGTCGCCCAGGATTTCGTAAGCTTCCTTGATCTCTTTAAAGCGGCTTTCGGCATCTTGTTCCTGGTTACGGTCCGGGTGGAACTTCATCGCCAGGCGCTTATACGCCTTTTTGATTTCGCGCTCATCCGCCGTTTTGGCGACGCCGAGAACCTCGTAATAGTCTTTCTTCGCCATTGTCTTTATTAGCCCTAACATGCGTGCACGGGCGCAGAGTTGCCTCGACGCCCGTGCTGGTTTCCAGTAACGCGTTAGCGGCGTTACCGTGCCCGCTTAAGGGCGATTATTTTTTGTCTTTCACTTCTTCGAACTCAGCGTCGACAACGTCGTCTTCTTTCTTCGCCGCGTTGTCTGCCGCACCCGCGTCAGCACCCTGTGCCTGCGCCTGAGCCTGCGCCATTTCCATCAGCTTGCCGGAAACCTGCACCAGCGCCTGGGTCTTCGCGTCGATCTCGGCTTTGTCTTCGCCTTTCGCCGCGGTTTCCAGCTCGCTCAGCGCGCTTTCGATAGCGGTTTTATCTTCCGCTGGCAGCTGCTCGCCGGCTTCTTCCAGTTGCTTACGCGTGCCGTGGATCAGGTGATCCGCCTGGTTGCGCGTCTGCACCAGCTCTTCGAACTTACGGTCAGCTTCAGCGTTGGCTTCCGCGTCGTTCACCATTTTCTGGATTTCATCTTCGTCCAGGCCAGAAGAGGCCTTAATGGTGATTTTCTGCTCTTTACCGGTGTTCTTGTCTTTGGCAGACACGTGCAGGATGCCGTCGGCATCGATATCGAAGGTCACTTCGATCTGCGCCATACCGCGCGGTGCCGGCTGGATGCCGTCCAGGTTGAACTGGCCCAGAGACTTGTTATCGCTGGAACGCTTACGCTCGCCCTGCAGCACGTGGATGGTTACCGCAGACTGGTTGTCTTCAGCGGTAGAGAACACCTGGCTGTGCTTGGTCGGGATCGTGGTGTTTTTACCGATCAGCGAAGTCATCACGCCGCCCATGGTTTCGATACCCAGAGACAGCGGGGTAACGTCCAGCAGCAGCACGTCTTTCACATCACCGGCCAATACGCCGCCCTGAACCGCAGCGCCGATGGCAACCGCTTCGTCCGGGTTCACGTCTTTACGCGGTTCTTTACCGAAGAAGTCAGCAACTTTCTTCTGAACCATTGGCATACGGGTCTGGCCACCAACCAGGATTACGTCCTGAATGTCGGATACGGACAGGCCTGCATCGGTCAGCGCCACTTTCAGCGGCTCGATGGAACGCGCCACCAGATCTTCAACCAGCGACTCGAGTTTCGCACGGGTCACTTTGATGTTCATGTGTTTCGGACCGGTCGCATCTGCAGTGATGTACGGCAGGTTAACGTCGGTCTGCTGTGCGGAAGACAGCTCGATCTTCGCTTTCTCAGCGGCTTCTTTCAGACGCTGCATCGCCAGCGGATCGTTACGCAGGTCAATGCCCTGCTCTTTCTTGAACTCTTCCACCAGGTAGTTGATCAGACGGCTGTCGAAGTCTTCGCCGCCCAGGTGGGTGTCACCGTTGGTCGCCAGAACTTCGAAGGTTTTTTCGCCGTCAACTTCGTCGATTTCGATGATGGAGATATCGAAAGTACCGCCGCCCAGGTCATAAACCGCGATGGTGCGGTTGCCGACTTCTTTGTCCAGGCCGTAAGCCAGGGCCGCAGCCGTTGGTTCGTTGATGATACGTTTTACTTCCAGACCGGCGATACGGCCGGCGTCTTTGGTCGCCTGACGCTGCGCATCGTTGAAGTAAGCCGGTACGGTGATAACCGCTTCAGTTACCGGTTCGCCCAGGTAATCTTCAGCCGTTTTCTTCATTTTCTTCAGCACTTCGGCAGAGATCTGCGGCGGTGCCATTTTCTGGCCTTTCACTTCCAGCCATGCGTCGCCGTTGTCAGCGCCGATGATTTTGTACGGCATGATGTCTTTATCACGCTGTGCTTCTTCGTCCTGGAAGCGACGGCCGATCAGGCGCTTGATCGCAAACAGGGTGTTTTGTGGGTTAGTGACAGCCTGACGTTTAGCCGGCTGGCCAACCAGAGTTTCACCATCCTGGGTATAGGCAATGATTGACGGCGTGGTGCGGTCGCCTTCGGCGTTTTCCAGCACGCGTGCCTTGTTGCCATCCATAATAGCTACACAAGAGTTGGTAGTACCCAGGTCGATACCAATAATTTTGCCCATCTAAACATCTCCACTAATAAATTCGATTTCGGTCAAGTTGCTAACCTATATGCGGACATTTTTTTACTTTTCAACTGCCCGATTTTTCCGCCTTGTATCCCACGCGTTTCAACGCTCAAACCACGAGGTTGCGGGTGAAAGGCGAAGGTGATACCACGATCAGCAACTGCGGTTGAGAATAAGATGGGGGCATCTGGCCCGGCATCAAGGGGTAAAGTAAAAAAATTTCTTTGCGGCGTGGCGATCGCGCGTTCGGCCGGCCGTCCCTGGCCGGCGGTACGTTACAGATCGGCCAGCGAATCGGCGTGCGGCGCCACACGGTCGCCGTCCAGATCGCGGTGCAGATAGATCCCCAGCGCCAGCCCGAGCGCCGACAGCGCCAGCACATAGTAGGCGGGCGCCAACGGCGTCAGCTTCATCATCAAGGTGACGAAAATCGGCGTCAGGCCGCCGAAAATGGCGTATGACAGGTTATAAGAGAACGAAATGCCGCTGAAGCGCACCGCCGGCGGAAAAGCGCGCACCATCACAAACGGCACCGCCCCCACGACGCCGACGCTGAATCCCACCAGCGCATAACAGGCGAACAGCATTTCCGCATGCTGCGCCACGGTCTGATAAAACAGCCAGCTGCAGCCGGCCAGCAGCAGGCTGCCGACGATAAAGGTTTTGCTGGCGCCAAAGCGATCGGCCGCCAGCCCGGCGGCCAGACAGCCGAAAATCAGCATAATGGTGGCGATGCTGTTGGCCTGCAGCGTCAGCGCCGGCGCAATGCCGAACTGCTTTTGCAGGTAGGTCGGCGTCATCAGGATCACCACCACCACGCCGGCGGACAGCAGCCAGGTCAGCAGCATCGAAACCGCCACCTCTTTCTTATACTGCTTCACCACCGTTTTCAGCGGCAGCTCCTCCGCCAGCGCCTTGCGCGCCTGCATTTCTACAAACACCGGCGTTTCCTGCAGCCAGCGGCGCAGATACATGGCGATTAACCCGAAAATGCCGCCCAGCAGGAAGGGCACGCGCCAGCCGCCGTCTGCAATACTTTGCGCGCTCAGCGTGGTGTTGATGACGGTGGCGACCAGAGAACCCAGCAAGATTCCGACGGTAAGGCCGGCGGTCAGCGTGCCGCAGGCCAGGCCGACGCGTTTACGCGGCACATGCTCCGCCACAAATACCCAGGCGCCCGGCACTTCGCCGCCGATAGCGGCGCCCTGCAGCAGGCGCATCAGCAACAGCAACAGCGGTGCGGCGATACCGATGCTGGCGTAAGTCGGCAGCAGGCCCATGCCCAGCGTGGGCAGCGCCATCAGCAGAATACTCAGGCTGAACATTTTCTTGCGCCCGACCCGGTCGCCGAAGTGCGCCATCACGATCCCACCCAGCGGACGGGCCAGATAGCCGGCAGCGAAAATGCCGAAGGTCTGCACCAGACGCAGCCATTCCGGCATCTCGGCCGGGAAGAACAGCTCGCCGACCACGGCGGCGAAGAAGACGAAAATAATGAAGTCATAAAACTCCAATGCCCCGCCCAGCGCAGCCAGCGTCAGAGTCTTATAATCTTGCCGGTTCAGCCGGCGTTGCGTGTCATGATGCATAGGTTACCGTCAGAGGAAGCAGATAAAATCACGCGCGCTCGGTGGCGCGCTGTAAATGAATCCTTACTATACCCGTCATACTTCAAGCTGCAGGTGTGTTGGCTACGCTCAGTCAACCGAATCACTGACCTGAGTAAGCTCATCGGGATTCCCTCCCTTGCCGCCTTCCTGCAACTCGAATTATTTAGGGTATATAACGGCAATTTTATTTCACGTCAGCCTGACGGGAGGCCGCCTGGCGTTAATCGTTCGCGTCACGACGCGCGCTTTTCGGCCGGAAGGCGGTGACCACCGCGTCGTCCGTTTCCACATACGGCCCTTCAAGCAACTGGATACAGTACGGTACGCTGGCGAAAATGCCGTGCACCACCACCTTACCCTGCTCACCCTTCACCCCTTCCAACGTCTCCTTGATCGACTTCGGCTGGCCCGGCAGGTTGATAATCAGCGCCTGCTTGCGAATCGCCCCGATCTGACGTGAAAGAATCGCCGTTGGCACATAGTGTAGGCTGATTTGGCGCATTTGCTCGCCGAATCCCGGCATCACGCGGTCGGCAATCGCCAGCGTTGCGTCCGGCGTCACATCGCGGCGCGACGGGCCGGTGCCGCCGGTAGTCAGCACCAGGTGGCAGCCCGTTTCATCCACCAGTTCGCACAGGGTGTGTTCGATCAGGGTTTGCTCATCCGGGATTAGGCGCGTCTCCAGCTTGTACGGCGTCGTCAGGGCGCTGCTCAGCCACGCTTCCAGCGCCGGAATGCCCTTGTCCTGGTAAACGCCGCCGGAAGCGCGATCGGAAATCGAAACCAAACCAATACGTAATGTGTCCATGCTTAACCTCTACAACCTGACGAAATACGGGCGGCGTCATCTCCCGCCCCGTTATCAATGCCGAGAGTATACGGCCTCCGCCCGCAGCAGGAAGCAACAGGCATAAAAAAAGGTGGCCTGAGCCACCTTTTTGTCATCCTGCACCTGTGTAACTTACAGCAGGTCGGCGATCATTTTTTCCAGCTTGCCCTGGTCAACGGCAAACTTGCGGATACCGTCGGTCAGTTTTTCCACCGCCATCGGATCCTGGTTGTGCTGCCAGTAGAATTCAGGTTCGGTCAGCGCCGCAGGGCGTGCTTTCACTTCGCCGCTGTAGGCGAGCTTACGCTCAACCGCGCCTTCGCTTTCCGCCAGCTCTTTCAGCAGCGCCGGCGCGATGGTCAGACGGTCGCAGCCCGCCAGTTCGATGATCTCGCCGACGTTGCGGAAGCTGGCGCCCATCACCACGGTTTCATAGCCGTGCTGTTTGTAGTACTGGTAGATTTCGCTTACGGAAACCACGCCCGGATCTTCGTGCGGCGCGAACTCTTTCTTGTCGCCATTGGCTTTGTACCAGTCAAGGATACGGCCGACGAAAGGAGAAATCAGGTACACGCCGGCTTCGGCGCAGGCGCGTGCCTGGGCGAAGGAGAACAGCAGGGTCAGGTTACAGTTGATGCCCTCTTTCTCCAGGCGTTCCGCCGCGCGGATGCCCTGCCAGGTAGAGGCCAGTTTGATCAGGATACGATCGTTGCTGATGCCGGCCTCGTTGTACAGCTTGATCAGACGCTTGGCCTTGGCGACGCTGGCTTCGGTGTCGTAAGAGAGGCGCGCATCGACTTCGGTGGAGATGCGGCCCGGCACCAGCTTCAGAATTTCCAGACCAATGTTCACCGCCAGTTTGTCCGCCGCATCGGCGATCTGCTGCTCGCGATCGCCGCTCTGCTCGCGCGCCCATGCGATAGCTTCGTCAATCAGCTTGCGATATTCAGGGATCTGGGCTGCATTGAGGATCAGCGAAGGGTTGGTTGTCGCATCTTGCGGCTGATACAGCTTCATGGCAGCAATATCACCGGTATCCGCAACCACCGTGGTCAGCTGGCGCAGGGAAGTTAATTTGTCGGTCATGTTGGCATTGTCTCATCGTTTGTGCATGAACTTTTGGCATCGTTCGATCTTGCCTTGCGTTGATAATAACACGCGCAAGGCGCGGCGCAAGGCACGAAAATGGCCCTGAGCCGCCGCCGATTTTTCGGCGTAATTTTCCCTCACTTCCGCCATATCAATCGATATTTCCGAAATGAAAATGAGACATTAACGAAAGTTAACAACAAGTAATTGTGCTAACTTCCCAGCACGCCAAGCGCTGGCAGCACCATGAAATGCGAAAAATCTTAATTTATTCACCCCATATGACTTTCGTTAAGCGCTGGTAATAATTAGAGCAAAATCATTTTCCGGGCGGAGGATCGCTCCGGGTATTTACGCCTGTTTGACAAGGAGGGATCCGTGACGGATCTGATTAATTTTATTAACAATATCCTGTGGGGATCGGTACTCATTTATTTACTGATCGGTGCCGGCATCTACTTCACCATCCGCACCCGCTTTATCCAGTTACGCCACTTCACCCATATGTTTTCGGTGCTGAAAAACAGCAATAAAAGCGACAGTTCCGGCATCTCCTCATTTCAGGCCTTATGCACGACGCTGGCGGCGCGGGTCGGCACCGGCAACCTGACCGGCGTCGCCATCGCGCTGACCGCCGGCGGCCCCGGCGCCATCTTCTGGATGTGGGTGGTGGCATTTATCGGCATGGCCACGTCATTTATCGAAAGCACCCTGGCCCAGCTGTATAAAACCAAAGACGATCAGGGTAACTACCGCGGCGGCCCGGCCTACTACATGGAAAAGGGCCTCGGCATGCGCTGGATGGGCGTACTGTTCTCCATGTTCCTGATCCTCGCCTTCGGCCTGGTGTTCAACGCGGTGCAGGCCAACTCCATCGCCCAGGCCAGCGCTGCGGCGTTCAACTTCAACCCGCTGTACGTCGGCATCGGCCTGGTGCTGCTGAGCGGCACCGTAATCTTCGGCGGCATCCGCTCCATCGCCCGCGTGGCGGAATGGGTGGTGCCGGTCATGGCGGCGGCCTACCTGCTGCTGGCCTTCTGGGTGCTGGCGATGAATATTGAGCAGTTGCCGGCCATTTTGCTACTGATTGTCAAAAGCGCGTTCGGTTTACAAGAAGCGGCCGCCGGCGCCGTCGGCTACGGCATCTCTCAGGCGATGACCCAGGGCGTCCAGCGCGGGCTGTTCTCCAATGAGGCCGGCATGGGTTCGGCGCCGAACGCCGCGGCCTCCGCCTCGCCGTATCCGCCGCACCCGGCGTCGCAGGGCTACGTACAGATGCTCGGCGTGTTTGTCGATACGCTGGTGATCTGCAGCGCCACCGCCGCGATTATTCTGGCCTCCGGCGTGATGGATAACCCAACCGGCGAGATCAGCGGCATTGAACTGACCCAGCGCGCGCTGTCCAGCGCCGTCGGCAGCTGGGGTTCGCCGTTTGTGGCGCTGGCGATTTTCTTCTTCGCCTTTACCTCCATCATCGCCAACTACGCCTACGCCGAAAACAACCTGATCTTCCTGGAGCACAATCATCCGGCGCGGCTGGCAATCTTCCGCTGTGTTGCGCTGGGCATGGTGATGTTCGGCGCGCTGGCGGAGCTGCCGCTGGTATGGAAAATGGCCGACACCGCCATGGCGCTGATGGCGATCACCAACCTGACGGCCATCCTGCTGCTGTCACGCGTCGCCTTTAAACTGGCCCGCGACTACAACCGGCAACGGGCGCTCGGCAAACTGCCGACCTTCGACGCCAGTCAGTACCCTGAGCTGAAATCCCAGCTGGAGCCCGGCGTGTGGGATAACCCGCAAAAGCCAGACTGACCCGCACTCCCCGCCAAGGCGCATCCCTACGCGCCTTGGCCTTTTACCCCGCACCTATCTATCAGACCCATCGCCGCTTTTTCTCACGTTTTTTGCTAAAGTATCTCCACTTTGATCAACAGGATGTCGCGCCATGCTCGTTATTATCTCACCTGCCAAAACGCTTGATTACGAAAGTCCTCTGGCGACGGCTCGCTTTACGCAGCCTGAGCTGCTGGAGCAATCTGCAGAACTTATCAACATCAGCCGCCAGCTGACGCCGGCGCAAATCGCCAGTCTGATGAAGATCAGCGACAAGCTGGCCGGACTGAACGCCGCCCGCTTTGCCGAATGGACCCCGCAATTTACCCCGGATAATGCGCGCCAGGCCCTGCTGGCCTTTAAGGGCGACGTGTATACCGGCCTGCAGGCGCAGGACTTCAGCGAAGCGGATTTTGACTTTGCCCAGCAGCATTTGCGTATGCTGTCCGGCTTATACGGCGTGTTGCGTCCGCTCGACCTGATGATGCCTTACCGTCTGGAAATGGGCATCAAGCTGGCCAACCCGCGCGGCAAAGATTTGTACAGCTTCTGGGGCGCTCGCATCACCGACAAACTCAATGAAGTGCTGAAGCAACAGACGGACGATGTGGTGGTCAATCTGGCATCGGATGAATACTTCAAAGCGGTGAAGCCGGCCGGGCTGCACGGGCAGCTGATCAAGCCGGTGTTCCTGGATGAGAAAAACGGTAAATATAAGGTCATCAGCTTCTACGCGAAAAAAGCGCGTGGCCTGATGAGCCGCTTTATTATCAAAAATCGCCTGACCAAAGCAGAACAGTTGGCTGATTTCAATCTGGAAGGATATGCCTTTGATGAGGCGGCGTCCAAGGCGGACGAACTGGTATTCAAGCGTCCCGAACAGTAAGAAAAAAGGGCCGGTGATAACCGGCCCCTAACCAGCACATCACGTTAATCAGGCGGGCAGCGCCATCATAAACTGACGCAGCTGCGCGAAGTCAGCCGGCAGCGAGTGCGACAGCAACGGCAGCTCGGCACGCACCGCCAGCGCTTTCGGCAACGGCAGCTCCTGCTGTAAAATCTCCTCCACGCTCTCTTTAAACTTCGCCGGATGCGCGGTGCCGAGGAACAGACCAAACTCGCCGTCCTGCAGCTGATCGCGCAGCAAGCGGTAGGCGATAGCCGCATGCGGCTCGGAGAGGTAGCCTAACGCCGCCAGCTCCTTCATCGTCTCTTTGGTGGTTTCATCGCTGACCGCCCCGTGCCCCAACTCTTTCAACTGCCAAATTTTGCGGCGGAACAGCTCTTCCACCCGCGGCCAGTTATTCGGCTGACTGACGTCCATCGCGTTGGAGAGCGTCGCCACCGTTGCGTGCGGCTGCCATTTACCGTCGTCGAGGAAACGCGGCACCGTATCGTTGGCGTTGGTGGCGGCAATAAAGCGTTTCACCGGCAGTCCCAGCGACTTGGCCAGCAGGCCGGCGGTCAGATCGCCGAAGTTGCCGCTCGGCACCGAAATCACCAGCTGATTGCGTGCTTCCTGCGGCAGCTGCGCCACCGCCTCGAAGTAGTAGCAGATCTGCGCCAGCAGGCGGCTGATATTGATCGAGTTGGCCGAGTTCAGATGCAGCGCCTCTTTCAGCTCGCGATCGTCAAACGCCTGCTTCACCAGCGCCTGGCAGGCGTCAAAATCGCCGTCTACCGCCACGGTATGGATATTGCCGCCCAGCGTGCAGAACAGTTTTTCCTGCAGCGGGCTGATTTTCCCCTGCGGATAGAGGATCACCACGCGCACGTTTTTCAGGCCGTAGAACGCGTGCGCCACCGCCGCGCCGGTATCGCCGGAGGTCGCCGTCAGAATGGTGACCGGCTGATCGCCGGCCACTTCCGCCAGCATCTGCGCCATAAAGCGGCCGCCGAAGTCTTTGAACGCCAGCGTCGGGCCGTGGAACAGCTCCAGGCAGGCGATGTCGTCCTCAACCTTCGCTACCGGCGCCGGGAACTCAAACGCCGCCTTCACGCGCTTGTACAGCGCCTCTTCGCTGATTTCCTCACCGATAAACGCCGACAGAATACGCGCGCTGCGGGTCACGAAATCCAGCTTCAGCAGTTGGTCAATCTCGGTCAGTTCAAATTCCGGCAGATCCAGCGGGAAAAACAGCCCCTGCTGTTTACCCAGCCCCTGTTTGATCGCCTGTGCAAAGCTAACCTGCTCATTGTGATCTTTAAGGTTGTACAGTTTCATGCGTTATCCCAGTTGTCGAGCGCCTGCGGTATCCAGACGGCAAATATGAACAAAACCTTCATCGTTTTGCAGATAGTGATTCTTCAGCCAGTCGGCCATCCGCCGGGCGGTGTCGCCGTCGTCGCACACGGCGAACAGCGTCGGGCCGGAGCCGGAAATTCCGCAGGCCAGGGCGCCGATATCCTGCGCCGCCTTACGCGCTTCGGCAAAGCCCGGCAGCAGGCGGGTGCGGTACGGCTCGGCAATCACGTCCTGCATCAGCTTGGCGGCCAGCTTCGGCTGCTGAGTGTGGCAGGCATGAATAAAGCCGGCCAGATAGCGTCCGTGGCTGATGCAGTCCTGACGGCGGTACTGCGCCGGCAGAATGGCGCGCGCTTCAGCGGTAGAAACCTTGATTCCCGGATACGCCATCACCCACAGCCACTCGTCAAAACAGGGGACTTGCTGGCTGATGCTCCCCTCTTCCTCCAGCATCAGCTGCAGGCCGCCGAGGTAGCACGGCGCGACGTTGTCATAATGCACGCTGCCGGAGATGCGTCCTTCCAGCTCGCCCATCAACGCCAGCAGCTGCATGTCATCCAGCGGACGCTCGCAAAATTCATTCATCGCCATCAGGCCGGCGACCACCGAACAGGCGCTGGAACCGAGACCCGAGCCAATGGGCATATTTTTTTCCAGCCGCATCGCCACCGGCACCTCGCGGCCGATCGCCTGACAAAAGCGCTGCCAGCACTGATAGACGATATTGTCCTTAGGCTCCGCCGGCAGTTTGCCGACAAAGCGCCCGGCGTTTTCCAGGCTGAATTGCTCCGCGGCCTCGACGCTGACGCAGTCGCCCAGCAGCGTGCCGTCGACCGGCGAAACGGCGGCGCCCAGCACGTCGAAACCAACGCTGACGTTGCCGATCGAAGCCGGCGCATACACCTTAACCATATTAAACTCCCAACTTCCATGACAGCGTGCGCAGCAGATCGGCGAATACCCCCGCTGCCGTCACATCATTACCGGCGCCATAGCCGCGCAGCACCAGCGGCAGCGGCTGATAATAGCGGCTGTAGAACGCCAGCGCGTTCTCGCCGTTTTTCACTTTATACAATGGATCGTTGCCATCAACAGCGTCAATACGCACCTGGCAACGCCCCTCTTCAATCACCCCGACATAGCGCAATACCTTACCCTGCTCCGCCGCATCGGCCACCCGGCGGCTAAACGCAGCGTCCAGCTCCGGCAGACGCGCCAGGAAGCTGTCGGTATCGCCGCTGGCATCAAACTCCGGCGGCAGCACCGATTGCACCTCAATATCGCTCAGTTCCAGGTTGTAACCCGCTTCACGCGCCAGGATCAACAGTTTACGGGCGACGTCTATCCCGGACAGATCGTCGCGCGGGTCCGGTTCGGTATAGCCGTTACTCTTCGCCTGCAGCGTCGCCGCCGACAGAGACATGCCCTCATCCAGCTTGCCGAAGATAAACGACAGCGAGCCAGACAGAATGCCGGAGAAACGCGTCAGTTCATCGCCGGCGTTCAGCAGGTTCTGCAGGTTTTCAATCACCGGCAGCCCGGCGCCGACGTTGGTGTCATAGAGGAATTTGCGGCGCGAGCCCGCGGCGGCGGCGCGCAGCTGATGATAAAAATTCATCGACGAGGTGTTGGCCTTCTTGTTCGGCGTCACCACGTGGAAGCCGTCGGCCAGGAAGTCGACATACTGATCGGCCACCGCCTGGCTGGAAGTACAGTCGACAATCACCGGGTTCAGCAGGTGATACTCCTTCACCAGACGAATCAGTCGCCCAAGGTTGAAGGTCTCCTGTGCCTCCGCCAACCCTTCACGCCAGCTGTCCAGCGCAATGCCGTGCACATTGGTCAGCATGGCGCGCGAGTTGGCGATGCCGCACACCCGCAGGTCGATATGCTTTTGCTTCAGCCACTGCTGCTGGCGGTAGATCTGCTCGATCAGCGCGCCGCCGACGCCGCCGGTGCCGATCACGAACACTTCCAGCACCTGGTCGGTGTTGAACAGCATCTGATGACTGACGCGTACGCCGGTGGTGGCATCGTCATTACTGACCACCACCGAGATGGAGCGTTCGGAAGAGCCCTGGGCAATGGCGACGATATTGATATTGGCGCGGGCCAGCGCGGAGAAGAAGCGCGCCGAAATACCGCGCAGGGTGCGCATGCCGTCGCCAACCACCGAGATAATCGCCAGGTTTTCCGTCACATCCAGCGGTTCCAGCAGGCCGTCTTTCAGCTCCAGATAGAACTCGTCGCCCAGCGCGCGGCGCGCGCGCGGCAGCTCACCCTGCGGCACGCAGAAGCTGATGCTGTATTCAGAAGAGGACTGGGTGATCAGCACCACCGAGATGCCGGCGCGCGACATCACGGCAAACACCCGCGCCGCCATGCCGACCATGCCTTTCATGCCCGGGCCGGAGACGTTGATCATCGCCATATTATTCAGATTGGTGATACCTTTCACCGGTGTATCTTCATCCACGCACTCGGCGCCGATCAGCGTACCGGGCGCCTGCGGGTTGGAGGTGTTTTTAATCAGGCAAGGGATCTGGAACTGGGCGATGGGGGTAATGGTGCGGGGGTGGAGAACTTTGGCGCCGAAATAGGACAGCTCCATCGCCTCCTGATACGACATCGACTTCAGCAGTCTGGCGTCCGGCACGGTGCGCGGATCGCAGGTATACACCCCGTCGACGTCGGTCCAGATTTCACAGCAGTCGGCGCGCAGGCAGGCCGCCAGCACCGCAGCGGAGTAATCGGAACCGTTGCGCCCCAGCACCACCAGCTCGCCCTTGTCATTCCCGGCGGTAAAGCCGGCCATCAGCACGATATGGTCAGCCGGAATGCCCATTGCGGCGATGCGCAGTGTGGATTCGGCGATATCGACGGTGGATTCCAGATAGTGCCCTTGAGCCAGCAGCTTCTCCACCGGATTGATCACGGTAACCGGGAAACCTTTCGCCTGGAATACCGCCTCCATAATGGCGATCGACAGTTTTTCACCGCGGCAGATAATGCCGGCGTTCACGCTGTCCGGGCATTTACCCAGCAGCGCCACGCCGTGCAACACCTGCTTGAGCTGCGCAAACTCATGCTCGACGCGCGCCTTGAGGCGTTCGTGGGCAAAGCCCGGCAGCGCCTGCGCCAGGCCGTGCAGCAGCTCGGCGAAAATACGCTCCGCGTCGCTCATAGTTGGCAGAATGTCTTGCCCGGCCAGCGTTTTTTCAACCATCGCCACCAAGTGGTTGGTGATCTTCGCCGGCGCGGACAATACCGCCGCTACCTGTCCCTGACGGGCATTGCTTTCCATAATCTCGGCGACGCGCAGAAAACGTTCCGCATTCGCTACCGAGGTTCCGCCAAATTTCAGCACTCGCATCTCTGTTATCTCCCGAATTTAAGCCAAAAAAAAGCCCGCACTGCTAAGGTGCGGGCTTTTTTCTTCTTGTTTCCTGTACGCGTCAGCCCGCCCCGTTACCTGTGGTATCGGTGGTGGTAATAATTGTGGTGTTCAGGCTGATGTGTCGCATAACGTCTGTCTGTCTCATTTAATCCTCTGTCCCCTCTATTGGTTAAAGCAATCCCTAACCCAAGTCAAATTATTTCTTGTTTTTGCTCGTTTTCCGTTCAAGCAGCGAATTGGGGGATGAAACGGACAAAAAGGCAAAACTGCAGCATAAAAAAACAGTCATACGGCAATATTGCAGACGATCACGCTGAATATACCGGCCATAAGCCGGCCTTCACTTCGTTAATTTTTTTTCAATATCGTGTAACAACGTATGCAGCATCATCGTGTCGCGCCGCGGCAGCGACCCCAGCCGCTGCTGCAGCCAGTCGCGCAGCTTTTGATCGTCCTCGACCGCCAAATGATGCAATAACCGCTCGGCGCGTTGACGCAGCGCCTGCAGTTGCCCCGCGTCAGCCGTCGCTTCCGGCGCCGGCGCCGCTACGTTCATCAAAGCGGAGAGCTGATAGCAGTACACCATCACCGCCTGCCCCAGGTTTAACGAAGGGTAATCGGCCTGCATCGGCACGCCCGTCAGCAGATCGGCCAGTGCCAGCTCCTCGTTGGTCAGCCCGGAATCCTCCCGGCCAAACACCAGCGCCGCCTGCGAAACCCACTGCCTACGTTCCTCTAACTGACCGAGCAACTCCTGCGGCGTGCTGTAATAGTGGAAACGGGCGCGGCTGCGCGCGGTGGTGGCCACGGTGAAATCGACATCCGCCAGCGCTTGCTCCAGCGTGGCAAAGTGCAGCGCCGCATCCAGGATCTCACCGGCGCCGTGCGCCACCCAGCGGGCCGCCGGTTGCAAATGCGCATCGCTGTCGACGATGCGCAGCGAGCTAAAGCCCATGGTTTTCATCGCACGCGCTGCGGCGCCGACATTTTCCGGCCGCGCCGGCGCCACCAAAATGATATGTAACTGCATAAGTACTCCACGGCGTTAAACAGCATCACGCGTTTTGTTTTAGCTGCCGCCAAAATCTTTACAACTTAGCAACAAAAACACCAACATTTAATTATGAGATAACAAAACGGGCAATTGAGTAAATAAATTTAATGTAATCTATATAAATATAATTTATTTCTTGGTGAACTTAATTATCAAGGCGTTATTACCGCCTCACCGCCAATCATTCGAAAATTGTAACCTATCGAGGCCAGCAATGCTGAATCGTTCACAGAATTTACCCTGCGGCGACTTAAGCCGGCAGTTCTGTAAGTGTTTTTCACAAATCTGTTAACGTGCTACAATTGAATTTGATATATGTCAACAAAGCGTAGTTTTGTTGGGTGATGAATTCGGCATCTACTGTTATATTGCTGTTAATAGGGTTAGGATATGCGCCGTTTTGGCACCCTAGGGGTTAAAGGGAATAGCATCCCCACCAAGCTAGCGATCTTGTTGACATTAAGATGGAAAGTGCATCAAGAACGAGTTTCCGTACTTTAGTCATTTGGCATGAGGGAACGTGGCGATATCTCCGCCCTCCTCTAAGAAAACAAAGACTTCTGTACTTCCTGTTTTCTATTTTGTTGGCAATTTTAGGTAGCAAATATGCAGACCCCGCAAATTCTGATTGTCGAAGACGAGTTAGTCACTCGTAACACCCTGAAGAGCATTTTCGAGGCGGAAGGCTACATCGTGCATGAAGCCAATGATGGTGCAGAGATGCACAACATTCTGTCCGAAAATGACGTTAATCTGGTCATTATGGATATCAACCTGCCGGGTAAAAACGGCCTGTTGCTGGCGCGCGAGCTGCGTGAACAGGTCAGCGTTGCCCTGATGTTCCTGACCGGGCGCGATAATGAGGTGGACAAGATCCTTGGCCTCGAAATCGGCGCTGATGACTATATTACCAAACCGTTCAACCCACGCGAACTGACCATCCGCGCACGCAACCTGCTGTCACGCACCATGAATCTGGGCAGCGTCGGCGAAGAACGCAAGCAGGTTGAAAGCTACAAGTTCAACGGCTGGGAGCTGGATATCAACAGCCGCTCGCTGATCGGCCCGAACGGCGAACAGTACAAACTGCCGCGCAGCGAATTCCGCGCCATGCTGCACTTCTGCGAAAACCCGGGCAAGATCCAGTCGCGCGGTGAACTGCTGAAGAAAATGACTGGCCGCGAGCTGAAGCCGCATGACCGCACCGTCGATGTGACCATCCGCCGCATCCGCAAGCACTTCGAATCTACGCCGGATACGCCGGAAATCATCGCCACCATTCACGGCGAAGGCTACCGCTTCTGCGGCGAGCTGGAAGAGTAATTCTTACCGGCGGTAATTGAGAGGGGTCAGTCAACTGTCCCCTCTTTTGCATGATTAGCGCGCGGCATTCCAGGGAATAATCGGCACGGCACTGATCGCATTCTTCGGCGAACCGTCCACCACCTTGTCCGAATACGTCAGGTAGACCAGCGCATTACGCGTTGCGTCGTAGAAGCGCACCACCTGCAGCTTTTTGAATACCAGCGACGTGCGCTTCTGGAACACCACGCTGCCTTTATTCTTGCTGTTTTTAATCTTTTCACTCAGTTCAATCGGCCCGACCTGCGAGCAGGAAATCGCCGCGTCCGCGGTATCTTCCGCCAGTCCTAGCCCGCCTTTGATACCGCCGGTTTTGGCACGGCTGATATAACAAGTTACATTTTTAACATCCGGATCGTCGAACGCCTCAACCACAATCTTATGGTCCGGACCAAACAGTTTAAACACCGTATCCACCGAGCCAATCTGTTCAGCCTGTGCGCTATTGGCCATAACGCCGGCCAGACAGAACAATAATATCCATAACTTTTTCATCTAGTTAACTCCAAGAAGTCCCGAACAATACATCCACTATTATTATTAGTTTTATTTATGATTTGGAAGAGAAAAATAACCCTCTTCCGTCACGCTCCGCCTTTGTAGCACAGAGCGTAAAAAAAATCTTTGAGAGTCTCGGAGGAAAAAAATTGTTATTATGCGGCGGCGTCATTTCTTTGCGCCTGCGAAGATGCCCTCAGCCTCAATGTTTTATGCAGTACGGCACTCCCGAGGCCAAGCGCGCAACGCATGCCAAAATAATTCGACTTGTATCAGGCTACGGCCCGCTCGCCGGCACAGCGCCGAACGTGTGACAAGGCGTGACCAGACGCCGTCATGATACAGCTTGAAGTAGACCGGGATTTAACGGCAGGGAACTCGCCGTTGATCACCAGCACCCGCGTAATGCATTAACATACCCGGGTTCCGACCCAAAGCTCTACGAGGACGATCTATGGATCAAGCCGGTATCATTCGTGATCTGCTTAGCTGGCTGGAAAGCCATTTGGACCAACCTTTGGCGCTGGATAACGTGGCAGCCAAGGCGGGATATTCAAAATGGCATCTGCAACGGATGTTCAAAGATATTACCGGTAACGCCATCGGCGCTTATATCCGGGCAAGAAGACTGTCGAAAGCGGCGGTCGCGCTGCGCTTGACCAGCCGCCCAATACTGGATATCGCCCTGCAATACCGCTTTGACTCGCAACAGACCTTCACCCGAGCATTCAAGAAGCAATTTGCCCAGACGCCTGCGCTGTATCGCCGGGCCGAGGACTGGAACGCGTTCGGCATCTGTCCGCCGATCCGTCTGGGGGCCTTCACGCTGCCACAGCCGGAGTTTGTCATCCTGCCGGAACAGCAGATGATCGGCCTGACGCAGAGCTACTCCTGTACGCTGGAGCAGATCTCCAACTTCCGCACCGAACTGCGCTCCCAGTTCTGGCGTCACTACCTGGGCGAGGCAACCACGCTGCCGCCGGTTCTGTACGGCCTGCACCACTCCCGCCCTAGCCAGGAAAAGGACGACGAGCAGGAAGTGCTGTACACCACCGCGCTGGAGCCGCATCACGTGCCCGACACCGTCAGCGAAGGTCAGCCGATCACGCTGCAGGGCGGCGAATATGCGCTGTTCCGCTACGAAGGGCCGAGTGCTGGCCTGCAGGATTTCATCCTGACGCTGTACGGCACCTGCCTGCCGCTGCTGGAGCTGACGCGCCGCAGAGGCTATGACATCGAGCGCTTCCATCCGAAGGGCAGCCGTCTGCCGCCCCAGCCGCCAACCGAGATCAACTGCGAATATCTGATCCCGATTCGCCGTTAACGCTGCAATTCGTCCAACGCGGGCATGTCGAGGTGCGATACATCGCCCGCCGTTTCGACGATCCAGCCGGAGGCCAGCCACGGGCTCTGCTGATGGTCAACGCGTGACAGTGAGCAGTTACGCAGGCGCAGACGACGCTCGGCATGCGCCGGCAGCCCGAGAATGGTGCCAATCAGGCAGCCAAGCGCGATACCGTGGCTGACGATCAGCGGCTTGCTGCCTTCCGGCAACATCAGGCAACTCTCCAGCGCCGCGCGCATCCGCTCCGCCAGCTCGCTCATTGATTCCCCCTGAGGGATACGGGCGTCAGGCGTACCATCAACCATCTGTTTACGCCACTGCTCTTCCTGCGGCGTCAGACCGTCGATAAGACGCTCTTCCAACACGCCCATGTGCAGCTCGCGCAGGCGCGGCTCAGCAATCACTTCGCAACCGCAGGCGTCAGCGATAATCTGCGCGGTGCGGCGGGTTCGGCCCAAATCACTGGTAATCACATGCGTGATGCCTTCGCGGCTGACGCGCCTGGCGACCAGCTGCGCCTGATGTTCGCCCATCGCGGTTAACGGGCTGTCGGACTGACCCTGAATGCGGCGTTCCGCATTCCATTCCGTTTCGCCGTGGCGAACAAGGTATACCTGTAACATTTTTCTTTTCCGTTATACTGCGTGAAACTTGCGTTTATCTTTCAGGGCCTGCGCCTGCGCGCGCCCATGCGTAGGATAAGCTCTTAGCATAAGGATGCCAGACCCGTTTATGTACCATGTTGTTGCTGCAACTACCAACCCGGCAAAGATCAAGGCTATTCAGTTGGCCTTTGACGACACCTACGGCGCCGGTCAGTGCCATATCGAACCCGTTGACGTCGCCAGCGGCGTGTCTCTGCAGCCTATCGGCAATGCTGAAACCCGCACCGGCGCGCGCCAACGCGTGACGCAAGCGCGTCAGACGCGCCCGGACGCCGACTTCTGGGTCGGTGTGGAAGCGGGAATTGAAGACAATATGACCTTCGCCTGGATAACCGTCGAAAATCCGCATATCCGCGGCGAATCGCGTTCCGCCAGCCTGATGCTGCCGGAAGCCGTGCTGCAGGGGATCCACGCCGGACGTGAACTGGGCAGCGAAATGGCGACCATTACCGGCAATGCCGATATCAAGCGCCAGGGCGGCGCCATCGCCATCTTCACCAACGGACGACTGAGCCGCACCAGCGTTTACCATCAGGCGCTGATGCTGGCGCTGGCGCCGTTCCTCAACCCGATTTATCAGCATCCTCAGCCACGCTAAACCGACGGCGGACGCGCTATGGCGCGCCGTTCAGCAGCTGTTGCTCCAGCCACTGCTTCAGCGCCGGCGGCGCCGCCTTCAGGCTGTTGGAGCCGCGGGTAATGGTCGCAATCCCGGCGCCCAACTCATTCTTCAGCTCGCGCTGACTCATCTCGCCGCGCATCAGCTCCTGAATAATCCGTACGCGCGTGCCGAGGGCGGTGCGCTCGTCCGGCGTCAACAGCAGCTGCATCAGCGGCTGATGCAGATCCCGATCAAAGGAACCCTGCAACAGCGCGACAAAACGCTGCCAGTCTTCATTGCCTTGTTCTGAAAGAGCAGGATCGTTCAGTGATAATTGCGTCATGGCGGCCACCATACTATTTAACTAGTACAGCAGCATACCATAACGCTCCACAAATCAATAACGCCGCTGCCACTCCGCATCGGTCAGCACTTTTTCCGGTTGATGCATGAAATGGCGGTAAAACACGTCATAGGCCAGCACGTTCTTCACATAACCGCGCGTTTCCGAGAACGGAATGCTCTCGATAAACGCCACCGCATCAATCCGGCCGTCGCTGTTGTTCAGCCAGGTGTTCACCCGCGACGGGCCGGCGTTATATGCCGCCGACGACAGAATGCGGTTGCGGTCAAACTGCTGGAATACCGACTCCAGATAGCTGGTGCCGATGGTGATATTGGTCTGCGGATCGAACAGCTGGCTGGCGCTGCTGTAACCCGGAATGCCGAACTTCTGCACCGTGTGCTGCGCGGTGCGGGGCATCACCTGCATCAGCCCCGCCGCCCCGACCGGCGACTGCGCCTTCGGGTTCCAGGCGCTCTCCTGACGGGAAATCGCCATGGCATAGCTCTGCGTGATGCCTTTCCCCTCGGTAGCACGGCGGTATTCATCCGGCCAGGCGACGGGGAAACGCTCCTCCAGGTGGTTCCACATTTTACCGACGATAGTCGCCTGCACGCTCAGATCGGCCCACCGCTGCTCGAACGCGTAGCGCGCCAGCGCTTCCTGTTCCGGCTGGCTGCGGCTGGCCACATAGGCGTTCCACTCGCCGCGCGCCAGGTTGTCCATATTCCAGTACATCAGTTCGCGCACCCGTGCGACTTCCGGACCGCTCACCAGCGAGGTACGCGGCTTGGCCGCCACCGCCACCATGATCGGGTAAGTTTCATTCAGCTTCTGCGCGGCCACCATCGGATAGAAGCCACGTTCATTCATCAGCCGGCGCAGCATCTCCTCGCCTTCCTGACGCTTGCCTTCATCCATCAGCATACTGGCGCGCCAGTAGCGCCATTCGTCTTTATTGCGCGACTCTTCCGGCAGACGCGCCAGCCAGGTTTTCAGCCCGGCGCGGTCGCCGGTGCCGAGCGCCATGCGCACCCGCCGCTCCAGCAGCGACGGCGACTGGCTGCGCAGGATCACGCTGTCGCGCCACTGCGCCTGCTCGCTGGTTGCGTCATTGCCCATCAAGCGCCACGCCACCGTTTCTTCCAGCTCAAGGCGGTCGCTTTCGCTCATTTTTTGCAGACGCGCCAGCGTCGGGATCATCGCGCGTGCGTTCTCCGCGTCCTGACGCGCCAGGCGGGTGAAGGCAATCTGGGTGACCGAACGGGTAAAATCGGTCGGCCCGACGCTGCGCGCAAACCCTTCCACGCTGGCCGGATCGTTTTGCAGACTCACCAGCGCATCGCCCATGGTCTGATAGTCCGACGGCAGCTGCCGCGACAGGTGCGTCACCAGCCCGCCGTTGCCCTCTTTCAGCGCCAGCTTCATGCGTTCCAGCGTCGCCAGCGGCGTTTGCTCGCCGGACGATTGCCAGACGCTGAACAGTTTATCGCAGGCGTTCGGCAGCGATTTCCCCGACCGCCAAATCTCCTTCACCCCGCGCCAGGCGGCCTGTCGCTCGCCGGTCGCCCACTCGGCGTAATAGTAGTTGCAACGCGCGGCGACAGGCTTCGGCGGCTGCGGACTGAAGGCCAGCAGGCCGCGCCAGTCTTCGCGACGCGCCAGTTCATTGACAAAGCGCGACGACAGCGACTTCGCCGGCGGCAGCGTCGGATGCTGGCGAATAAATTCGCCGACCTGTTGATAGCTGACGCTGCCGAGATCCTGCGTCAGCTGGCGATATTCCAGATAAGGGTAAAGCGGGTAGTCGCGCAGCGTCGGCATCAGCTGAGCCACCACATCCATTTGCTTATTGTCCCATGCCTGCTTGATCTGCTGATAACGCTCGCGCTGGGCATCCAGCGAATCAGCCAACGCCGCGCCCGAGAAAGCCGTCAGACACACGCCAATTGCCAGAAACCGCCACTTGTCCACCTTGACCATACTGATTCTTTCCTCGCTGGTTGTCTTGTCTTAAGCCGCTTACCGCGGGCGAATGGCGCTGCGCCGAGCGCTGTTGTCTCATCATAGACAGCATAAAACGCTATCCATTCACCAAAAATTGCCGATGCGCCGCAACCAAAACATTCTTCTACCCTGTCCGTTCACGGCACCGGAAACCACCTGATTATTCTGAATCTCCCCGCTTCCTGCCCGCCGTCACGCCCGGCGTACAGCTTTCACATCGGGAAAAAGCGCCTGCGCGGCAGGCTGCGTTTTTTCTTCTTGCAAAAACAAGTAAGATAATTCTTATAAAACGTCATATAAACCGCACAACGGCGGCTGATTATAATACAATCCGCGCAAATTATAGGTTATATAATGTCCGTCACGCTGGGCGATAATTCGCTTTTCATAATGATTTTTCTTTATTTTTTTAGGTAACGCTGCAGAAACAGGCGAAATTGGCCCATGAAGAGATCGAAGCACGCCGGCAGCTTAACCCACATCGCCAGGGGCTCCTTTCGGAGCTTATTTTTCTCTCGTCCCTATCTTCTCGGGTTACTTCTGCTGTTGTCGTTTGGCGGCCGGACCGCCACAGAAAATGCAGAACAGGTGCAGTCGCGTACTCAGGCCGTCACCACCGTGGTGCTGGGTATTATCAGCTATACCCGCTGGTCTACGCCGCCTAATCCTGTTCGCCTGTGCGTTACCGCACAAACGCGTTACGCTGACGGCCTGTTCAGCCCGCTGCTGCTGGAAGCCCCGCATCCGATTAAAACACAGCGGCTGCCGCTTGATAGCAACATACTGTCGCAGCAGTGCGACGTGATCTATCTCGGAGACGTCAGCAATGCACAGCGCCGGGCGCTGATCCCACGCATCGCCGGCCATTCGATCCTCGTCATCAGCGAAAATGATACGGAATGCAGTGCGGGTAGCGCCTTCTGCCTGCAGCCCCGGGGCAAACAGATCGGCTTTAAAGTCAACCTGGATGCGCTGGCGCGCAGCGGCGTGCGCGTACACCCCAACGTACTGCAACTGGCGCGTAAGCTGGAGTCGTCATGATCGGGCTGTTCCGCAGAAAACGCGTCGCCCATTCGCGGCCGACGCTGGGCAAGGTGCTGCAGCGCATGAACCTGAGCCTGGCGCTGATCGCCGTCGGCACCGCCGGCATCTTCCTGACGCTGGTCGCCTTGCTTGCGCTGCGCGCCTACGCCAACCACAACCTGCATCTGATCGCCCGCTCCATCAGCTATACGGTGGAGGCAGCGGTGGTCTTTGACGATCGCAGCGCCGCACGCGAGGCGCTGATGCTGATCGCCTCCAATGAAGAGGTGTCGGAGGCCAAAATACTGAACAAGGACGGCAGGCTGCTGGCCTACTGGCATCACCCCAAAGACGGCCCGCTGCACGGCCTGGAGCAGTTGGTCGCGCGCTGGGCAATGCCGGAGGCCATCGAACTGCCGATCAATCACGAAGGAAAACTGGTCGGTAAAGTCTGGCTGAGCAGCCACGGCGGTAGTCTGCTGCGCTTCTTACTGCGCGGGCTGGCCGGCATTATCGCCTGCCTGGCGCTCAGCACCCTGTGCGCCCTGATTCTGTCGCGGCGCATGCTGCACGGCATCGTGCGTTCACTGAATGATATCGCCAACGTTGCCCACGTAGTGCGCAGCGATCGCAGCTTCGGACAGCGGGTGCCGTCGGCGCCGATTGCCGAACTGCACGAGCTGAGCAACGACTTCAATGGTCTGCTGGAGGAGCTTGAAACCTGGCAGGCGCATCTCAAACAGGAAAATGATTCGCTGACCCATCGCGCCACGCATGACAGCCTGACCGGTCTGCCAAACCGCGCCTTTTTTGAAGGCCAGCTCAGCCATGCCCTGAGCCATATCACCCCGGAAGAAAAACTGGCGGTGTTGTTTATCGACGGCGACCGTTTCAAGGAAGTCAACGACAGCCACGGCCACGCCGCGGGCGATGCGGTGCTGACCACCATCGCCGGCCGCATCCGCTCGCAGCTGCGCGACGGCGACGTGGTGGCGCGTATGGGCGGCGATGAGTTCGCCGTGCTGCTGTCGCCGGTGCGTCGGCAGGCGGACGTCACGCGCATCGCCGACAAGATTATCGACAGTATGACGCAGCCGGTGGCGCTGCCGAATCAGCAACAGGTGATCGCCTCACTCAGTATTGGCATTGCCTTCTACCCCGATCATGCGGCAACGTCTCAGGGGTTGCTGCACGAAGCCGATGACGCCATGTATCAGGCGAAGCATCGTTATCACGGAGGTTGGCGGTTGGCGATCCAGAAATAGCCCCCCAACCGATCAGGAGGAAAACAGGGAATCATTATGATCAAGCAACGCTTCACACAACCTTTTTCACTGCTGGCGATGATGTTTATCGCCGTGCTGGCGCTGGCCGGTTGCCAGAGCAAGCAAGGGCTCACGGCAGAACAGATTGCGCTGCTGCAGGCGCAAGGGTTCAAGCTGACGGATAAGGGATGGGAGTTCGGCATGTCCGATAAGGTGCTGTTCGGCAATAACGTCGGCAAACTCAGTCCGGAAAGCGCAGAGACGGTCAAAAAAATGGGGCGGGCGCTGCTGAGCGTCAACATCGTTAAATTCCGCCTGGACGGTCATACCGACAACTATGGCGAAGACAGCTACAACGATCGGCTATCGCTGCGCCGCGCCAACACCGTCGCCGATCAGTTGGCCAGCGTCGGTATTCCGCGCGCCGCTATCGAGACCCGCGGCATGGGAAAACGCGATCCGGTCGCCGATAACAGTACGTCCAAAGGTCGCGCCGAAAACCGCCGCGTGTCGATCATCGTCACGCCATAACCGCCGTAAAATGCGCCTTTCCAGGCGCATTTCCATGATATACCTTAAATAATTCGAGTTGCAGGCAGGCGGCAAGGGAGAGAATCCCAATGAGCTTACTCAAGTAAGTGGTTCGGGTAACTAAGCGCCGCCAACGCACCCGCAGCTTGAAGTATGACGGGTATACTTAGCGATCGTCATACGATAGCTGGGATCGAACGCAAAAACGGGCTACACTCCCGCCCCAGACATCCTGATTAATTCCCGCGGCTTTCAAACGGCGCCCATCGGCGCGCACATTGAAAGCCCTCAACGGTAAACCGATATAGCGAGGCTCGAGCAACGTGGCTCAATACGTCTATACCATGCACCGCGTCGGCAAAGTGGTACCGCCGAAGCGTCATATACTGAAAAATATCTCCCTCAGCTTCTTCCCTGGGGCCAAAATCGGCGTACTGGGCCTGAACGGCGCCGGTAAGTCTACCCTGCTGCGCATTATGGCCGGCATCGATAAAGACATCGAAGGCGAAGCGCGCCCGCAGCCGGGCATCAAAATCGGCTACCTGCCGCAGGAGCCGCAGCTTAATCTGCAGCACACCGTGCGCGAGTCGGTGGAAGAGGCGCTGGCGGAAGTGGTCGGCGCGCTGAAGCGCCTGGACGAAGTGTACGCGCTGTACGCGGAAGAAGACGCCGACTTCGACAAACTGGCCGCCGAACAGGGCCGCCTGGAAGAGATTATCCAGGCGCATGACGGTCACAACCTCAACGCTCAGCTGGAACGCGCCGCCGATGCGCTGCGCCTGCCGGAGTGGGACGCCAAGATTGAGCACCTGTCCGGTGGTGAACGCCGCCGCGTGGCGCTGTGCCGTCTGCTGCTGGAAAAGCCGGACATGCTGCTGCTGGACGAACCGACCAACCACCTGGACGCCGAATCCGTCGCCTGGCTGGAGCGCTTCCTGCACGACTTCGAAGGCACCGTAGTGGCGATTACCCACGACCGTTACTTCCTCGACAACGTCGCCGGCTGGATCCTCGAACTGGACCGTGGCGAAGGCATCCCGTGGGAAGGCAACTACTCTTCCTGGCTGGAGCAGAAAGACGCGCGTCTGGCGCAGGAAGCCTCTGCCGAAGCCGCACGCCGCAAATCGATCGAGAAAGAGCTGGAGTGGGTGCGTCAGGGCGCCAAAGGCCGTCAGTCAAAAGGCAAGGCCCGTCTGGCCCGCTTTGAAGAGCTGAACAGCACCGAATACCAGAAACGCAACGAGACCAACGAACTGTTCATTCCGCCTGGCGCGCGACTGGGCGACAAAGTGGTCGAAGTCAGCAATCTGCATAAATCCTACGGCGACCGCGTGCTGATCGACGATCTGTCGTTCTCACTGCCGAAGGGCGCCATCGTCGGCATTATCGGCCCGAACGGCGCCGGTAAATCCACCCTGTTCCGCATGCTTTCCGGCGCGGAACAACCGGACGGCGGCAGCATCACGCTGGGCGACACCGTCAAACTGGCCTCGGTCGATCAGTTCCGCGACAGCATGGACGACAAGAAAACCGTGTGGGAAGAAGTCTCCGGCGGTCAGGACATCATGCGCATCGGCAACACCGAAATGCCAAGCCGCGCCTACGTCGGCCGCTTTAACTTCAAAGGCGTCGATCAGGGCAAGCGCGTCGGCGAACTGTCCGGCGGCGAGCGCGGCCGTCTGCACCTGGCCAAGCTGCTGCAGGTTGGCGGCAACGTGCTGCTGCTCGATGAACCGACCAACGACCTGGATATCGAAACCCTGCGCGCGCTGGAAAACGCCCTGCTGGAGTTCCCGGGCTGTGCGCTGGTTATCTCGCACGACCGTTGGTTCCTCGACCGCATCGCCACCCACATCATCGACTATCAGGATGAGGGTAAGGTGGAGTTCTTCGAAGGCAACTTTACCGAATACGAAGAGTACAAGAAGCGTACGCTGGGCGCCGACGCGCTGGAGCCGCACCGCATCAAGTACAAGAAGATCGCCAAATAAGCGCGGCGCGCTTCTCTTTGCCAAGGCCCGCGATCGCGGGCCTTTTTATTGGCTGCCGTTCGGCCGGACAAACGCCACGCACAGCGTCTGGGCCTCCTCCTGCGGATCGGCCCGGAACGACATCTCCTGCCGCCGGTCGATATGCAGCGACGGCCACTGCGCCAACGCACCGTCAAAATCGTTCTGCGCGCACGTCTCCCCCAGCCGCCCGAACAGCGCCACGCCGTGCCGCGCCAGCTGTGCTGCATCAAGGTGAGCATTATAGATATTCGGCCGGAGATCATTGGACCAGCGGGTAATGACCTGCGGGCGAGAATCGGCATATAGCGTCATCCACTGCGATAAATAGGCGCCGCCGACATAGCGCAGATCGGTGCCGTAGCGCTGCCGCCAGTGCTGTTCCATCGTGGCGCTGAACGCCTTGATACCCACCATCTTCTGCCCGGCGTTGCGCACATTGCCCAGCATCACCGCCGCGTAGCCCAGGTATACCGCCAGCGCGGCGCACAGCAGCCCGATCGTCGCCGCCCGCAACGAACGCGTCGGCAGCTGACGTACGCAACCGACCAGCAGCGCCGGCGCCACGATAAAGAACGGCTGCAACCATTCGGTCAGCCGGCCGCCGACGCGGAAGAAGAACCAGAAGGCGATAATCCCCAGCGGCAAAAGGTACACCCACAGCAGCACCCGCGTCGACCGAGTGTCCGGACAGCCCAACTCCGCGCCGGCGCGCCGCAGGATCCACCACAGCACCAACAGCGGGTAAAACACCAGCAACAACGAACGCAGAACACCGACGTTAAGCTGCATACGGGTCTGCGAGCCCACCCATCGGAACGCGGAAAAATCATGGTGCCAGAGCCAGAGCACATTCGGCAGCACCAGCGCCAGCCAGATCGCCACCGCCAGATAAAACGGCGGCTGGCGATAGCAGCGGCGAATCTGCGGCACCATCAGCGTCGACAACACAATGAAATAAACAAAGGCGAAGGTGGAGTATTTCGCCATCATCGCCAGACCGGCTGCGACGCCAAAGGCCGGCCACCAGTTGGCGGAGCGGCTAATCGCCAGGTGGAAAAACAGCAGCATCCACGGCCACAGCATCACCAGCAGATAGTTGTCGTTATAGGGGATAATGTCGAAATTGATAATGCCGGACAGGTTGAGCGTCAGCATCGCCAGCCAGGCCAGACGCCTGCTGCCGCTCAGCCGCCGCGCCAGCAGCCACACGCCCAGCATACCGATAGCGATCGCCGCAAAGTGCCCGGCGTACCAGTAAACGTTCAACGGTATGCCCGGCAGCCAGATCGCCGGACGCATGGCCGCGCCCACCAGCCAGGGATTTTTCGGCGAGCCCCATTCGGCATTCAGGCCCCAGTTCAGCGCCTCGACGGCGTCGTAGGGCAGTGTAGGATCGAGCTGAACGCTGAGCAGCGTCCACGCCGCCGCATAGCCCAGTAACCACAGAATAAGTAAACGATACGTCATGGTTTTTACTGTCTTTATCGTGACAAAAAACCTAACGTAATCAGCACAGCGTGAACATTACGTAAACAGCGGCGCATATCGCGGCCCGGCGTTGCGGCGAGCGCACAATCAGCTAATCAGCCCGCCTGCGGCACGTCTTTCACCCGGCCGACGTCCGCCGCCATCAGCTGCTGCACCAGCTCCACACAGCGCAGGAAGCGCTCATCGTAGTCGCTGGACTCGACACGTACATACTCAATGTTATTGGCGTGCAGCATCTCTTCAAGCAGGTTCTGGAACGCCTTGCGCTCGCCGGGGCTGCCCAGGCTGCGCAAACCGTCCGCCACCCACGGCGTGTTGTTCTCCAGCAGGATCACCAGATCGAAGCGATACTCATCGATCAGCGCCTGCACAAAGGGGTGTTCCCGCCCTTCGTACTTTTTGCAGAACGCCTGCGTGGTCACAAAATCGGTATCGATAAACGCCACCTTGTTGGCGTACTTCACCGCAAAATCCACGTACTGCGCCTGGCCCAGGGCAATCTTGTCGTAGTCGGAATATTGCAGCGCCATTTCGTCGCCGCCCAGATGGGAGAACACATAGTCGCGGCCGTACTCCCAGGCGCTGGTGGTATTGAAGATATTGGCCAGCTTGTTGACCAGCGTCGACTTACCGCTGGACTCGCCGCCCAGTATCGCCACGGTGCGCACAAAGAACGGCTTCACTTCGGTGGGAATATATTCCCAGTAGCGGAACGGGTCCTGGCGGATCTGCCGGCCGCTGATCTTCATAAACGAACGTTCAGGATCGATCAGGATGGTTTCCGTCGCCAGATATTCGCGGTAGCGCGGCGCATCCTGCGTTTCACTGGAATAAATCACGCTCGGCATAATGCCCTGCTGTTCCATAAACTGCTTCATGCCGTTGCTCCACACGCCCCAGCCGTGCGGATACGGCTCGATGCCCTGTTCGTCGAACGCATGGATATGGATATTCTTCTGGTATTTGAAGGTTTGCAGCAGCCAGCGCAGGCGGTCGCTGACCGTCGGCTGCTGCGACATCGAACTGTTATCGAACAGCTCGCGATCGCGCGGTTCGTCGTAACACAAAATCACATGCAGCTCATCCACCTGGCTGCAGGCGCGCTGGATCAGATAAATATGGCCGGTGTGCAACGGGTAAAATTTACCAAACACCACGCCGACCTTTTTCTCCCGACGCGGAAATTCCAGACCAAGAAAGCGGTGCAGCGCCTCCAGTTTCTGCGCGCTGGGACTCTTGATTTTGTCATTAAGCAGCTGGCTGAGATAGCCTTTGGTCATGCCGCTGGCGTCCGCCACCTGTTGCAGGGTGCACCCCTGCTGCTTAATCGCCGCCTTCAGATAATCAAATTGCCGCATCACGCCTCCTGTTCAATATGCTAAACACGTTAGCACAGATTCCTTCCGCTGACGGCCATTAAAACTCATCCAGCACCGCCAGCGCATCCGCCAGCTTTTTCACGCCGAACACCTGCATATTGGCCGGCATTTTTTTCGGCACGTTGGCGTGCGGCACGATGGCGCGTTTAAAACCGTGTTTGGCCGCTTCCGAAATACGCTCCTGACCGCTCGGCACCGGGCGGATCTCGCCGGCGAGGCCCACCTCGCCGAACACCACCAAATCCTGCGGCAGCGGGCGGTCACGCAGGCTGGAGACCAGCGACAGCAGCAGCGCCAGATCGGCGCTGGTTTCCGCCACCTTCACGCCGCCGACTACGTTGACGAACACGTCCTGATCCGCCATCTGCAACCCGCCGTGACGGTGCAGCACCGCCAGCAGAATCGCCAGACGGTTCTGCTCCAGCCCCACCGCCACGCGGCGCGGGTTGGACATCATCGAGTGATCCACCAGCGCCTGGATCTCCACCAGCAGCGGCCGCGTACCTTCCCACACCACCATCACCGAGCTGCCGGAGGTCACCTCGCCGCGGCTGAGGAAAATCGCCGACGGGTTGCTGACCTCGCGCAGGCCCTGCTCGGTCATGGCGAATACGCCCAGTTCATTGACCGCGCCGAAGCGGTTCTTGTGGCTACGCAGGGTGCGGAAGCGGGAATCGGCGTCGCCGTCGAGCAGAATCGAGCAGTCGATGCAGTGCTCCAGCACCTTCGGCCCGGCCAGCGAGCCGTCTTTGGTGACGTGGCCGACCATCACGATCGCCACGCCGCGGGTTTTGGCAAAACGCGTCAGGTAAGCGGCGGTTTCACGCACCTGCGCTACGCTGCCCGGCGAGGACTGGATATCCGCCATATGCATCACCTGAATCGAGTCGATCACCATCAGTTTCGGCTGTTCCTGCTCAGCGATCAGGCAGATTTGCTCAATGCTGGTTTCCGACAGCATATTCAGGTTGCCGGTCGGCAGCCCCAGGCGGTGCGCGCGCATCGCCACCTGCTGCAGCGACTCTTCGCCGGTGACGTACAGCGTTTTCATCTGCTCCGACAGCTTGCACAGCGTTTGCAGCAGCAGGGTACTCTTGCCGGCACCGGGGCTGCCGCCGATAAGGATCGCGCTGCCCGGCACCACGCCGCCGCCGAGCACGCGATCAAACTCCAGAAAACCGGTAGAAAAACGCGGCAGCTCTTCCAGGCTGATCTCCGACAGCCGCTGCACCTTGCTGACGCCGTTCTCGCCGGCATAGCCGCTGAAACGCTCGTTGCGCGCCGCCGCAGGCGAGGCGGCCAGACGGACCTCGGTAATGGTATTCCAGGCCTGGCACGCGCTGCACTGCCCCTGCCAGCGCGGATAATCCGCCCCGCACTCATTACATACAAACGCCCGTTTCGCTGCTTTTGCCACGTGTTACCTCTTGGAGAATACTGATTTGCTGATGATTCGGCCCGCGCCCGGCGGGCAACGATTAGCGCACTTCGTGTTTCAGGCTGCCGCTCAGCACGCATAATACGCCGATCAGATCGGCATGACGAATCGCCACCTGAGCCTTGTCATACACCGTCGGCTTGGCGTGATAGGCAATGCCCAGCCCCGCCGCCTGCATCATTTTCACATCGTTGGCGCCGTCGCCGATCGCCACGGTCTGCTGCGGCTCAATGCCCAACTTTTCCGCCAGCTGCGTCAGCGTATCGGCCTTGTACTGAGCATCAACAATCGGTCCCACCACTTCGCCGGTCAGCTTACCGTCGCGGATTTCCAGCTCATTGGCGGCCACCGCCACCAGCTTCAGCGTATCGCGCAGGTGCTCGGCATAATAGGTGAAGCCGCCGGACGCGATGGCAACGTGCCAGTCCAGCGCCTGCAGCTTCCGCACCAGATTGACCAGCCCCGGCATCAGCGGCAGGTTATCGCGCACCTGTTTGAGGATATTGGCGTCGGCGCCCTTCAGCGTACCGACCCGCTGCCGCAGGCTGGCGGAAAAATCCAGCTCGCCGCGCATCGCCCGCTCGGTCACTTCGGACACCTGCTCGCCCACGCCCGCCAGCTTGGCGATTTCATCAATGCACTCAATCTCAATCGCGGTGGAGTCCATATCCATCACCAGCAACCCCGGCGTACGCAGATGCGGGATCTTGCCGAGCGGCGCCACGTCCAGCCCGCTCTCCGCCGCCAGCGTTTTGGCGCGCGCCGTCAGCGAACCGGCCAGACGCACCACCTGGTAATCCTCCACGCGCCAGGCGGTGACGATCACCATCGCCGCGCCGAGCCGACGCTGGAACTGCGTGATACGCTCTTTATCCAGTTTTCTGCCGTAGAGTAGCCAACCGGTGTGGCCCGCCCAATAATCTAGCGGCATCACTTCGTCACCGCTCAGTGAAAGGGGAAGACCCGGCCATTGGGAGATCTCGGCCGGGAGGTCACAATAGGTCAGACTATTCGACATCATTAACTCCTGAAGGGGCAGCTATAAGGTATACCCGCCTGATTCTACGTTGCGGCAGCGTGAAACCAAAGCGGCAACGGCGGGCAAAGACAGGCAACACACGTGATATACCCTAAATAGTTCGCGTTGCAGGAAGGCGGCAAGGGAAGGAATCCCGCTGGGCTTACCCAGGTAAGTGATTCGGGTGGCTGCGCGTAGCCAACACGCCTGCAACGTGAAATATGACGGGTACAAAACAACCCATCAAGCTATCCTATCGGGCCGGCTTCTGGCAACATAAACTCTCTCTGAGATTAAGGAAGCCGTATGGCTACAGCCAAACTGAAATTTCGTCTGCACCGCACCGCCATCATTCTGATTTGCCTGGCGTTATTGGTGCTGTTGATGCAGGGCGCCTCCTATTTTAGCCTGAGCCATCAGCTGGCGCGCTCCGAGCAGGTGGAGGATCTGGCGCAAACCCTGACGAAACAGGTCGCCTTCAGCCTGGCGCCGCTGCTTGACGACGACAGCGATATTGATAATCAGCGCATCGACGCAATCCTCACACAGATGACCGACCACAGCCGTATTCTGGACGCCAGCGTCTACCAACTGGACGGTACGCTGATCGCCCACGCCGGGGAAACCATCAGCGTACGTGACCGCCTGTCCCTCGACGGCAAACGTGCCGGCGGCTACTTCAACAATCAGCTGGTTGAAGCCATTAAAGGTAAAGACGGCCCGTGCGGCTTTATCCGCATCACCCTGGACACCCACGTGCTGGCGACCGAGGCCAAACAGGTGGATAACACCACCAACCTGCTGCGGCTGATGATGCTGCTGTCGCTGGCCATCGGCATTATTCTGGCGCGCTGTTTGCTGCAGGGCCGCCGCAGTCGCTGGCAGCAGTCGCCCTATCTGCTGACTGCCAATACGCCACTGGCGGAAAGCGACGACGAAAAACAGGAAAGCGCCGCGCCGTCATCCGGCGACAACGAAACGCGCAAGCCATAGCGTCTGCCGCGCATAAAAAACGCCGGTCAGGTTCGCACCCGCCGGCGTGATTGTCACCACGGCGGCAACACGCCGCCGACGGACCGCCTTACTCTTTGTCGCCCAGCAGCACAGATTCCAGCGCGATAACGATCATTTCGTTAAAGGTGGTCTGGCGCTCTGCGGAAGTGGTCTGCTCATGGCGCAGAATATGGTCGGATACGGTGCAGATGGTCAGCGCTTTACAGCCGTACTCTTCCTGCAGTTCCGCCACTACGCCGTAAATGCCGGCCGCTTCCATTTCCACACCCAGAATGCCGTACTTTTTCATCACCTGGAACATGTCCGGATCCGGCGTATAGAACAGATCGGCGGAGAAGATGTTGCCGACGCGCGCCGGGATGTTCTGAGCAGCGGCAGCGTCAACCGCGTTGCGCACCATGTCGAAATCCGCGATCGCCGCGTAGTCGTGATCTTTAAAACGCAGACGGTTCACTTTGGAGTCGGTGCAGGCGCCCATACCGATCACCACGTCGCGCAGTTTAATATCGTCGCGCACCGCGCCGCAGGAACCCACGCGGATCAGTTTCTTCACGCCGAACTCCGCAATCAGTTCACGCGCGTAGATGGAGCAGGACGGGATGCCCATGCCATGACCCATAACGGAAATTTTGCGGCCTTTGTAAGTGCCGGTGAAGCCCAACATGCCGCGCACGTTGTTCACTTCCACCGCATCTTCCAGGAAGGTTTCCGCGATATATTTCGCGCGTAACGGGTCGCCCGGCATCAGAACGACGTCTGCGAAATCACCCATTTCGGCGTTAATGTGCGGAGTTGCCATAATTATTTTCCTTATACTATCGTCATGAATAAAAATGCGCCGGGGTATTCCCCCGGCGCCAACTGCGTATTAGAACATAGTCTTGCCATATTCCATTGGCGACAGACCAAAATAATTCGCGACGGTCTGGCCAATATCGGCAAAGGTTTCGCGGTGGCCCAACGAGCCCGGTTTCACATTCGGGCCGTAGACCAGCACCGGAATGTGCTCGCGCGTATGGTCGGTGCCGCCCCAGGTCGGGTCGCAGCCGTGGTCGGCGGTGAAGATGATCATATCGTCGTCTTTCACCAGCTTCAGCAGCTCCGGCAGACGGCGGTCAAACAGCTCCAGCGCGGCGGCGTAGCCCGCCACGTCGCGGCGGTGGCCGTAAGAGGAGTCGAAATCGACAAAGTTGGTGAACACGATGGTATTGTCGCCGGCCTGCGCCATCTCTTTGACGGTGGCGTCAAACAGCGCGTCAATCCCCGTCGCCTTAACCTTTTTGGTAATGCCGACGTTGGCGTAGATATCGGCAATCTTGCCGATCGACACCACGTCGCCGCCCTTCTCATCCACCAGCTTTTTCAGTACCGTCGGCGCCGGCGGCTCGACCGCCAGGTCGTGGCGGTTGCCGGTGCGCTGGAAGTTGCCCGGCTTATCGCCGACGAACGGACGCGCGATCACGCGGCCGATGTTGTAGCCGCCTTCGGTCAGTTCTTCGCGGGCGATTTCGCACAGCTCATACAGACGCTCCAGGCCGAAGGTTTCTTCATGACAGGCAATCTGGAACACCGAGTCCGCCGAGGTGTAGAAAATCGGCTTGCCGGTCTTCATGTGTTCTTCGCCGAGCTGATCGAGGATCACCGTGCCGGAGGAGTGGCAGTTGCCGAGGTAGCCCGGCAGCTTGGCGCGCTCCACCAGCTTGTCCAGCAGTGCCTGCGGGAAGCTGTTGTGTTCGTCTTTAAAGTAGCCCCAGTCGAACAGTACCGGCACCCCGGCGATCTCCCAGTGGCCCGATGGCGTGTCCTTACCGGAAGAAAGTTCGCTGGCATAGCCGTAAGCGCCAATGATGTCGGCATTTTCGTCCAGCCCCGGCGGGAAGGTGCCGGTGGACTCCTGCGCCGCTTTGCCCAGACCAAGGCGGCTGAGGTTCGGCAGGGTCAACGGGCCGCTACGGCCGGTGTCTGCTTCGCCACGCGCGCACATTTCGGCAATGTGGCCCAGGGTATCCGAGCCTTTGTCGCCAAAACGTTCAGCGTCGGCGCTGGCGCCGATGCCGAATGAGTCCAGAACCATGATAAATGTACGTTTCATTGTCTTCTCCCGCGTGATTCCACGCTCTGACGGCGCAATGCGCGCCGCCTCGATTAATAAATGGCCTTACTGGGTGATGCGTTTATACACCACCGGCGTAGCTTCCGGCACCTGGTCGCTCAGCGTCATCGCACCGCGTACCGCTTCGGCCGCCTGCTGCCAGCTCTCTTCGTCGTTGGCATGGATCACCGCCAGCGGCTGTTTGGCGTCAATGCGCTCGCCCAGGCGAGCCACATCGGTCAGGCCGACGCTGTAGTCGATGCTGTCGGTGGCGCGGCGACGGCCGCCGCCGAGGGTCACCACCGCCATGCCCAGCTCACGGGTATCCATGGCGCTGACGATACCTTCACGCTCAGCGTACACCGGCTTGCTCAGCGTCGCCGTCGGCAGATAGCTGTCATAACGCTCGACAAAGTCGCTCGGCCCCTGCTGCGCCGCCACCATACGGCCGAAGATTTCCGCCGCCTTGCCGTTATCCAGCACCGCCTGCAGTTTGGCGCGTGCATCAGCGTCATCCTGCGCCAGGCCGCCGGAAAGCAGCATCTCCACGCACAACGCCATGGTGACTTCCAGCAGGCGCGGGTTGCGGTATTCGCCGGTCAGGAAGCGTACCGCTTCGCGCACTTCCACCGCATTGCCGGCGCTGGAAGCCAGCACCTGGTTCATGTCGGTCAGCAGCGCCGTGGTTTTGCAGCCGGCGCCGTTGGCGACGCCGACGATAGCCTGCGCCAAATCTTCCGACAGCGCATAGGTCGGCATAAAGGCGCCGGAACCCACCTTGACGTCCATCACCAACGCATCCAGCCCTTCCGCCAGTTTCTTGGCCAGGATCGAACCGGTAATCAGCGGAATGGAGTCCACGGTGGCGGTAATATCGCGTGTGGCATAGAAGCGTTTGTCCGCCGGCGCCAGCGAGCTGGTCTGGCCGATAATCGCAACGCCGACCTCTTTGATGATTTTACGGAAAGCGCTGTCATCCGGGAAGATATTAAAGCCGGGAATGGCCTCCAGTTTATCCAGGGTGCCGCCGGTATGGCCCAGGCCGCGGCCGGAGATCATCGGCACGTAGCCGCCGCAGGCCGCCACCATCGGGCCGAGCATCAGCGACGTCACGTCGCCCACGCCGCCGGTAGAGTGCTTGTCCACCACCGGGCCGTTGAGATCCAGGCTCTTCCAATCCAGCACCGTGCCGGAATCGCGCATCGCCATGGTCAGCGCCACGCGCTCAGGCATGGTCATATCATGAAAATAGATGGTCATCGCCAGCGCGGCAATCTGCCCTTCGGAGACGACGTTATCGCGGATACCGTTAATAAAGAAGCGAATCTCTTCTTCGCTCAGCGGCTGACCGTCGCGTTTCTTACGAATAATTTCTTGTGCCAGGAACAAAATATCCTCCTGCAATCTGCGTGTGTAGAGTTATCAAAGACGCCCCGGACGCGCTGGGACGAAAGCGAGAATCAGTAGCCGCTGCCGGACGTTTGCGCGCTGTAGCCCAGCGTGGTCAGCAGGCTGGCCAACAGGCTGGAAGCCCCGAAGCGGAAATGCCGTGCATCCGCCCAGTCTGCGCCCATGATACGCGCGGCAAGTTGCAGATAATGCTGCGCCTCTTCCGCGGTGCGCACGCCGCCGGCCGGCTTGAAGCCCACCTGCTCGCCGACGCCCATATCGCGGATCACCGACATCATCAGCTCGGCGCTTTCCAACGTGGCGTTCACCGGTACTTTGCCGGTGGAGGTTTTAATAAAATCCGCCCCGGCGTTGATGGAGATTTCAGACGCTTTGCGGATCAGCGCCGCGTCTTTCAGCTCGCCGGTTTCGATAATCACTTTCAGCAACACATTCGCTTCGGCGCAGGCCTGCTTGCACTGCTTCACCAGCTCAAAACCGACCTGCTCATTGCCGGCCATCAGCGCGCGGTATGGGAACACCACGTCGACTTCGTCGGCGCCGTAGGCGATCGCCGCACGGGTTTCCGCCAGCGCAATGTCGATATCATCGTTACCGTGCGGGAAGTTGGTGACGGTGGCGATGCGGATATCCGGCGTGCCCTGCTCGCGCAGCGTTTTGCGGGCGATGGGGATAAAGCGCGGATAAATGCAGATGGCGGCGGTATGGCCCGCCGGGCTGTTCGCCTGACGGCACAGCGCGATCACCTTCTCGTCGGTGTCGTCGTCGTTCAGGGTGGTTAAATCCATCAGGCTCAGCGCGCGTTGCGCTGCGGCGGTTAATTCGGTCATAAAACTCTCCAACTTGAGCTGCTTGCTGTTGGCGAGCGGACTTGGTTCCGTGAAGATAGCGCGGGGTAATCACTTCCCCGGGGGCAACTGAGGTCCTTCTCACCGCACATTAGGCTAGACGTGCAAACAGCCTGTAGTAACGATTAGAACACGCCGGTAATACGCCGACCGCGTTCAGGTGTAAAAATCCAATGGGGTAACGCTCTAACAGTCAGAGATTATATGTGAAAATAATCACAAAATAACGCGATATTGTTCACAGAATAACAAAAGCCTCACGGCGCGGCGTTCCTGGCCTTGCCTAACGGGCTTGCTTCCCCGCCGCCAACGTGGCGACGGAGAAGCAGAACAGCGCCCCGCAAGTATAGTTTACAGCGCCAGGAAGAACCCGGCGATGGTCGCGCTCATCAGGTTAGACAGGGTGCCGGCCACCACCGCCTTCAGACCCAGGCGCGCAATATCATGACGACGGTTAGGCGCCATGCTGCCTAAACCGCCCAGCAGAATCGCCACCGAAGAAAGGTTAGCGAAACCACACAGCGCAAACGAAATGATCGCCTTGGTGTGGGCGGACAGCACCTGCAAGCCGTCGGCCGTCACCGCCTCATCCGGGCGCAGATAGGCGCCGAAGTTCATAAAGGCGACGAACTCATTGACGATAATCTTCTGGCCGATAAAGGAGCCGGCGGTCATCGCCTCGCTCCACGGCACGCCGATCAGGAAGGCGATTGGCGAGAAGATCCAGCCCAGCAGCAGTTCCAGCGACAGCTGCGGATAGTTGAACCAGCCGCCGATGCCCCCCAGCATACCGTTCAGCAGCGCGATCAGGGCGATAAACGCCAGCAGCATCGCGCCGACGTTCAGCGCCAGCTGCATACCGGACGCCGCGCCGGACGCCGCCGCGTCAATCACGTTTGCCGGGCGCTCTTCCTCGGCGATCAGTTTGGTCGCATCGTCCGTATCATGGGTTTTTTCCGTTTCCGGCACCATCAGCTTGGCGAACAGCAAACCGCCCGGTGCGGCCATAAAGGAAGCGGCGATCAGGTATTCCAGCGGCACGCCCATCTGCGCGTAGCCGGCCAGCACCGAACCCGCCACCGACGCCAGGCCGCCGCACATCACGGCAAACAGCTCGGAGTGCGTCATGGTGGCGATATACGGCCGCACCACCAGCGGCGCTTCGGTCTGACCGACGAAAATATTGGCGGTCGCCGACAGCGACTCGGTGCGCGAGGTGCCCAGCACTTTCTGCAGGCCGCCGCCCAACACGCGGATCACCAGTTGCATAATGCCGAGGTAATACAACACGGCGATCAGCGACGAGAAGAATACAATCACCGGCAGCACGCGCAGCGCAAAGATAAAGCCGCCGCCGCCGAACAGTTCGAACATCTTGTCGGACACCAGTCCGCCGAAAATAAACGAAATGCCCTGGTTGCCGTAGGCGATCACATTGGCCACCCCTTCCGACATCCCGCCCAGAATGCGCTGGCCCAGCGGTACGTACAGCACCAGCGCCCCGATGGCAATTTGAATAATAAAGGCGCCGAGCACGGTGCGCAGGTTGATCGCCCGCCGGTTGCTGGAAAGCAGCACCGCGATCGCAATTAACACCGCCATCCCAATCAGGCTCATGATGAGTTGCATGCAAAGTATCCCTGTGGTGAAAAATAAACAGATTCTGCCCGGCATTATTGTGGGCTAACTATTGGTAACGGGGCGGGATTATACTGAGCAATATTGCGCCAGACTCGTCTTACATCACAAATGCATACAAGCAAGCGCAAACGAAAATCTTATAACGTGATTCAAATCACACTTTAACCATCAGAACGGCGGCTATAGCGCAAACAGGGATTGGGTATTTTGCTGAAGTTGATCGGCAATCTGCTCGGGCGGTTCCGAACGCAGCTGACACAGCACCTGAAACACCTCGGCAGCGCGTTCCGGCCGGTTAGGCTCGCCCTGATGGCCGGCCAGCGGCATATCCGGCGCATCGGTTTCCAGCAGCAGCGCGCTGAGCGGCAGCTGCGCCATCACCGCACGGGTTTTCTGCGCCCGCTGATAGCTGATGGTGCCGCCGACGCCGATAAAATAGCCCAGGCGTACAAACGCCTGCGCCTGCGACAGACTGCCGGCAAAGCCGTGCACCACGCCGCAACGCGGTAGGTCGGCGCGCCGCAGTATGGCGGCCAGCGGATCGTGGCTGCGGCGTGAATGCAGAATCACCGGCAAGTCATGGCGTTTAGCCAACTGCAGCTGGGCGCGCAGCAGCGTCTGCTGACGCGCAAACTGCGGTTCGTCCATATACAGATCCAGGCCGATTTCCCCCACCGCCGCCAGTTTGGGCGGCCGTGCGGCCAGCCAGTCGGCCAGTTGCGCCAGCTGCGCGTCATGGTGCTGTGCGATATACAGCGGGTGCAGCCCCAGCGCGGCGTACAACGGTGGGTACTTCTCCGCCAGTCCCGCCACGCCCGCAAAGCGATCGGCAGTGACCGACGGCACAATAATTCGCTCCACGCCGGCCGCCGCCGCGCGCCGCAGGCTCTCCGCCTCGTGGCCGCTGAAGGGCGGGAAATCAAAGTGGCAGTGGGTATCGGTAAAACGCAGGCTCATAGCGCCTCTCCCTTGCCGCCCGGCAGTTCGTCCGGCGGCAGACGCATCTCGGCGGGCGCCGCCGCGGCCGGCGGCGTGACTTCACTGACGATCGGCGACGGCATATTCAGGCTTTCCGGCTGCAGCAAACGCCGCGACAGCGGCCGTTTCACCATAACGCCGTCGCCCTCTTCCGCCGCCTGCAGCCAGTGGCCGACGGTCGCCAGAAAATAGCGACCGCAGCGCCGGCCCAGGTGATAGTCGCGATTAAGCGACGACAGGCGACTGCCAAGCGCATTGCTCGCCAGCGGCTTCGGCGGGAAGATTTCAAAGATGCGCAGGTCGCCCGGCGGTTTCTCAATAAACTGCTGAATACGGTGGTAGCTCTGCTCATGCTGACGCATGATGCGCACCATCTGCTGCAGGCTGCTTTCGCTCAGCCACTGCTCCATCCGCTTCATCCACTGCGGCGTATAGTACATCTGCGACGGCACGGTGCGGATCACCACGATGGTATCCGCGCCGCGACGGTAGGCTTCCTCCACCGGAATCGCGTCGCTGATGCCGCCGTCCTGATAACTGACGCCGTCCAGATCGACGCCCATACGGTAAAAACCCGGAATGGCGCTGGAGGCTTTAATCGTCGGCAGCCAGCTGGCGCGCCGGGCGGGGAAATAGGTCGGTTCGAAGTCGTCACTGCGGCAGGCGCACATCAGAAACTCACGCCCGTCGTGGAACTGTTGTTCCGCCGTGTCCATCGCTAGCGGCAGCTGCTGCGAGGTGATATTCACCAGCCAGTCGAGGTCGATCAGGTGGCCGCCGCGCACAAAGCGCAGGGGATTAAAGAAATCGGCGGTAGTGGTATAGCGGGTGATCACCCGACGCGCGTAACCCATCTGTCCGCAAATAAAGGCGGAAAGGTTCTGCGCACCGGCGGAGGTGCCGATCATCAGTTCAAAAGGGTTGAAGCGGGCACGCTGGAACTCATCCAGTACGCCGGCGGTGAAAATACCGCGCTGCCCGCCCCCTTCGCATACCAGCGCCAGTTTGCCAGGCCGGTATGGTTTATACGCCAGCGGCTCAATATTGCCGAGCGTGATGGGTATTCTGTAGCCCAACCTGGGTTCCTCAGTAAGGTGTTTTTTCTGAGGATACCTCTTCTTGCTCTCTTCCGTAATCTTCTTGCAGTATCCCGGAGAGACAGTCGTTACTGCCGCTCAGCCATGCACAGTCGCTGCCGGAAAGCTCAGCCCAGGCCTGCCATAGCTGGCCTCTGAGCTGTTTCCAACGTCCGAGAATAATATCGCTGTTCACGATCTGCCCCCCTACTGCCAGAAAAGGACTCAAGATTTGTTACACTTTGCCCACCGGCTAAGGACGACGGCGGCCGGTAAACAGACTGATCAGGAACAGAATAATCCCGACCACAAACACCACTTTTGCCGCCCAGGCGGCGGTGCCCGCCAAACTGCCAAAGCCCAATGCCGCGGCAATCAGCGCAACCACCAAAAAGATAATGCCCCAACGAAACATAAGCCTCTCCTTACCGTAGAGGCGCAGCCTGCGCGCCCGTGATGAAACGCATCAAGGGGGCCGGATACCGGCCCCCTGCTGACAGAGTTCGCCGCGATGGGCTGATTATGGCTTAACGGTCAGATCGTTCTTCACGCTCTTCACGCCGTCAATCGCCTTGGCGATGCTTTCCGCACGCTCAGACTGTTCCTGCGACTTCACTTCACCGGACAGCTGCACCACGCCGTCGGTGGTTTCCACTTTCACATTGCGCGAAGGCACGATGTCATCGGCCAGCAGCTTGGCTTTCAGCTCCGTGGTGGCAGCGGCATCACCGGCATAGGATTTTACCGACTGCTTGGCTTCATCTTTCACGTGCAGCTTATCGCTAACGGATTTCACGCCTTCTACTTTGCCTGCCACGGCGACCGCCTGCTCAGCCAGCGCCTGGCTGGCGACAAAGCCGCTCAGCGTCACAACGCCTTTTTCCGTTTTCACCGAAATGTCGTTGCTGGAAGAAATAGTCTTGTCCTGCACCAACGCGCTTTTCACTTTTGCGGTGATCGCGCTGTCATCCATATAGCCGTCGACTTTCTTCATTGAGCTGTCGACTTTTTGCATAGAGCTATCGATTTTGCTGCCAGTGCTATCAGCCACGCTGGATGCCTTATCGAGCAACGAACCTTCGGCCAGAGCGCTACCGCTCACCAGAACGGAACCCAATACGACAGCCATCATTGATTGTGCAAACTTGGTCTTTTTCATCGATCTCTTCCTTTTGTTGGTGAATCCCGAATACCTGCGGATTCTGTCGCCGCGATTCGCGCGGCTTTGATTCAGGGATACTTCACGATATCTGTTCGTTCGGCCATCCACGTCATGAATATTGCAACCGTCATGCCAACTTCAAACAACCATTAAAAATCAACAAGATAATATTTATCGCTGAAAAAACAGGCTAAATACTGTCGCTAATTAACGACATTATCCAGACGCATCAGAGACACCCTTACTAACCCATTGATTTTAAATAATACAGATTGTCTCCGATTGGCAACACTGCCGCATAAGGCGCTGGTTTTTTTACTAATCACAGAGATTTGGACTATTCATTGCGCAATTACGCCCTGCTAAATATAGCGCATCGCATAAAATTCGGCGGACGAAATGGAGCAATCTGAGGGACAGAGAAAACGGGAAAGGATGAGGGACGTTAATAAATAGCAACGGCCCGGCACCGATGGGATGCCGGGCCGCGACGAACATCAGTGCTCGCGGGTTTTGCGGAAGGTGACGTCCGGGTAACGCTCCTGCGTCAGGTTGAGGTTTACCATGGTCGGCGCGATATACGACAGGTTATCGCCGCCGTCCAGCGCCAGGTTCTGCTCATTCTTACGCTTGAACTCTTCGAACTTCTTCACGTCGTCGCACTCCACCCAGCGGGCGGTAGAAACGTTGACCGATTCATACACCGCTTCCACGTTGTATTCGGTCTTCAGACGCGCCACCACCACATCGAACTGCAGCACGCCGACCGCGCCGACGATCAGATCGTTATTGGCGATCGGTCGGAACACCTGCACCGCGCCCTCTTCCGACAGCTGCACCAACCCCTTCAGCAGTTGCTTTTGCTTCAGCGGATCGCGCAGGCGGATACGGCGGAACAGCTCCGGTGCGAAGTTCGGAATACCGGTGAACTTCATGCTTTCACCCTGAGTAAAGGTGTCGCCGATCTGAATGGTGCCGTGGTTATGCAGGCCGATGATATCGCCCGGGTAGGCTTCTTCCACGTGTGAGCGGTCGCCGGCCATAAAGGTCAGCGCGTCCGAAATCACCACGTCCTTGCCGGTGCGCACCTGACGCAGCTTCATGCCTTTTTCATAGCGGCCGGACACCACGCGCATAAACGCCACGCGGTCGCGGTGTTTCGGGTCCATATTGGCCTGAATCTTGAACACAAAACCACTGAACTTCTCTTCCGTTGCCTTCACTTCGCGGCTGTCGGACTGACGCGGCATCGGCGTCGGCGCCCAGGACACCAGCCCGTCGAGCATATGGTCGACGCCGAAGTTGCCCAGCGCGGTGCCGAAGAACACCGGGGTCAGTTCGCCGGCCAGGAACGCTTCCTGCTCAAACTCGTGCGACGCGCCCTGCACCAGCTCCAGCTCTTCACGCAGCTGCGCGGCCAGCTCTTCGCCCACCGCTTCGTCCAGCTCCGGGTTATCCAGCCCTTTTACCACCCGCACGTCCTGAATGGTGTGGCCCATGCCGCTCTGATAGAGGTAGGTTTCATCCTTGTACAGATGGTAAACCCCTTTAAACAGCTTGCCGCAGCCGATTGGCCAGGTGATTGGCGAGCAGGCGATTTTCAGTTCGCGCTCGACTTCATCCATTACTTCCATCGGATCGCGGATATCGCGGTCCAGTTTGTTCATAAAGGTCAGGATCGGCGTATCGCGCAGACGGGTGACTTCCATCAGCTTGCGGGTACGATCCTCAACGCCTTTCGCGGCGTCGATCACCATCAGGCAGCAGTCCACCGCGGTCAGGGTGCGGTAGGTATCCTCGGAGAAGTCTTCGTGCCCCGGGGTATCCAGCAGATTGACCAGGCTGTCGCGGTACGGGAACTGCATCACCGAGGTGGTGATGGAGATGCCGCGCTGCTTTTCCATTTCCATCCAGTCGGATTTGGCATGCTGGCTGGAGCCGCGGCCTTTTACCGTACCGGCGGTCTGGATCGCCTGTCCGAACAGCAGCACCTTTTCGGTGATGGTGGTTTTACCGGCATCGGGGTGCGAGATGATGGCGAAGGTTCTTCTTTTCGACACTTCGCGGGCAAATTCACTAGGAGACATGTTTTCACGTTTCTACGGTTAGTCCGCCCTGCGTCATCGTCATACGCCGTTGAGGGCGTCAAAGCAAAGCGGTGAAATGAATATAATAGCGGGTTATTTTCGCTGATTTGCCAACCGGTGACAATCAATGGATACGACGCGGCAAGATTAAACCTTCTGCCTATAGCCGGAAATCTGGCGACAACGTGGCCCAATGCTGGCGCAACACCGCTTTGTGACCGTCCGCCATCGGTAAGTCTTTCAATAACGCCGGCCATAAAGTGCGCGCCTTGTCGGTGGCATCCACCAGATGCACCCGTATCGCCGGCCAGGGAATACCGATACGCTCGGCCCACCGCTCAAAAGTTTGCATTGAAATCATTGGCCAACGCTTTTCCCTCGCCATATTAAGCGCAGATGCTGACTCATCCGGGAGATAAACCCGCGTGCTGACAATGTCATAAGCCGGGGAAAGCCGCACGTCGGTTTGGTGAGGATAAAAAATTGACCAGTTTTTGAGGTGGGCATCGCCATTAGCGAGCATAACGTTTGCCAACAGTCGTCGCGCCATCTGCTGCACATCAGGTAAGGGTTCACTACTCCACGCATAGAGATAGGCCGCTATCTGCTCGTAATTTTTTCCACGATATTTATCGTGCGCATAAAGGTCGAAGATTTGGGCAAAATCCTCCGTATGCACCCGTCCGCTTTCACTACGATCGAAACGACGGATAGCATAAGCATAAGATTCATCAGCCAGGCGGATATCAGGTAAATTATCCAACTGTCCCAACGCAACCAGCTCAATATCAGGAATATCCACGCCTAATCGCATTAGCGGCAAGCGCGCGTGCTTCCAACGCGCCCGGCAAGTTGTCGCCGGCCCATGCCAGCAAAGGAAATTCTTCATCAACATGCACTTTCAACGATTGCGCTAACCAACTGCGCAGTGCCCCTTCGGGCAACAAATTGGATAAAACGGGAGGAAGACGCTGAGATAACTGCAAAACCTGTTCAAGATACCCCGGGTGCGCCCGCTGCCTCAGGGTAAACAACGGACGACTATCCTCCGGCAAAGCAATATATTGCGGATCGAAGGTGAGGATATTTCTTCCTCCGCTATAATGCGCCAGCACGCCAACACGCACGCCATGCAAAATCAAAGCTAATGCCTGCACCGATTCAACCTGCCGTTGCCCCTTCATCCGCTAGTCCTCGAGATCTTTCAGCTTTTTTTCAAACCCCTGCAACACATCCGCTTTCGACGTTATACCCATTTCCTGTTGCAGTAACGTCTCTACGTCACCGGCATGCCTTTTCGGCACGATAACATATTCCAAATCCATCGCCGCCAATATCCGTAGCAGAGTGCTCATCCTAATATCACTGCCGGATTCAATACGCTGATATTGCTGCTGCGTCATACCAATCTTCATCAAAAAGTCTTTTTGACTCCAGCCCAACTCGGTGCGCTTTTCTTTCAGAATCCTTGATATATCTGATAATTGTCGCATCCCTCACCTCAAAACAACGAATTAATTGTATTTCTCATCTATAAACAACAAATTAGTTGTAATGCTGGTTAAAAACAACCTATTTATTGTATATGTCACAAAAAACAATCAATTGGTTGTAAATAGGGAGGGGAACAATAAATAAGTTATTTACGGCTCAGCCCAGCGGCAACGCCATCACGATCGCATCCTCACGCCCGCCGGCGGCAGGGTAATAGTTGCGGCGCACCGTGACTTCATTGAAGCCCAGATCGTTATACAGCGCCAGCGCGCTGCGGTTCGAAGCGCGCACCTCCAGCCACAGCGTAACCACGCCGCGCGTTTCCAGCTCGGCGATCAGCGCACTCAGCAGCGCGCGGCCGTAACCACGGCGCTGCTGCTGCGGATCGATGGCGATATTGAACAGCGTCGCCTCATCCAGCACGATCTGGGTAATGGCAAAGCCGGCCATCTGACCGTCGGCGTCCAGTTTCAGGTTGAGGTAGCGTTCGCCCTGGTTACTTGCAAAGGTGGCCTGCGTCCAGGGAAAGGCGTGGCTGGCCTGTTCAATCTTGAAGGCGGTGGCCAGGTCGGCCGCCGTCAGGGTGGAAATGTTGTTCATGATGACAAATCTGCTGCCAGAGTGCGCGTTTCGCACCCGCATCGAGAGAAAGCTCGGCCAGCGCCGGGCTGTATAGCTGCGCGCCGGCCACCGCAAGCGGCTCCGTGACGCCCAGCCGCCAACTGTTGCATTCCGTGTCTTCCGGCAGCATCGCCGCCTGTTCCGGCGTCAGACCATAGGTTTGCGCCGGCGTCAGCCCCAGGCTGCGCAATACGTCGCAAAACAGCGCATCATCCGGCGCGGGCAACGCCGCAGCCACCACCAACAGGCGCGTTTCCGCCGGCAGACCGATCGCCACTTCGCCCTGCAACACGGCCGGGCGGCGCAATGTCCACTGCGTAATACCCAGTTGTTGTAACAGCCAGTCGCGTTGAGATGCCATGCCGATTCCTGTCAGGAGCTACCGTAAGCGCGTTATGCTAACAAACCCGCGCGGCCAACGCACCTGCAGCTTGCAGCATGACGGGTAAATTCAAGTTGCGGGAAGACGGCAGGGAAAGAATCCCGATGAGCTGACTCAGGTCAGTGATTCGGGTGACTGAACGCAGCCAACGCATCTGCTGTTTAAAGTATGACGGGTAGATACCCTAAATAATTCGAGTTGCAGGAAGGCGGCAAGGGAAGGAATCCCGATGAGCTGACTCTGGTCAGTGATTCGGGTGACTGAGCGCAGCCAACGCATCTGCAGCTCGAAGTATGACGGGTAACGGGTATAAATTCATCGAACATCGCTGCACAACGCTCTATAATCCCCCGCTTAATCTTGAGGAGCCGAAACCTGATGTCTGCATTAACCCCCGCCAGCGAAGTGATGCTGCGCCACAGTGATGAATTTACCGAACGCCGCGTACTGTTTGCCGGCGATCTGCAAGATAGCCTGCCTGCCCAGTTCGAGGCCGCAGACGTACGGGTGCATACCCAGCAATATCATCATTGGCAGTTATTAAACCGGGCGATGGGCGACAATGTGCAGTTCGGCCTGACGGTCGACGCCGGGTTCGTGGCCGACTGCGATACGCTGGTTTATTACTGGCCGAAGAGCAAACAGGAAGCGCAGTTCCAGCTGTGCAATCTGCTGGCGCTGCTGCCGGTGGGCGCAGAAGTGTTTGTGGTCGGTGAAAACCGCAGCGGCGTGCGCAGCGCGGAGCAAACCGTCGCCGATCACGTGCAGCTGGTTAAAATCGACAGCGCGCGCCGCTGTGGTCTGTACCACGGCCGTATCGACAGCCGGCCGGCCTTTAACCTCGACGACTGGTGGCAGAGCTACGCGCTGCACGATCTGGAAGTGAAAACGCTGCCGGGCGTATTCAGCCGCGACGGTCTGGACGTCGGCAGTTCGCTGCTGCTGTCCACGCTGGAACCGCATATGAAAGGCAAGGTGCTGGATATCGGCTGCGGCGCCGGCGTACTCGCCAGCGTGATGTCGAAGATGTCACCGAAGGTGAAACTGACGCTGAGCGACGTCAACGCGGCGGCGGTCGCCGCCAGCCGGGCGACGCTGGCGGCCAACGGCATCGAGGGCGAGGTGCTGGTCAGCAACGTCTACTCCGATATCAGCGGCCGTTTCGATATGATCATCTCCAACCCGCCGTTCCACGACGGGCTGGCCACCAGCCTCACCGCGGCGGAAACGCTGATCCGCGGCGCGGTGAAGCACCTGCCGATCGGCGGTAAGCTGCGCATTGTCGCCAACGCCTTCCTGCCGTATCCGGACATTCTCGACGCCGTCTTCGGCAGCCACGAAGTGCTGGCGCAAAACGGCCGCTTCAAGGTGTATCAGGCTACCGTCGGTCGTCCGCCGCGCGCGCCGAAGAAGAAATAAGTCTTCAACCGATATCCCTGACGCCACGGCGTCAGGGATAACACGCATCAACGGTTAACGTAGCCCATCGATTCCTGCCCGTAACGCGCCCCGGCCGCTGCCTGCTGCGGGAATACCGCCTCAATCGCCGCCAGCTCCTGCGCGCTCAGCGCCAGCGACGCTGCCGCCACGTTCTCCTCCAGATAGCGCCGGCGTTTGGTGCCCGGAATCGGCACAATATGTTCGCCCTGCGCCATCACCCAGGCTAATGCCAGCTGCGACGGCGTGACGCCTTTAGCCTGCGCCAGTTCACTAACCTTCTCCACCAGTACCAGGTTACGGGCGAAATTATCCCCCTGAAAACGCGGATTGCTGCGGCGGAAATCATCTTCGGCCAGATCGTCAGGCCGCTGGATAGCGCCGGTCAGGAAGCCGCGTCCCAGCGGGCTGTAGGCAACAAAGCCGATGCCCAGCCGCTCGCAGGCCGCCAGTTGTCCCTGCAGCTCCACATCGCGCGTCCACAACGAGTATTCGCTCTGCAGCGCGGTAATCGGATGCACCTGATGCGCCCGCTCCAGCGTCGCCGCCGAGGCTTCGCTCAGGCCGATATGGCGGATCTTGCCCTGTTTAATCAGATCCGCCAGCGTGCCGACCACTTCTTCGATCGGCACCTCAGGATCCACCCGGTGTTGGTAGTAAAGATCGATCGTCTCAACCCCCAGCCGCTGCAGGCTGCCTTCCACCGCACGACGGATATACTCCGGCCGGCTGCAGACGCCGCGCGCCTGCGGATCCGCCGGGTCGCGCACAATGCCGAACTTGGTGGCCAGAAATACCTGCTCCCGCTTACCTTTGATCGCCTTGCCCACCAGCTGTTCATTGGTGTACGGCCCGTACATATCGGCGGTGTCCAGCAGGGTTACCCCCAGTTCCAGCGCCCGGTGCAGCGTGGCGATGGCCTCTTTTTCATCATAAGCGGTGGAGTAGAAATCGCTCATGCCCATGCAGCCTAACCCCAGAGCGGAAACGCTCGGGCCGTTGGAACCTAGTGTGCGCTGTTTCATCGTGTCTGCCTCGCGGTTGAATGTTTCGCCACTGAGTTTGGTTGTTAGCGCTGGGAAGATAAATCATGCATATTGTTCATCACTGTTCAAAAATCGCTAACAATCGCGGACGGGGATCGAAATGGATCAGATTCAGGCCATGCGTGTTTTCACCCGTATCGTCGAGCTGGGCAGCTTCAGCCGCACGGCGGAACGCCTGCAGCTGCCGCGCGCCACGGTCAGCAACGTGTTAAAGCGGCTGGAGCAGCAGCTTGGCGTACGCCTGCTGATCCGCACCACCCGCCAGGTGCAGGTCACCCATGAAGGCACGCTGTATTACCAGCGCTGCATCCAACTGCTCGGCGCGCTGGAAGAAGCCAACACGCTGTTCCGCCAGCAAAAGCTGCAGCCGTCCGGCCGGGTGCGCATCGATATGCCGCATTCGCTGGCACGCGAAGTGGTGATCCCGGCGCTGGAGGATTTCTACCGGCGCTACCCCGATATCACGCTGGCGCTGGGAGCCAACGACACGCAGGTCAATCTGCTGCGCGACGGCGTCGACTGCGTGCTGCGCGCCTGGAGCAGCGAGGACGACACGCTGGTGGCGCGCAGCATTGCGCAACTGCCGCAGATCACCTGCGCCTCACCGGACTATCTGCAGCGCTTCGGCACGCCGCGCTCGCTGGACGATCTGACCGGCCATCAGGCGGTAGGCTACTTCTCGCTCAGCAACAATCAGGACTACCCGCTGGAATTCTGCCGCGGCGGCCAGGTGGAACTGCGTACGCTGCCCGCACGGCTGAGCGTCAGCGGCGCCGACGCCTACGCCAGCGCCTGTCTGACCGGCCTGGGGCTGATCCAGGCGCCGCGCTACTCGCTGGCTCCGCGTCTGAAGCGCGGCGAACTGGTGGAAGTGCTGGCCGATACCCCGCCGCCGCCGATGCCGCTGCACATTATGTATCCGCCCGGCCGCTTTCTGGCGCCGCGCGTGCGGGTGCTGATTGACTGGCTGATCGAACTGTTTGCCGGGCGTCCGCTGCATGAGAAATAAGCGAATGGCGGCCAGATGAAAGAAATATGACGCTTTTTACAGCGATCGCCCCAAAACACCGAAATAACTATTGACGTGTTCGCCAAAATCTCTAGAATTCGGCCCCGTGGTGACATTGCTGAAATCAATGTTTCTGGTATGCGAAGGTGGCGGAATTGGTAGACGCGCTAGCTTCAGGTGTTAGTGTCCTTACGGACGTGAGGGTTCAAGTCCCTCTCTTCGCACCAAATAACCACAAGATTTATATTGCACAGCATCTGTGCGAAGGTGGCGGAATTGGTAGACGCGCTAGCTTCAGGTGTTAGTGTTCTTACGGACGTGAGGGTTCAAGTCCCTCTCTTCGCACCACGCTGGTGATATAAATCAAAATCAAGCAGTAACATCGACTGTGCGAAGGTGGCGGAATTGGTAGACGCGCTAGCTTCAGGTGTTAGTGTCCTTACGGACGTGAGGGTTCAAGTCCCTCTCTTCGCACCAATTGATGTCCTTTCTCATTGTTTCCCCGAATAAAAAACAGCAAAAATCAGCTAACACGCCCAGGCGTGGTTTTGTCATATCTGCGATTTGCCGTGCGCCGGCTTACGGCGTCAGATCGAAATGCAGACTGATGGCGGCCAGCCCGCCGGCCAGCGCCATGCAGGAAGGCAGCAGCAGATAGTGGCGCCAGCGGCTGTTGAACAGCATCACCAACGTCGCCAGCATGGCGATAACGATCAGGCTGCGCAGCTGCATCATGTCCAGGTTGACCATAGCCAGCAGCGGCAACAGGGCGCAGGGCAGCAGCACGCCCCAGGCGCTGGATAAACGCTCCCCCAAACACCAGGTCACGCCCCACAACCCACAGGCGGTAATCATGGCGGCAATCATGACGTCTTACCCTCAAGTGATAATGATAACCAATATCATATAACACTTCTTTTCACCCTGCACCTCTTTCGCGAGCGCCGGATGAAACGCGGATGACAACCCGGTGAAAAAGTGATAATTTGACTTAAGAATAATCCTAATATAATAATTTTTTAATAATAACATTGTGAAATTATACCGCCGATATTCCTTATTATCGATCGGGATATATACCCTAAATAATTCGAGTTGCAGGAAGGCGGGAAGGAATCCCGATGAGCTTAATCAGGTAAGTGATTCGGGTGACTGAACGCAGCCAACACACCTGCAGCTTGAAGTATGCCGGATATAATGACCTACTGCTCAATGTCGACTGCACGGACACACTAATAATGAATGCACGTTCTTATCAGGAACTGCTAAATAGCAAGCATCGGTTAGCGATATTACTGTTCTTGCTGATGAATATAGCCTCTTCCCTTTTCACCTTATTAATGCCGTTGAGAAATACCCCAGCCATCACCCCGCCGCTGTTCGGTATCCCCTTGTTTTGTCTGGCGGCGCTATTATTTACCTTACGCTCGCCGGGGAATTATATAAAACGGCTGGAGTATTTTTCCGGCGTATTAGGTCTGCTGTGGGCCGGACATATTTATATGAAAAGCCAATATCTGCTGCCGAATGTACAAAACTATCTGATTATTAGCCTGTTCAGCATCTTTTTTATCAGCGCGATTACCCTGACCGACAACGTCATCGCCTTCTGCCTGCACGCCGTGCCCTCCGCGCTGATTATCCTGCTGCTCGACAACCAGCATAATACCCTGCGCATCCTGTTTATCAGCGTGCTGCCGATTATCGCCTTTTCCATCCACCATCTGATGCTGAAACGCAGCGAATCCTTCACCTATGCGCTGGTCGCCCGCCTGTATGAAGAGCGTGACAAACTCAGCAACCTCAGCATGCTCGACCCGCTGACCGGCCTGTATAACCGGCGCGGGCTGGAAAACAAGCTGACGCTGCTGACCACGCCGCAAAGCGGCCTGCACTTTGTACTGCTGCTGGATATCGACCGTTTCAAAGCCTATAACGACCACTATGGCCATACCATGGGCGATCAGGCGCTGGTGAAGGTCGCCTGCGCCATCCGCGATGCGGTACGCTCGCGCGATATCGTGGTGCGCTACGGCGGCGAAGAATTTCTGGTGCTGCTGACCAACGTCAGTAAAGAATACGCCGCCCAGCAGGCAGAACAGATCCGCCTGCGGGTGCAGGCGCTGGCGATCCCGCACGGTTTCAATCAGCTGTCCGCCACCTACGTTACCCTCAGCGCCGGCATTTCACCGCTGGAGCAACTGGACGTGGACTCGGCCATCCGCGCCGCCGACAGCGCGCTGTACCAGGCGAAAAACAACGGTCGCAACAGCGTACGACTGGCGACGGCTCGCCCGTAAGTCAGGCGCGGCGCTGGCGCATGCCGTACGCCAGCACCACGACAAAGCACAGCAGCGGCAGCCCGTAGGCCAGCGCGGTGCTGTAACGGTCGGCGATGGCGCCCATGAAGTACGGCATCACCGCACCGCCGACGATAGCCATAATCATAAACGAGCTGGCGCGCTTGGTATGTTGCCCCATATTTTTCACCCCGAGGGCGAAAATGGTCGGGAACATAATCGACATAAAGAAGAACACCGCAATCAGCGCCACCACGGACACGCCGTCGATGCTCAGCATCACCACGCCGCACAGCACGATATTAATCAGCGCATAAACCATCAGCAGCGTGGCGGGCTTCACCCGCCCCATCAGCCAGGTGCTGAAGAAGCGGCCGAGCATAAAACAGATCATGGCGACCGACAGCAGATAAGATGCCCGCTGGTTAGAAACATCCGCCCAGTGTTCGGTGGCGTAGTTGATAAAGAACGCGCCGACGCCGACCTGAGCCGCCACATAGAAAAACTGCGCGATCACGCCGCCGGTAAAGTGACGCTGCCGCCACAATCCCTGCGCCGCCGCACCGTGCGCTGCGGGCGCCTCTTCACGAATATCCGGCAGCCGGGTGCGTCGGAACAGCAGGGCGATCGCCAGCACCAGCACGGCAATCACCACGTAGGTCATTTTCACCGTCCCCTGATCGCCGCCGCCGTCGTTGTGCATCGCCGAGAAAAACAGCGTGCCGCCGATCATCGGCCCGATAAACTGACCGAGACCGTTGAAAGACTGCGCCAGATTCAGCCGCCGCTCCGCGCCACCGGCATCACCCAATACCGTGGCGTAAGGATTGGCCGCCGTTTCCAAACAGCCCAGCCCGCAGGCGATAACAAACAGTGCGAATAAAAATAGCGCGAAACTATTGGCCGAGGCGGCCGGCACAAATAACAACGCGCCGACGGCATATAAACATAATCCGACTAATATTCCCGCCTTGTAACCGTGTTTATCCATAAAATAGCCGGCGGGCAGCGCCACCAGAAAATAAGCGCCGAAATAGGCCGCCTGCAATAATCCCGACTGCGCTTTGGTCACGTGCAGCGTTTCCTGAAAATGCTTATTCAGCACGTCCAATAATCCGTAAGACAATCCCCACATGAAAAACAGGCTGGTCACCAGAATAAAAGCCCAGCGCAAATTGCTACGTGCGCTGGCGCCCGTCTGCGCAGGCGCAGCGGTTTTATCAGCAAGCATAATCGTATCCCCGTTGTGTTAAATGACCCGCCGCAGCAACCACGCGCGGCGCGGCCGATTCATTGTTCGGTTAATGAGAAGATTTGCTCCATCACCACCCATTTTTCGCCCGGCGGCGTCCAGGGCGTTGCAACCTGATATTTCCACATCAACGCTTCCCAGCGCTGAACATCGGGGTTAAGCCGGCTGTCGCGCTCAAAACGTCCGGCGTCGAACGCGGCGCTGACCTCGACGACCATAAACAGCCGGGTGCCGAGGCGATAAATCTCCATCTCCAGAATGCCGTGGTCGCGCAAATGCCCGGCAATCTGCGGCCAGATACGCTGATGATGACGCTGATACTCGGCAATCAGCGCCGGTGAGTCGACCAGGTCGAGCGCCTGACAGAAGCGCCGCCGCTGCGCTGCGCCGCTCATGTAATCGCCCGGTCAAGGTGCAGATAGCCGCCGTCCACCGACAGCCACTGCCCGGTGGTGTGGGACGAACGGCCGGAGAGCAGGAATACCACGGTATCGGCGATTTCCTGCGGCGTGGTCATCCGCTGTCCCAGCGGGATGTGGGCGCTGATCTTCGCCAGCTGCCGCTGCGGCTGGTCGAAGGTGTCGATCCAGCGCTGATACTGCGGCGTCATCACCTCCGCCGGCACCACCGCATTGACGCGCACCTTGCTCTCCCGCAGCGACACCGCCCACTCGCGCGTCAGCGCCAGCACCGCGCCTTTGGCGGCGGTATAACCGCTGGTGCCGCCCTGCCCGCTCAGTGCGGTCTTCGAAGCGATATTGACGATCGCCCCCTGGCTGTCCTGCAGCGCCGCCTGGCACAGATGCGCCATCTGGTAATAGTGCAGCAGGTTTTTCTCCAGCGAGCCGAGGAACGCCGCGCGCCCGGCCTCCAGCCCCACGCCGTCATTCACGCCGGCGTTATTCACCAGCCCGTCCAGCCGGCCATAGCGTTCAAGCACCTGCGCCACCGCCTGCTGGCAGTCGCTCTCCCGGCACAGATCGGCCATCACCACGCTGCTGCGCGGCTGCAGCGCCGTCAGCCGGGCGAGAAACGCCTCATCCGGCGCTGCGTTGGTGACGATAGCCGGCACCGCGCCCTCCTGCGCCAGCGTCAGCGAAATCGCCGCGCCGATGCCGGAGCCGCCGCCGGTGACAATCACCACCTTATCTTCAAGATACAGATCCATCGTCAGACTCCGTTAAACCGTAAACCCGGCAGGCGCTGCCGCCCCAGATCGCCGCCTGTTGCGACGGACTCAGGGCGGCCAGCGCCTGCTCACACAGCCGGTAAACCTGCGGGTAGTCGCCCGCCAACAGGCATACCGGCCAGTCGGAACCGAACATCAGCCGCTGCGGGCCGAACGCCGCCAGCGCCTCTTCGAAAAACGGCAGCAGCTGCGCCGCCTGCCAGCGGCCGCCCGGCGCTTCGGTAATCAGGCCGGACAGCTTGCACGCCACGTGCGGCATCGCCGCCAGCGGCGCGATCTGCCGCGCCCAGTGCCGCGCGCCGGCGGCAATATCCGGCTTGCCCAGATGGTCCAGCACCAGCCAGTGGTCATCATGGCGGGCGGCAAAGCGCGCCGCATCGGCCAGGTGGCGGTGCGTCACCAGCAGGTCATAGACATAGCCCTGCCGCTGCAGCAGACGCATGCCCTGATGCACCGCCGGCCGTTCCAGCCAGCCGGCCGGGTCCGCCTCGTCCTGCACCAGATGACGTACGCCGCGCAGCAGCGGATGCCGCCGTTCCAGCCGCTGCGCCAGGTGCGGCGAGGCAATATCCAGCCAGCCGACCACGCCGCACACCCCACCGAGCTGCGGCGCCTGCGTCAGCAGCCATGCGGTTTCCTGCTCGCTGTGCCGCGCCTGCACCACCAGCGCACCGTCCAGCCGGTGCTGCTGTAGCCACGGCCGCAGCTGCGCCGGGCCGTAGTCGCGTTGCAGCACCGCCATGCCGTCGTCAATCCACGGATAGTCGGCGGGCTGGTAGCGCCAGTAATGCTGATGGGCGTCGATGCGTAACATCTTGGCCGCCCCTAACCGCGAAAGCGGAACTGTTCGATCGAGGCCGCCTTCATCTCGATCGAATAGCCCGGCGCGCGCGGCGGCATATAGGCCGCGCCGCGAATCTCGCACGGCGTGACAAAGTGCTGATGCAGATGATCGACATATTCAATGACCCGCCCCTCATGGCTGCCGGCGATGCACAGATAGTCAATCATCGACAGGTGCTGCACGTACTCGCACAGGCCGACGCCGCCGGCGTGCGGGCAGACCGGCAGCCGGTACTTCGCCGCCATCAGCATCACCGCCAGCACCTCGTTCACCCCGCCCAGGCGGCAGGCGTCAATCTGCACCACGTCCAGCGCGCCGCGCATAATGAACTGTTTGAACAGAATACGGTTCTGACACATCTCGCCGCCGGCCACCTTCACCGGCCGCACGCCCTCGCGGATGCGCCGGTGCCCCTCCACATCGTCCGGGCTGGTCGGCTCCTCAATAAACCAGGGATTGGCGAACGCCAGTTGATTGACCCAGGCGATCGCCTCTTCCACTTCCCACACCTGATTGGCGTCGATCATCAGTTGACGATCCGGGCCGATCGTTTCACGGGCAATGCGCACCCGGCGAATATCATCCTGCAGATCGCGCCCGACCTTCAGCTTGATATGAGAGAAACCGGCGTCCACCGCCTGCTGGCACAGCCGCCGCAGTTTGTCGTCCGGGTAGCCCAGCCAGCCGGCCGAGGTGGTGTAGCAGGGGTAGCCGTTCTGCAGCAGATTTTCCCGCCGCTGCGCCTGGCCTTCCGCCCGTTCGCACAGCAGCGCCAGCGCCTCCTGCGGCGTGATGCAGTCGGTGATGTAACGAAAGTCGATGCAGCGCACCAGCTCTTCCGGCGTCATATCCGCCACCAGCTGCCACAGCGGCTTGCCCTCCGCCTTGGCCCACAGATCCCAGACGGCGTTGACCACCGCCCCGGTCGCCAGGTGGATCGCCCCTTTGTCCGGCCCGATCCAGCGCAGCTGACTGTCGCCGGTAAACTGACGCCAGAACGTCCCCATATCGGCGGCGATATCCGCCAGCCGCCGGCCGACGATCTGCGGCTCCAGCGCACGGATCGCCGCGCAGCAGATCTCATTGCCGCGGCCGATGGTAAACGTCAGCCCGTGGCCGCTCAGATCCGGCCGGTCGGTGTCCAGAATCACATAGGCCGCCGAATAATCCGGATCGGGATTCATCGCATCGGAACCGTCCAACTGCTGCGAGGTCGGGAAGCGGATATCCTCCACCCGCAGCGCGGTAATCGTCGTCATGGCATACTCCCGTCAGGCCTGTACCGTGGTTTGTCGCTGCTCGCCCAGCCCGTCAATCCCCAGCCGCATCGTCTGGCCGGCGCGCAGGTAAACCGGCTGCGGCCGCTGCCCCATGCCAACGCCCGGCGGCGTGCCGGTGGAGATCACGTCTCCCGGCTGCAGGCTCATAAAACGGCTCAGGTAGCTGATGATATGCGCGACGGAAAAGATCATGGTGCGGGTGCTGCCGTCCTGATAGCGCCGACCGTCCACCTCCAGCCACAGCCTGAGGTTCTGCGGATCCGGCACCTCGTCGGCGGTCACCAGCCACGGGCCGGTCGGGCCGAAAGTGTCGCAGCCTTTGCCTTTGTCCCAGGTGCCGCCGCGCTCAATCTGGAATTCGCGTTCGGACACGTCGTTAATCACGCAGTAACCGGCGACGTGGCGCAGCGCATCCTGCTCGGCGATATAGCGCCCGCCCTGGCCGATCACCACCCCCAGTTCCACTTCCCAGTCGGTTTTCTGCGAGCCGCGCGGGATCTCCACGTCGTCGTTCGGCCCGACCACCGCGCTGGTCCATTTGCTGAACACCACCGGCTCTTCGGGAATCGTCGCGCCGGTTTCCGCCGCGTGATCGGCGTAATTCAGGCCGATACAGATAAATTTACCGATGCCGCCGACGCAGGCGCCGAGACGCGGCTGCCCCTCTACCCGCGGCAGACTGGCGATATCCAGCTGCCGCAGCCGATCGATGCTGTCCGGCAGCAGCGCCGCGCCGCCAACGTCGGCGATATGCTGAGAAAGATCGTGAATGTCTCCGTGTTCATCCAACACGCCCGGACGTTCCTGCCCCACGGCGCCATAACGTAACAGTTTCATACAGTCCCCAATGTCAGAGAGAAATCACGCGCCACAGCGGCGCGCAACGGATCAGTTGCTCCAGCCGCCGTCAATAATCTGCACGGTGCCGGTGGTATAGGCGCTGGCATCAGAGGCCAGATACAGCGCCAGCTGGGCAATTTCGTCGGTTTTACCGATGCGCCCGATCGGCTGGCGCGCCACAAACGCCTGGTACACTTCGTCTTCGCCGCGCCCCTGCTCGCGCGCCTGCTCGGCAATGCGCTGATGCAGCGACGGTGACTCCACCGTGCCGGGACAGATGGCGTTGCAGCGGATGCCGTCGGCGACGTAGTCCGCCGCCACCGACCGCGTCAGGCCAATCACCGCCGCCTTGGTGGCGCCATAGGCAAAGCGGTTCGGCACGCCTTTCACGCTGGAGGCCACCGACGACATATTGATAATCGTCCCCCGGCGCTGCGCCAGCATCGCCGGCAGAAACGCGCGGATGGTGTGGAACATGGCGCTGACGTTCAGGTCGAGGGCGAAGCGCCACTGCTGCTCGCTGCACTGCAAAATCGTGCCGCTGTGCACCACCCCGGCGCAGTTAAACAGCACGTCGACCGTGCCCAGCGTTTCCGCCGCCGCCGCAATCGCCGCGGTGTCGGTCACGTCCAGCCGCAGCGGAGTAATGCCCGCCAGCCCCTGCAGCGCATCGGTATTGATATCGCTGGCAATCACCTCCGCCCCCGCCGCGGCGAACAGTTTGGCGGTACTGAGGCCGATGCCCTGCCCGGCGGCGGTAATCAGCGCACGTTTCCCGGTGAGATCCATAGCAACTCCTTGGCTTAAAGGTCTAATGGTCAGGCCACTAAAGGCGGTTAAAGGTCAGGCCTTTACCATGACAAAAGACGCTTTACGCGTTATCGTTTGGTGAGAAAGTAAATATACCCGTCATACTTCAAGCTGCAGGTGTGTTGGCTGCGTTCAGTCACCCGGATCACTGACCGGTGTAAGCTCATCAGGGATTCCTTCCCTGGCCGCCTTCCTGCGACTCGAATTATTTAGGGTATAACAACGTTTTAAAACAACATTTCAATTAACTAATTTTTTACACCTGATTAACCAACACTCAAGCGAATTGAGCAATATTTGTGCGCTGAATCACTTAATGCCAACGTGCCGAAGGTTGAACATGCCGATTACCCGACTGGAAAATCCAAGAATTTACAGACAGATAGCCGACCAGCTGAAGCGTCTGATCGAAAACAATGAGTTTCCCCCCGGCAGCCGCCTGCCTTCCGAACGCGATTTGGCGCAGCAGCTGCAGGTCAGCCGCGCCTCGGTGCGCGAAGCGCTGATCGCGCTGGAGGTGATCGGTCTGGTGGATGTGAAGGTGGGCAACGGCGTGATCGTCAAAGCGCCGTCGGCGACGCTGACGTCGCAGGAACCGGTAATGCAGCAGGCCGGCCGCGATCAGTGGGCCGATGTCGACGACGAACTGAATATCTCGCTGGATTTCAACGCCGAGCTGCCGCCTTTTTCGCTGCTGCAGACCCGCCTGCTGATTGAGCCGGAAACCGCCGCGCTGGCTGCCCGGCACGCCAGCGACGAAGAGCTGGCGGGCATCCGCGCCGCCTACCAGCAGAACTGCCGAGACAACCGCGCCGGCTCCGCCACCCATCCCGGCGACCGGCTGTTCCATATCCGCATCGCCCAGGCCAGCGGCAACCCGGCCTATGCCTTTATCATCGCCCACCTGCTCGGCCACCGTTACGGCAGCATGTTCCGGGTGTTGCAGCGCCACTATACGCCGGAGGATATGCCGCACCGCTCCGAGCAGGAACACCAGGCGATACTGACCGCCATTGAGGCGCGCGACGTGCGCGGCGCGCGCAGGGCGATGAAGGCCCATCTGGACCAGGTGATCGCGATTTTTGCACGGGCACAGTAAGCCGTAGCGGACACAGCGCAAACTTTACGCATCTGCGCGCATTTTCCCCATGCGGCGAGGGCGCGGGCGCATTACACTAAAGCCTGTTCCGTCAGAGGCCGCCAGGCGCTGATTTCGCTCTTGATGCTGTATTTTGAAATGGATATGGACCGTTGAAGACTCTTTTCTCTGCCGTTTTAGTAACCCTCGGCCTGGGCAGCCTGTCGCTGTCGGCACAGGCCGAGACGCCGCGGCTGACGTCGCAGATCGTCGACCAGTACGCCGAGCATATTTTCTACAACAGCGGCGCCACCGGCATGGCGCTGGTGGCGATCGACGGCAATCAGGTGGTCAACCGCAGTTTTGGCGACACCCGACCGGGCAACAACCAGCGTCCGCGTCCGGACTCATTGATCCGCATCGCCTCCATCACCAAGCTGATGACCAGCGAGGTGATGGTGAAGCTGGCGGCGGAAGGCAGGCTCAAGCTGACCGACCCGCTGCGCAAATATGCCCCGTCCGGCGCCTACGTGCCCGGCTATAATTCACGCCAGCCGATTACGCTGCTGAATCTGGCGACCCATACCAGCGGCCTGCCGCGCGAGCAGCCGGGCAAAAAACCGCCGAAGACGCCGGTGTTCACCTGGCCGACCAAGGCGCAGCGCTGGCAGTGGCTGGCCCATGCACACATCACCGTACCGCCGGGGGTGCATGCCTCCTACTCCAACCTGGCTTACGATCTGCTGGCCGACGCGCTGTCGCGGGCGGCGGGCAAACCCTATACCAGGCTGCTGCGTGAGCAGATCACCGGGCCGCTCGGCATGGTCGACACCACGCTGACGCCGAGCGCCGAGCAGTGCTCGCGCCTGATGGTGGCCTCCGTCGGCCCCAGCGCCTGCGGCAATACCGTGGCGGCGGCCGGCAGCGGCGGCATTTACTCTACGCCGCGCGATATCCAGCGCTGGATGCAGCAGTTCCTCGATTCGCAGGCCAGCCCGCGCAAAGCCACCGCCGCCCGCGAGCAGACCATGTACTTCCAGCGCCGCGAACTGGTGTCGCTGAAAGGGATGGACGTCCCCGGCGATGCGGATGCGTTAGGCCTCGGCTGGATCTATATGGCGCCGAAAGACGGCCTGCCGGGCATTATTCAGAAAACCGGCGGCGGCGGCGGCTTTATCACCTATATGGCGATGTCGCCGCAGAATAATATCGGCGTGTTTGTGGTGGTGACCCGTTCGGATCTGACCCGCTTCACCAATATGAGCGACCCGGTCAACCGGCTAGTGGCCGATCTGGTGGCCAACAAGGGCTGATGGCATCGGGCGCAGGAACCTGCGCCCAGTTAGCTGCTCCGCCGCCAGGCGTGGTTGCGTTCTTCAAACACCAGTTTATCCATCGAGTTGGCAACGCCCGCCTGCGCCAGCATCCGCAAGCAGGCGCCAACCCGGCTGCTTTCGTTGACGGATTCCAGATACAGCATGCGCAACATCACGTCTGTCATACGCGGTAAGCTGCTCTGCGCCTTTTCCCAGCGGGCGACCGTTTGCACATCGACCCCCAGCAGGTCCGCCAGCGCCTTCTGCGACATATTCATTTCCACCCGCAAGAAGCGGATTTCATCCGCCTGCAACGGGCGCTCGCACGCCACCAGCGCCCGGGCAATGGAGCGATGCAATCCCGTGACGTCCTCAATGCTGATGTAGATTTCACCCTCGATCTCTGACTGATGAACGCCATTCGCCAGCCAAATCGTATTCAAACCGCTTTCGATATAGTGATACACCGTTGTTTCCTCGCTAATGGATCATCACCGTCACCACCAAGGCGGCGGGATCGCTTACCACCCGTTTCAACACCACGACTACCTCTATCCGCTCGCCGGCAGCCACGCCGAGCATATTCAGCTTCCAGTCGCCCGCCGGCGTCAGATGGGGCAGCTCGGTAAAGCGGCTGTGGCGGCTGCTGAGTACCGCCAGAATTTGCCGCAGCGATATCCGCCGCTCCGCCATCCGCTGCCGGGCATGGGCGCTTAACAGAATACGCTCGGTATGCGATGTCGCCAGCTGCTGCAACAGCCTTTTGGCCGCCGCAGGACGCAGAGGAAATTCGCTGATGTTGTCAGGGGGTATAAAATCCATTTTATCACCTGTCAATTTGATAGCTATCATTTTGACAGGTTAATCAGGCGCAGACAAGCGTGTTACACAATTAACGCGAAGAGAAAAGCCAGAGGGCGGAGCACGCTCCGCCCTCTGCAGGCATCGGCGCAGGATAGTTTATGCCAGCGCCGCCATCTGGTGCATCACCGGGTGGAAGTTGCGTTTAAAGTAGATCAGGCCGTGACCGCCGTCGCTGAGCGCAATCTGCTTGATCTCCACCAGATACACCTGATGGGTGCCGACGCTCTGTACCTGAGTGATCTCCCCTTCCAGGCTCGCCAGCGTGTGGCGCAGCATCGGCTGACCGAGCGCGCCGGTCTGCCACTCTTCCAGCCGGAAGCGGTCTTCCATGCAGACGTCGGTCATGCCAGCAAAGTGGCGCGCCATCATCTCCTGCTCATGGTTCAGCACGTTGACGCACAGCCGGCCGTTTTCCTGAAATACCGGGTTCATCGCGCTGTTGCGGTTGATACACACCATCAGCGACGGCGGCGTATCGGTCACCGAACAGACCGCGGTGGCGGTAATGCCGCAGCGCCCCGCCGGGCCGTTGGTGGTGACGATATTCACCGCCGCCGACAGGCTGGCCATCGCATCGCGAAAGCGCAGCCGGTGTTCATTTTCCTGAGACATAGCAACCTCCTCCAAAAAATCATTTCAGCAAGTTATTCAGCTGATTAATATCATCATTGTTATGCAGGTGCGGCACCGTCCAGCCGTTCTGATCGTAGTCGGACAGACACTTGTCGACCATCTGCATCATCTGATCCATGGTGCCGGATCCCTGTGCGTGGCGCAGGCACTGCAGGCGGATCTCATCTTGGCTGCCGGCATAGTTGATCTCATACAGCTCGTGGCGGCCGCCGAATTCGCTGCCGATCGCATCCCACATCAGCTTCAGGATCTTGATGCGTTCCACATGATCCATGCCGTTGGATCCGCGCACGTACTGCGCCAGGTACTTGTCGATCGCCGGGTTGTTCATATCACGAACGCTGGACGGCAGGTAAATCAGGCCGCTGGTCACGTTCTTTTCGATAATATGCTTCACCTTGGTGTAGGCCATCGGCGCCATCACGCGGTAAGTCTGCAGCGCGGCGGAATCCGGCAGATAGGCGCCGTTCTCCCACTGGGTGGCTTCGGCGCACATCGCGTCGCTCAGCGACCAGAACAGGTTGCGCCAGGCCACCACTTCTCCCAGATCGGCCTGCACGCCGCGGAACTCCAACACGCCGGTGCAGCCCAGGCTCTTTTGCAGCAACGCGGTGATAAAGTCCATCTTCACCGCCAGACGCACGCAGGCCTGCAGCGGGAACAGACGGGCAAACCCGCCCTGGGTGCTCCAGCGGCGACAGCGGTCGAAATCGCGGTAAATCAGTACGTTCTCCCACGGGATCAGCACATGGTCCATCACCAGAATAGCATCGTTTTCGTCAAAGCGACTGGAGAGCGGGTAATCGAACGGCGATCCGGTGGCGCCGGCGGCCAGCTCATACGAGGCGCGGGAAATCAGCTTCACCCCTTCGGCGTCCATCGGCGCGACGAACATCAGCGCGAAGTCCGGGTTATCGCCCATCACCTGCGCCGAGCCGAAGCCGATAAAGTTGTAGTGGGTCAGCGCCGAGTTGGTGGCAACCACCTTGGCGCCGCTGACGATGATGCCGGCGTCGGTCTCTTTCTCTACCTTGATAAACACGTCTTTCACCTCGTTGACCGGCTTATGACGGTCGATCGGCGGGTTGACGATGGCGTGGTTGAAGTACAGGCCGGTTTCCTGAATCCGCTGATACCAGTTGCGGGCATTGTCGGCGAACTGGCCGTAAAACTCGGGATAGGCCCCCAGCGCACAGCCGAACGCCGCCTTATAGTCCGGGGTGCGTCCCATCCAGCCGTAGCTCTGACGCGACCAGTCGGCGATGGCGTCGCGCTGCTGGCGCATCTCTTCCGGGCTGCGGGCATAGCGGAAAAACTTATGGGTATAGCCGCCGTTACCGGTGTCGGTGCCCCAGCACAGGCGGTCATGGCTGGCCGGATCGTGCAGCGCGTCATACAGCTGGCCGACGGACGCGGCGGCGTTGCGGAACGCCGGATGGGTGGTGATATCCTTGACCCGCTCGCCGTAAATATAGATTTCACGGCCGTCCTGCAGGCTTTTCAGGTATTCAGCGCCGGTGAACGGGCGTTTATTGTCAGCGCGGAAGTCTTCTGGTTTCATCGGGTGCCCCTCGTAATCGGTATTTTCACGGCCGCAGTGCGGCATATTGTTAAAATAATGTTTTCTTTTGGTTGCTTAATTGAAGACCCCAACGCCGGTTTCGAGAAGAGACTTTTGCGGCAATCGTCGGTACTTTTCAGAGGGGAGTGCCGCTTTCGCGGCAAACTGTGATCCAGGCGGTATTCCGCCGTTATGACAGGGCGTGTTGCGCGGCGCGATAGCGGCTCGGCGAGCAGCCTTCCAGCCGGTTGAAAAAGCGGGCGAAGTAGGCCGGGTCCTTGAATCCCAGGCTGTAGGCGGTCTCATGCACCGTGCAGGCGCTGAACAGCAGCAGGCGCTTGGCCTCGCGCAGCAGCCGGTCGAAAATCAACCGTTTCGGCGAGCGGTTGGCGAAGCGCCGGCACAGATCATTGAGCCGCGATTCGGTCACCCCCAGCGCCTGGGCATATTCCGGCACCGGCAGATGCTCGCGGAAGCGTTCGTCCACCATCTTGTTGAAACGCTGGAACAGCTTCAGCTCGCCGCGCACGCCGGTGGCCGCCGAATCCTCCAGCGCGGTATTGCGCAGCAACAGGGTGAACACCGCCTGCGCCAGCAGCGTCAGCGTCTGTTCGCGCCCCGCCAGCCCGGCGGAAAACTCGCGGCGGATCAGCGCCCAGTAGTGACTGAGCGCCGCCAGCTCCTGCGGCGCGCTCGCCAGCGACATGCAGATGCCGGGCATATCCAGCGCCAGATTGCTGCCGGGGTACAGCCGCTCCAGCAGCAGCCAGATCAGCTCCTGACGCACCGTCAGCACATGGCCGTCGCTGTCCGGCTCGGTGAAAAAGGCGTGGGGCACCGACGGCGGCGTCAGGATAAACAGCGGCGCCTGCACCGAATAGTGCTGGTCGTCCAGCTGCAGCTCGATCTTGCCGGTCTCCAGAAAGTGCAGCTGGAAAAAGCAGTCATGCCAGTGCACCTGCATATCGCGGCCGAAAAACGCCGCCAGCCCGGCAAAGGTTTCATAATGCACATCGTCCGCGGCGTAACGCGCATCGTACTCTTTACAGATATCGATGTTGGCGATAAAGCCGGTACTTTTCTGCACGTCCTTCTCCTGTGTCGTCAGGGGGCAAGCTCGTCCCCGGTGATCTTGTCATGATTGACGGCGCTGCGCCGCTGCGCGGCGTTCATCGGAATGCGCCACACCAGCAGTGCGCCTATCACCAACAGCCCGGCGACGAAATACAGCCCGGAGTTGAAGCTGCCGGTCAGATCCTTCAGCCAGCCGATCAGCAACGGGCTGACCGCCGAGCCGATATTGCCGGTGGCGTTGATCAGCGCGATCCCCACCGCGCGCGCTTCCAGACTGATGGCGCGATCCGGCGTGGTCCAGAAAATGGCCATCGCGGTAAACGAACCGACCGACGCCATAATGATCCCCAGCAGCTGGATCAGGCTATGATGCGTGGCCGACGCCAGCAGCCAGCCGGCGGCGGCAAACAGATACGGCAAGGCGGTATGCCGCTTGCGCTCCTGCAGCCGATCCGATCGTTTACTCCACCACACCATGCCGGCGATGGTGCAGATCTGCGGGATCGCCGCCAGAATACCGATGACGATATTGCTGCTGTTCTGGTTAAAGCTTTGCAGGATCTGCGGCGTCCAGATATTGATCGCGCTCAGGGTGTTGGTCAGGCAGAAGTAGGCCAGCGTATACATCAGCACGATCGGCGTGAACACCTCGCGCCACAGGCTACGCGACGATGTCTGCCGCGGCGCGGCGGCGGCCGTCTGCTGCCGTTTGTCGGCCTCCATCATCGCCTGCAGGCTGCTTTTCTCCTCGGCGCTCAGCCAATTGGCCTTGGCCGGGGTATCGTCTAGATAGAACCACACCACCACGCCCAGCAGCACCGACGGAATGCCTTCCAGCAGGAACAGCCACTGCCAGCCCTTCAGGTTCAGCACGCCGTCCAGCGCCAGAATATAGCCGGACACCAGCGAGCCGATCGCCATGGTGACCGGCATGGCGATCATAAACAGCGCGTTGGCGCGGGCGCGGTAATAGGCCGGGAACCAGTAGGTGAGGTACACCAGGATCCCCGGCAGAAAGCCGGCTTCGGTAATGCCGACGATCATGCGCAGCACATACAGGCTGGTCGGCCCGGTGGCGAACAGCGTACAGGTGGAGGCGATGCCCCACAGCACCATAATGGTGGCGATCCAGCGCCGCGCGCCGACGATGCTTAGCATGATGTTGCTGGGAATGCCGAAAATCACATAGGTGACGTAAAACAGCGTCGCCGCCAGGCCGAACATGGTGGAACTGAGGCCCAGATCCTGCCCCATGGTCAGGCCGGCGAAGCCGATGTTGATACGGTCGAGAAACGAGAAGACAAACAGAATAAACAGAAACACGATCAGACGCCGAAACAGCTTGTTAATCACCGACTGCTCGGCGGCGCTCTGCGCTTTATGCGGCTGCGAATCGACCTGGTTCATGATGGCTCCGATTAATAGACGCCCGGGGCATCGCCCTGCGCCGTTCCCGCTTTAAACTCGGCGGCCAGTTTCTCCGCCGCCCGCGCCAGCAGGGTGGTATCGACGCCCACCGCCACAAACAGCGCGCCGCACGCCAGATAGTGGCGCGCCAGATCCGCCTGCGCCATCAGAATACCCGGCGCTTTACCGGCGGCGCGGATGCGCGCGATGGCGTCATCGATGGTCTGCTGCACCTCCGGGTGCTGCGGGTTGCCGGCAAAGCCCATATCGGCGCTCAGATCCGCCGGGCCGATAAACACCCCGTCCACTCCGTCGACCTGCAAAATATCGTCCAGATTGCTGACCGCCTCGCGGGTTTCAATCTGCACCAGCACGCACATTTGCGCATCGGCGTCATGCAGGTAGTTCGGCACCCGGTTCCAGCGTGAGGCCCGCGCCAGCGCGCTGCCGACGCCGCGTATACCGTGCGGAGGATAGCGCGTGGCGCGCACCGCCGCGCGCGCCTGTTCGGCGTTCTGGATCATCGGGATCAGCAGCGTCTGCGCCCCCACGTCAAGCAGCTGTTTGATCACCACCGGATCGTTCCACGGCGGGCGCACCACCGGATGACTCGGGTACGGCGCCGTCGCCTGCAGCTGGCCGAGCACCGTCTGCACGTTGTTGGGCGCATGTTCGCCGTCGATCAGCAGCCAGTCGAAACCGGCTCCGGCCAGCAGCTCGGCGCTGTAGCTGCTGCACAGGCCGAGCCACAGGCCGATCTGCGGGCGCTTTTCCTGCAGCGCCTGTTTGAAGGTATTGATAAGCATCGCGTTCTCCCCTGGCCGCCGTTACACAAAGCGGCAGCTGATGCAGCCCATCGGGCCGTAATCCACGTGGAAGGTATCGCCGCGCCGCGCCGCCACCGGGCGGGTAAACGAGCCGCCGAGAATAATCTGCCCGGCCTCCAGCTCGACGTCGTGCGGAAACAGTTTATTCGCCAGCCAGGCCACGCCGTTGGCCGGGTGGTTCAGTACCGCGGCGGCGACGCCGGACTCTTCAATCACCCCGTTGCGATACAGCAGTGCGCTTATCCAGCGCAGATCCAGCGCATCCGGCTTGATCGGCCGGCCGCCCATCACCACGCCGGCGTTGGCGGCGTTATCGGAAATGGTGTCGAACACCTTGCGCGGGCGCTGGGTTTCCGGGTCGACGTTGTGGCAGCGCGCGTCGATAATCTCCAGCGCCGGAATCACGTAGTCGGTGGCGTTATACACGTCAAACAGCGTGCAGTTCGGCCCGCGCAGCGGTTTGGCCAGTACAAACGCCAGCTCCACCTCGACCCGCGGCACGATAAAGCGGTCGACGGGAATATCGCTGCCTTCGTTGAAGAACATATCATCCAGCAATGCGCCGTAGTCCGGCTCGGTGATCTGCGAGCTGACCTGCATGGCGCGCGAGGTCAGGCCAATCTTGTGCCCTTTCAGCGTCCGCCCTTCGGCGATCTTCAGTTCCACCCACTGGCGCTGAATGGCGTAGGCGTCCTCAATGGTGATCTCCGGATGATCGATCGACAGCGCGCGGATCTGCTCTCGGTTTTGCTCCGCCTGATGCAAGCGTTGTACCGCACGGCTCAACAGGTTTTTATCCAGCATTTACCACCTCTCAGGATTGACGGAACAGCGCGTGAACATTGTTCTGTTTGTAATTCAGCACCGGGTCCAGCTCTTCCATGGTGAAAGAGAGCGCCAGGTAGCGGCTGGCCGTCAGCGCGGCAAAGTGTTCTTTAATCAGCGCAAACAGCATCTCGCCCACCTGCTGCCGGCTCTCCAGGCTGCGGCCGTGGCCGATTTTCAGCGTCATATGCACAAAGGCGTAATCCTGCTTGCCGTCGGCCATCTGCCAGGTGTCCAGCCAGATGGCGCGGCTGCGCACGCCGCCGAGCGGAAAGATGCCGGTGTCCGCCAGCGCCTGATTCACCTTGGCGAACAGCGCGGGCAGCTGCGCCTGCTCGCGGATATTGTCGGTACATTCAGCGTAAAAATGGGGCATGGCTTTACCTCAGACTTCAGCGGGAAGCGGGAACACGGCGTTGACCTGCCCGGTGCCGGAACTGGCGAACAGCGGGGTGATAAACTCCACCTTGCCGTCATACTTGTCCCAGCCGAGCAGTCCCAGCAGCATCACGGTGTCGTGCATATTGCCCTCGCCGTAGCAGTAATCGGCGTACTCCGGCAGCATTTCGCAGAACTCGCGGAAGCGCCCCTCGGCCCACAGTTTCACCACCCGCTCGTCCATCTGCTGGTCAAACTGGCGGGTGTAGCTGTTCATGCCCTCTTCGGCGCGCTGGTCGTCGATAAAACGGTGCGACAGCGAGCCGCTGGCGAGCACCGCCACGGTGCCGTCATAGTTTTCGATCGCGGTTTTGATCGCTTCCCCCAGCCGGCGGCTGTCGGCGAAGTCGTGCACGGTGCAGAAGGCGGAGATCGACACCACTTTAAAGTGGCGATCGCTGTTCATATAGCGCATCGGCACCAGCGTGCCATACTCCAGCTTCAGGCTGGGAATATCGTGCGCCTTGGCGCGTACGCCGAGCTTGCAGGCCTCATCGGCGATCATCTGCCCCAGCTGCGGATTGCCGTCGTACTCGTAGCTCATATCGCGGATAAAGTGCGGCAGTTCGTTACTGGTGTAGACGCCGGCGAAATGGTCGCTGCAGTTGATGTGGTAGGCGCTGTTCACCAGCCAGTGGGTATCGAACACGATAATGGTGTCGACGCCCATTTCTCGGCAGCGCGCGCCGATCTCCCTGTGGCCGTCGATCGCCCCCTGGCGGCAGCCGTGGTTTTTTCCCGGCAGTTCAGACAGATACATCGACGGCACATGCGTAATCTTTGCGGCTAACGCTAACTTACCCATAAGTCCTCCTATCCCCTTCATCTTTCGAATTGCCGCGTTGTTGGCTGCCTGCGGCTGTGCGGCCCATCCATGGGCTTCCCCCTCACGGGGCCGCGGCAATCCGAAAGCGATTGGGTATAGTCCTGTTTTTAATTCAAAAACATGAGGCTTAAACGCCCCAGCGTGGGATCGGATGGTCGCCCATTGAGATGCAGACGTTCTTCATCTCGGCGAACACTTCAAAGCTGTACTCACCGCCTTCGCGGCCGGTGCCGGAGGCCTTCACCCCGCCGAACGGCTGGCGCAGATCGCGCACGTTCTGCGTATTGACGAACACCATGCCGGCTTCGATATTGCGCGCCAGGCGCATCACCTTGCTCACATCCTGGGTCCAGATATAGGACGCCAAACCGTATTCCACATCGTTGGCCATCCGCAGGCCGTCTTCTTCTGACTTGAACGGCAGCAGGCAGGCCACCGGTCCGAAAATCTCCTCCTGCGCCACGCGCATGCGGTTATCGACATCCGCCAGCACCGTCGGCCGCAGGAAGTTGCCGTACTCCAGCCCCTGCGGCTTATCCGGCCCGCCGGCCAGCAGCGAGGCGCCCTCTTCCACGCCCAGACGGATATAGCCGGACACCTTCTCCCAGTGCTGCTGGCTGATTAACGCGCCGACCTGGGTCTGCGGATCGGTCGGGTCGCCCACCCGCAGGCGGTTGGCGCGTTCGGCGAAACGTTTGACGAATTCCGGATAAATGCTTTCCTGAATGAAAATGCGCGAGCCGGCGGTGCAGCGTTCGCCGTTGATCGAGAAGATGGTGAACAGCGCGGCGTCCAGCGCGCGTTCGATATCGGCATCCTCAAACACCAGCACCGGCGACTTGCCGCCCAGTTCCATCGAATATTTCTTCAGCCCGGCGCTCTGCATAATGCGGCGGCCGGTGGCGGTGCCGCCGGTAAAGGAGACCGCACGCACGTCCGGATGGCGCACCAGCGCATCGCCGGCGGTGGCGCCGTAGCCCTGCACCACGTTCAGCACCCCGGCCGGAATGCCGGCCTCCAACGCCAGCTCCCCCAGACGGTCGGCGGACAGCGGCGACAGTTCGGACATTTTCAGCACCGCGGTATTGCCCAGCGCCAGGCAAGGGGCGGTCTTCCAGGTGGCGGTCATAAACGGCACGTTCCACGGCGACACCAGCGCGCACACCCCGACCGGCTGCACCAGGGTGTAGTTGAGCATCTTGTCGTCCACCGGGTAGGTTTTGCCGTTCATCTGCTGGCACACCTCGGCAAAGAACTCGAAGTTGTGCGAGGCGCGCGGGATCAGCACGTTTTTGGTCTGGTGGATCGGCAGGCCGGTATCGGCGGTTTCCATCTCGGCGATCTGCGGCACGTTTTCATCGATCAGCTCGCCCAGCCGGCGCATCAGGCGCGCACGCTCCTTCATCGGCGTATTGGCCCATTTCGGGAACGCCGCCTTGGCCGCCGCCACCGCCATATCGATCTCCGCCTGCCCGCCGGAGGCCACCTCCGCCAGCACCTCGCCGTTGGCCGGATTGGTGGTGGTGAAGTACTCGCTGCTGGTCACGTTTTTGCCGTCGATCCAGTGGTTGATGGTTTTCATCGCAGGCTCTCCTGATAATCGTGTTCGCTGATAATGTGGTTGACCAGGCGGCCGATGCCTTCAATCTCCACCACCACTTCGTCCCCCGGCTGCACGTCGGCCAGCCCTTTCGGCGTGCCGGTGGCGATCATGTCGCCCGGCTGCAGCGTCATAAATTCACTGAGATAGCTGATGAGATACGGAATATCGAAAATCATGTCGGCGGTGGTGCCGCGCTGGCGCAGCTCGCCGTTGATATAGGTGCTGAGCTGCAGGCGGTGCGGATCGCCGATATCGTCGCGGTCGACGATATACGGGCCGATCGGCGTCAGGCCGTCGCGGCTTTTCACCCGCAGGTTCGGCCGGTAGTAGTTTTCCAGGTAGTCGCGGATGGCGTAGTCGTTGCACAGGGTGTAGCCGGCGACGTACTCCATCGCCTGCTCGCGGCTGACGTGACGGGCGGTTTTGCCGATCACCGCCACCAGCTCGGCCTCATAGTGCATGTACTCCACCCCGGCCGGACGCACCGACACCTGGCGGTGGCCGGTCAGGGTATTGGCCGCCTTCAGAAACACCAGCGGCTCTTCCGGCGCTTTAAATTCCAGTTCGCTGGCGTGGTCGGCGTAGTTCAGCCCCAGCGCGAACACCGTGCCCTGTGCCGGCGGCAGCCATTCGACGTCGGTTTCATTCAGTTGCGTGCCGTCCGGCAGCGTGACCCGCAGCTGCTCGTCAACGCTGACGTTAAACATCTGGCCGTGATGGCGAATGCGCGCGTGCTTCATGCTTGCTCTCCTTCCAAAACCGCAACGTTGCTGAGTGCCGGCAGGCCGGCGGCGCGGATCGTCACCTCGTCGCCCGGGTTAATCGCCACCCGCTGATGCGGCGTGCCGATCAGCAGCACATCCCCCGGCTGCAGCGTAATAAACTCGCTGATGGCGGCCAGCAGCTCGCCGCCGGAACGCACCAGATCCGCCGTTGACCAGCGATCCTGCTCCACGCCGTTGATCTCGGTGACAATCTGCAGCCGGTCGATGTTATCCAGCTGCGCCATCTCGCCCAGCGGGCAGAAGCCGTCGCGACACTTGGCCTTGATCGCCGGGCGGTAAAAGCTGCTCTCCGCCAGGCTGACGTCGTTGGCCAGCGCATAGCCGGCGATATACGCCGCCGCCTGCGACGCCGGCACCTGGCGGGCGGTATCGCCGATCACCAGCGCCAGCGTGCCGCCGCTGTAAACTTTTTCTGCCGCCGGCAGCGGGATCTGACCGCCGTGGCTCAGGTAGGTGTTACGCGGTTTGATAAACCATACTGGGGTCTTCGGCGGGGTCTTGTAGGGCGCGTCATGGAACGCGCGGTCCCAGGCGTCCATCTGGCTGCGGTGGTTAAGCGCCACCGAAAATACGGTTCCTTTCATGCAAACTCCTATTGTCACAAATCAGGACATCCGGCATTCGTTAATATATTAATGATTACTTTTAACCGCTGCTCAGCATTTACGCAACGCCGTTAATTTGATTTGTGATCGTGATAACAAAATATTCACAACCCCAAAACATATTGTTGATATTTCAAATAATTAGCCTTTTTAAGCCCTATTTTTCACGCTGAGACACATTTTCCCTTTATCCACGACGCCAAATATGGCTACTATTAAGTTATTAATAAAAATCGAACGGCCGGCGCCTGAACGCCGGATGCGCCAACACTTTGATAGCAAAGGCCCGACATATGCATGAATCCCTCACCATTGCCCTGTTGCAGGCGCGCGAAACCGCGATGGGCTTTTTCCGCCCGATCCTGAAAAGCCACAACCTGACCGAACAGCAGTGGCGCATCATCCGCGTGCTGGCCGACCAGCGTTCGATCGAATTCCATGAGCTGGCGGCGCAGACCTGCATTCTGCGCCCCAGCCTGACCGGCATTCTGTCGCGCATGGAGCGGGATAAGCTGATTTTCCGCCTGAAGCCGATTAACGATCAGCGCAAGCTGTATGTCTCACTGACCCAGCAAGGCCAGGAGCTGTATGAGGTGGCGCGCCATCAGGTTGAACAGGGCTACCGTGAGATTGAGGCGGCGTTCTCGCCGGAGAAAATGCAGCAGTTGATGGCGCTGCTGGATGAGCTGATCACCCTGGGCGAGCAGCAGCCCGCCAACCTGGTCGCGCATCCCGCCAAAAAGTGACGGCCCTCAGGACGCGGCGGGCCGGGCCTCCGGCAGCAGCGCGCCGCCGTCCACCACCAGCGTCTGGCCGGTGATATACCCCGCCGCCGCAGAAGCCAGAAACACCATCGCTGCGGCGATATCTTCCGGCTCCCCCAGCCGGCCAAGCGGCACCGCGCCGCCAATCGCCTGATTGAAGGCGTCATCCCCCAGGTTCGCCATCGCCGGCGTGCGGATCATGCCCGGCTCCACGCCGTTGACCGTAATGCCGTAAGGCGCCAGCTCCAGCGCGGCGGCGCGGATAAAGCCGTTCACCCCGGCTTTGGAGGCGGCATAGTGCGCCAGCCCGGGATAGGCCACCTTCGGCCCGGTCACCGATGAGGTCACCAGAATGCGCCCGCCGCCCTGGCGGCGCATCCACGGCAGCGCCGCCTGCGCCAGATGGAACGGCGCCATCAGGTTGACGCTGAGGGTGCGCTGCAGCAGCGCGCGGTCAATCTCGGCAAACGGCGTCAGCGGGAAATAGGCGGCGTTATGCACCACCACGTCCAGCCGGCGGCAGCGCTGCGTTACCTGCGCCACCAGCGCGGCGATCTGCGCCTCGTCGGCCAGATCGCACGCCAGCGCCTGCGCCGACCCACCCTGCTCTGTCAGCTGTTCCGCCGCCTGCCGCGCCTTATCATGCTGGAGATCGGCCACCACCAGCGTGGCCCCCAGCCGGGCAAAGGCACCGGCGATCGCCAGCCCGATGCCCTGCGCACCGCCGGTCACCAGCACCACCTGCCCGCGGAACGCATCCGCGGCGAAGGTCATGCCCCGCTCCGCGGATGGCGGGTGGTATTGAGCACCTGCGCATGCGCGCCGACGGCAAAATTACTCAGCGCGCTGAAGTCGCTGCCCTGATAGCCGAGGATCTTGCCGTCGGTACGCAGCCCCTGCAGATCGATCATCACCACGCCGAGGGTCGGAATGATCTTTTCGCGCCAGACAAACAGATACAGCTGCTCTGCCACCTTGACGTAGTGGCAGCGGTCAACGTCCGCCAGCCCTTTCTCCACCCCGTCCAGACATTGCCAGGCGTAGAAATTGTCGTTCAGGTAGATATGCTCATAGCGCTCGGTGGGGCTGTAGGTATACATATTGCGCATGCCGATCGGCTCGTCGGTAAACGCCGGCAGCGGCGCATCGTCATCCGCCAGCCGGCCGAAGCGAAACTCGGCCGCCACCGCGGTCAGCGGCAGCCCCTGCTCCACCCGGCTGAAAGCGTCCAGGCGCGTCTGCGCCTCATCCGGTAGTTGGCCGTACACCGCAGTGAAATTGCCCAGCGCCCGATTACATACCAGCGTAATGCTGGCGTTGGCGCGCTGCGGGTCGAGGAAGTCGATAAACAGCACGCCGGGGCGCAGCGCGGTGGCGCGATAATCCGCCGGCTGCCCGCGCCAGTGCAGCGTCTGTCCATCGACAAAGCCGACGTCGAGACGCTCGCCGTCGGCAAAGTACAGGCTCAGCGTCTGCCCGGCCAAATCGTCCTGCGCCTGCAGGGTATGACTGTCGGGGGCAAAGCCCTCCGCCAGTGCGCCAACCTGAATAAACACCGCTTCTGAATGCATTTGTCGCTCCTTATAGGGAAGTAAAAGCCAGAGTAGGCACATCCACCACGCCGGCGCCGCCGTCGGCCACCAGCGTGGCGCCGGTAATGATCGACGCCTGCGGCGAGCAGAGAAAACAGCACGCTTCGGCGATCTCTTCGGCGCTGGCCGGCCGCCGCAGCGGCACGTCGCGGCATACCTGACGGTAAGCCTGATCCAGCGTCCAGCCGTGCGCCGCCATCAGCGGCCGCATCTCTTCATCGGCCATCGGCGTGGTCACCCAGCCGGGGCAAATTGCGTTGGCGCGCACCCCGAGCGGGCCGTAATCGCGCGCCACGGAGCGCATCAGGCCGATCAGCGCATGCTTGGCGGTCACGTAGCCGCACGCCTCCGGCCCGGCGGCCAGCGAGGCTATCGACGCCACCAGCAGCAGGCTGCCGCCGCTTTTCACCAGCTCCGGCAGGCAGGCGCGCGCGCTGGCGAAGGCGCTGTTGAGGTTGCTGTCCAGCGCCTGCCGCCATGCGGCGTCCGTCATCTCGCCCAGCGCGCCTAATCCCATTCCGCCGGCGCTGCCGATCAGGCAGTCGATACGCCCGCCCTGGCGCATAATCTGCGGCAGCAGCGTGTCACGCCAGCTGTCGCCGCAGGCGGCGTCGCCCACCAGCGCCGTGGCGCCAATCTCCGCCGCCAGCGCCTGCAGCGGTGCGGCGCGGCGGCCGACAATAAACACCCGATCGCCCTGCCCGGCCAGTTGCCGGGCGCAGGCAGCGCCGATGCCGGTACCGCCGCCGGTAATCACCACCGTTCTAGTCATCGATTTTCTCCATCAGTTGCGCCACCATCAGACACGCGCTGAGCAGCAGACAGCGCTGCGCCGCGGTCAGGCGTAAATAGCGCCGGCCCGGCGGCAGGCGGCTGACCACCTCACAGGCGGCGAAATGTTCGATGCTGAACTGCCAGCGCCCCGCCGCCAGCGTCAGCTGGGCATGGCGGAAATCCAGCCGCGCCAGCGTCGCGCCGATTTGCGGATAGCGCGCCAGCCAGCCCGTAAGCTGCCGGGCGGCGGCCTCATCGCCCGCCGTGCAATAGCGTACGCCGCGTCGCCGCCACCAGCCGGTGCCGCGCACCGTCAGCCGGGCGCTGCCCGTCAGCGCAGTGAGGCCGCTCAGGGAAAAACGGTGGCTGACGATATACGCCAGAAACAGCGCCTGCGGCCGTTCGCTGATCTCAAGCTGCGGCCCCTGCGGCAGCGTCAGGCATAGACGGCCGGCGGACAGCCGCTCGCAGGCATAGGGACGCAGATCCGCCTGCAGCCGGTCGAGCGCGCTGCCGGCGCGGTAGCCGGCCGGTTCACGCTGCCAGACGCGGTTAACCGAGGGAGGTAAGGCGATCAAACTGCACCTCCTCGCGTTCCGACTTATCCAGCGCCTGCATCAGCACCAGCTCCACCGGCACCGGCTTGAACGGGTTGACCCGCTGCACGCACAGCGTCCAGAACAGGGCGTACACGGCGGTCAGGCCGATCATGATGCCGAACGGGATATACACCGCGCTGCGCGGCATGCCCGGCGGCGCGATATAGATAATCGCCAGCACGATGCCAATGCTGGACACAATCTGCGGCAGCGGAAACAGCGGCGATTTATAGGCGCGCGGCAGATCCGGCCGGCGGATGCGCAGCAGCACCACCGACAGCGTCACCAGCAGGTAGGCCACGCCCCAGGCGCACACCGCCGCCAGCACCATCGGGATAATGCGCTCCAGATCGCCCTGAATGGCGAAGGCGTGCACGCAGGGGATCAGCACCGCCACGGCAATGCCGACCACCGGCGTTTTAAAACGCGGATGCAGGTAGGCGAACGCCTTCGGCAGCGCGCCGTCCAGCACCATGCCGTACAGAATGCGCGGCACCGCGGCCATCAGCGTATTGATGGTCGCCGCGCCGGCCAGCAGCAGGCCGACGCCCAGCCAGTATTTGCCGAATTCGCCCATCACCTGGCCGGCGAACGCCGGGATCGCCATCGGCGTATCCAGCAGGCGCACATGATGCTCGGCGTCGACCACCACGTTCTCCACCTGATGGCTGAGCGCCGCGCCGTACAGCGCCATACAGGCGGCGACGCCGCACAGTCCCAGCGCCATGGCGCGCGGGATCACCCAGGCCGAGCGTTTGATCTCCGGCGCCATCGGCGTCACCAGTTCGCAGCCGACGAACATAAACATCGCCATCCCCACCAGGCTGAACACCGCAAAGGGATCGCTGACGTCCAGCGCGCTGCCGAACCAGCCGGGCAGCGCCACCGCCGGCGGCGACAGCAGGCCGGCGATGCCGAAAATCACCAGCGTGCTCCACATGCCGAAGGTCAGTACGATTTCCGCCTTGCCGAACGCCTCAATGCCGAACGCGTTCAGCAGGCCGAAAATCACCACCAGCCCGACGCCGACCATCCATGAGGCGTTATGGCTGGTCGCCAGGGTGTTGAGATGTTCAAAATTCACCAGCGCCATGATGCCGGCCAGAATGGTTTCCGCCGTACCGGCGAAGATATGCACGATCAGATAGGCGGACAGCGCGCCGGTAATGGCGAAGAAGCGCCCCATGCCGCAGGAAATGTAGTCGTAGACCGAACCGGTGGTCGGCAGGATCGCCGCCGCTTCGGCAAAGGTGGTGAGCTGCGCCTGCATCATCACAAAAGCGATCAACATCGCCAACGCAAAGGTATCGCCGCCGATGCCGAAACCGCTGGTTACGGTCAGGATCACCGGGCTGGCCATAATCACGCCGACCGAGCTGGCCAGCGTGGTGGGAAAGCCCACCTTGCCTCGTTCAAGGTGGGCGGAAAGGCGCGACGACAGGTTCATCGGAATATCCTCTGCAGGTTGGCTTAACGCACTATAGAGAGGAAAGGAAAACGCTGACTATCGTCCTTATGGACGAGATGCCTCAGGCTGTGCGCTGCGCCACAGCGCCAGCCCGCCGGCGTCGCGCGGGTAGCGCCGCAGCGGGGCCAGCACCTCGGAGAAAAAGGCGTAGTAGCCGGCGCACAGCCGGTTATAGCCGTCCGGCCCCAGATGCGCCGGGCAGCCGCCCTGGCACACCATCTTCACGCTGCAGCGCTGGCACTCGCGCCGTACGCTCTTGCGCCGGCCGAAAGGCAGCGCGCGGGCGGCATCCGCCAGCGTCGCCAGCTCATCGCCGGCGTTAAAGCGCCCCAGCCGGTGGGCCTCGTCAATCAGGTGATCGCAGGCGTAGACGCCGCCGTCCTGCTCCATCACCAGGTTGCCGCCGCAGCGCGCCGCATGCACGCAGTCGGGGCTGACCTGGGTGAAATACTGCGCGTAGACGTGCTCAATATTCATCACAAACACCCGCCCCACGTCGCCGCGCTGCCGCCAGCGGCGGTAGATATCGCGCATAAAGCGCCCCCAGTTGGCCGCGCTGAGGCTATAGCCGCCCGCCGGCGCGTCGCCCTCCAGCATCAGCGGCTGAAACTGCAGAAAACGCGCCCCCAGCGCCGTCACCTGGTCATACAGCGCCGCGGCGGCGTCGGCGACGCCGTCGTGCACCACCACCAGCAGGTTAAACGCCACGCCGTGCTGCTGCAGCAGCGCAATACCGCGCAACGCAGCGTCATAGCTGCTGTTGCCGCGCCGGTCCGGACGATGGGCGTCCTGCGTCTGACGATCGCCGTCCAGGCTGACGCCGATAATAAAATTATGCTCTCTGAACAGCCGGCACCAGGCGTCGGTCAGCAGCGTGCCGTTGGTCTGCAGACTGTTGCTGATCACCACGCCCGGCGGCGCATAGCGGCGCTGCAGCGCCAGCGCCCGTTTATAGAAGCCGATGCCCGCCAGCAGCGGCTCGCCCCCCTGCCAGACAAAGTTGATCTCCCGGCTGTAACGCGGCTGGGCGGCGATGTACTGGCGGATAAACTGCGCCAGCAGCGCATCGTCCATCCGCGTCGGCCTGTCGCCGCGCTGCGGATAGTAGCAGTAGCGGCAGGCCAGATTGCAGCCGGCGCCGACCGGTTTCACCAGCAGGTGGAACGGCGCGGCGGCGCGGGCTACGCCGCTGACCGGGATTTGTCGCGCCCGCAGCGCATCGATATTCATGGCGCCTCCGCCAGCGGCTGGCGGGTCGCCGGATCGATACCGATATAATGGCCGTCGGCATCCACCCCGAGGTAGTCCACCATCTTGCCTGTTGCTTCAATCACCATCCCCTGCCGGGCATAGCGCTGATAGGCCGCGCTGAGACGTTTGACCATCTCCGGGTGCTCGGCGGCCAGATCGCGGGTTTCCAGCGGATCGTCGTGCAGATTGAACAGTCCCCAGGGCGCGCTGGCGGCCTGCGGGCCGTTTTTCACCAGCCGGCGCAGCTTCCAGTCGCCGTCGACATAGGCCGCCTGATTGTGCAGCTCCACGGCGTAGTTGAGCCGCGGCGCCGCCTGGGCCTCGCCGCTGAAATAGCGTTTGAAACTGACGCCGACCATCGGCAGCGGCGCCTGTTTTTTCAGCGGCTTGGCGGCGTCGATGCCGGCAAATTCATACAGCGTCGGCGCAATGTCATAGATCGCCATCGGCGTACGGTCGATGGTGCCATGCTGCTGCAGCTGCGGGGCGGCAATAATAAAGTCGGTATTGATGCCGCCCTGCCCGCTGGTGGTCTTATGGTAATTGGCGTACGGCGCGTTGCTGACGTTAGCCCAGTGCGGGCCGTAAGCCACAAACGACCCCTTGCGGCCGATATTGGCGTAACTGTTGTCAAACTGACGCCAGTAGTCCGGCTGCGAGCCGTAATAGAAGCCCTGCGCCGGGTTGGCGCCGTTGTCGGTCAGGAACAGCACGATGGTGTTCTTATCGCGCCCGGTCTGTTTCAGGGTCTGCATCACCTTGCCGATCTGCGCGTCCATATTGGCGATCATCGCCGCATACACCTGCATGGTTTTCGCCGCATACTTTTGCTGCTGCGGCGTCATCGCCTGCCATGCCTTATCCAGCGCCAGCGACGGCAGCGGCGTATTGTCGTTAATGATGCCCAGCGCCTTCAGCCGCTTGATGCGCTGCTGATAAATCGCCTGGTAGCCGGCATCGTATTGGCCGTCAAACCTGGCGATCCAGTCATCCGGCGCCTGCAGCGGATCGTGCGGCGCGGTAAACGCCAGATAGGCGAAAATCGGTTTATCCTGCGGCGTGTCATCGATCCACTGCGTCAGCTGGCGGGCATAGGCCTCGCTGGAGTAGAAATCCTGCGGCAGCGACACCCGCTTGCCGTTCAGGGTATAGAAGGTGTGAAACGCCTCGACGGTGCCGAGCGGTTTCGCATCGTTAAAATGACTGGTTCCGCCGCCCATAAAGGCGAAAGCCCGTTCAAAACCGCGATCGGTCGGCCGCGCGCCGTCGGTGTAGCCCAGGTGCCATTTCCCCGCCATCATGGTGGCGTAGCCGGCGTCGCGAAAGCGCTCCGGCAGCGTAACAACCCGATCCGTCAAGCGCATTTCATAGCCCGGACGCGCAATGGTGTTCTGATACCACCACATGGCGCCCATTCCCGCCTGCTGGTTGGTGTTGCCGGTCATCAGCATCGACCGCGCCGGCGCCGACATCGGCGAGGTATAAAACTGGCTCATGCGTACGCCCTGCTCTGCCAGCGCCTGCAGATTGGGCGTCGGGATTTCGCCGCCAAACGGCGTGATGTCGGAATAGCCCATATCGTCCGCCACAATAATCAATACGTTGGGCCGTTCGCCCGGCGCGCTATGCGCCAGGCCTGACACCACGCTGCTCAACGCCACTGCCACCACTTTTCTTTTCATCGCCATTTCGCTCCTGAAGCATCATCATTTTTTCTTCTTAACGGCCTGCGGAAAATTGCCGGTATACTTTTTCATCAGCCGTAATTTTCGAGTGTAGAAAGCAAAAGAAATTTTTGACTATCGTTCTTAAGGACGAGGGTAAAACGGCATCGTCAGCGGCGGCGGCGTCACGCGCAGCGCCGCATGCGATCGCCCGCAGGGCAGAAAATCGGGTGAAAATTCAGAGAACAAGCGGCGGAAAACTTTATTAATGTTTTAATAAAAAGGCAGGATTCACGCATTAGAAACGTGACAATTACCGCTCTGGCTCATTGTTATTTATGTAGTTTATTGCAAGCCACCTCACGTTGTTAATATGTTTTTATTGTGTTGCATAATTGCGACAACTATGCTGTTATCGTTCACATATTAACCGATCCCCACTACGCACAATAGTGCCCGGATCCCGGCGGTCGCGCCGGCGAGCTAAGGGCGATAAAGGGAGGGCAGGACATTATGCAGACACCATCAGCGCCCGCGGCGAACGATGCCTTTATTGCCAGTTGCCTGAACACCATCGCGCATCTTATTCCCGTTTCCGCCGGCGTGTTTTATTTGGTCAACAGCCAGTTAAAACCCGAGCATTATATTTTGCAGGGCATTTCCGCCAATACGCATCGGCAATATTTGGCAGATTTCCAGCATATTGATCCGATGAAACCGGCCAACTTTCATCGGCACGATATTACCATGGTAAATATGACGCCGGCGGCCATCGCCAATAACCGCCAGTATTACCATGATTTTATGTTGCCGAATAATATGCGCGATATGACCGAAATCTTTATTCGCCAACGCAAGCGCATTGTCGCCGGGGTGTCATTAATCCGTGATACGCCGTTTACCGCGCTGGAACGCGGCCGGCTGCACGCGGTGCTGCCGCTGATTGAGCTGGCGACGCGCGACCTGCTGCCCGAGGGCGAAGCGCAGCTGCTGACCGCCAAAGAGCAGGAAATTGTCAACCTGGTGCGCGAAGGCGCCAGCAATAAACGCATTGCCTTAAAGCTGGGTATTTCGCTCTCCACGGTGAAAACTCATATGCGCAATATATTTTCTAAAACCGCAGTGGTAAACCGCACCGAATTGGTGTCCAGCGGATTTATCGCCCAGGGATAATAGGTTCCGCCGCCAGCCTGGCGAAATACATTGCCGTTATTATCGTCAGCCGCAATAAAATCATAGCCAGCCATAAGGATATATTTATGTCCAGCGATGCCTTTTCCGCGCCTGCCCAGCGGGCGGTGCTGCCCTGCCCGCCAAAGCTGCTGATCGCCATTATCGCCTTCGCCGCCATCGCACCCGGCGTGCTGATGACCGCGCCGGCGATCGCCGCGCAGCTGGCCGCTGAATGGCGTCTGACGCCTGCGCAGATCGGCCGGCTGTTCGCCTGCGAGCTGGGGGCGATGAGCCTCGCCACGCTGCCGGCCTGGTGGTGGATGAGCCGCATCAACTGGCGTCGGGTCGCCTGGCTGGCGGCCGGCGTCTTTCTGCTCGGCAATCTGGCCTCGGCGCTGGTAAGCGGCTTCGGCCCGCTGCTGGCGCTGCGCTTTATCGCCTCGCTGGCGGGCGGCACGCTGATGATTCTTTGCATTACCTGCGCCGCCGGCGTCAGCAACGCCAGCCGGGTTTATGCCTGCTGGGTGCTGGGCCAGCTGGCGCTGGGGGCGATCGGCCTGCTGGCGCTGCCGCCGCTGTTTGCCCAGTTCGGCCTGATGGCGGTCTACCTGCTACTGGCGGCGCTGATGCTGTGCTGCCTGCCGCTGATCGCCGCCTTTCCCGACGGCTACCGACCGGCGCCGCAGACGACAACGTCCCGCCGCCCCGCCCCGGTCGCGCGCAAGCTGTGCGCGGTGGCGGCAGTGCTGTGCTTTTATATCAGCCTGAGCGCGGTCTGGACGTTTATCGGCAATATCGGCGCCGCCGCCGGGCTGTCGGCGGTGCACGGCGGCCAGGTGCTGGCCATCGCCACGCTGTTCGGCATCGCCGGCGCCGGCGTGGCCGCGCTGACCGGTGACCATCGTCAGCGACAGCGGCTGATGGTCTTCGGCTACCTGCTGCTGCTGACCAGTATCATGCTGCTGTTCGCCACCCCGCAGCTGGCGCGCTTTGCCGCCGCGGCGGTGCTGTTCAAATTCACCTGGACCTTCGTACTGCCGTTTATGCTGGCGGCCGTCGCCGGGCTGGATAACAACGGCAAACTGATGAACGGCATCAACCTGGTCATCGGCGGCGGCATGGCCATCGGTCCGCTGCTGGCCGGCTATCTGCTGCAATTTTTCGGCGGCTTCGGCGCGCTGCTCGGCGGCGCACTGAGCTGCGCCCTGCTGTCGCTGCTGCTGATCTCGCTGGCATCCCGCGCGTCGCGCGCGCCCTTTAACAAGGAGTCTGCAACGTGAAAAGAAACACCGGCTTTTTCTTCGATGAACGCTGCTTCTGGCACAGCACCGGGCTGCACGCCACCACGCTGCCGGTCGGCGGCTGGGTGCAGCCCCCCGCCGGCGCCAGCCATGCCGAATCGCCGGAAACCAAACGGCGGATGAAAAACCTGATGGACGTCTCCGGCCTGTCGCGTCAGCTGCAGCTGCGCAGCGCCGAACTGGCGGACGAACAGGACCTGCAGCGTATTCACCCGCCCCACTATCTGCAACGCTTCAAGCAGCTGAGCGACAACGGCGGCGGCCTGCTGGGTGAGGAAGCGCCGCTCGGCCCCGGCAGCTACGAAATCGCCAGGCTGTCCGCCGGGCTGGCCTGCAGCGCGCTGGAGGCGGTGCTGCGCGGTGAGCTCGACAACGCCTATTCGCTGTCGCGGCCGCCGGGCCACCACTGCCTGCCGGAACAGTCGATGGGCTTCTGCTTTCTGGCCAATATTCCTATCGCCATCGAACGCGCCAAACAGAGCTGCGGCCTTGACCGGGTGGCGGTGATTGACTGGGACGTGCACCACGGCAACGGCACCCAGCACATCTACTGGCGGCGCGACGACGTGCTGACCATTTCGCTGCATCAGGACGGCTGCTTCCCGGCCGGCTATGCCGGCGAGCAGGATCGCGGCGCCGACGCCGGCCAGAATTAAATCAACGATTTCACGTTCGCGCGGGGTCAGCGTCGCGCGCGCCGTCGCGCCGCGATCGCACGGCGCGGCATCCGGCGCCACATCGCCGTGCAGACGCGCCACGCTGCGCACCAGCATCAGCGCTTCGCGCAGCTCTTGCTGCCGTGGCTGACGCAGCGCCACCGTGCGCCGTGAAGAACCGAAAAACACCCCCAGCCGGCGCTGCGGCGTCAGCTGCAGCACAATGCCCGCTTCGTCGCGCCAGCCGGTTTTACGGTAAAAATTGCGGTAGTAATCGCTGTGGTAGAAACCGCGCGGAGCCAACTGGCGCAGCGTGAAGATATCCCCCTGCCGCCCGTCGTTCAGCGCGTGATAAAACGGATCCTGCAGATAGGCGCCCTGCTGATAGAGCGCGTTCACCCGGTCGCTGTTCTCTTTTTCCGCCTTCAGCAGGCAGCACGGCGGCCGATCCTGCTCAAAGGCGTACACCAGCGCATTATCGAACGCGAAGAAGCGTTCCAGGTAGGCCAGCAGGTGCGGATAGAAATGGCGGGTCGCCACGGCGTCAATCACCGTCGTCAGTCTGGCAAGCTGAATATCCATCCGCGCCTCCGAGTATTAACAGGTTAACAATCTGCGCCTGGCGCGGCCCGAAAATCAGCGGGCGGCCGGAAAGTAATAAAAAGCATCTCACTGCTTGAAATGCAAGCCGGTAAAAGCAGGCGTGTTAAATCAGTCACAACTTGCCCGCCCGACTGAAAGGCGCATTCATTAAGATATTAATGCTATGACGATTGAAGGCAGAAATAGTTATGTATGCCGGATAGGTATTTTTATACGTGGCCTATGTCAGCAATGTGTAATCAGAATTGCCGTAAACGTACAGTATTTCTCTGTCACTGAGATGAACGGCAATTGCAGGGGCCGTAGGCGCGCCCCCGCGCCCGCGCTTAGGCACGTTCAGCCTGCTTCGCAGGTACCGGGCCAATTAACTATGAGCTTTGACGTTAAAAAACTAAAGCTATAAAGCTGTTGCATGGCAAGAAATCATGGTTCACGCCGCCGTGCTGAATTATGCTGGCGTTTTGCCGTTCGCCAAGGAGCCATGCATGACCCTCACCATCGCCAACCGCCACACCTGGTTCGGCCAGGGCGCCATCGGGCGGTTGATCCCGCTGCTGGAGCAGGATCCGCAGCCCACGCTGCTGTTCAGCTGCCGCTCGTTTCTCAATGGCCCGATATACGCCGCACTGGCGCCGCAGCTCGATCCGCTGCTGATCGGCCGGGAGATCGTCAGCCATGAGGCCTCGCCGCAGGAGCTGGACCAGTGGGTCGCACGCTGGCGCGGCAAGGCGGCGCGGGTGGTGGCCATCGGCGGCGGCAGCGTGATCGACGCCGCCAAGGCATTCTCAGCGCTGGTGGAACACCCGCTGCCGACGCTGCGCTATATGGAAAAGGTGGGCGATACGCCCATCAGCGGCGCCACCCTGCCGCTGATCGCCATTCCCACCACCGCCGGCACCGGCAGCGAGGTCACCCAAAACGCGGTAATCACCGATACCCGTGTCAAGCAGGTTAAGGCCTCGCTGCGCCACGCCAATTTTGTGCCGCAGACGGCGATCCTCGATCCGCAGCTGCTGCAGGGCGCGCCCGACCACGTGCTGGCCTACTGCGCGATTGACGCTTTCACCCATCTGTTCGAGGCCTATCTGTCAAAAACCGCCAGCAGCCTGACGCGCGAGCAGTCGCTGAGCGGCATACGCCTGTTCCTCGACGCCTGGCCGGCATTGAACCGCAGCGACGATGCGCGCGAAGCCATTATGCAGGCATCCTATCTCGGCGGCCTGACGCTGAGCAGCGCCGGTTTGGGCGTGATCCACGGCATCGCCGGCGAGGTAGGCGCACTGCGCGACTACCATCACGGCCAGGTGTGCGGCCGCCTGCTGCTGCCGTTCCTGCAGTTGCTGGCAGAGAGCCAGCAGCCGCAGCAGCGCCGGCTGATGCAAGAACTGGCCGGGCGGCTGTTCCCGCAACATCCGGGCAGCCCCGAGCATTACCTGAGCGACTTCATCACCGAACACGCCATCGCGCCGTTCTGGCAGGAACCGCTGGCTCTGACGGCGGACGAGCTGCGCATCAGCGTGGAAAAGTCCAACAGTAAAAATTCGCTGCTCGACTACTCCGCCCGGCAGCGGCAACAGATGATAGAGGCGGCATTCCATATCGAATGAATATATAATTCGATCAAGGAAATAGCGGAGAAGTAACATGAGCATTATCGACTGGATTTTGACCGGCATCGCCGTAGGCCTGATTGCCGGCGCGCTGATCAAACTCTTCGGCAAGAAGAAAGATCGGTAAACCTTAAAGCGGGGGAGCAACGGCTTGATACATCGGCCTTTGTTTCCCCGCAGATGCCTCAGCCGCCCGGCCGAGGCGTCGGGTAGTCTTCCTCAATACGCAGCGCCGCCGCATACGGGCTGTCCCACAGTTGCTGATACAGCTGGTCCAGCCGCGCGGTCAGCGCATCGTTATGCAGCACCAGTTCCAGATTTCGCGAATTATCCAGATAACCGCCGCTCCAGTTGCTGGTGCCGACCCAGGCAAGCCGCTCATCAATGGTCATAATTTTGCTGTGGATCACCCGGGCATAGGGAATAAACCCGCTGCCGGCGGCGGGAATGGTCACCACTTTCAGCTGTACGTTCGGCAGCAGCGCCAGACTCTTCAGATAAGCGATCTCCGGCTTTTTGGTGTTCCAGTCCGCCACCATCAGCTCCACCTGGACGCCACGCGCCGCCGCGCCGCGCAGGGCGTTGTCGATAACCGCATAATAGGGCCGGCTGCGCCCCGGGCCGAAGGAGAGCGGCGCATACTCCATCACCTGTACCCGCACCCGCCGCTGCGCCGCCGCCAGCAGCCGCGGCAGCTCGCTCTGCGTATCGATCACCCCCGGCGGCACATACGCGCGCGGGCTGGCGAGCAAATAACTGTCCGCCGGCGGCGCCGGCTGATAGGTCAACGGCGGCACCGGCCGCTGCTGCGCCTGCAGCGCCTGCGCCTGCCAGTCCTGCTCAAACACCGCCTGTATCTGGCGCACCACACCGACATCGCTGACGCGCAGCCCGACCTCATGAATATGCTCCAGCGCCCGCCAGTCAAAATTCTGGCTGCCGACAAACGCCTGTTCGCCGTCCACCAGCAGGTATTTGGCGTGCATAATGCCGCCGCTCAGCGGCTGATAGTCCAGCACGCGCAGCGCCAACTGCGGGATCGCCGCCAGCTGTTCCAGCGTATCCGCCGCCGAATTACGCAGCCCCTTGCGCTCCAGCAGCAGGCGGATTTTCACCCCGCGCTCGCCGGCGCGGCGCAGTTCCGCCAGCACCGCATCCAGCCGGCTGCCGGGCTGGTTCATCACATAAAACTGGGCGATATCGATGCGCTGCCGCGCCTGGGCGAACATCTGCCGCCAGACTTCGGCGCTGTCGCGCAGGTCATCATTCTGCAGGCAGGTTTCTACCGGCGCGCTGTACACCAGCTCATAGCCGGGCACGTCAAAACGCGCATTGACGGCATCATGACTCATATTCAACGGGTAACTCCATAGCGGCGTAAAACTGACGGCCATTAGGTATAGTCTCGCCTTCATCTGTCAAGCCAGCCCGGATATTTATGGCTTAATTGATGAAAGGAGCCACCCGGCGCTACAGGTGCCGTGTACGGCCACAGAAGCGACGGCGTCGTTTTTCTCACAAAAAAATGCCGGTCAGTTCGCACCGACCGGCATTCTATCGTGTATGACTCAGCGAACGCTGCTCAGTTCACTTTCACCGGCATGCCGGAACGCGCTTTGATCGCCGCGTCGACTTCGCTTTGGTTGACGCCGCTGTCCATCAGCACCTTGCCAACCGCCGGCGACAGCATCACCGGCACCGGATCTTTCGACTTCAGCTGCTCTTCGTTGGCGGAAAGCGGGTTGTGCACTTCCAGGTAGCGGCTGCCGTCCGGCTCGACCGAGGCTTTCACCGGCTCATTGATAAACTGCACGCGCGTGCCGACCGGCACGTTATCGAACAGGTATTTGATATCGTCGGCGCGCAGACGCACGCAGCCGTGGCTGACGCGCAGGCCGATGCCGAAGTTGGCATTGGTGCCGTGAATGGCGTACAGGCGGCCGATATACAGCGCATACAGCCCCATCGGATTATCCGGGCCGGCCGGGAACACCGCCGGCAGGATTTCCCCTTGCTCCGCGTATTCTTCACGCATTTTGGCGGTCGGCGTCCAGGTCGGGCCGTCCTTCTTGCGCTGTACGCTGGTCACCCAGTTCATTGGCGTGTCCTTACCCAGCTGACCGATGCCGATCGGCAGCACCACCACGGTGTTGGTGCCTTTCGGGTAGTAGTACAGACGCATTTCCGCGCTGTTGATAATAATACCCTGACGCGGCGTATCCGGCAGAATCAGCTGCTGCGGAATGGTCAGCGTGCTGCCGGCCTTCGGCAGGAAGGGATCGACGCCCGGGTTGGCTTCCAGCATATTGCTCAGACCCATCTGGTACTGCGCGGCAAAACTTTCCAGCGGCAGCTTGCTGTCCTCAGGGACCTGGATCTGGATATTCTCCCCCACCAGACGGCTGTCTTTGGCCGGCAGAGGGTAAACAACGGCGAGGGCGGTCTGGCTGAACGCCACCAGGGCCGTAAACAGGGTTAATAACGCGCGAATGCTCATGTTTATCTTCGTGTTGGTTTGGTGGGCCGCACTGGCAGTAATTTGTCTAAACTATCTTCGGCCTTCAACGACCGGATGCGCATTATATGTTCACTTAAGCAAAAGTGTGAAATTTTCACGCCGATCGGCACGCATTTTTTCATCACTATCGGCCGCGAAATCCCTGCCCCCGCATCGCCATCCCCCGCCAGACGCCGTTCACACGCCGCTGTTCCGCCCCTCAGAAATCACCGCCTTGTTTAGCCAGCCGTCACCCAACAGGCATCCCGTGCCGGCAACGCTATCCGTTTATACCATTATCCCGAGCCGATGTTCCGCTCACCTGAAAACGTATAACGGAGAGATAATGATGAGTACAACCCTAGAAGAAAATACCGGCTATTTCTTATCACCGGAAATGTTCGGCGCCGTTGGCGACGGCCTGCACGATGACAGCGATGCTATCCAGAAGGCCATCGACCATGCTCGCGTAAATAAATACCGAAAAGTTGTCGGCAAAGGCAACTACCTGATTAATAAAACACTGTTAATAGGCTCTGACGGCAATGGCTTTGCGCTGCACCTGCAATCGCTGATTGTCGGCGAGCAGTTCCCCGCGCTGCCGGAAAAATGGTGGGATGCCACACCGGCGATCGCCCCCCATCAATCCGCCGGCAGTCAAAACAACATTGACCTGCGCGTCGAATACTTCAATGGTGCCAATAAAGCGACCTGGTTCAGAAACTGGGGGAACGGCATCACCGCCTCAAGGCTGTACTGCGGCAGCATGAAAAATTTCATTATCGGTTACCGCTGCTATAAAGACACCCAGCGGGTAACGGGGATGAACGACCTCGCCGGCTGCAGCTGGTACGGCGGCTATCTGGGGGCACTGATCGGCACCGGTGATAAAGTGCCGGGCTTTACCACCGTCGCGGAGTGCCATTCATTTGATATTCAATGGTTCGCCTCAAACAAATATGGCGGAGTAATTCTGCTCTCGGGGGCGCAGTACGCCAACATTTACAAGGGCACTTACGACTATAACGGCAAGTTCTCGGTCTGGATGAACCTGGGCGCCAACAACCCGGATACGGAAAATAACGGCAAAGTTATCGGCTTCGGCGACACCATCAGCGACGGCGTCGTCACCGGCACGGTACTGACGGAGCCTTCCTATCATCAGGGCAGCTATTACATTCTGGTCACCGATACGCAGAGTGCGCTGGACGGCCAGAGCACCTGGACGGCAGGCAAACCGCTGAGCAACCAGGACGGCAGTTGGAAGGCCACGGCGGAAAAAATCATTACCTGCACCACCACCGAAGCCCGCTACTTTGACGTAGTCGCCAATATTCGCACCGGAGGTTTCGGCAAATGCATCATTGAACCTGAATATATCGGCGGCCTGATCGGGCATAACCTCTTCACCAGCCAGTACCGGGCGGCCAGCGCAACATCAATCAACGATACCTCCAACTATCGCGGCCTTGGCGTGGCCAGCACGGCGGATCGCCTGGAGATGACGGCCACCAGCCACAGCAATACGCCGTTTATCAGCGCGTATAAGGATGAAACGCAGGTCAGAACCCATTTACGCCTTTTCAATCAGAGCAAGCTGCTGGGGTTAAACAAATCGGTTAACGTGCCCAATGACAGCCCGACCTGGATCTTCTCGCTGGGAGCGAATACTTCAGCCACTATCGCCATGTGGAAGGTATATGTCACCTCAACCACGACAGGTATCTCAGGGGAAGCAAACGTCACCGTCAGGGGCAATGAAGCGTTTATTACCAACGTGGTGTATGCCTCCAATATGCAGTTCAAGGTCGACGGGCTGAAGCTGCTGGTGCATCAAAGCACCGGCGCCAGCAGAAATATCTTTATGAACGCCATCCGCGTCGCCTGATCCGCCTCTCGGATCGCGACATCATCACCTCCACCGCCGGCGCATCATGCGCCGGTTTTCACCGGTTGATCTCGCTCAGCGCCGCGTTGCCTGCGCCGGCAAACGTCGAATGGGGATCAGATATTCACAGTGGATCGCCGCGCCGGCCTGATGGTAAAAACCACCCTGCGCGGGGTAAAAACGCTCAATATCGCTGCCCGGGCGGCGCACCACATTCAGCGCCGGCATCACGCTGTCGTAGACGCGGGCGATAAAACTCTGGAAATCCTCCGCCTGTCCCTGGTAGACAAAGCTGACGTACTCTCCCGGTTCAATCCGCACCACCTCCCCCGCCGTTTGCTCATCGTCCAGGGCAACGGTGTACGCCATGCACTGCCGATCCTGCTGGCGGCTGTCGACGTCCAGCCGGGCCAGGCCGTAGGCTACCGCCGGCGGCCCGGACAGCGGGCAGCGCAGCGCGTTCCAGGCGCTCTGGCGCAGCTCTTTTTTCCGCCGGCTCAGTTCGTTTAACGTCAGCGTGCGGCGCTGTGTCCGCCCCACCAGCCGCATTGCCGGCAGTTCGACAAAGTCCGCCGCCGGCAACGGCGGCGCACACAAACGCAGCGGCGGCTGCATACCATAGCCCGGCCACTCCGCACTGCGGCGGTAAGCGGCCGGCGGCAGACCGAACTGCTGACGGAAACCGCGGGTGAAGGTCTGCTGGGAGTCAAACTGGTATTTATCCGCAATAATCGCCACGCTGGTGCCCGTCAGCCGCAGTTCGCGCGCCGCAGCGCTCAGTCTTCTACGCCGCACGTAGGTGCCCAGAACGTGGCCGGTCTGGCGTTTGAACATCCGTTGCAGATGCCATTTGGAATAGCCGGCTTTCGCCGCGATCTCATCCAGAGACAGCGTCTGTTCCAGATTCTGTTCGATCCACACCAGCAGCTGATTAATCACCGCCCGTTGATGCATATAGCCCCCTTATTGATTCAACCACGCCTGCGCCAGCCGATGCGCCTGTTCGCTATCAGCCACAACCTCGACCGGGTATCCCCAGAACCTGCTGGAGTACTCGGCAAACGGCCCCGCGGCAAGTCGGCGCGCGCTATCCGGCTCGATCATCACCATGCCTTTTACATACTGTTTCAGCGCGGCACGGTGTTCGCGTTTCCACAGCGCGACCTGTGTGCGTTCATCGCGAGTCGGCTCCCCCTGCTCGTCAGAGCGCGGTTCACACACAATCACAAACGGCTGCCGCCGCGCCAGCAGCGCGCCAAATTCGGCAAATTCGGCGACGACGTCACGCGGCTGCCCGGCGGGCCGATACATGCGGACATAAGGGAAGGTTGCGGCGTCAAAGGACATCTTGCATCTCCTGCAATACAGTTATCGGATTGCCGCTTACTTTATCGACAACGGCGCTAGACCGCATTGCACAATCAGGACATACTATTTTTCATTTAAGCCAAAATGAGAGTCATTCTCATGTCTTTTGTCACCAAAAAGGCCTGTCTGGACATTGATAACGTGCCGCGCCCGGTGTTCGCCGTGCAGGGCGCGACGATTAACGAAAATTGGGAAGTCGAGCCGCATCGTCACCAAAAGGCGCAGCTGATTTATACCGCGCGCGGCATGCTGCGCTGCGAGGTGGAAAACGGGCTGTGGCTGGTGCCGCCGCAATGTGCGCTATGGATGCCCGGCAATGTTCTGCACAGCGCGCGCGGCACCGGCACCACCGAGTGTTATGCCCTGTTTGTCGACCCGGCCGCCGCCGGCGATCTGCCCGCCAGCAGTTGCACCCTGACCATTTCACCGCTGCTGCGCGAACTGCTGCTGGCTGCCAGCCGCTTTACCCCGCTGTATGACCAGCACGGGGCCGAGGGCCGGCTGACGACGGTGCTGTTGGATCAGTTGGCGGCGGCGCCGGTGGAGAATCTGCATCTGCCGGTCTCCCAGGATGCGCGTATCCGCCAGCTGATGGATCAATTGCTGGCGGACCCGGCGAATAAGCGCACGCAGGCGCAATGGGCGCAGCATATCGGCATGAGCACACGCTCGCTGAGCCGCACGCTGCAGCAGCAGTTGGGGATGAGCTTCGGCCACTGGCGGCGTCAGCTGCACGTAATGCTGGCGCTGCAACGCCTGACGCAGGGCGTCAGCGTGCAGAGCGTGGCGTTGGATCTGGGCTATGAGAGCGCCAGCGGCTTTGTCACCATGTTCAGGAAAGCGGTCGGCAAGCCGCCGGCGCGCTATCTGGCGGAAAAGGCGGCGGACGGCCCAATGCCGTCCGGCACCATCGCCATGTAGGCGCCGCGATCGCGGCGCCCGGCGGTCAGAAGTCGTAAAACACCGTCACCCAGGTGGAGTCCGGCTCATTGTCGCTGCTGTTGGCCAGCGTGCGTTCAACATACACCGACAGACCGTAGCCGATGGTGGTGCCTGCCCCCAGATAGACGTGATTGGCGTGGTAATCCTCCTGCCCTTTCAGCCGCAGCGAGTCCGCCGCCACATAAGGCTGGACGGATTTCAGGAACGGCTTGTCGATATTAAAGGTATAGCCGACAAACCCTTCCAGTCCGTAGCCGTCGCCGGCAAAGAAATGCGACAGGCTGCGCTCGCGGGTGCTGGGCACATAATCTTTATAGTAGCTGGCGGTACCGACGATATACCAGTTGTCCGGCTGCCAGGTCAGCGCCGTCCCTGACAGCTGCTGGTGATATTGCTGCTCGTTATAACGGTCATCTTTCACCTTGGCGTCGGTGTAGCTATACGCCGCGCTCAGCGTCAGCGTCGGATCGATTTTATAATCGAACCCCAGCCCGCCGCCGCCGGAACGCCGGTAGCTGAGGTTATTGGCGGTATGCAAATCATCTTCCGGCAGCAAATAGTTGGCGTACAGCGTCAGCGGACCAAAGTCATTGGTATATTTCAGGCTGTTTTTGGGTTTATTACCGCCGTCATAGTCGCCGGAAATACCAATGCCGGTGCCGCCGGCGTGACCATCGTTATCCCAGACGTCGCTTTTAATTCCGACCACGGAATAATAGATGCCGTACTGATGGCCATAGGTCAGCGTACCGTAGCGATCGTCTTTAAAACCGCCATACAGCTGGCGCTGATAGTCGCGCTTGCCGTCTTCGTCGTAGTGCCCGTCCCAGCTCAGCGCGTGCGCCAGATCCACACCCCATTCGTAGTAGCCGATGGCCGAGGTATGCTGGCTCAGGGCGTAATCAGCGCTGAAACGAAAGCGCGTGCCGCCGTCATGACCGTTTTTATCATAGCCCGGCTCCGGGCCATTATTAAAAATCCATTCCGGCCGAATGCTGCCGCCCACTTTTAAACTCAGCGGCGCCAACAACACATTGCTCTGCGGGTTTTTCTCCAACACGGTGATTTCCGCCTGCGCGGCGCCGGATAACGCCGACAGCAGGACGCCGCCAATAATAATTGGCGTTTTTATCATTTTCATTACTACCCCTGTCTGAAATAAGTATTTCTTATTATTAAGTGCTATGGCTCTTGGCCATGAACAAATAATTACCCGATATAACAAAACGGTGCAAGGGATAAAATTTCACGACCTAATAACAAAAAAGACAAATAGCGATAAGGGAAAATAAAAACGTATCAAAATGATACCAATGGAAACAAAACAACAGATAGCGCACAAATAACCAGCACAAAAAACAATATTTAACCAACCTCACAGGCAGTCATTAACATTTAATAACAAATCAAAAAATAGGTCACCGGCAAAAAAATGAACGGGTAGTGATGATTACCAATAGAAACTACATGGAGTGCCGCCCGGTATCCACCGCGTTGTGATTGCACCAATTAGTCACCATCCATATTCCTCGATGTCCGCGTAGCGTGAAGAACAGAGGAGAGTTCCCGGCTCGTTAACCGATCCACCACATTGGCTTAACCCGACCCGCGCACGCCCCCCAAGCTTTGGTCGAGGCAATCGCTGGCAAGGTAGGAAAATAGGAAGAATAACAGCGGAAAACACGACATAAATCATTTCTACTTCCTTAAAAATATCCGACTTTGTTCCCTCAATTATTTTTAAGAATAAAAATAATTGACCATACCAAAAGCACCAGAGAGATAACGTTATCACGCTATATATATAAGAGTGCCATCGATTATTCACGGGTAAGGGTCCATAACGGAAGCGATTTTCCTTTCGGATGACAAAACGAAGACACCGCCGTAACACCGAACGGTGAAATAGACTTCACGCCCAAGAATTTCAAAGAAGATTTCTCCATAGCCAATGCTAATGATCAACACTGGTTCATTCATGAAATGGCTCATGTTTGGCAATATCAAATATGCAGTGAATAAAAGGGCCTGACTTAAAAAGGCGCTATGAATGGGTGCTACGACCATTCTTTAAATACTATATAAACAGGATGGGCTTATCATGAGGAAAATCCCCCTGGTATTGCTTAGTCTACTTACTCTAAGCGGCTGTCAGCTGGAAAAACAGTGGTATTACCCGCTGCAGGTTTCGCTGCAAGACAACCAGCCCTGCTTCGCCGTACCTGCCGACAGCGTCAGCCGTCACGATAGTCTGCAAAACCGCGGCATCATCGTCTCTCAACAGACGTCGCAGCAATGGGATATCGTCTGGACCTCACCTGACATTCACCCGCAGCCGGCACTGCAGCCCGGCCGGTGCGTCACCTACCCGCAGGCCGCATGGCGGGCGGGCAAATACACGGTGCTGATGGGCGTCTCGCTTAATCACGATCGTGAGCGACGTAAATATACCCACGAATTTTCCCTCGCCAAAACCCCCGACGGCCGGCTGATTCTCCGCCCTTGAGCGCTGCGCAGACGGTCATTCAACGGCCCGTCGGCAATAAACCGCTCCCCTTTCGTATGAATAATGATTATTATTCTCAAATAATAACCGGCGTGCGACAACGCGCCCGGCAGGTTGCTGCCTTTGAAGCCAATGTTGAGCCGTTCCGGCCGCTGCGCGGCAATAATAATTTTAACCATATGGAGATGTTATGAACGCTGTAATGACAACCGGCCGTCGCCTTGGCGGGCGCGCGGTTTTCCCTCTGATGCTGCTGACCACCATGCTGTTTGCCACCGCGTCCCAGGCGCAGGCCGAATCCGAACTGCTGCGCAAGCCGGTCGGTAAAGGCGCCTATGAAATGGCGTATAGCCAAAGCGCAAACGCGCTGTATCTGGCGACCTCGCAAAGCCGTAAACTGGACAAAGGCGGCGTGGTGTATCGCCTGGATCCGACCACGCTGGACATAACCCAGATTATTCACAACGATATCAAGCCGTTCGGCGCCGCTATCAATAACAAAACCAACACGCTGTTCTTCGGCAACACCGTCAACAGCTCCGTCACCGCCATCGACGCCGCCAGCGGCGAGGTGAAAGGCCGGCTGGTGCTGGATGCGCGCAAACGCGCCGAAGGCGTGAAACCGCTGGCGCCGCGCGAACTGGTGGCGGATGAAAGCACCGATACCGTCTATATCACCGGTCTGGGCGAGTCCAGCGTGGTCTGGGTGGTAAACGGCAAGGATATGACCCTGCGCACCACCATTACCGACACCGGCAAATTCGGCACCGGCCTGGCGCTGGACGCCGCCGCCAAGCGCCTGTACGTCACCAACAGCGAAGGCGAACTGGTCACCATCGACACCGCTGCCAACAAGGTGCTGACGCGCAAGAAGCTGGATGAATCCAAAGAGCACTTCTTCCTGAATATCAGCCTGGATACGGCGAATCACCGCGCCTTTATCACCGACTCCAAACAGCCGCAGCTGCTGGTGGTGGATACCCGCAACGGCGATATTCTGCAGAAAATCGACGTGCCGGAGTCGCTGGCCGTGCTGTTTAACCCGGCGCGCAACGAAGTGTACGTCACCCACCGTAAGGCCGGTGCCGTCAGCGTGATTGACGCCAAAACCTACCAGGTGCGGGAAACCCTGAAAACGCCGACCCACCCGAACAGCCTGGCGCTGTCGCCGGACGGCAAGACGCTGTACGTCAGCGTGAAACAGGCTTCCAGCCGCGAGAAAGAGGCTACCGCCCCTGACGATGTTATTCGCGTCAGCCTGAAATAATCCTGCGTCCCCAGAGCGCAGGGGGATCCCTGCGCAGATGGCCTCATAGGCATTGCCGTAAACGTGCAGTATTCCTCTGCTGCTGACGTGAACGGCAATTCCTTTTACACTATCGCCCTATAAACCCTCGCGTATTCACCGCCGCATAAACTCCCCTCTATCCCGTTATTTACGCCATTTTTATCTCCCCCTGCGCAATCGTTACGGCGTTTTTACAGACGGTTTTACGCCTGCCGGATAACATCATCATGTCGCCACTATGGCCTGATGAGAGCACTCCTCATGCATTTATCTCTGCACGTTATCACCGCCTTTTCCCGGCGCGTCCCGCAATGCACCGGGGGCCGCCATGTACGCTAATATCATCGATTTTCATCCGCTGTTAACCGCGCCGGAACCGGCGCGGCAAGCGCCGTTTGCCGCCGAGGTCGAGAACTATCTGCACCATTATCCCGACACCGAGTTCGTCGATATCTATCTGCACGATCTGAACGCCCAAATCCGCGGCAAACGCATCGCCGTCTCGGAACTGTTCGCCCTGGAGCAGGGCTGCTATTTCCCGCAGTCGGTGTATGCGATGGATCTCAACGGCCAGGTGGTGGAGCACAGCGGTCTGGGCCAGCAGGCCGGCGAACCCGACAGGCTGTGCCTGCCGGTGTGCGGCACGCTACGACCCTGCGCCAAAGACCCGCAGCATAGCGCGCAGCTGCTGCTGACCATGCAAGAAACGGACGGCGCGCCCTGCCTGCTGGAGCCGCGCGTGGTGCTGGCGCAGCTGCTTGAGCGGCTGCACCGCCTCGGCTATTACCCGGTGATCGCCGCCGAGCTGGAGTTTTATCTCCATGCGCCGCAACAGCGCCCCGGGCAGCAAGAGGCGCTGTTATCGCAGAACTTTGCCGTTGATGCGCCGGCGTGCCACGGTGCGCTGCTGGAGGATATCGCCCGCCACGCCAGGCTGCAGGCACTGCCGCTGACCGGCGTGGTGGCCGAAGCGGCAGCCGGCCAGTATGAGCTGAACCTGCGCCACGGCGCCGACGTGCTGGCCAGTTGCGATCGGCTGCTGGCGCTGAAGCGGCTGGTGCGTCAGGTGGCGCAGCAGCACCGGCAGCATGCCTGCTTTATGGCCAAGCCGGACGCGCAGACGGCCGGCAGCGGTCTGCACTTCCACATCAGCCTGCAGGATGCGCAGGGCCGCAACCGCCTGAGCATGCAGGACGATGCCCCCGGCGACGCCATGCGCCAGGTGCTCGCCGGCATGCTGGCGCTGATGCCGGCTTCCATGGCGCTGCTGGCGCCCAACGTCAACGCGTTCCGCCGCTTCCGCCCCGAGATGCATGTGCCGCTGCGCGCCTCGTGGGGCTACAACAACCGCACCGTGGCGCTGCGCCTGCCCTGCGCCGATCGGGCCAACCAGCGTATCGAGTACCGGCTGGCCGGCGCCGACGCCAACCCCTATCTGGCCGTCGCCGCCATCCTCGCCGGCATGCTGTTCGGGCTGGAGCAGAACCTGCCGCTGCCGCCGTCCAGCTGCGGCAACGGCTATGACGATCCGCAGGCAACGCCGCTGCCGCTCGGCCAGCCGCAGGCGCTGGCGCTGTTTCAACGCTGTGCGGCGCTGCGACGGCTGCTCGGCCCGGCATTCTGCGACCTGTGGCACAGCTGTAAAAGCGCGGAGCTGGCGCAGTTTGAGCAGTTGATTACCGACGCCGAACGCGCCTGGCCGCTGTAATCCCGATTGATGACGAATAACCAAGGAGCCCTTTGATGTCTCGTCTGGTTCTGCTCTCCAATAAACACTGTGACGCCAATGATATTATCGCCGCCGTTCAGGACTACGCGCTGAATACCCTGACCGATGAAAGCCAGGGGCTGTGGCTGGGTTGGGACAGCAATGTGGAAAACTTCGCCGACGCCGCCGACCGGCCGGTACAGGTGCAGCACAGCAACGGTTATGAACTGGTGACCTTTCCCTTTTCCACCCGCGAGTTTCACTACCACTATCAGGGCTACTACCACGACGGGCTGTGGCCGGTGTTCCACAACCGCCCCGAGCTGGCCCATTTCACGCCGGAAAACTACCAGGCCTACCGGCAGGTCAACCGGCAGATCGCCGCCATCGCCAGCGAATACATCTGCCCGAGCGATTTGATCTGCATTGATGATTATCAACTGCTGCCCTGCGGCGCGGCGCTGAAGGAACAGGGGCTGCTTAACCCGTGCGGTTTCTTTTTCGCGCTGCCGTTTCCCGCCGCGCCGCTGCTGAAGAACATTCCTCAGCACCGCGAGCTGGTTGAGTCGCTGCTCTATTACGATCTGATCGGTTTTCGCAGCCTCGGCGACGCCAATAATTTCCACAACTATCTGGCGAACGCCTACCAGGTCGAGCCGCTGCCCGACAATCAGTATCAGGTCGACGGCCATATCTTCAGCACCGCCATCTTTCCCGACGCGCAGCACGCCAGCCGGCTGTGCTGACGCCCCCGCCCGCCGCGGCCCTGCGCGGCGGAACCGCTCAGCCGACGATTTCAACCGCTCGGCGGGCTATCGCACCGCTCGGCCAATTTCATCTGCCATCGCTTTACGCCGCGCGCGATGATGAGCTGTTCCTAAACCTGCCCCTTATTACCGGGGAAGCCGTACCTGACCACATCCGCACCCTAAAAATCTATAAGCGGATGCTTTTACACATTTTTTGCAGACTGGAATAAGGAATATCTCATGAAACAAACGGGGATTTTCAAACATCTCCCATGGATGCTGCTGGGGGTACTCGGCGCATCCTGTCTCGGCGTGGTGGCGCTGCGGCGCGGCGAACACATCAGCGCGCTGTGGATCATCGTCGCCTCGATCGCGGTGTATCTGGTGGCCTACCGTTACTACAGCCTGTATATCGCCACCAAGGTGATGAAGCTGGACGCCGGTCGCGCCACCCCGGCGGTGGTGAATAACGACGGCCTGAACTACGTGCCGACCAACAGAAACGTGCTGTTCGGCCACCACTTCGCCGCCATTGCCGGCGCCGGCCCGCTGGTTGGCCCGGTGCTGGCGGCGCAGGTCGGCTACCTGCCGGGCACGCTGTGGCTGCTTGGCGGCGTGGTGCTGGCGGGGGCGGTGCAGGACTTTATCGTGCTGTTTATCTCCTCACGCCGCAACGGCGCGTCGCTCGGCGAGATCATCAAGAAGGAGATGGGCCCGGTGCCGGGCACCATCGCGCTGTTCGGCTGCTTCCTGATTATGATCATCATTCTGGCGGTGCTGGCGCTGATCGTGGTGAAAGCGCTGGCGGAAAGCCCGTGGGGCGTGTTCACCGTCTGCTCCACCGTGCCGATCGCGCTGTTTATGGGGATCTATATGCGCTTCCTGCGCCCCGGCCGCGTCGGCGAGGTGTCGGTGATCGGCATCGTGCTGCTGCTGGCGTCCATCTGGTTCGGCGGCGTGATCGCCCACGATCCGTACTGGGGCCCGGCGCTGACCTTTAAAGACACCACCATTACTTACACGCTGATCGGCTACGCGTTTATCTCCGCCCTGCTGCCGGTGTGGCTGATTCTGGCGCCGCGCGACTACCTGGCGACCTTCCTGAAAATCGGCGTGATCGTCGGGCTGGCGATCGGCATCGTGATCCTGAACCCGGATCTGAAAATGCCGGCGGTCACCCAGTTTGTCGACGGCACCGGCCCGGTGTGGAAAGGCTCGCTGTTCCCGTTCCTGTTTATCACCATCGCCTGCGGCGCGGTCTCCGGCTTCCACGCGCTGATCGCCTCCGGCACCACGCCGAAGCTGCTGGCCTGTGAAACCGACGCGCGTTTCATCGGCTACGGCGCAATGCTGATGGAATCCTTCGTGGCGATCATGGCGCTGGTGGCGGCATCGATTATCGAACCGGGCCTGTACTTCGCCATGAATACCCCGCCGGCGGCGCTGGGCATTACCATGCCGAACCTGCACGAGCTGGGGGGCGATAACGCGCCGCTGATTATGGCGCAGCTGAAGGATGTGACGGTGCACGCCGCCGCCACAGTCAGTTCATGGGGCTTTGTCATCAGCCCGGAGCAGATCCTGCAAACCGCGAAAGACATCGGCGAACCGTCGGTGCTGAACCGCGCCGGCGGCGCGCCGACGCTGGCGGTGGGCATCGCCCACGTGTTCCACAAGATTATGCCGGCGGCGGATATGGGCTTCTGGTACCACTTCGGCATTCTGTTTGAGGCGCTGTTTATCCTGACCGCGCTGGACGCCGGCACCCGCTCCGGCCGCTTTATGCTGCAGGATCTACTGGGCAACTTCGTGCCGTTCCTGAAAAAAACCGACTCGCTGGTGGCCGGCATTATCGGCACCGCCGGCTGCGTCGGCCTGTGGGGCTACCTGCTGTATCAGGGGGTGGTCGACCCGCTCGGCGGCGTGAAAAGCCTGTGGCCGCTGTTCGGCATCTCCAACCAGATGCTGGCCGCGGTGGCGCTGGTGCTCGGCACCGTGGTGCTGATCAAGATGAAGCGCACCCGCTACATCTGGGTGACGGTGCTGCCGGCGGTGTGGCTGCTGATCTGCACCACCTATGCGCTGGGGCTGAAGCTGCTGAGCAATAACCCGCAGCTGGAAGGCTTCTTCTATCTCGCCAACGAGTACAAACAGAAAATTGCCGCCGGCGGCGACCTGAGCCCGCAGCAGATCGCCAATATGCAGCATATCGTGGTGAACAACTACACCAACGCCGGCCTGAGCATTCTGTTCCTGCTGGTGGTGTACGCCATTATCTTCTACGGGATAAAAACCGCGCTGGCGGCGCGCAAAAACCCGCAGCGCAGCGACCAGGAAGCCCCATACGTGCCGGTGCCGGAACAGACGGCGTCCAACTCTGAGGGCGAGGTCAAAGTTTCACCCCAGCATTAACGGCAATTTGCCTGCATAATAGAGTGAGTCACGGGCGCTGCGTGCGGCGCCCGTTAACCACGTTTTCCGGGAGTACACCTATGTTCGGCAATCTTGGTCAGGCGGGAAAATATCTGGGACAGGCGGCGCGGATGCTGGTCGGCGTACCGGACTACGACACCTACGTCCAGCATATGCAGGACAACCACCCGGATAAGCCGGTGATGAGCTATAAAGAATTCTTCCGCGAGCGCCAGCAAGCGCGCTACGGCGGCGACGGTAAAGGCGGCATGCGCTGCTGCTAGGCCCCGAGCATTAAGGATCCGCAATGAAACCCATCGCAGTCACCATTCTGACCGGCTTTTTGGGCGCCGGTAAAACCACCCTGTTACGCCATATCCTGCATGCCGACCACGGCTATCGCATCGCGGTGATTGAAAACGAATTCGGCGAAGTGCCGATCGACCACGCGCTGATCGGCGATCGCGCCAGCCGCATCACCACGCTGAGCAACGGCTGCATCTGCTGCAGCCGCGCCAATGAACTGGAGGACGCGCTGCTCGACCTGCTGGACGGCATTGACCGCGGCGAGCTGACCTTCGACCGGCTGATTATCGAATGCACCGGCATGGCGGACCCCGGCCCAATCGCCCAGACCTTCTTCACCCACCCGGCGATCTGCGAACGTTTTCTGCTGGACGGCATCATCACGCTGGTGGATGCGGTGCATGCCGAACAGCAGCTGGATAAATACAGCATCGCACAGTCGCAGGTGGGCTATGCCGACCGTATTCTGCTGAGCAAAACCGACGTCGCCGGCGACAGCGAGGCGCTGATCCGGCGCCTGCAGCGTATCAACGCCCGCGCCCCGGTGCACAAGGCGCTGCACGGCGATATCGATCTCAAGGTGCTGTTTGATATTGAGGGCTTCGTGCTTAATGACAGGCTGAACCTGAGCACGCCGGTGTTCCGCCGCATCGCGGAGCCGCAGAACAGCATTCACTCGATCGTGCTCTACCACCAGCCGCCGCTGGAGCTGGCGCAGATCTCCACGGTGATGGAGGAACTGCTGCTGCAGTTTGCCGACAATCTGCTGCGCTACAAAGGCATTTTGTCGATCAAAGACGAGCCGCGCCGCCTGCTGTTTCAGGGCGTGCAGCGGCTGTACAACGCCGACTGGGACCGCGACTGGCAACCGGACGAGCCGCGCCAGAGCACGCTGGTGTTTATCGGCATCGACCTGCCGGAAGCGGAGATCCGCGCACGCTTTGCCGCTCTGCGCTGAGCAATAAAACCGCCGTCGTCGCAAACAGGCTTTGACGAATCCTCTATCTGAGTACTTTAATCATGGAGTGGCGCGCTGACGCGCCGCCCTTATTTTGCAGCCGTGTGCCAATGCGCACCGGCAGTCATCACTCAGAGGATCATCACCTGTATGCCATTAAAACGAACAACCCTGGGCCTGTTGCTGGCGGGCGCCGGCCTGCTGTCGGCCAATAACGCGCTGGCCGCCTCTGATACGCTGATTTACTGCACCGTGGCCTCGCCGGAGTCATTCAATCCGCAGCTGTCCACCTCCGGGCCGACCTTTATCGCCACTTCGCAGATGCTGTACAACCGCCTGGTGACGCTGCGCGGCAGCGACAAAACCCCCGCTCCCTCGCTGGCTACCGACTGGACCATCAGCCCGGACGGCAAGACCTACACCTTCACCCTGCGCAAAGGGGTGAAGTTCAACCGTAATAAATTCTTTACCCCCAGCCGCGATTTTAACGCCGAAGACGTGGTGTTTACGGTGATGCGCCAGAAAGACCCCAACCACCCGTACCACAAGGTATCCGGCGGTAACTACGAATACTTCACCGATCTGGGGCTGGATAAACTGATCGCCAAGGTCGAGGCGCTGGACGACTATCACGTGCGCTTTACCCTGACTCAGCCTAACGCGGCGTTCCTCGCCGACTGGACGATGGACTTCGCCTCGATCCTGTCGGCGGAATACGCCGATGCGATGATGAAGAAAGGCACGCCGGAGAACGTCGACAGCTGGCCGATCGGCACCGGCCCTTACGCGCTGCAGCAGTACAAACAGGACTCGCTGATCCGCTACATCGCCAACCCGCACTACTGGCAGGGCGAGGTAGCCAGCAAGCACCTGATTTTCTCCATCACCCCGGACGCGCAAACCCGACTGTCGAAGCTGAAAACCAACGAATGCCAAATTATCCCGGCGCCGCTGCCCGAGCAGTTCGACGCGATTAAACGCGACAAGAACCTGCAGCTGCACAGCATCGACGGGCTGAACGTCGGCTATCTGGCGTTCAACACCGCCAAAAAGCCGTTTGATAACCTGCTGGTGCGCCAGGCGCTGAGCTATGCGGTGGATAAAAAAGCCATCGCCGCCGCGGTATTTAAAGAGAGCGGCTCACCGGCCAGTTCGCTGCTGCCGCCGGGCATGCTGGGCTACAACGATAAGCTGCCGGGCTATGAATACAACCCGCAAAAAGCGCGCGAACTGCTGAAGCAGGCCGGGCTGGAGAAAGGTTTCACCACCGATATCTGGTCAATGCCGGTCGCCCGCCCCTATAACCCCAACTCGCGCCGCATCGCCGAGATGATTCAGAGCGACTGGGCGCAGGTGGGCGTCAAAGCCAAAATCGTCACCTGGGAATGGGGCCAGTATCTGGCCGGGCTGCGCAAGGGCGAGCAGCACAGCGCGCTGTACGGCTGGGTATCGGATAACGGCGACCCGGACAACTTCGCCACCCTGCTGGGCTGCGACGGCGTGCAGAGCGGCGCCAACGTCGCCCGCTGGTGCGACAAGTCGTATGACTCGCTGATCAAGCAGGCCATTGCGGTCAACACCCCGGCAGAGCGCGGCAAGCTCTACCAGCAGGCGCAGGAAGTGTTTGCCAAACAGGCGCCCTGGCTGCCGCTGGCGAACGGCAAGGTGTTTTACGCCACCCGCAACAACCTCAGCGGCTACGTGGTGGACGTCAACGGCAGTGATTTTTCCAAAGCGAAGCTGAATTAATCGCACCGCTCAGGGCGAGGCGCCCCCTCGCCCTGCCTGCTTTCCGCCGGACAAACGCACCACGCCAGCCCCAGCGTGCACAGGCAGCTCAGCGTCAGCACCACGCCCGGCCGCTGCGCCAGCCACGCCCCCAGCATCAGATAGTACATCAGGCCAAGAAGCGAGCCGGAAATCGATAACCGCAACTAAAATTAACAAATAATAAAAATAAATTATCATATAGATATTTATTAATAACCAACATTATTTAGCACACCAGAATCAACCCCACAAATCTCTATTAAATAACAGAATAACCCTGTTTATTTACCGCTCAATCACATCCAGCACGCCCACTGATACAATATTTATGCCTAAGTCGAAAAGGCAAAGAAAACACGGAACAATTTCATTAAGACATATAAATCAATTCATTTTGATTATGTATGGATATAGCAAAATTAAGGAAAGGAATACTTTAAATGAACAGAAAAGAAAAAAATCAGCTGAGCGCCAAGCTCTCCCCCATTTGTTTTCTGAGCCTGCTCTCCTGGGGAGCGATCGCTCATGCGGCAATTACCCCCTCAGCGCCGATTAACGGCGGCCCTTCCGTCAGCGCCGGCGCCAACGGCAGCACCATTATTGATATCAATGCGGCTGGCAAAGGCGGTGTTTCCCATAATATCTACTCAGAGTTCGACGTAAACAGAGGCGGCGTGGTGCTCAATAACAGCGCGGCCGGTTCAACCTCGCAGCTGGCCGGCAATATCGCCGGCAACGCCAACCTGGCCGGCGGTTCCGCGTCCATTATCCTGAACGAAGTCAACTCCACCCGCGCCAGCCAGTTGAACGGTATGATCGAAGTCGCCGGCGACAAGGCGCAGGTGATTGTTGCCAACCCATCGGGCATCAGCTGCAGCGGCTGCGGCTTTATCAACGCCGATCGCGCGACCCTGACCACCGGTAAAGCGCTGGTCGCCAATGGCACACTGATGGGCTATACCGTGGATAAAGGCAGCGTCATCATCAACGGCGACGGCCTGAATACCGGCGATGCCGACTACACCGATATCATCGCGCGCGCCGTGCAGATTAACGCCAATATCGTCGCCAAAGATCTGAAGATCACCGCCGGACGCAACAACGTCAACGCGGACAACACGCAGATCAACGAACTGACGCCGGGCGGCATCAGGCCGTCAATCGCCATCGACGTCGCCAAGTTAGGCGGCATGTACGCCAATAAAATCACCCTGGTCAGCACCGATTACGGCGTCGGGGTGCGTAACGCCGGCACTATCGGCGCCATGGCAAGCGACGTCAACATCACCACCGACGGCGTGCTGGAAAATAAAGGCACCCTCTCCGCACAGCACGACGTCAATATCGACACCACGCAGGCGCGCAACCGCAACGGCGGTTATTACTATGCGTACGGCCGTACATTAAACAACACCGCGAACGGCGTGATCAGCGCCGGCAAAAATATCAATATCGATCTGGCCAAAAGTCAACTGAGCAACAGCGGCGGCAAACTGCAGGCAGACGGTGATATCAATATCGTCAGCGGTGATATCGACAACCGATACGGCAATATCGACAGTCAGGGTACCGTCAATATGCGCCACGACCCTTACCATTACGGCTACAGCAGGACGTTAAACAACGCCGGCGGCGTCATCCACGGCTTCAACGGCGTGACTATTTCCTCGCGCGGTGTGAATAATACCGAAGGGGTTATCAAGAGCGATATGGGCGGCATTGACATTCACACCGCCGGTTACACCCTGACCAATACCCGCGGCACCATCGAATCCTGCTGCGAGCTGAACCTGGATGTCGGCACGCTGACGAATACGTCCGGCTTGATTCAGTCCGCAGAGAACCTCACCATTAACACCAACCGCTATGCGCTGACCAACCAGTCCGGCGTGATTCGCGGCGGTAACGACGTGTCGATCAGCAGCCTCGGCGTCAATAACCACGCCGGGCGGATCATGGCCGACAACCACCTGAACATCAACGCCAACGGCAGCAGCATCGTCAACACCAACACCGTCAGAAATACCGACGAAGCCGGGCTGTTCAGCGGCCAGGGCGGCATGACCCTGATCGCCAGCGTCATCAACAACGGCAACGGGAAAATGGTCTCCAAGAGCAACATCATCACCAATACCTCGTCGTTGCTGAGCAACGTCAACGGTCTGATCGACAGTGACGGCAGCGTCCTGGTGACCACCTCAGCCCTCAACAACGGCAACGGTACGATCAACGCGGCTGAAGACGTGGTGATTGACGCCCGCTCCGTCAGCAACACCAGAGGCGAGATCAACGCCGGCGGTGAGGCGACGCTGACGCTGGCCGGCGGCTATAGCCACCAAGGCACGCTGAGCGCGCAAGAAGGCATCCGGATTAACGCCGAGAAAGGCGCCGTCTACAACTACGGCACGTTGGCGTCCGCCAACGGTAAAACCATCATTAACAGCCGCAGTTTCGCCAACTATAGAAACGCGCTGGTGGACAGCCCGGCCGGCGTTGAGCTGGTGCTGGACAAGTCCGGCACCTTCACCAACAGCGGTGCCGTTAACGGCACCATCACCATCAACAAGCAGTAACCCTGTCAACGCAGGCGGCCTCTTCGGGGGCCGCCTCGGGATCGTCATCAACCCACACTGCAGCGCTATTTCTTCCCGGCAACAGGCCGATAAATGGCTAACGGATGCCAAAAAGCACGATAAGGATATTAACCAACATGCGCGTTCACTTTTCCGCTTCCCTGCTATTGGTATTTTTTATTCCCCTCGTTCAAGGCGCAGAAAGCGGGCGGTTGATTGAACAACAGGCCAGCCACCAGCAAGAACAAGAAAGAGCGCGCTACAGCCAGTTGGAAACGCAGGGGAAAGATGTCCGCGCGGCCGATAGCGGCGCGGAAAAAAGCGCGCAAATAACGTTCCCCCGCGAAGCCAACTGTTTCGCTGTGTCGCAGGTTATTCTCAATAAAGACGACAAGATCCCGCACTGGCTGCCGCTGCGCAAACTCACCGCTCAGGCCGAAGGGCAGTGCCTCGGCATTCAGGGGATCCGTACGCTGGCCAACGCCATCCAGAACAAATTAATCCGCCACGGCTACATCACCACCCGCGTAGTGGTGCCCCGGCAAGATCTCAAGGCCGGCGTGCTGACGCTCACCATTTTGCCTGGCGTGATCGGCAACATTTCCTTCAGCGAAAACAGCGATAAATACGCCAACCTGTACACCACCTTTCCGGGCCATCAAGGCGATATTCTGGATTTGCGCGCCATTGAACAGGGGTTGGAGAATATCCAGCGCATTCCCGGCGCCGACGCCAACGTGATCCTCCGTCCCGGGGAGCGCGCAGGGGAAACCGATATTGAGCTCGCACGCAGCCAGCCTTCATTCTGGCGGATTGGCGGCTGGTTCGACGACGCCGGCAGCCGCTATACCGGACGCTATCAGGGCGGCCTGGCACTCTATCTGGATAACCCGACCTCGCTGAACGATCTGTTCTATATCTCCTTCGGCCGCGATCTGGCGTGGCAGAAATGGCGCAATGCCAAAAACCGCTCGCTGTACTACTCGGTGCCCTATGGCTTTTGGTCACTGGATATGTACGCCAGTCATAATGAATATCTGCAGCGGATCAACGGCACCTGGACCGACTTTCAGTACCAGGGAAAAAGCCGCAACCTGAGCCTGAAGATCAATCGTCTGCTGTACCGCAACGCCAGCCAGAAAACGACGGCCAGCATCCAGCTGCTAAAAAATGATGCCGATTATTATATGAATGACATCAGGCTGACTATCCGGGAGCGCAAGGTGACCAAAGCGATCGTCAGGCTGAATCACCGCCACTATATCGGCCGTTCCATCGTCGACGCGATGGTCAGCTACCAGCGCAATACCTCCTGGTTCGGCGCCAAACCGCAGGCCGCCGCCAGCCCGCACAGTCGCGCCGTCAATCTGGATATCAGCGCCTCAGTCCCGTTTATTTTGCTCGGGCAGTCAATGAGCTACCAACCACGCTATCAGCAGCAGTACAGCCGCGATCGCCTGGCGACGCAGGATCAGTTCAGCATCGGCAACCGCTGGACGGTGCGTGGTTTCGACGGCGAGTACAATCTTTCCGCAAACCGCGGCTACGTGCTGCGCAACGACCTGAACCTGAACTTGCCCAACTATAATCAGCAGCTGTACTTGGGAATGGATTACGGCCGGGTGAGCGGCGGCGACAGCGATTTTTCCCGCGGACATCTGGCGGGCGGCGTGCTCGGCCTCAGAGGCCGGATCGGCAGGGTCAGCTACGACGCCTTTGTCGGTACGCCGCTTGCCAAACCCAAGGGATTCGACACCAGCCCGGTCAACCTCGGTTTCACCCTGCAGTGGCAGTTCTAAGCGCGGTTACGCCGCCGGCGTCTCTACGCCGGCGGCCATTTGGCGCTACAGCAGCCCCAGATCGCGGGCGGTGCGGTCCACCGCGCATTTGGTTTTCTCCAGCAGTTCATCAATCTCGCCGTGGGTCGCCACCAGCGCCGGCGCCATAATCATCCGGCCGGCGGTGGAGCGGATAATCACCCCTTCCTCAAAACCGTAGCTGCGGCAACGCCAGGTGATGTCGCTTTCATTGGCGAAACGCCGGCGGCTGGCTTTATCTTCGGCAAACTGCAGCGCCGCCACCATGCCGGCACCCTGAATTTCCCCCACCAGCGGATGGTCGGCAAACATCTCGCGCAGCCCTTTTTGCAGATAGGGGCCGGTATCCTGCTTCACCCGGCTGACGATGCCTTCATCGCGCAGCGCCTTGATGTTGGCCAGGGCCACTGCCGCCGCTACCGGATGGCCGGAGTACGTCAGACCATGGGCAAACACGCCCCCTTCCTCCACCAGCGTCTGGCCCATTTTTTTGGACAAGATCAGCCCGCCCATCGGCACATAGCCCGACGTCAGCCCCTTGGCGATCGACAGCGTATCCGGCTCAAACCCAAAGTGCTGGCTGGCGAACCATTCGCCGGTGCGGCCAAAGCCGCCGATCACTTCATCGGCGCACAGCAGCACATTGTACTGGCGACAAATGCGCTGAATTTCCGGCCAGTAGCTCTCCGGCGGGAAGATCATGCCGCCGGCGCCCTGGAACGGCTCGGCAATAAATCCGGCGACGTTTTCCGCCCCCAGCTCGAGGATTTTCTCCTCCAGCTGCCGGGCGCAACGGCGGCCAAACTCATCCGGCGTCATATTGCCCGGATGGGCATACCAGTAAGGCTCGTCAATATGGGCGATCTCCGGCAGCATGCCGCCCATTTCGTGCATAAACTTCATACCGCCCATCGCCGAGGTCGCCAGCGTCGAGCCGTGGTAGCCGTTCCAGCGGCCAATCATAATCCGTTTTTTCGGCTGCCCGGCCACCTGCCAGTAACGGCGCACCGTGCGGATCAGCACCTCATTGGCCTCCGAGCCGGAGTTGGTGTAAATCGCGTGGCTATAGCGATCCGGCAACAGGCTGAACAACAGTTCGGACAGCTCCACCACCGCCGGGTGCGTGGTGTGGAAAAACATATTGTAGTAAGGCAGCTGCTCCATCTGCCGCGCCGCAGCGGCGACCAGATCTTCGCGTCCATAGCCCAGATTGGTGCACCACAGGCCCGACATGCCGTCGAGGTAACGCTTGCCGTCATTATCCCAGATGTGCAGCCGGTCGGCTTTCACCATCACCCGCGCCCCTTCCGCATTCAGCGCCTTCTGATCCAGAAAAGCATGGATATGGTGACGCGCGTCCAGCGCCTGATAATCGCCGGTTTCACGTGGGCTGTTAGACATACTCATTGGCTTACTCTCCTTTCACAGACTTGGGTTATCAGCGCTGGGCTGTAAGGCGCGGTTCACCGGCGAATCCGGGGAAACGCGCGGCGTCAGCGGTTCGGGTTTAAACAGCGGTTTGCGCATCACCAGTTTGATCCACAGCACCGCAATCACAGACACCAGTCCCAGCACCGCGCCGGCGACGGTGTAAATACGCAGCGCCTGCTCGGCGGAAGGCGATACATGCCAGATGGCATACGCCATACCGGCAATGCCGGCCAGCTGCGGCCAGGGATAAAAAGGGGTGCGGAACGGACGATGCTGGTGCGGGTAGCGTTTACGCAGCACCAAGACATTGATATGGGTGATGATATAGGCCAGCAGCCAGGAGAGCGCGGCGGCGCTCAGCAATAGGTTGATCGCGTCGGCCGCCATCAGCAGCAGCGGCAGCCCGGTAATGGCGGCGACAAACAGCACCGACACCCAGGGCGCGCCCGTCCTGGCGCTGTGGCGCTTAAAACAGGGAAACGCCTGGCCGTTCTGCGCCATCCCGCTCAGCATGCGGGGGATCGTCGCCAGCGAAGAGTTGAGCGTGCTGCAGGTGGCGGTAATCGCCGCGGTCGCCAGAAACAGCTGACCGCTTTTGCCAAACACCGTGGTGGCGAACAGGTAGTGCGGCAGACCATTGCTCGCCAGTTCCTCACGCGGGATCAGCAGCAGCGCGCCGAGGCAATACACCGCAATGGTGCAGAAAATCACGCTCAGGCCGACGATCATGGCGCGCGGAATATCGCGCTCCGGCCGGCGCGCCTCCTCCACCAGCGGGCAGACAAACTCGGCGCCGACAAATCCCCAGATCGCCATCACCGCCAGCGTCAGCACGCCCCAGCCGAGCGGGTTGCCCGCGCCGTCGGCCATCAGCTGACCCAGCGGCTGCGCATGCTGGTGACCGATGGCGCTGAACCCCAGCAGCAGCAGCACCACCAGCATCACCGCCGCCAGGAACGACTGCAGACGGGCGAAAATATCAATATTCAGCAGGTTGAGGACGGTGAATAACCCCAGCACGCCAAACGCGATCGACAGCGGCGGCAGCGGCGCCGCAGGGAAAATCTTACTGATGATTTGATCGAGCAGCAGCAGTTCGGCGGACAGCGCGAACATCGCCACCACGATATAGCCGGAAAACGTCGCCAGAATCGCCGGGAACTGGCCGATGGCGACCTCGGTATAGCTGCTCAGGCTGCCGGCGCGCGGGATCATCAGCGACAGTTCGGAAAAGGAAAACGCATAGCTGAGCGCCAGCAAGTAGGTCAGAAACAGAGGAATGATAAAACCGATGCCGGCCATGCCGACGGCCTGCAGCATCAGCACCATCACCCCCTGCGAGACCACCAAACCAATCGCCACCGCCAGCAGCGCGCCCAGCCCCAGCCGGTTGCGCCGTCCCCTGGCGGCCGCAGAGTTCGTGTTCAATTCAGTCATTGGCTTACCCTCGGTGTGCGTCGCCGGCGCGTTAACGCAGCTGGATCCAGGTGGTTTTCAACTGGGTGTATTTATCGAAAGAGTGCAGCGATAAGTCGCGGCCGAATCCCGACTGCTTGCCGCCGCCGAACGGTACCGTCACATCCAGCGCATCGACGGTATTCACCGACACCGTGCCGGCGTGCAGGCGCTGCGCCACACGGTGCGCCCGGTTCAGATCGTCGCTCCAGACCGAGGCGGCCAGACCATAGATACTGTCGTTCGCCAGCGCGATCGCCTCCTCTTCATCGTCGAAGACTGAGATCGCCAACACCGGGCCGAAGACTTCCTCCTGCGCCAGACGCATCCGCGCCGTCACCTGGGTAAATAGCGTCGGCTGCACAAAATTATCGGCGCCGTTGACGCTCAGACGCCGGCCGCCGCACAACAGCTGCGCCCCTTCCCGCTGCGCTTCATCGATAAAGTCCATCACCCGCTGCGTCTGGCGCGCGTCCACCATCGCCCCGGCGCGGCTTTGCGGATCCAGCGGATCGCCCGGCTGCCAGCTGGCCGCCTGCGCCATCAGCCGTTCGACAAAGGCATCATGAATCGAGCGCTGCACCAACAGACGGGAGTTTGCCGAACATACCTCTCCCTGATTGAAGAAGATGGCGAAGGCGGCCTTTTCCGCCGCCAGATCCAGCGACCGGCAGTCGTCAAAGATCAGGCACGGGCTTTTTCCGCCGCACTCCAGCCAGACCTGCTTCAGGTTGGACTGCGCCGCATACTGCATAAAATGCTTGCCGACCTCGGTAGAGCCGGTAAACACCAGACCATCGACATCCTGATGACGCCCCAGCGCCTGGCCGGCCTGCTCGCCGTATCCGGGCAGCACGTTCAGCACCCCGGCGGGCAGGCCCGCTTCCAGCGCCAGCTCCGCCAGCCGCAGCGCGGAGAACGGCGACTGCTCGGCCGGCTTGAGCACCACGCTGTTGCCCGCCGCCAGCGCCGGCGCCAGTTTCCAGGCCGCCATATCCAGCGGAAAATTCCATGGCACCACCGCGGCAATCACGCCAAGCGGCACGCGGGTGACGGTCGCCAGCACGTTATTCGCCGTCGGCACCACCTGGCCATAGCATTTATCCAGGCTCTCCGCATACCAGCGAAAAACGTGCGCAGCCCCCGGCACATCAACATTCCAGGCATCCATCACCGGCTTGCCCATACTCATTGAATCCAGCAGCGCCAGTTCTTCCCGGTGTTCAAGAATCAGCGCCGCCAGACGCAGCAGCACCTGTTTACGCGCCGCCGGGGCGGCCTGCGCCCACTCCCCCTGCTCGAAACAGCGGCGTGCAACGCGCACCGCGCGATCGACGTCTTCCTTATCGCAGGCGGCCACGTCGGCCAGAGACTGATTGGTGGCCGGGTTGCACACCGCCATCGTCATTCCCGATGCGGCAGTGACCCATTGGCCATCAATCATGGCCTTGTCGATGAAACATTGGCGGGCGGCGCGTTCGCGCCAGTAACCAAGAGTAAACATGCTGACGCCCTCATCGTGTAACTCATATGTTTATGAGATGTTAAATACGGGAGTCTGATGCTAACCAGCTTGCGGAGAGGGGAAAAGCAGTAAAAATATCGTGAATGGTGATAAAAAAACTGGGCAAGAACAATTAGCCAAAACAGTTCTCTATGGCTTAATAAAATAATGGCAGGTTCACCATGAACAAATAAAAATAACAGCACAGTCTGCTGAAAGCGGTAAAAACAGGCCTGTCAGCGGCTCTTCATGTGGTTATTCCGACCGTGTTAACAATTATGCCTCGCCAGGTATCAGGCGGTTTTTTGAATTGCCTCACTGTAAAATATCGACGGCTCATTTATGCTTGCCGGGCGCCAAATTTAACATAAGTAAAACATATAGTTAAAATTTACTTTCAACCGTACTATCACCCACTCACGGAGGAGTACCCCAGCGTCCATATCATTCTTTACGGGAATCAACGATGGCTAATTACACCCTGCGTCAGCTTAAATATTTTGTCACCACCGCCAAATGCCGAAGCGTCGCCGAAGCCTCACGTAAGCTGTACATTGCACAGCCCTCTATCTCTACCGCCATCAAAAGTCTGGAAGACAGTTTTGGCATTCAGCTGTTTATTCGCCACCACGCGCAGGGCGTTTCGCTCACCCCTTCCGGCGCACGTTTTTATCGCAAGGCGCAGAAACTACTCAGAATGGCGCATATTTTTGAGCAGGACGCGCTGGCGGATAACGATCTGGTGGCGGGGAAAATCAATATCGGCTGTTTTGAGACGGTCGCGCCGCTCATTTTACCGAAGCTGATCCGCGGCTTTAAAACGCTGTATCCGGGGATAGAAACCATCGTCCGCGACGGTGAACAGCATGAGCTGGTGCAAAGCCTGACCGCCGGGAACCTGGATCTCGCCCTGCTTTATCATCACGAACTGAACAATAACATCGTCACCGATGCGCTGGCGGAACCGCAAAAGCCTTACGTCCTGCTGTCCGCCTGCCACCCGCTGGCCCATCGCGATCGGGTCACCCTGGCGGATCTGGCGACGGAGCCGATGGTGCTGCTGGACGTGCTGCCCAGCCGCAACTATTTCCTCAACCTGTTCACCCGGGCGGGCATTACGCCGAATATCGTGTTCAGCTCTCCCTCGATAGAAATGGTGCGCGGCATGGTCGGCCAGGGGCTGGGCTTCGCCATTCTGGTGACCCGACCGCACGGCCGGCACAGTTACGACGGCCAGCCGCTGGCGACGGTTGAACTGCAGGACGAGGTGGAAGGCTCCGGGCTGGTTGCGGCCTGGCTCAGCCGCAACCCGCTGACCAAACCGGCGCAACTGTTCGTTGAGTTCTGCAAAAATGAGCTGGCGACGATGAGCCGGCCGGCGGCGTGCCACTGACGCCGGCGCGGCTCAGCGCTGCATCCAGCGGCGTAAGTTAGCCAACATCTGCATACAGCGCTCCAGCTGTTCTACGCTGACATATTCATCGGGTTTGTGGCCCTGCTCCATACTGCCGGGGCCGCAGATCAAGGTCGCCACGCCGGCTTCGGCAAACAAACCACCCTCCGTGCCAAAGGCCACCGTGGCAAACTCCTCGCTGCTGCTCCACTGCGCCAGCCAGCGGGCAAAGTCGCACTGCGGATCGGTCAGCAATCCCGGATACTGGCTGAGCGTCTGCAGGGTGATGCCGCAGCCCTCCGCCACCTGCCGCATGGCCGGCAGCAGTTCATCGGCGTAACGCCGCAGCTCATCAATCACGCCGGCGACCGGGACTTCCGGCAGATGGCGGATTTCAAAATCGAACCGGCAATCCTGCGGCACAATGTTCAGCGCCGCGCCGCCCTGAATGATGCCGACCTGCAGCGTGCTGTAGGGCGGATCGAAACGCGAGTTCTGCGTCGCGGCCAACTTGCCGCCAAGCTCGGTTAGCCTGGCGATCAGCTTGGCCGCATACTCGATGGCGTTCACCCCCTGCGGCGTATAGGCGGAATGACAAGCGTGCCCGCGCACGCTGCAACGCATCGCCAGCTTGCCTTTATGGCCATACACCGGCTTCATCCCCGTGGGTTCGCCGACGATGCACAGCGCCGGCTTATCCGTCGCCTGCCGCAGATGCTCCACCAGACTACGCACGCCCAGACAGCCGACCTCCTCATCGTAGGAAAACGCCAGATGCAACGGCATACGTAGCGGCTGCGCCAGAAAGTCCGGCAACGCCGCCAGTACGCACGCCAGAAACCCCTTCATATCCGCGCTGCCGCGGCCATAGTAACGTCCGTCGCGCTGCGTCAGCGCAAACGGCGGCAGCGTCCACGCCTGCCCGTCGACGGGCACCACGTCGGTATGTCCGGACAGCATCACACCGCCGCCCCCCGTCGGGCCGATATGGGCATACAGATTGGCCTTGCCGCCGCCGTCATCCGGAAAGCGCCGGCTCTCAATGCCGAAACCGGCCAGATATTCCTGAATAAAGTCGATCAGCTCCAGATTGGATTCCCGGCTGGTGGTATCGAACGCCAGCAGCCGCGCCAGCACATCGCGCACCTGGTCACTCATCGCCCGGCACGCCATAGCTTGGCGCCTCCCGGGGATCGATCGCCCGCGTAATATAATCCTGCATCTGGGGCTGGTAAGCCCGCCACAGCGCCGCCAGCTCGCCGATGGGATCCTGCTGCGCCCAGTCAACCCGCAGGTCAACAATCGGCCAGCTATGCTCACCCACCACCTTCAGCGCCGCGGAATGCACCGCGCCGGCCTCGCCGCCGCGCTCAAGCGCCGCCTGCAGCGCCGCCATCAGGCGCTCCGCCAGGAGACCGGACGCGTTTTCAAAGGCCGACGTCATCGCCTCAACCACCGATTTATCCGCCAGCATATTGCCCGCCGCAACGCACGCGTGACCCTGTACGCCATGATAGACCCCCAGCGATTGATCGCCGCTGAACAGCGCAGTGCTCCCCTGGCGGTCAATGGCGATCAGCTGACGGTAAGCGCTGAACGCATCCTCACGCAGGGCGCTGTCTAACGCGCCCTGCGATGACATCCCCTGTTCGAGCCGCTGCAGCGCCAGGCTCCCCAACCGCGGCAGCGTGACATTCTGGCTGGACACCGCGCCCACCCCGGCCTGCAGCCAGGGACAGCGGGCGCCGACTGCAATGCTGGAAGAGCTGATGGCAATGCCGAACTGCCCGGTTTTGTCACAGCGAGCGGCGATAGAGAACGTCATGCCTGCTCCTCCCCATGCCACCCTTCCGGAATCACCGCGATGATGTCGATCTCCATCAGCCACTGCGGCTGCGCCAGCGCCGAGACCACGATCCCGGTCGAGATCGGAAATACCCCTTTCAGCCATTTTCCAACTTCCCGATACACCGGCTCACGATATCTTGGGTCGATAATATAGGTGGTTGTTTTAACGATATGCGAGAGATCGCTGCCCGCCTCCTCCAGCAGTTGCTTGACGTTTTTCATCGCCTGCTCCGCCTGCGCCGCCGGATCGCCCAGGCCGACCAGGTTGCCGTCAAAATCGGTGCCGACCTGACCGCGCAGATACACGGTATTGCCCGCGCGCACCGCCTGGCACAGGTCGTTATCCAGCGATTGGTTGGGATAGGTGGCTTTAGTGTTGAACATACGGATGCGGGTATGGGTAACGTTACTCATAAAATATTCCTGTTTAACAATAACGGCGAAGTAAGCAAAAAACGGACGGGCGGCTTACGCCTCCCCCGCGCGCCCCTGGCGGACGTTCTGATGCCGGCGGCTGACGCCGGCGCGCGTTGCCAGCCAGTAATAGAGCGGCGAGGTAACCAGCAGCCCCATCAGCCAGGAGAGGTCGGCGCCGTGAATGTGCACCGAGATCGGCCCGACGTATAACGGGGTATTCATAAACGGGATTTGCACCACAATGCCGATAGCGTAGGCCAGCAGCGCCTGGGGGTTGTAGTAGCCGTAGATGCCGCCGTCCGCACGAAAAATCGAGTCAATGTCATACTGCCCTTTATGGATGGCGTAGAAGTCGATCAGATTGATCGCCGTCCAGGGCACCAGCACCACCAGCAGCGCCAGCACTAAATCCACAAAATGACCAATAAAGTCCGCCGAGCTGTAAATGGCGGCGATACAGCAGGCCAGCAACACCAGCACCGACAGCACCGCCCGGCTCCTGCCGGTAGGGATCCAACGCCAGGAGAAGGTCTGCACCAGCGTAATCATCGAGATCACCGCGCCGTACAGATTCAGCGCGTTATGGCTAATCACGCTCAGCAAAAACAGCACCAGCATCAGCGGGCCGATTGAACCGGTGGCCAGTTTGACGGCGTCCATGGTTTCCATCCCCGCCGGCGTGGCCAGCACCGCCACCGCGCCGAAAATAAACGAGAGGCTGGAGCCCAGCGCCGAGCCGAGATAGGTGGTCCAGAAGGTGGCCGCCACTGACACGTTCGCCGGCAGATAGCGCGAGTAATCGGAGACATAGGGGGCAAAGGCAATTTGCCACAGCGCCCCCAGCGACACCGTCGCCAGCCAGCCGTAAAGATTAAAGCCGCCACGGGTAAAAAAGTCTGCACTGTGTATGTGGCTGAATATATAGCCAAAACCCAGCAGAATGCCGATACCCAACACCCAGGTGCCGATCCTGTTGAGCAGGTGAATAAAGCGATAACCGATAATGCCGATCGCACAAGATCCCACCGCGCCGATCGCGATCCCCACCGGCACTGAGACACTGTCCGTGACGCCATGCAGCGACTTGCCCGCCAGCACAATGTTGGAGGTAAAGAAGCCGAGGTACATCACTCCGGCAATCACCACCACCAGCAACGAGCCCCAGGAGCCGAACTGCGCGCGGCTCTGGATCATTTGCGGAATGCCCATCTGCGGGCCCTGCGCCGAGTGCAGCGCCATCAGCACCCCGCCGATCAGCTGGCCCACCAGAATGGCGATCACGCCCCAAAACAGATTGAGATGAAACAGCTGGACGCCGAGCGCGCCGGTAACGATCGGCAACGGCGCGATATTGCCGCCGAACCAGAGCGTAAACAGATCTCTGACCTTCCCGTGACGCTCTTGCGGCGGGATATAGCCAATGGTGTGCTTTTCGATAAGCGGTGGCGATGATTCAGTCGCAGGCATGGTGAACTCCCGGTTGCATAGACGTTGTGTGGGTATTTTTTAATTAACCGCCGAAAACTGCGGAGTTTTATTATTTGCCTGATAATGCGCACCGTCAGAGGGAGAGATAAAATATTAAAAACATTCCCCCAGAGAATAAAAAAACTATCCCGCACGCCTTCACCAATCGCCGACCGCCCACGTATGTCCCGGCCAATCCCCAACGAATTACCCCACCGTCAGAATGGCGCGCCATTACCGGTGATCGCCGAAAAAGTGCGGCGTCTTGCATCATTAATTTATCGTCAATCGTTAGGTTAATAATATTTTACCCATTCAGCGGCATTCCCTAGTCTGCGAAATCCACAGAGGTGAACAGCGGTTTAACCGGCTCAACACCGATAACCGTTCTAAGGATGCAAACATGACGTTAAATAACAGCGAGATTGATACGTTAGTGGTAGGAGCCGGCCAGGCGGGCGTAGCAATGAGCGAACACCTGACCCAACTCGGCATTCCTCATTTAGTGCTGGAGAAGAACCGCATCGCCGAGGCCTGGCGCACGGGCCGCTGGGATTCACTGGTCGCCAACGGCCCGGCCTGGCATGACCGCTTCCCCGGCATGGAGTTTGACGATATCAACCCCGACGGCTTTGTCGCCAAAGAACGGATCGCCGATTACTTTGCCGCCTATGCGGATAAATTCAACGCGCCGATTCACACCGGCGTCGACGTCAGGCGCGTGCAGCGCAACCTTGGCCGCCCCGGTTTTAGCGTGGAGACCTCGGCAGGACGGATTGAGGCTCAACGCATCGTCGCCGCCACCGGGCCGTTTCAGCGGCCGGCGATCCCGGCGATCGCCCCGCAGGATGACACGCTTACCCAAATTCACTCGGCGCAATACCGTAACCCGCAACAGCTGCCCGCGGGCGCGGTACTGGTGGTCGGGGCCGGGTCATCCGGGGTACAGATTGCCGATGAGCTGCGCCGGGCAGGGAAACAGGTGTATCTCTCCGTCGGGGCGCACGATCGTCCGCCCCGCGCTTACCGTAACCGGGACTTTTGCTGGTGGTTGGGGGTGCTGGGGTTATGGGATGCGGCGGCGACACAGCCGGGGAAAGAACACGTGACGATTGCCGTCAGCGGGGCACATGGGGGCCATACGGTAGATTTTCGCAAGCTGGCCCATGAAGGCGTGCAGCTGGTGGGCCTGACGCAGTCTTTCCAGAACGGCGGCGTCACCTTTGCCAATAACCTGAAAGAGAATATCGCCCGCGGCGATGAAAACTATCTGGAGCTGCTGGACGCGGCGGACGCCTATATCGCCCGCAACGGTTTGGATCTGCCGGAAGAGCCGGCCGCGCGCCATCTTCTTCCCGACCCGGAATGTATGGTTAATCCCATTCTGGCGCTGAACCTGGCCGACGCCGGCATCAGCACCATCATCTGGGCTACCGGCTACAGCGCCGACTACGGCTGGCTGGAGGTGGACGCCTTCGACAGCGCCGGCAAGCCGCAACACCAGCGCGGCGTTTCACGCGAGCCAGGCATCTATTTTCTCGGCCTGCCCTGGCTGTCACGCCGCGGCTCCACCTTTATCTGGGGCGTCTGGCACGATGCAAAATACATTGCCGACCATATCGCTACCCAGCGCAGTTACCTGAGCTACAAAGACGCCGGCCAGCGTCGATAACAACATGTATCGGCGCGCTCACCGCCTTCGTTGAGGGCGGTTTTGAGCGGTGATAACGGCGCGGTTTGTTTGATTGTCCGGATACAACGCAACGGATTATCGTGCAGCCCGCTCTCGTTATCCTGGTATTGCCCGGCGTAGCGCAGCGGTTGCTCATAGGCCACGCCCCGACGCTGCATGATGCCCGCCGCCGTCTGCCCCTTCAGCCTGCCGAAGGTGTCGTAATCCCCCGACCAGCGCAGCCCGCCCTCGCCGTCCCGTCACCTCCAGCGGCGCGCCGTTCTGCTCGCTGTGCAGCCAGAAGATATCCGCCTGCCGGCTCTCCCCCGCCTGCTCGATGGCCGCCAGCGGCGTCCACGGGCTGTCCGGCTCGTAGCTCCAGCTGCGGCGCGTGCCATCGTCCCGCTGCTCCTGCAACAGCCGGTAGCCCTGCCACAGGAAACGCGTGCTCTGCGCCGCCTTGCCCTTGTAGTCCACCTGCTTGCGCGTGCGCCTGCCCAGCGCATCGTAGTGATACTGCGCCCGGAACTCGCCCTGCGGGCCACGGCCGTGCGCCGCCGTCAGCCGGTTGTCCGCATCGTAGACATAGTGCTGCTCGTACAGCCCGTTGCGCCGGCTTATCAGGTTACCCCAGGCGTCGTAACGGTAGAACAGCTGTTGCCAGTGCGTCAGCCGGTTGTCCCCCAGCGGTGCCGGCGGCAGCTGCTTCTCCAGCGCGCGGCTGGCGCTCTGCGCGCCCAGCATGTTATCCGCCATGTCGTACTGCAGGCGGTGGCCCGGCTTGCCCTGCTACGCCTCGCGGTGCTGCAGCAGCGTCCTTCCGCATCGTAGCCGTAGCGGACTTCTCCGCGCAGTTCATAGAACCAGAAAGAGCTGAAAAGATCTTTCTGGCGTTATACAATTAAGAACGGTTTAATTCTATTATTCATTCTTTAAAAATCCCCTAAGCATATAAATGTTTTATATCCGAGGATAGATAAATCTATCGCATCCAATGCCTCCAGAAAACTAGACATCAATGGTTCCAACATCCTTAAACAACCTTCTATATTAATTTATCATAAAAATAAATAGCATATTCATCTTCATTGAAGGCTAACACCTGAGATGGTGATTCAATAAAAACAACCAGATCCCTATTACCATTTTCAAGATAAAGACTTACCAAAAAATCAAACACATTGAATAACTTCAATCTTACAAAAAAATAATCATTAATCTCAAATAACAAACTCTTTCCTATAACACTCTTTAGACAATCCGATTGCCATTGAACAATAGCATCATTAGAGTTATCTAAAGAAAAATCAGCTATTGGCTCAAGGTCACTATCATAACTGAAAATCTCTTTTTGTTTAGCACGATACGCCACTAAATCCAGCACATCAACGTCAATGACTTCAACGTTACTGATACCATTAATTTTTCTCAAAAAAACCTTTGTTTCCTGTAAGGCAATCTTTTTCTTAAGAGCTTCATTTTTGGTCATAATATATGTGATGTTCTCCTGAACTATCCGCCGGAACCTTACCATATCTTTCGGTCTTAAAATCATAAGTGTACGGTGATGTTTTTGCTCTGCCGGCATGGAAATGTGCATCACCAATCTTGTTTCTCGGATCGCTCGCATGTTCTACTACTACAACTTTATATCCCTCATGATTTTTATATTGGTATAGTTAACAATTTCCTCAGGATCTTCATAAACTACAGGTCATAATTTACTTTTCAATAATCATCACTCCAATCACATATTAGTGAACCGTGCATTAAATAATTTTCACTATGAAAATAAACTGTAGTAGGTTACGATATTTTTGGCATGAAACTGGAACTGATGATAAAACCAAAAGTGATCATTAAGATCACTCCCGGATTAATTTATTTTTTTGGTTTCCATGAATGATAATCAGCGACTCTCATTTCTTTTAAAACAAGATCTAAAGGAACTTGCTCTATACCATCTGCAATTTCATCATATGGCGTTGGAAGCTCAATCGAAAAGCCAAAGTCATCATTAACTATAATGCAGCCATTGAATATGCGTTGTTCATTAGTTAACTTAATTACGTCAGACATCCTCATTCCAGTACACAGTGAGTTCATGTAACGCCCCTTATATTTCTCATTGCAGCCTACAGATATAATTAAACCATTAGACAATGTAGCTATCGTAATAATCTCATCAACAACATATGCCATTCTTTTTTCATCATCAGGTAAAAAATAATCAAAAAACCTAACAGTATGATTTGAATACATATCATTGAGATATCTATCAACATTTTCGCCTAAAACAACATTTCCAATCGACTTATTAGAAATAATATCAGCATTTATATCTATCATTTATAGACCACCATTCATTAATACGCCATCAATATAAACTGGCGAATCTTTAATAAGATCATAGTTTTTAAACTCGCCATGGCCTATCCGGCCATAAACGACATCTTTACCATTGACGTCACGATAAACCTTCCAGTAATCATTTCCATGAACATTAGGCTGAGTCGAAGAACCACCTGGGTGGTAATCTAATTTATACGTAGTGCCTGATTTTGTTGTCTTAACATATTGAACATGCTGTATCGCCCCCGGTTTATTGGCTTGAGGATATGTCTTCGACCATCCTTTCGACGTTAAATGATCATGAATATCCGCAGGTTTTTTCCCCGTCAAACGCTCAGTCCAACGACTGGTAATTCTATCTCTATGATTAAATCCTTTATTAGATGGACAAGAGCTTAATCCAAGTGGATCGCTCCAATTTAACGGATTAGGCGCATACTGGTACAGGTTCAGCCCACCCTGCAGCCCTATCGGGTCCTGGGTAGTAAAGCGACCTACCTCCGGCTCATAGTAGCGGAACAAATTATAGTGTAGCCCGCTCTCGCTATCCTGGTATTGCCCGGCGTAGCGCAGCGGCTGCTCATAGGCTGCTCCCCGGCGCTGCATGATGCCCGCCGCCGTCTGTCCCTTCAGCCTGCCGAAGGTGTCGTAATCCCCCGACCAGCGCAGCCCGCCCTCGCCGTCCGTCACCTCCAGCGGCGCGCCGTTCTGCTCGCTGTGCAGCCAGAAGATATCCGCCTGCCGGCTCTCCCCCGCCTGCTCGATGGCCGCCAGCGGCGTCCACGGGCTGTCCGGCTCGTAGCTCCAGCTGCGGCGCGTGCCATCGTCCCGCTGCTCCTGCAACAGCCGGTAGCCCTGCCACAGGAAACGCGTGCTCTGCGCCGCCTTGCCCTTGTAGTCCACCTGCTTGCGCGTGCGCCTGCCCAGCGCATCGTAGTGATACTGCGCCCGGAACTCGCCCTGCGGGCCACGGCCGTGCGCCGCCGTCAGCCGGTTGTCCGCATCGTAGACATAGTGCTGCTCGTACAGCCCGTTGCGCCGGCTTATCAGGTTGCCCCAGGCGTCGTAACGGTAGAACAGCTGCTGCCAGTGCGTCAGCCGGTTGTCTCCCAGCGGCGCCGGCGGCAACTGCTCCTCCAGCGTGCGGCTGGCGCTCTGCGCGCCCAGCAGGTTATCCGCCATGTCGTACTGCAGACGGTGGCCCGGCTTGCCCTGCTGCGCCTCGCGGTGCTGCAGCAGGCGTCCTTCCGCATCGTAGCCGTAGCGGATTTCTCCGCGCAGCGCGTCGTCGACGCCGGCTATCTCGCCGCGGCCGCTGTAGTGGTACACCCGCCACAGTACGCCGTCTTCCGGTTTCGTCAGCTGCCCGTGGCTGAAACCGCTGCTCTGCCAGCTACGGCGGCCCAGCGCGTCGTACTGCCGCCGCTGGTGCAGAGCCCCCTGCGTACGTCCGGTCTCCCGGTGCAGCCGGTCGCGGCTGAACTCGCTCACCAGCTGCTGATTGAACCTGATGGCGCTGGCGTGGCCGGAGCCGTAATAGAGCCACTGCAACCGGTCGCCCTGCGGCAGCGTCAGCGTCTGCAGGTTGCCCAGCGCGTCCCACTGATACTGCAGCTCGCCGTTGACGCCCTGCTCGCTCAGCAGGTTGCCGGCGTTGTCGTAACGCAGCCGGATGCTGTCCGGCTCGATGCTCAGCGCCGCACCGGCGGCGGTCGGCGTGCGCGTCAGCGTCGTCAGCCGCCCGCCGGCGTCGTAGTCGTAGCGCCATTCGGCGCTGTCGGTGGTGCGCGCCGTCAGTTGCCCCGCCTCATCAAAGCGGAAGTGTTGCCGGCGCTCCGCCTGTGTGCCGTCGGCGGCCTGCGCGCCGGTCTCCAGCAGCATCGTCGGCAGCCCGTCGGCGCCGTAATGGTAGTAACGCCGCAGCCCGTCCGGCCGCTGCTCCGCCTGCAGGCGGCCCGCCGCATCGTAGCTGAACTGGTAGTCGGCGCCGTTGCCGTTCTCCAGCCGCGTCAGCCAGCCGCGCGGGCCGTAGTGATAACGACGCGTGCGGTTGATGCGGTCGGTGATGCTGTCCGGCAGGCCCAGCGGGTTGTAGTGCCAGCGCGTCTCGCTGCCGAGCGGGTCCCGGTGTGCGGCCAGCTGGCCCTGCGCGTTCCAGCCAAACTGTTCTTCGCTGCCGTCCGGATGGAGCAGCTGTTGCAGCCGACCGGCTGCGTCCCAGCGGTAGCGGGTCAGCAACCCTTCCGCATCGGTGTGGTGCGTCAGCTGGCCCAGCGCGTCATAGCTGTAGGCGGTGACGCTGCCGGAACAGTCGGTATGGCGCGTCAGCTGCCCCTGTGCGTCCCAGACCAGCCGCACCTCGCCGCCCAGCGCGTCGGTGATGCAGTCCGGCAGGCTCTCTTCATCGTCGGGATAGTGGTAGCGCGTGACATGGCCCTGCGCGTCCGTCTGTTTGCCGAGCCGCCCCTGCGCATCCCAGTGCTGAAATTCCTGGCTGCCGTCGGGATAGGTGACCGAGAACAGACGGCCGCTGTTGCGGGAATACTGATAGGTGGTGGTGCGGCCCAGCGGGTCGGTCTCGCTCAGCATGCGGCCGTACGCATCCCACTCGCTCTGGCGCTGCGCGCCGCCCGGCAGCACCACGCTGCACAGTTCGCCGCGCGCGTCGTAGATAAGCCCGTAGCGGCGGCCGTCATAGTCGGTGAACTGCGCGACGTTGTCGTCATCGTCCAGCTGCCACAGCGCCTGTTTGCCGTCGTCACGCACCGCCCGGCGCGTCCCGCTGGCAACATCGTAATGGATGTCCAGCTGCTCGCCGGTGCTGTTGCGGTAGGCGACCACCCGCGGCAGACCGTCAATCTCCTGCCAGCGGTATTCGTTCAGCAGGCCGTTCTGGTCCTGATGGCTGACCATCAGCCCGTCCTGCCAGCCAAAGCGCCGCGTCATCTCGCCGGCACGGTTGCGAACGGTGACCAGTTGCCCGTCGTCGTCGTACTCGTAGCTCGCCAGCACCTGTGTGTCCTGGCCGTTTTGCCACGCTACCGCCGCCAGCCGCACCGCGCCGCCGGCCGTCGTCAGGTAGCGGCAGGCCAGACGCAGCCCGGCGCTGTCCACCAGCTCGCTCAGTTGCCCCGCGTCGTTGTAGAACAGCGAGGTGGCGTTGCCGACCGCATCGGTCATCATGCTCAGCCGGCTCGGCTGCTGCGCCTCCAGACGCGGATAGTGCCACGCCTGTTCACTGACGTCGAACACCTGCCAGCTGCCGTCGGCGTTGTGCATCAGCCAGCATTTTTCCGCTTCGCAGTAGGTCTTGTGGCCGCGCGGCACCCTCGGGAAGGCGACGTAGTCGCCGGACGGCGCGCGCCACACCAGCCCCTCCTGCCAGGTCTGCAGGCTGCTCTCCCAGAACAGGCTCCAGCCGCGCCCCAGCACGCCTTCCGCCGGGTTGCCGCTGCGCCAGTAGCGCTGCCACGCCACCGGCAGGCGCGACGGCAGCACAAAGTCCAACTCGTCGTCGCCGTCGAGAAATTTCTGGCCGCTGACCACGTCCAACGGCCGGGCGATAATGCCCGTCGCCGCGGTGGCGGTCATCAGCGCGCCGGCGCGGCAGGCGACGCGGCCCAGTTTGTTGATGCCCGGCGCCTTGCTGAGCATGCGTCCTAGCGCCCCCAGCTTGCTGGCCGCACCGCCGACGCCGCCTATCAGGCCGGCAAACAGCAGCGTCAGGTCGGAGATTTTATACAGCCAGTCGGGCACTTCCGGCTTGATGGGCAGCGTGGTGACGGTGCCGCCGCCGATGCGCACATCGGGCGAGCCGGCCATCACCTGCGCGTCGCAGTTGGTCTTGTCGCCGCTGCGCACCGCCGGATAACCGTTGATAAACACCTTGTCCGAGCCCTGCGCCATCTGCATGCTCGGGCCGTCGTCCTCGCAGGCGACGCGGCTGACGGTGGCGATGGCCGCCGGTTTGCCGTTGATGAACACGTTGCCGGAACCGGTCAGTATCGTGCCCTTGGGCGACAGACTGCCGGCTCCGGCGGCGGCAATGCCGTCGCGCGCCTGGGTCGCCAGCTCGCCGGAGAGGTAGCCCACCGCCAGGCTGGCGCCAATCAGCAGCACGCCGACGCCCACGCAGGAGGCCGCCAGCCCGGCGACAAACAGGGCGCCCGCCGCCACCGCCCCGGCAGCGGCAATCAGGCCGCCGATAAGCGTGCCGCCAATCATCCCTGCCAGCGCGTGGGAATGGCCGATGCTGTCCCCGACGCGCGCTGCTTCACCCATGTTCCTGCTCCTTTTACGCCCGTGAGGCGGCATCCGCCGCCGGCTGATAACTCGCCAATACCTGTTGCAGCAACGCCTCGTCCTGCGCCGTCAGCTTGCGCGGCTGCGCCAGCGTGAACACCAATACCTGTCCCTGCGGCAGGGCAAACACCGCCTGACGCTGCCAGATGCGCTTGCCGTCACGCATATAGCTGGCATGCACGCACTCGCCGCTCAGGACGCCATTACCCAGCGTCGCCGGTTCACGGCTTTTCTGCACCCAGCCTTTCAGGCCGTCGGCCAGCGCCGCCAGCTGACGCGTCACATAGTCCGCCAGCGTCTCGTCCGCCAGCAGTTCATCGCGGGAAATATTTAAAGAGGGGGAGATGTCATCCCCGGCCAACAGCACGTTAACGCTGCGATCGCGGTAGCCTTCAGGCAGCTTGACGCTGCCTTCGGTAAAGGCGCAACGGGAGAAATCAGGCATTACGCAAGGTCCTTTTACTCAACAGGGGGCAAAGAATGACATAAGCCGCCGCAGATGGAAATATTGGTTAGGCTTTCTGATTGTTTGTGCAAGAAACAACCGAGAAAAATGACGCTGGTATATATAGCGAACATGCCAGTATCAAGAATTATTCTTATAAATAACGATAAATTATCCGAAGATAAATTTTCATCATCAGCTGCCGGGATCAGGTCAGTTAAAGATGAGAGTCAACGGCAAGTTTGATAATTAAAACGCCTGAGAATACTTCACCAGATAAAACAGATTGAGAAAATGTAGGGCAAGAATGCCAATTCGGGATTGGTCAACACAATGGAATAAAAGCGAGAAGGCACAACAATAGTTGGACACGGGGGTTTCCATGTCCTACTCACCCTTTCTGCCACCAAGCCTCAGGAGAGGTATCTTCACGGCTTCCCATTTTCAATAGGCAGATTATCAAGCCGCCACTGCCCGTTTTGCTCGATGATTTTAAACCTGGCGACAAAAGCCCGTGCATAGCGATCCTGCAGCTGCCGGCGCGGCTCTTCAGGCACAAAGTTCAGCCTCATGCTATAAAGACGGCCGGCCTGAAAGCGGTAGTCATGCGGAGTAACGCAGAGTCCCTGTGCCAATGCCCGCCCGCCCACCTCCAGCAGCTTGTCTTCCGCACCATCCGTGATGAGCAGCGTATCCTGCAGCTCGCCATCTTGTGGCGGCGGATAAATACAAACGTCTTGATTGGCGCGCAGTGAAGCCTCTATCGGTAAGTCAGGCGCATAACGCCGGTCCAGCCGGTCGCCGAAACAACCGCTGAGTAAACTGATGCCGGCGATCGTCAATATTAATTTCTTTCTCATTACTTCCCCATGCTACGTTTTGACGTCCTTGTTTGATGCAATCATCACTTTTAGTTCATCGACCGACAGAGTTCTATCTTTTCTACGATGAATAATACTGTGACAATTGGCACAGAGCGGTACTAAATCTGTTACAGGGTTTACCTCTTTCTCACCACCAAATTCAGACACGGGCTGAATATGGTGGATATGAATAAACCCTTCGGCATAATCGCCATAAAAATCTTTAAAATTAAAGCCGCAGGCGCTGCAAGTAACACCATGTAACTTCACCGCCGCACGCCGTAGCTGCGGGTCACGCTCATATTTGGTGTTAAAGTAGCGTATTTTTCCACCTTCTCGATAGCTAGCCGATTCTAAGTGGGTGTTGTCATCCGTATCAACGTCCGTTTCTGGCTGTACGACTGAGCCAAGGTGCGCTTGTTCGAGGATTTTTTGAAAGATACCTTGGTCAATGGGACGAACCCCATCGCGCCAATAATTAGACTGCCGGTTAGCCGGTATCTCTTCAAAATAGCCTTGGTGGTTTTTGGCCAATAATGGCTGAGTAAACGGTTGAAAATCTTTCACTATGGCGTACAACTCTCCCCGTTTCGCATTAGGGTCGGGGTAAACATTGGCTATTGTAGCAATGGCAAAATAGTGCGGCTCATCAGAAAGACGTTGTCCACGAAACTGCCGATCCCTCAAACGTCCCTTATAGTAAACGACCCTCGTACCAGGCATAAGCATTTTGGCGTAACGTTTCGGGAAATGGTACTCCTCGCCCGGCTTATCATCCCACTTCGACTCATCCATTTCTGCAATTACGCTAAATAGCATATAAAATCTCACACCAAAGAATTCACATGATATATAACAGAAATGAATCACAACAAGAAGGGAAATATAATACATATTATAAATTGATAACCTTCTAACATGGCCAGGATATTATAACAATATGTTCTAAATTCATTCTTATATATTCGTTATAGCACATCTAATCGTAGGAAATAACTCGGCATACGCTACGGTCAAGCAAACGGCGCATCTCTCCAGAGGATTTTATGGCAAATATTCCAACCACCCCGCTCTTCCCCCCGGCCTGGCAGCCGCTGCTGGAACAGGGCCACCTTGAGCGGCAGCATATCGGCCGCTCTGATGCGGACGTCTTCCGCCTGAGGCGGCGGTACAATGAGGACCTGTTTTTAAAATCGGAACGGGTCGGTGCGTTTAGCGGGCTGCCGGCCGAGGTGGAAAAGCTGAGCTGGATGGGCCAGCAGGGGCTGGCGGTACCTGCGGTGGTGGAATTTACCCGCCACGCCGAGCATCACTGGCTACTGATGAGCGCCCTGCCGGGGCGGGATCTGGCCTCTGAGCCGTTGCTGCCGCCTGAACGGGTGGTCGCCATCATGGCGCAGGCGCTGCGGCAGCTGCATGATCTGCCCTATCGCGCCTGTCCGTTCGATCAGCGCCTGAGCGTACTGATCCCACAGGCGCAGCAGCGCCTGCAGAGCGGCCTGGTGGACGAGTCGGACTTCGACCCCAGCCGACAGGGCAAATCCGCCGCCGAGCTGTTCGCAACGTTGCTGGCCGGACGCCCCGCGCCGGAGGCGGAAGATATAGTGGTGACCCACGGCGATCCGTGCCTGCCTAACCTGATGGCGGACGGCGATCGCTTTAGCGGCTTTATCGACTGCGGCCATCTGGGCTATGCCGACCGCTATCAGGATCTGGCCCTGGCGGCGCGCAGCATCGGCTACAACCTGGGCAGCGCCTGGGTGACGCCGTTTTTCCGCACGTATGGCATCGTACCGGATGAAGCGCGCCTGGCTTATTACCGGCTGCTGGATGAGTTTTTCTGAGGCGACGGCAAACACGATGGTTAAGCCTGGCTGCCAGCAAGCCGTATAAAACGGCAAAAAGAAGATGCGGGATGCCCAGCCGCAAGATGATGAGGAGCGGTTCTAATCATTAACGCTGCAAAATGATTCCGCGATGCGTTTAACAACTACAACGGCATCGGCAAGGTAAATCACCCCGTTCGCTTGTTGCCCTCTTTGCGTACCCGCTCGATATGGATAGTCAGGAACATAATCTCTTCCGTCGTCAGATCGCGCTGATAGCCGCTGCGCAGGTGCTGCGCAATTTTCTCCGCGCACTTCCAGGCTTTGGCGTAGTTGTCCTTCACCGCACCGTGCAGGGTGACGTCGTCGTCCGGCACCACTGTGCGCGTCAGCATGCGCTGGGCGAAAAACTTCAGGTGGGTGACAAAGCGCTGGTAGCTGAGCGACTCTTCATCATACTCCAGCCGCAGCTGGTACTTCACCAGCTGCAGGATCTCCTGCATCACCCGGGTCACGTGCATCACCTCCGGCATCGCGCTGTTTAGCTGCGCGGTGACCAGATGCAGGGCGATAAAACCGGCCTCGTCCTCGTCCAGCTCCACGCCGAGCCGCCGGGCGATGATGGCCCGCGCTTCCTGGCCCAGCTCAAACTCCCTGGGATAGAGGCGTTTGGTTTCCCACAGCAGCGCGTTCTTGATCGCCAGCCCGCTCTTTTGCCGTTCAATGGCGTAGTGGCAGTGGTCGGTCAGGGTGATATACAGGCTTTCCTGCAGCTTCCCCAGACGCGCGCGCGCCAGCTCGATAATACGGTCGCAGGCGGTCATCACCTCCAGCGGAATCTGGCTGAGCAGCTCGCCCAGCCGGCTGACCAGCTCGTCGCTCTGCAGCGCGAACACTTTTTCAATCATGGCAGCATCCAACGGGTCGCCTACGCGCTTCTGAAACGCCAGCCCGCGCCCCATCACCACCTGCTCACGCTGATGCTCACCCAGAACCACCACCACATTATTATTAAGTATTTTGGCGATTTTCATCTGAACCCCGGAAACAAAAAAACCTGACCCCGACGAAGGCCGGGAAATCAGGTTTTGCCTGCGTTTAGCAGTAACAATCCACGTCTGCAATCTACCATTTTCCCCCGCCCGGGGGCGTTTGCAGCGGGAGAAACGTGAGCGGGATCGCGAATAAAAACGACGCGGGACGGCGTCGCCATATCGGGATCAGAACAGTTTAAATTTGTATTCGATAATCACCTCGGAAGAGAGGGTGTGGGAGCGCATATAGCGGCCGTCATCATTCAGCACCGGCGTTTTACCACTGGCTTTATACGACCAGCCCGGCCCGAACATGGTCCAGACGGTCAGGTTCTTCAGCGGCATCTGAGAAGGCGTCCAGCGGGTAAAGGCGTTGATTTCCCCGGTGCGCACGTGGTTGCCTTTATAATTGAACTGGCCGATATTGCCCGCCAGGCCTACCGCAAAATCTGGCGTCAGCTTATAGTCCGAGATATTCGCCAGCATCACCTCGCCGTCACGCATGTAGTCATCGCCGGCATACGCCATCGAGCTGAAAGTACCGCGGGAGTTTTTACTCATGTGGCGCGGATAAAACCCCACCTGATGCTCTTTTTTGGCGTCGGTATAACCCAGCCCCCATTTGGTGCTCCAATTATCCGCCCGCCAGCCGGCTTCCAGCGTATAATGGCGCGCGTGATTATCAAAATCACGCTTGCCGGCCGGCATCGCTTTATACTCCTCCAGCGCATGGGTGTCATAGATTTGCGCACCGAACTTTAAGCGTTCTGCTGGCATAACATGCGCCTGCAGGATGTGGCGCTGCAGATAATTTTCGCTTTCACCGTAGCCGTATTTCAGATCCCACCGTTTGCTTTTCCATGACAGGTCGCCGCTGGCGATATGGTTAATGTATTTACCGGTGTTGGTCTGAAAGCGTTTTTTATCCGGCGAATTGCGGTCCATTGAGCTTTCGATATACGCGCCGCGCAGGGTTAACCCGTCATAGTCGACGGCCCCCAGCCAGCCTGAATAGGTGGTCGGCGACAGACGCGTGGAGGTAGAGATCACGCCGACATTTTTCATCACCTGCCAGCCCCAGCGGGCATGTAACCCTACGTCGCCGAGCGCGTACTTGAATTTGAGGTTGCGCTGGCCAAATTTGCTATACCCTTCGGCGTTGCCTTTATTATTACCACTGCCGTTGTTATACAGCACGCCGCGCGTATTAAAATAGTCGCTGGCGCCCAGTTTCACCGCACCGTAATACACCACATCCACGCCAATCACGTCGGCAAAATAGCCGGACTGATAGTCCACAGCCACGCCCTGCCCCCAGGCGTTATGCACTTTTTTCGGTTCGGTGTTGTCTTCCTTCAGATATTTCCAGTAATTTTTCAGCGACAGCGTCATCTGCGACTGAGTAAAAAAGGGGTCTGCCAGCACCTGGTCAATGACATCTTTTTCCTGAATACGCGTATCAGCTGAAGATGACCAGGCGCAGGCGGGAATAACCCACGTCGCTAACGCGATGGTTAATAAATTAATTTTCATCATCAATCCCCAAAGTATGATCGTAGCGATCCCGGCCAGGGTTATTTCCCCTGGCCTATTCGTCCTTGTAATGTTTAAGGGTTTTTATAATTATTTATTTTTATCGAGCGCCTGCTTGCCGGCTTCAACATATTTCATCGAGCCAATTTCCGGCACCGTATATTTGCCGTTCTGATAAACCACTTTGACCACCGCGGCGTTCGACAACGGTTTATTCTTAGCCGGATCCTCGGTCAAATCAGAAATCATAATCTGCATCGAGGTGCCGGAGGAAATCGCCAGTACATTTTTATCACCGTGCGCTTTGGCATTATCGACAATAGTGCGCAGCGCCGCCTGCGTTCTCTGTTTCACCTGCTGATAATTTTCCGCCATCCCTTTCGGGTCCGCCGCCGCCAGCGCGTTCTGACTCTTATCCTGCGTCAGCTCGCCTGCCTTCATTTTGCTGAACAGCTCGCCGCCGTCTTTCATCCCCAGCTGCCGCGCGCCGGCGTCCGCCATATCTTTATTCCAGCCGCCCTCAAAGCCCCCGAAGAAGGCCTCGCGCAGGCCGGGCAGCTCGGTTAGCTGGTAATCTTTTACCCCTGCCTGGCGTAAAATAACCGCCATGGTTTCACGCTGACGGCCGGCGTCGCTGGAGTAATAACTGTCGAATTTGATGCCTTTCAGCCCTTCGCCCAGATAGCGCGCCACGCGGATGCCGTCCTCGGTCAGCGGCGAGTCCGCCCATCCCTGTACGCGATCGAAGGTGTTAAACAGCGTTTTGCCATGGCGCGCAAAATAAATATTTATCGCCTCTTCTGACGGCGGCGGTGTAATATTCTCTGCTGCGCCTGCCGCCGTACTGGTACATAATATCAGTGCCGCTAACCATTTTTTCATTTTTAAGTTATCCTCTGTGCAAAACTTTCCCTGGTGGAGCAAGAAACAAAAAAACCTACGCCGGGTAACGAAACGCATTACGTCAATGACAGTCGCGTTGCGTGATACCCAGCGTAGGTTTTGCCTGTAATAAACAGTAACAATCCAACGTCCGAAAACGTTAACACCGCCCCAAATAAATCACACGATATTTTTATTTTATCCATGCTGAAATGTGATCTTTCTCATATCAAACGAGCGGATAAAATAATGTACATTCGCCGAGTTAAATAAAGGCGTTAATGGCCTGCGTTAAGGTAAACACGTCTCTCATTCCGGCTCAATATGGCTGATAAAATGCGGCGCCGCATTACATGGCACATTGCACCATATTTATTGATCCCCATCACAAAATAAAGCCACATGCTCTGGACTCCTGATGCCATGAGGGTTATTTTCCTGTCCACTCTATCGGGATTGTTACTGATTCAGGCAAAACCTAAGAGACCTGTCGCGGCCGTTGCGATCAGGTTTCTTAGGTTTTTTTTTGCTTTTTATTCAACCTAGGCCTCGGCTCATCAAGGAAACGTTATGAAAACAAAAATACTGACTGCCGTAATGCTGGGAGCACTGGCGACAACCGCACATGCCATTGAGAAGCCAATGAAAATTCTGCTGGTTAATGACGATGGCTGCGAATCCATCGGCACCACAACCCTGCAGGATAAGCTGACCGCCAAGGGATACGATGTCTGGCTGGTTGCGCCGGCCACCAACCAGAGCGGCATTGGTTCCGCCATCACCTTTAAGCCCGGCAAAATTTTCAACGTCAAAAAAATGGGCGATAAGCGCTACTGCTTCCCGGGCACCCCGGCTGACGCGCTGGACTTCGGCCTGTGGGGCGTACTGCAAAACGCAGCGCCCGATCTGGTGATCTCCGGCGTTAACGACGGCCCGAATACCGGTATGGCCCAGGTGAACTCCGGCACCGTCAGCGCCGCAGCGCGGGCTGTACGTTACGGTTTTCCGGCCATCGCCGCCAGTATCGGCTACCGCTTTACGCAACAGGAAATGGACAACAACTGGCCGAGCACACATCAATACTGGCCAGACGCCGTGGACTACGTGGTCGACATGGTGGACAAACTCAACAGCGCCCGTCAGGCCGGCGCCGCCGTACTGCCAAAAGGCTCCGGCCTGAGCATCAACTACCCGCCGCTGCCGGAGTCAGAAATAAAAGGGGTGCACTACATCGGCAACGAACAATACCCGACGCCGCAGATCGGTTACCAGCTACGGCCAGACGGCACGGCGCAGCAAACCATGAACCCTGCCGCGCTGGAACCGACAACCGCCGATAACGACAGCGGCTGGCTGAATAAGGGGTATATCACCTACACCCTCTTTAGCGGTTCCTGGAACGCACCGCAGTTCCAGCCGCAGTATGAGGCCTTGCTGGGCAAATAACGTGCGTCTATCGGTCAGCCGAAGCGTTAACTCTCTTTCTGGATAATGGATTGTCACTGCATGTGCAGGCAAAACCTGATGCGCCGCGCGCGATGCCGACGCCGCCAGCAGATTTTTGTGACTCAGTTAAGTAATGGGAATAACGATGAAATATCAGGAGTTGGCCGGCGACATTCTGCAAGGTGTCGGCGGGCGCGAAAATATTATCAGCCTCGTCCACTGTGCAACCCGGCTGCGGTTTAAACTTAATGACTCAACCCTGGCGGACGCCGCCGGGCTGAAGAACAACCCCGGCGTGATTATGGTGGTCGAAAGCGGCGGGCAATTTCAGGTGGTGATCGGCAACCATGTGCACGAGGTGTATCAGGCGGTCTGCCGCGCCGCGGGGCTGAACGACGAGTCGCCGGCAGCCGCGCCGCAGCAGGGGGAGAAATCCAGCCTGCTGGCGCGCTTTATCGATGTGGTTTCCGGCATTTTCACCCCGTTCCTCGGCGTGATGGCGGCATCGGGTATCTTAAAAGGCTTTCTTGCCCTCAGCCTGGTCGGCGGCTTGCTGAGCGAGAGCAGCGGCGCCTACCGCATGCTGTTTGCCGCCAGCGACGCGCTGTTCTACTTCCTGCCGATCGTGCTGGGCTACACCGCCGGTAAAAAATTCGGCGGCAACCCGTTCCTGACCATGGTGATCGGCGGCGCGCTGGTGCACCCGCTGATGCTGGAGGCGTTCCATGCCAGCAGCGCGGGCGAAACCATCACTTTTTTCGGCATCCCCGTGGTGCTGATTAATTACGTCTCCTCGGTGATCCCGATTATCGCCTCCGCCTGGTTCTGCTGCTGGCTGGAGCGTCAGAGCAACAAAGTGATGCCGTCGGCGGTGAAAAACTTCTTCACGCCGCTGCTTTGCCTGCTGGTCACCGTACCGCTGACTTTTCTGGTCATCGGGCCGCTGGCGACCGGACTGGGCGAACTGCTGGCCGCCGGTTTCCAGGTGGTTTATCAATTCGCGCCGTGGCTGGCGGGCGGCATTCTCGGCGCGCTGTGGCAGGTTTGCGTGATCTTCGGCCTGCACTGGGGGCTGGTGCCGCTGATGATGAACAACATGGCGGTGTTGGGTCATGACCCGATGATCCCGCTGCTGCTGCCGGCGGTATTTGGCCAGGTGGGCGCCGCGCTCGGCGTATTCCTGAAGACCCGTGACCCGCGTCTGAAAACGCTGGCCGGCTCCGGCGCCGTCGCCGGCGTGTTCGGCATTACCGAACCCGTGGTGTACGGCGTCACGCTGCCTAACCGCCGCCCGTTTATTTTTGGCTGCGTCGGCGGCGCGGTTGGCGGCGCAATCATCGCCCTTGCCCAAAGCAAAGTTTATTCCTTTGGTCTGGCCAGCATCTTTACACTGGCGCAGCTCATCCCCGCCAACGGCTTCGACACCACGGTATGGGGCGCAATTATCGGCGTCGTGGTGGCGTTGGTGCTGGCCGCGCTGCTGACTCTGATCGCCGGGCTGCCGAAACAGCCGGCAACGGCTGAAGACGCCGCCGCAGCGCCGGCCGCCGCCGGCGACGACGATATTCTGGCGCCGCTGACCGGCGTGGCCGTCGCGCTGGATGCGGTGCCGGACCCGACCTTCGCCAGCGGCCTAATGGGCCAGGGCGCGGCGATCATTCCCGCCGAAGGACGGGTGGTGGCGCCGTTTCACGGCGAGGTGGCGTCGCTGTTTTCCACCAAGCACGCCCTCGGCCTGCTGAGCGACAGCGGCATCGAGGTGCTGATCCACGTCGGCATCGATACGGTAAAACTGAACGGTGAGCACTTTACCGCCCATATCAAAGAGGGCGACAAAATCGCCCCCGGCGACCTGCTGGTGGAGTTCGATCGCGAGGCGATTCTGCGCGCCGGCTACGACCTCAGCACCCCGGTGATCATCAGCAACAGCGAGGATTACGCCGGCGTGGAGAACATCTATCCGACCCCTGATGTGCATGCAGGCGCGTCGTTCCTGCAGGTTAAGCGCAACAACAAAGGAGATAACCATGAATAAGACATTCCCGGACGGTTTTTTATGGGGCGGCGCGCTGGCGGCCAACCAGGTTGAAGGCGCCTATCTGACGGACGGCAAAGGGCTGTCGACCTCGGACGTGATGCCGGACGGCGTGTTCGGCCAGGTGCGTGAGCGCACGCCCGGCGACTTCAGCATTAAAGACGTCGCCATCGACTTTTACCACCGCTACCCGGAGGATATCGCCCTGTTCGCCGAAATGGGCTTCAGCTGCCTGCGGGTGTCCATCGCCTGGACGCGTATTTTCCCGCAGGGCGACGAGCAGGAGCCGAACGAAGCCGGGCTGGCCTGGTACGACAGGCTGTTCGATGAGCTGGCGCGCCACAATATTCAGCCGCTGGTGACGCTGTCGCACTACGAGATGCCCTGGGCGCTGGTGGAGAACTACGGCGGCTGGGGCAACCGTAAAGTCATCGCCTTCTTTGAGCGTTATGCCCGCACGGTGTTCAACCGCTACCGCGACAAGGTAAAACTGTGGCTGACCTTTAATGAGATTAATATGTCGCTGCACGCGCCGATGACCGGCGTCGGCCTGCCGGAGGGCAGCAGCCGCACGGCGGTGTATCAGGCAATACACCACCAGCTGGTGGCCAGCGGCCTGGCGGTGAAGGCCTGCCACGAACTGATCCCGGACGCGCGCATCGGCAATATGCTGTTGGGCGGCCTGACCTATCCGCTCTCCAGCAAGCCGGAGGACGTGTTCGCCACGCTGCAGGACAACCGCAGCTGGCAGTTCTTTGGCGATGTGCAGTGCCGCGGCGCCTATCCCGGCTATATGCAGCGTTACTTCCGCGAGCATGACATCAGCCTGCAGATTCTGCCGGAAGACCTGGCGACGCTGCGCCACACCGTCGATTTTATCTCCTTCAGCTACTATATGACCGGCTGCGTCACCGCCGACCCGGCGCTGGTGGAGAAGCTGCGCGGCAATATTCTGGATATGGTGCCCAACCCGCATCTGGCCAGCTCGGAGTGGGGCTGGCAGATTGACCCGCTCGGCCTGCGTACGCTGCTTAATACGCTGTGGGATCGCTACCAGAAGCCGCTGTTTATCGTGGAGAACGGCCTGGGCGCCAATGACCAGCCGGACGCCGACGGCCAGATTCACGATGACTACCGCATCAGCTACCTGAACGACCATCTGGTGCAGGTGCGCGAGGCGATCGACGACGGCGTGGAGCTGATGGGCTATACCTCATGGGGGCCGATAGATTTGATCAGCGCCTCCAAGGCGGAGGTCAGCAAGCGCTACGGCTTTATCTATGTCGACCTGAACCAGGACGGTTCCGGCACGCTGAACCGCAGCCGCAAGGACAGCTTCTGGTGGTATCAGCAGGTGATTAAAACCCACGGCGGAACGCTGAAGGGGTAACCTCATCATGATAAGCGCAGCCTGCGGGCTGCGCCTGATCGGCCTGCCAGGGCAGTGTGCTGTCAGAAGACACAGAAAACCCGGCGATGATCACATGCGATGCCGACTGATTTAAGACCGCTGCATAAAAGAACTCGCCCACGACAAACATATTGCTTCACGTGCTGAAGCCACCGCCTAATCGTCAACCCGGTTAAGAATATTATCCAGACAGGCGCCAAGTTGATGACGCCGCAGATAGGCGCTGACCTCCTGCTCCCATCGCTCACCATTACCGAGAACGGCGCGGCTGTGGGTGGCGGCATACAGATAACGGGTATCGTACAGATTGATTAATGAGTGGTTGACGCTGTCTATGCTGCATTTGGGATTTTTACGCAGTTGCTGCTCCAGCGCACCGGCAACCCGCGCCCGATGTTCCGGATCGGGGGTCAATGTCTGTTCCTTCAGCTCGCTGAGCACCAAAAACTGCGGCGGTATTCCCTCTTCTATCGCCGCCTGCAGGCGGTAGTGACCGTCCAGAACCACAAACGACGCCAGACCGGCGATGTACCAAACCAGTATCGGCGGCAACGTACCTTCACGGCACTTTTTGCGCCACCATTTCAGCCGCCCGGCCTCTGCCTGCACCGGATAACGCCCAAGCAGTAAATTACCGCCCCACCACCAATCGACCAGACGCACCTTCACCGGTTCAGCCAGATCGGGGAAATCTTCACCATACAGGCACCAGTCACACCCCATATCCATGCTGCTGGCCGGCGCATCAAAACGCCAGCTTGCCAAAGGCGTGCCCTGCTCCCGGGATGAGCTCATCGGCCTTAGCAGCCAACGGCCCGGGGCCAACAGCGGCGTGGACGCATCCAGCAGCTGGCGGGCAAAATAGCGGCACCATTCGCCCGTCCATTGCGCCTGCCCCTTGTTTTTGGCCGACTCCACGTCGTGCGAGGTTACCGGCGGCAAGAGTCCTTGCTGCCCAGGATGCTCAACGTTCATGACCAGCCAGACGCCGGAGTGATCTTTCAGCATCGAAGCCCAGAACAGGTTATCTCCCCGCACCTGCAGCGCCATGCGCCCATGGTGGCCGCTGAGCATCTCCATCGCCTGCCCGGCGCCCTCTGCGCTCCGGACCATCAGCTCCAGCCCTTGCCAGGTATTGTTACGATCCAGAAGATCTTTCCACCAGTATGTCGCCGCCATCTTCCCCTTTCCTGCACTCGACGTAATCGGTTTGCCCCGTGCCCGCTATTGCAGCACATTTGCCTCCAGCTTGCCGTTGTTTTCCCACAGGCTAAAGCTGACGCCGTAGATGCGCGCAGCGGGCTGAATGCCCCGTTTTCTTTTCGCCTGCGACTCAAGAATCACCGAGAAAGCATAGGCTTTCCCAGCCTTAAACGGGTAACCAAAAGTGGGCACGCACGCATCAGCCGGGATGGTCATCGCATCGTCATAGTAAACCTTGCTGAGCGGGTTTTTATCATTGCCGACCTCATTAATCGTTAGGCTAATCAGCTTTTCATCCCCTTGCGGCTGCACCATCATGCAAACCTGATTAGCAACGGTGGTGACAGATGCCCGGAAATGTTTTGGTCTGGGATCGTTCAGGTGCATACAACCGGTCAGGAAGATGCTGCATGTGCTAACAACCAGTAATTTTTTCATTATCGCAGCCATGATTTAAAAGTGGTTGCGCCCCATCAAGCACGTGATGACGATAATCATATGCAATCAATCGCCAACGCTAATCTTGCCGTTGAGATCGGAGGAAACAGAAAATTCAGCGACAATCAAATGCGACTCCGCCTGATTCAAGGCCGCCACGTCATAGGCGACGACGTAATTTTTCCCGGGAAGAAATGCATAGCCAAATAGTGGCAGACAGCCGTCTTGTGGGGCATAGACAGGGGCATCATCCAGCAGCTTAATCAACTTATCACCCGCATCGCTGTAGATTTGCAGCGCGGTTATCTGCTCGCCAGCCCGCATGGGCGACAGTGGGCAAATGCTGTTGTCCTTCACAACGACGGAAGCGGGGATACGGGGTACAGCTCTGTCCGCAGGGCCGGGACAGCCTGTAAGCAGAAAAACTAGAACCGCTAGCGCACAGTATTTCATCATTATTATTATCCTTTACCTGTAACAATTTTCTTATAAAGGGAAGGAATTTCCCGCAAATGATCTGTTCCCCTGTATTTAACAATTGGCTTTGTTTTCTGATAGTAACGCCATCTATCAATACCATAGACCAACAATAACCAATAATCAGCCAAGATAGAAGCTTGTTGCTCAAGCGGATAATCAGTGAGTTTTTTTCTGTCCAACCGATAATGATACTCTGCAGCCCAACTGAACAAACCTCTCATTCTTACCCATTGACCATGCTGGTGTTGCCATACATGCCCTAGTTCATGAATAAATAAATGTTTATCTTCAATAATGACAGTATTAACAGAAAAATCGTGTCGATATAGATCCTTTCTAAGCCAAAGCTCTCCATTCGGAGCCATTGCTACATTTTTATTCTGTAGTCCAAATGGAAGATAACTTTCACAATGTACCCATACGCGGCTATATATAATAGAATCACCAAATACACGGCGAGCCATCGCTATTTCACCTAAAGTCAAACGTCTCAGTGAACCTTCCTTGTTTACATGTCCATTTTCCATATAAAAATCCCTGTCGTCCTGAACAGGATTTAATAAGATCATTTTTAGCCAAGCCAGTCAATCGGTGAGTTCTTACGCACAACTCGTAATATTTTTAAGCAAAGAACTTTCTTATATAACAAGCTAGCCCTATTTTTAATTGCTCCCACAACGATTAGACTTCCCCGCTTTGCAAATATGAACGCTATAATCCACCACCTCTAACGTTTCTTTCCGGCCTCAGTGCTACACGTGTACACCGCATTAAAACCGCTAACCCGTCCTGGACTGGCGGTAGTAGCGGGGGCTACAGCCAAACCAGCGGCGAAATGCCCGCGAAAAGGCGCTCACCTCGGAATACCCCAGCAACAGCGCCATTTCCGAAACGGAAAGATGCTGCTGCCGCAGGTAGTGGATTGCCATCTCTTTACGCACCTGATCAACCTGCGCGCTGAAGCTGGTATTTTCCTCACGCAGGCGCCGCTGCAAAGACCAGGCGGAAAGCCCCTGCTTTTCAGCAACCGCCTCAAGCGACGGTTCGCCATTGACCAGCTGCAGCTGGATGCCGGTCCGGGTCAGGTGAACGCAGCACTGGCTAACCGGATCCGCGCTCAGACGCCGGATCGCATCCTGCATGACCAGCAGCAGCATCGGATCGTGGTCGGGCATTTTGCGCGCAACGTCGGCTTTATTAATGATCATGGAGTTAAACGGCTGCTCAAAATAAACCGGGGCGTCAAATACCTTACAGTGCTCGTGCCACTGCTCAGGGCGGGGATGTTCAAAATGCACTTCTCTGGGCGCCCAGTGCTTGCCTGCCGCGCGGCGGATAAGGTTCAGAAACATGCCCAGCGTAAGCTCAGCATCTTGGCGCCGGGAGAGGATCGCCCCGTGGCGTACCTGATAGTCCAACTGCCAGCTGTCATGACGTTCGGTCAGTTGAATCAGCGTGTTGTGCTGATGAAACGGAAAGGCGCTGACCAGATTGCGCAGCGCCTGCTCGAGAGTGGCCGAGCACAGGCCAATATAGCCGATAAGCCCTAATGACTGCGGCCGGAACTGCTGGCCGTAATAAAGCCCGAAATTATCACAAACGGCCAGATGGGCCGCCTCCTCCATCACCCGGCAATAGCTCACCAGATCCAGACTCAGGGTTGGGCAGGAGAGGTTCTCGGGATCAATACCGCTGATACCGAAAATTCGGTCAACGTCCCCTCCCTGGGAACCGATGAAATCACTAAGCCCCGTTGCGGCCGCCGACAACACACCGCGGTGCCCACCCACTGCGCCGGAGAGCGCAGACAACGCACTGTCTGATTGCATCATGGTCATGATTAATTCCACTGAAGGCTACGTATAGGCAGTTATCCAGCAAAAAATATACCAACCATAATTTTCTTATAATCAGTCAATTATGAAAGCGCCCACTGATGATTTGCACCATGGTTACCCCGGATGCGCCAGGAGTGTGCGTTCATACGCCGACCGGTAACGCCGCGCCGGCCAGATAGCGTTGACACAAACGCACGGTATGGCTGCTCCAGGCAGCTCCCAGGCTTTGCGCCATTTCCGTTTCCCGGTGTGAGGCAACCCATGCGGTAAGTTGGATACGCCGCTGGATCAACATCGCCGGAACGATCGCCAGTTCCCGATCGCTGATATGCGCAACCTGCTCATATCCGCGTAACCAGTTTTCGATCCACTGCGGCGCGCTGGCATGGTGCTCCACAAAACTGATGGCCGCAGCCAAATCATGCAGATACCAGCCCATACCGCAGTCATCAAAATCAATCACCCGGGTTTCCCCATGATGTAACAGCAGATTGGTTAAGCGCAGATCCGCATGAATCAGGCCATAGTGCTGCGGCGACTGACCAAACTCCGCCATCTGCCGGCCCACGTGCCGGATCGCCTCCTCGATCGGCTGATGTTCCCGTGGATCGAGGCCGGGCGCATCCCGCCAATCTCCCCAGTGGCTGGCCGCCGATACCATGCTCTGGTGATCCCAGATAATGCGGCGAAAACCCGCAGGCTTTTGCCAGCTGCGGCTGTGCTGGTGTAGCCGCGCGGTGATATTTCCCAACTGACGGAAGGCCGCCGGATCGATGCCGGTCGTCGGCATTTCCCCGTCGATCCAGTGAAACAATACGCTGTAGCGCTGGCCGCCGTCGGCCAGGGGTAACCGCTGAATCCGCTCTCCCCGGCCATCTCTGATCGCTTGCGGCACCGCAATACCGGCCTCGCGCAGGGCGTCCAGCCAGAGCAGCTCGCTTTCAATATCCTGGCGATCGTGATAATCGCCGCGATGAATGCGCAGCGCAAACCGGCTGCCGGCATGGGTCACCTGCAGGGTGGCATTTTCCGAACGGCACAGCAGCCGGACCGTGGCACCCGCGTATTGCGGATAATTGGCCAGCGCCTGATGGGCCAGCCGGAGGATCATCTCGTTACTCAGGGTGTCGTACTGTTTCGCGCTCATGTCCAGCTCCGTTGTTTCTGAAGGTGGCTTCAGAATGGCGCTGAACCTTTTGGGCTGGCTTGACGCGGCGACAGAGAAAGTTGACCACAGCCCGCATTTCCCCCGTTCACCTCCTGAATTGACATGAGCCGGCGGCCATCTGTCTTCTGCGGTCAAGTTTTTCCCCGTTCGGCGGGCCATTATCAACAGGCCAGCGTTAATGGCATCACATTTCTTCTATGACACCGACGGGGAATGCAGTGATGAAAAATACACTTAAACCTACTCTCGGCACCCTGCAGCTGTGGGGAATTGCCGTCGGGCTGGTGATTTCCGGTGAGTATTTCGGCTGGAGTTATGGCTGGGGAACGGCAGGCACGCTGGGCTTTCTGGTCACCACCTTATTTATTGCCCTGATGTATACCTGCTTTATTTTTAGCTTTACCGAACTGACCACCGCGATCCCGCAAGCCGGCGGCCCCTTTGCCTATAGCCGCCGTGCATTTGGTGATACCGGCGGCCTGATTGCCGGTATCGCCACGCTGGTTGAGTTTGTCTTCGCCCCGCCGGCCATCGCCATGGCGATTGGCGCTTACCTGAATGTCCAGTACCCGGAGCTGAACCCCAAACTGGTCGCGGTCTGCGCCTACCTGATCTTTATGGGGCTGAATATTGTCGGCGTCAGCATCGCCGCCACCTTCGAACTGCTGGTTACGTTGCTGGCCGTCATCGAACTCTTTGTCTTTATGAGGGTTGTCGCGCCGGGCTTCAGCCTGGCTAACTTTGTCGCCCACGGCTGGGCAGGCAGCGACAGTTTCTCTGCCGCGTCAGTATCCGGTATTTTTGCCGCGATCCCTTACGCTATCTGGTTTTTCCTCGCGATCGAGGGGGCGGCAATGGCCGCCGAAGAGGCCAAGGACCCGCGCCGGACCATCCCCAGAGCCTATATCAGCGGCATCATCACGCTGGTTGTTCTGGCGGTGGGCGTGATGGTGCTGGCCGGCGGCGCCGGCGACTGGCGCACCCTGTCTGATATTAATGACCCGCTGCCGCAGGCGATGAAAATGCTGGTCGGCAACGATTCCCGCTGGATGCACATGCTGGTGTGGATCGGCCTGTTTGGCCTGATCGCCAGCTTCCACGGCATTATCATGGGCTATTCCCGCCAGTTCTATGCGCTGGCCCGCTCCGGTTATCTGCCCCCTGCGCTGGCTAAACTGTCGCGCTTTCAGACCCCTCACCGGGCGATACTTGCCGGCGGCGTCATTGGCATTGCGGCCATCTTCTCCGATGGCATCAGCCTGCAGGGCATGAGCCTGACCGCCGCGATGATCACCATGGCGGTGTTCGGCGCCATCGTGATGTACATCATGAGCATGCTGAGCCTGTTCAAGCTACGCCGCAGTGAACCCGGCTTACTCCGCAGCTACACGGCGCCGGGCTACCCGTTCATCCCCGCTATTGCCCTGTGCTGCGCCGTCGTTTGTCTGGCCGCCATGCTGTGGTTTAACCCGCAGATTGGCGCGCTATTCCTGGCGTTTATGGTCGCGGGTTATCTCTATTTTCTGACCACGCATGCCCGGAGAAACGCGCTTGCCCGCACTCCGGCTGCCGCAACCAACGAATAAGTCCGCCTCTGCGCCTGAATCAAGGAGTCATTATGACCGTACAATCCACCATCATGGACACCAACAGCTTTCGTGCCGAGCATTCCGACAGTCTGGCCCCGGAGATCCGCCGCTTAACCGATAAACGCAGCAAAATCCTCGGCGAGTCCTACCGGCTGTTTTACCGTAATCCGGTGCATCTGGTGCGCGGCCAAGGCCAGTATCTGTGGGATAAACAGGGGAATAAATACCTGGATGTTTACAACAACGTCGCCAGTATCGGCCACTGCCATCCGGCGGTGATCGACGCCGTTCACCAGCAGATGATGCAATTAAATACCCATACCCGCTATCTGCATGAACATATTCTTGATTACAGCGAGTCGCTGCTTGCCACCCTGCCCGCAGAAATCAACCGGGCGATGTATATGTGCACCGGCTCGGAGGCCAATGACCTGGCGATTCGCATTGCCCACGCCTGGAGCGGCGGCACCGGGATTATTGTCTCCCGCGAGGCCTACCACGGCACCAGTTCGCTCACCTCCGGCGTATCACCGGCGCTGGGCAGCGGCCAGCCTCTGGCCGCCGCAACCCGCTTAGTGGCCGCGCCGGATTTTTACCGCAACCAGAACGCCGACCCCGGAGCCTGGTTTGCGGCGGAGATACAAAAGCAGATTGATGATATGGCGGCCCACGGCATTAAGTTTGCCGGCTTCCTGGCCGACTCGATTTTCTCTTCCGACGGCGTATTGCCCGGCCCGCGCGGCTTTCTGCAGCCGGCGATCGACGTGGTCCATAAAAACGGCGGGATTTTTATTGCCGATGAAGTCCAGCCCGGCTTTGCCCGCACCGGCGAAGCATTCTGGGGATTTGCCCGCCACGATGTGGTGCCGGATGTCGTGACCACCGGCAAGCCAATGGGCAACGGTTTCCCGGTCTCGGGACTGATGGCTAAGGCGGAGGTGCTGGCGTCGTTCAGCGATGCGCTTCCCTATTTTAATACCTTTGGCGGCAACCCCGTTGCCATGGCGGCGGCTCAGGCGGTATTGAACGTGATTCAGCAGGAAGAGCTGCAGGCCCACAGCCTGCATACCGGCCAGCGGCTGCTGGCGGCGCTGCGCACCTTGCAGGATAAGCATGAATGCGTCGGCGACGTGCGCGGCGCAGGGCTGTTTATTGGCTTCGAGCTGGTCACCGATCGGGAAAGTAAGCAGCCGGATAAAGCTTTGGCGCTGAATCTGATCGAAGCGCTGCGCGAGGAGTTTGTGCTGACCTCCGTCGCCGGGCCTTACGGCAACGTCCTTAAGCTGCGCCCGCCGTTATGCTTCCAAGAGGCAGATATCGACTGGCTGGTGAGCGCGCTTGACCGCTGCCTGACCCGCTTACGTGGGTAAGATCAACGCGGCTGAGGGCGGCATAACGCCAGCTTCAGGAAGCAGCATGAACTGAGTCAGGGAGAGAGCCTGGCTCAGTTGGTGTTGGGGGTAAGATGTGGTAGCGGTGCCGAGCATCGCTAACATTCATCTCTGGTACTGCACTATTTGCAGCCTGCCGTTGTTATCTTGCGTCAGGGAGAAGCGTGCCGCAAACAGCCGCCCTTTTTCCGTGGGGTTCTTTTCCAGACGGTAGTAAACGGCATAGGTATTATCAGGCTGGAACGCAAAACCAAAGGTGGGCAGGCATGCGCCCTTTACCGCTTTGAGCTGCGTATCCGCATCACCAAAGGTTTTATACATCTCCTGCCCCGCATCGCTGCCAAACTGGGCGGAGAACACCTTCTCCCCCTCTTCGGCCGGAACGGTGATGCAGACCCGGTTATCCACCACCGCAGCCTGCGCCGGCAGCGTAAGCGTTACCGGATCCATCAGGCCGGGGCATCCCGTTAGCAGGAGTATTGCCCCTGATAATATCCATTTGTTCATGACTTGCCCTGTTCATTTTCCATATAAGAATCCTGCCATCCTGAGCCAGATGAGATAAGAGCACTTTCTCAGCCGAACCGTCAATCGGTGGGGTCTTACACGCATCCTGTAAACAGGTTACGTAACACGGGCCACCTTATTGCGCATCCTGCCCGGTATTATTACCGCTGCAGTAGCGATTGAACTTCCCCGTATTTGCGAGCATGATCGCAATAACATCAGTCCGTTAAGCGGTTCATCCCTATGACAACATTTGCAGCATTACAATCGGCCATCTCTAACGTTTCGGTATGGCGTCAGGGCGACGTGTGCGCGCCACATAAGCCCTTACTGCTGCTGTATGTGCTGTCGCAGTACAAAGCCGGTCATTCACGCCTGTTTAACTACGGCCGGGAGATCCATGAGCCGCTGACCCGGCTGCTGAAAGAGTTCGGCCCCAAGCGCTGTACCGACTACCCCAATATGCCCTTCTGGCGCCTGAGGACCGACGGGTTCTGGGAGATCGCCAACGCGGAGAGCTGTAAACCGCGCAAGGGGAACACTCAGCCCACCAAAAAGGAGCTGATTGATAACCAGGTTGCCGGCGGCTTTGATGAGGCGCACTACCGGCGGCTGCAGGAACATCCGCAGGAGATCGATAAGCTGGCGCAACAGATCCTGACCGATCGCTTCCCTGAAAGCGTCCAGCGCATTCTGGCCAATCAGCTGGGCTTTGATTTTATCGACCGTTCCAACAACCGCGATCCGCGCTTTCGGGAGATCGTACTGCGCGCCTACCACTCCCGCTGCGCCTTCTGTGGTTACGATCTGCGCCTGGACGGCGCACTGGTCGGCATCGAGGCCGCGCATATTCACTGGAAGGTGTACGGCGGTCCGTGCGTGGTCAGCAACGGGATAGCGCTGTGCTCGCTGCATCACTCCGCCTTTGATATGGGCGCGTTTGGGCTGGATGAAGATATGACGATCCGCATCTCCGGCGGCGTAAGCCGCAGCCCGGTGGTGGATCAGCTGTTCTGGCAGAAGAACCAACAGCGGCTGTTATTGCCTCACGACAAAGCGCTATGGCCTGCGGAGCAGTACGTCGGCTGGCACCGAAAGCAGATTTTTAAGGCTTGAGATGAAGCCGCGCGATAGATGGCGGCTGGCTTGCTGTTGCTTAGTGCATTGCTGTTTGGCCAAGGGCCATGGTGCGCACCGTTAGCAGAAAATCGTGCGCCGTTGTCTCCCACAGCTGCGGCGAAAAATCAAAACCATAGCGCTGCGTAAACGCTTCCTCGAGTCGATCCTGATGGCTATTCAGGAAAGCATCAACCTCATCCGCCAACTCTTTCAGCACTTCGTCAGACGCCGTCTGCTTGAACAGGGCGATAATCCCTTCGATAGAGTCTTCATCCTCGTTGATGAGGTCGGCGTCTTGGTTGAAGTAGCCCTGGATCAGCTGGTCAAGGTGATAAAAGTTTTGCATACGTTGCCTACGGGGTTGGGAATGCGGTGAGGATATAATATGGCTTGCCAACCAATCGGGCACAATCCTTAAAAGCAATACCGGCACAGCGATCGTGCCGGTATTCTCCAAATACTCAAAAAATGACTTCAGAGCCTTGTAATATATCTCAACGCAACTATCTCTATCTACAATTGGCGCTGTTCCAAACTGGTATAACTCGTTTTTTTATCACCTTCTAAGCTGTCGCCACGGTACACCATCGACGTATCGTACCGCTGATACTTTTCTTCTCGTGCAGCGCTAAACCAGTTAAATGAACCAACACAGTGGACTGCCCCTATGCCGGTAGACGATCCTGCCGTATATTTGGACTGCCCCGATGCTGGTTTCAAAAGCGAGCATTTCTAATTTCTTGATCTATACGATTTTATTCTCTTATATTTGAGAATATGCTTTGATATGAATGCTCGATTTTCCGCCATTTATGATTTATAGTTTTTAAAAAATCCACGATTCGCTGAGCTGGGCAACTCAATGCATGAGTACAAGTGTATTGAGTGCGGTAGCCATGCCACACACCACCTGGTATGAGCTCTTACCAGCTGGTGTGTTAAAATGATATTATTTATGAACTATTTTAGGTGAAATAATTGCCAAAAGAAACTTCTTTGCGATTTTTATTAGAGGAAATAGATAAAAGTATTGAAATAATAAAAATCAAGGCTAAGAGTAATAAAAGAAAATTGAAGTTCTTTTTCTTTATATCTCTACTTTTCAGTACGACAACAACATTGATATTGGCCTTTGACTTTGTCGGATATGAGAAAACGCAAAAAAACATCGCGCTTATTTTTAGCGCTGCGCTTACATTGGCAAGTGGCTGGACTGCAAGATTTGATTATCAAAAATTATGGTTTAGACAAAAAGCCACATTATTATCGATGTATCAACTAAAAAACAAAGTTAATTATTTAAAAATAAAATTAGATATAAATCAACTTGAGGTAGATGAACTTTTTAATGAATATAAAGCTATTTGGGAAAAAGATAGTCATGAATGGAGTAATATCAATAGGGAATATATTGAAAGTAAAACCAATCTTTCAGTCTATAAAAATGATGGAACTACACCACAATGAATATTAGTAAGTTGAGCATCGATAAAATAATTATACATCAAGTTCACCAGCGAGATGAAGAAGGTTTAAAAGTTGAGCCTACACGTGGTTCGTCTTTTATTAAGTTTGATGAAGAGGCCTTGCAGGGCTTTAAATCTCGGGTAATAGACGCTCTAGGTGATGGATCAAAAGCCGTCAAGATGAAAATCATAGAACACGGCGAAGGATATGTGCCTTTTATAGCAACCAATTTATTTGGTAAAGAAGGTGATGAATACATCGATGAAACTTATAATATTGCAAAAAAGTTAGCTGATGCCCAAACAAGAAGAGCCATACCCGGAGGCATTGTTGTTATATTTACAGGTGACTATGGTGTAAATAAAAGAAAATTCATCGGAATAATTAAAGCTGACATATATAGTGCCTACGAGAAAATTATTGATTCAAATACTGGTAATATTTCTTTAAAATTTGTTGAGGAGATACTTCTTACGCCTTCAACAAAACTCTATAAGACAGCAGGCTTTTTTCAATCAACTAATATTACTGAAAAAGATGATTTGAACAAATCATGGGATATTATGATCTCTGATTATCAAATAAGCAAAGCTGATGGTAAAGCTGCGGCTCAGTATTTTTATCAACATTTTTTAGGCTGTGGATATCCTGAAACAAGTGCACGCACAACAAAAAATTTCTATGAGAAAACCAGTGATTTTCTAAATGAACTTGATATAAGTTCAGAAAAAAGAAATGACTTGAAAAATGCCTTGGTTACTTATTTAAAGCATGAAAAATCTGATGTTATTTCAGCAAGAGAATATGCAGATAGATTTTTCGACGATGAGGTTAAAGACATTTATCTTGAATATGCAAGCGAATGTGGAATTCCGCAGACATCATTTACAAGGGATAATGAACATATCGAAAGTAAATTAAAAACAAGAAAGCTAAATTTTAGCAAAAACATAAAAATCACGGCTCCAGCAGAAGTTTTTAAGAATCATGTAGTTATTGAATCTGCCACGGGTGATCTAGATAAGGATGGAAAACCTGCAGAATGGACAACTATTCTTATTAAAGATAAAATAATACTTCAAGAATAACATTATGAATGAATCAGAGTTTTTGCAACGCTGGAACCAAGAGGAGCCTATGTATAGAGCATGGGGGGATTTTGTCGTTTCCAGCATATGTACGGAACTCGTAGATAACAAATGTCGCAATCTTAAAAGCTTTTTGAAACAGCCAACAACTCCAAGAGTTAAAGAAAAAGAATCTCTAATCGATAAAGCCTTTCATAGACGTGAAAAGTCATATGAAGACCCTTATAAGGAAATTGAGGATAAAGTTGGTGTTAGATTTGTTGTATTGCTTACATCAGATATAGATGATGTATGCGATGTAATAAAAAGAAGTGATAAATGGATTTATAAGACATCAAGGCATTACGACGAAGAACGGCTAAATACGCCGTTAATCTTTACATATCAATCTGTCCATTTTATCGTGACAGCAAAACGATCATTTGATCATAATGGAGTATTCATTGAGGAAGGCATTCCTTGTGAAATACAGGTGAGAACTCTATTGCAGCATGCTTATGCAGAATTGACGCATGACGCTATTTATAAAGCTAAAACTATCGTTGAACCTGATATACATAGAACGGTAGCAAGAAGTATGGCATTAATTGAAACAACTGATGATTTTTTTTGTTCGGTTGCTAAAGCCCTAAATAATTCACCTGATGCCTATACAGGAGCCCAGAAAACTCTCGATCAACTTTACATGACCTTGATAAAAGAAAAGCCTAACAATCAGAAATCAGCTATATTAATATTGGATACATTCAAAAAAGTCCTTGACGATGACATTATAAGAAATTTATATAAATTTGTTGAAGATATGCCAGAGCTGGAATCATTGATCCGTGATGGTAAAACTAAAAGCAGTTTCTATGAACAGAGTATTACCATTTTAGTATATTGGCTGATTAAAAGACGTAAAAATATTTTACAGAAGGAATGGCCGTTAGAATGGAAAATCATACAAGAAATGGCTTCAGATATTGGTGTTTCTCTTGAAAGGCAAGCGTGATTTTATTAATGAAATATATTTCATAAATCTTATTTTACAACTTCCTGTTTATCTATAAAGTTATACTTGGCTTAAGTCTTTCTGTACTCAAGATATATTTTTTATCAAGTGACATTTCCATTTGTATCTAACCAAAGCATATTTTCCTCTGATGAGTTTACTCATTATGATAGTGAGCTAATTATTCATCATTAAATGACATGCTCCAGCTGTATTTTTCCTAAATATCCAGAAAGATGTAGATCTATGATTTAGTACTGTATTAGGTTAAGGACTCTGTCACTTCTGTAACCTATCGATATTAATGTAAAGTGCCTCAATTAGTTCTTTTGCATTGTGACTGTAATGTAAGGCTCTATGGCAATTAGGACAAAGGGCAACACTGTTGCTTATGGTATCAGCACCTGCTGAAGATAGAGGTATCACGTGATGTACTTCAAGATACGGACTACCATCATTTAAATAAAATGGTGCCTTTGAACCACAGTTTTCACAAATACCTTTACTCTGCTGCAAGATCCAAGCTTTCACCATAGGATCTCTAATATAGGCCTTTTGAAGTCGCTCTACCGCCTCTGGTGCTTTACATCCTTTGGGCTCGTTCAAATTTTTTTTATTAATCTACTAACTCTTGTATTCAGAACACTATCGTCAACTGTTGGTTGAAATAGTTCTGATGATTCTCCATGTATTATAGGTTCCCAAAATTTGTCATTGTTGACTTTGGGAACAATTATTATTATTCGTTTAGTCCTGTTACCGGAAGGAACTTCTTTTCTACCTGTACGACTGAAATGAGCCTGATAACTACACATTACTTTGCGAAGATCCTGAGTACTACTACCCACTAAAGGGAAGTACTCATCAGGATGGATTTTTCTTTCAGCTATGGACGGCATATGTTTTCTGGCTATCGATGAGGCAAGGTACACAACGACATTTTCAATATCAGAATCAATCAGTCGCTCAATGATACAATCTAGGGCAATATTGTAGTCTTTGTTTCTGTGCGCTGGTCCCCAAGATTCAAGGATTAGTCCATAAACTCCATCCTCTTCATCGACTGGAGCACTCTGCGTTCAGTTCGGTGCCGTTATTATCAAAAAATATGCATCAGATTGATCTTATGTGAAGGTTTCTACAAAAATACCATTTATCTATATTAATGCGCAACGTTTTAGTAGAATTAGTTCTGTCGATCATTTATTTAAGAAAATTTTCAATTTTTCCAGAAGGGTATCTGTTTCTTTAATCCCGCTCTCTCAAACCATCAACACCTTCCAGTCCATTTCATGTAGTTTTGATGAATGCAAAACATCTCTGACCTCGTTTTTCCACAACTTAACAAACCAGTATTCCTAGTTTGACTTTGGCATATGATTTCGCCGACATTCCTCATGACCATGCCAAAAACAACCATGCACAAAGATAACTTTACATTTTCACCAAAGTACTAAATCTCGTTTACCCGTTGATCTCGGATCGCATAAACGATAACGAAATCCGGCATGAGTGATGAGACTCCTGATAATTCGTTCCGCACAGGCATCTCTTCCTTTTATCCCGGATATCACATAGCCTCGTTGAACTTGAGTAACCGCAGCTATCATAAAACCTTGCTATGTCATGTCATTGCGTAAATGCGCTTTCGTATCGAAAGCCGAAAGCGCATTCAGCAAAAAACATCAGCCAGTAATTATCAGCATTATTGCGACACATTAATTCCGTTTAAGATTGGCAAGCGCGCGCAATGGCCGCCTTTCCAGCTCAAATGTATCGATGAATCGCAGCGAAGATCTTCCATCAGCTAATCCCAGGGTGTCAATCAGAGCGTTTCGCTCAGGTTCTCTCCATTGCCAAAGGGGATGCGTAACGGCTGCGCGCCAGAGCTCTTTTCCATCCTGAATTTCAGTAAGAACCGGTAATGAGTACTCTTTTGATAATTTGATTGTTCCTGGCCTTAAAGCCGCGACGTCTTCCGCCAGCTCAAATGCTCTGTCTCGCCACCCTACCATTTCAGGATAACTCCAGTCATCATCGTTCAAACCGCAGGCAAATTCAGGCATAACCATTGATCGTAAATATGCCATTCCTAAACGCCAGTCAAGTAAACCGTGATATCGGCGGTTACCATAGCGCTGTATGCACTTGTAACAGGCTGTTTGACACTGAGCTGGATGATCCTTCTCAAGAAAATCAACCATTGGCCAGGCGCGCTTATCCTCCAGAATCTCATGTAATAATGTGACTATCAAAGGCGGGGCCCCTACGACGGTTGGCTCGGCAAGCCGTCTGCATAACCCTGAACCGTTGATCAACGCATCTGCGATTTGCAATATAGGTTTCTCATGATGTAGTCGGGGCTCAAGCGTTTCGAATTCATCTGGCGAAACATCCAGATAGAGCGCGGCCTTATGCGTCAATATCTGTGTTGCACTAACAGCCGCCGCGCGTGTAGGCAAATTCATATATTCGCCGTATCTGGCGATCATATTCAGATTAAGGCGAGCATCGAAATGCATTAATTCTAGGTGAAGCGACTCAGTCTCTTTGCTTGATACAAGTCCAAACTTTTGTTTTTCGCCAGAACACCGCCATCTAAAGTTATTGCGTAATCCGGCCCAGTTTGAATCAATCGCTTGATTCCCTTTGATGGGCGAGTAGTAGGTCGCTAATGGAATCGGTGCCTTTTGGTCCGTCGCTAAATCAACAGTAAAACGTTCGCCTTCCTTCTCTCCGTTAATCGGCCCATTATTAAGACGCAAAATAGTAACGCCGCCGCGCCGTACTTTAAAAGGACCACAATTTTCCGGGATACCCTTATGCAATACGGTTGCCGTAGTTTTTAACGACATACGAGTGAAGCTGTCCATGTCATCTTTTGGCTCGAAATCCGTACGGAAAGCGGCAGGAGTAATATAAAGCTCGAATTCATCTGAACTTATAGGTGTATCGCAATCCTCGCAATTAATCATTTTAACAGGTTTATTTTGTTCAAGTTTTGCGGAGCCGCATGACTGGCAAGTTGCAATGTAGTGGCTCGATTCATCCCATGAACATGCAGTTGAGAGTTCAGAAACTCGATTGTCGCGAAGTTGAGGTTCTCGGTAATTACCTGTGAAACCGATCACCTGATGCTTTTTTTTATCCTTAATTAATACCGAACCAGGAGCATACTCAAAAACCGCAAGATCAAGATCGCGGTCCATTGTTGACCATTCGTATTCAGTCTGACCATTTAGCCCTTTTGTTTTGCGCAGCCCCAGATAAAGGTTACGTACCCGAGTCGGCATTCCATACATCGGCAACAGACCTCGCTCGGCCAGAAAGCGAGCAAGTCCCGTGTTGTCATCAGGCGCAGAAGGTCCTAGTTTTCCAATTTCTTCAATTATTTTTTCGGCGTTAATTTCGGAATAAAGGCGTCGGCGCTGATCGGGATCAAAGGTTGCTGCATCAATAAAGCGTTCCCGTATGTCCTGATTTGCTTTTAGCGCGCGATACAATAGTTTGGCCCAGTTCGCTTTATCATCATGGTAGTAATCATGCGTTGAAACATATTCTCCATGAATATCAGGCGGAACGAGCTTATCGCCAGGGAAAGTCATTTTGTTTTTGTGACATTCTTCGCGCAAATAGTTAAAGGCGCTCTTAAGCCAGATTTTCCGCAAAAGTCTTTTGGGAATAGCGTCGTGATCGACCGCTAGGAAAGGCGGAGGGGGCGGATCGCCAGTGATCGCATGAGGATGGGCAAAATAATAAGCATCGTGAGTACGTCCACGACAGAATGTGATCACAAAAGAAAATGCCTGGCCGCGCCGTCCGGCACGACCGACACGTTGCTGATAATTAAATCGTTGGGGCGGCATGTTGGCCTGATAAACTGACTGAAGCGAACCAATGTCAATACCGACCTCCATCGTCGTGGTGACGGCGAGCATATCGATTTCCGCATCAAGTTTTTCAAGCTCGCTCATCTCATCGACGAAGATCCCCTTGAATTTGCGTAGTCGATCGGAGAAATCATCTGTCTGTCCCGTCAACTCCTCGACGTTCAACCGGAAGCGTTTAACGCCATCTCGTTCGCCTCGCACTATACGTTTGCCAAGAAAATTATCTTCCCATAGCGTTTCAACGATACCCCTGGGCTTGATATCAAGCAGTTCCGTGCAACGGGTACAACGTTTAAACCCTAAATGTAAGTGGATCCGTTCACAGTTGCTGCATTGCCAATAAGGATCGCCTGGTTTGGCTACCTTGAGGAATAGTTTACCGATATTAAATAAACCAGTTAAATGCCCTCGGGTTGCGAATTGATTTAATATTTGTGTTAAATTATCCAGATAATTTTTTTCGCCAAATAAAGCTTTAGCAATACGTTTTACTTTTTCTTTGGTAACATCTTTCCCTGTTTTCCATTCGACATAGTTTTCGGGATCAAAATATTTATTTTCTTTGACGCGATAAACGCCAGCGAATACCCTTAGCCAGGCATCGAGCTCGCTCGTATCGTCTCTATCTGAAACGCACGGATATGCTAATCCTGTCTCTTCCAGCGCGAAGAAGGTGTTGGCGAAAATGACATCATCAATTAATTCAGACTGGGTATCAAATATCTTTTTTTTGAGTACCAATCGGTCAGATGAAGAAAGTTTATCATGATATTTAACGATATTCTTGTCTTTTGTAAAATTGGCGTGCCAGACGTCGCTGTCATCCCCATCAGAGCATGGGCGATATTTATAAGGTGATATTCCCAGCCCTGCCAAATCGGACGATATTTTTCCGATGGAATCGCCTTCTGGTTCCAGCAATTTATTAATGTTTACTCGTCTGTATTTACATAAGTCAGCAATATCAGCTTGGTTTTTTTGGAGTTCATATAATTTACCAAACGTATCCATGTCTTTGGCTTGTAGGGCTAAATCCATTTTTTCATTAATACTGTCTTCAGAAATATACTCGCTTTCAGCCTCTCGGAGCATCTCTCTGGCGGCTGCGACCAAAATTTCCCTTCGCAGGTCGCGTAAATGCAATCGTTCGATTTCCAGCGCCATCGATGCCGCATCCTGTCGACTATCGGAAAAAACAATACTCTTGGCTTCCGCGCCGATCGCATGTAGCAATTCAAATAACTCTGTCGCCACCAGCTGGGATGACTTAGTCACACCAGTACGAAATGCCCGAATGGGTGTTCTGGAACGATTGCTGGCTGGTCGACTGGAATAATCGATACCGCAATTAGGGCAACAAAAAGGTTGCGCGGAAGGTTTTTTCACCGGTTCGCCTTTTTTGCTCGGGGCCGGTTTCTGAAAATAGAGATATCCGCGAACCGAATCGGCATTCGCCGCCGATGAGTCTTGTCCTACAGTCACAATTCCGGTAACAGGATTAAGCGTCGCCTTTTCCCATACATCCCAACCTTTTTCGCTGCCTGCTGGATTTTTATCAACTATATCGACAGGCCAGAAAACCGCAAACTCATCCAGTATCATATCATCGTAATATTCTGAGCCGGGGCGTTCCGGAAGATTTTCCAGATTAGTCGCTGAAGGCAATAGCTCTACCGTCGAGCCTTCATTTTGTCCCTTCTGACCACCGAGCAGTAACTCGCCGCACGCTTCGCAGTACAACATTTCGAACAGACGGCGACCGCGTTTTCCGTCTAGAGTTGATGCCGCGTGCGACAAGCCTCGCTCAAGGCAAAAATCGGCGAATTTTGCCTTTCTCTCTCCCGATGATACGGAGGCGAAGAAACCTTCAATATTTCTAACGAAAGTATGCACGCGAAAGGCTGGTGTAACATTGGTTGGCTTATCGCAATCTATCCCGGACTCCGGCAGCGCGCGCGTCAGCATTAATCCGCGTAATGCCAGTTCTGACTCACTCGGTTTACCTGGCTCCTCCGTCAAAAAGACTTTATCGATGATAAGCCCTGGCGGCATCGCCCGTGGCATTTCGCCGTCATTTTCAATACAGGCGTTTGTCAATAATGCAGCAGCGATTTCCGCTGCCTGTTTTATGCCCTGTTTGATATTTTGCTCTTTTACGCCAAGAGCTTGGAAGACATCAAGTAACGCCTGATTTAGAGCTTCCGTCATATCCAGATTGCGGACGACATTGCCCTGGTCTGCAAGGGCGGCGCGCATTAATGCGGCAAAAGGCCGCACGGGGATTTTCCCTGACGGCTTCAAAGGTATGAAGGGTTTTCCCTGAATGACGCAGTTATGCCAGAAATCCGGCTTATCGCTGCCGGGATCCAGTGCATGGCAGCAAGTGCCGAAGGGCGCAAAGAGATCACGCAGGTATTTCCGGGATTGCTCTCCACCCGCGCCATCCATCGGCAGCGATGCTGAAGATGCCAGTAAACGCAATTTGTAGCGGTGTTTCGGATCATCCAGCCCGAGCCGAATAATCAAGGACTTAATCAGCATAGCGGTTTCTGTGCCAGCGGAACCTCGCATTAAATGCAATTCGTCGAATACCAGATAGAAGTATGCGTCATCATTGTTCATGAGCCAGTCATGCGTAGCGCTAAAAATCTTGTCTTCGACTTCACGCGAAAGCATTGCTCCCAGCATTGAGGCGTTAGTAACGAGAACATCAGGCGGGGCGGACTGCATATCCCAGCGAGAAACCATCTCTCCGCCGTCCGCTGAAGGGAATATATATCGGGTCTTTTCCGAAGGATTTTCTTTTTCGTCGAATGCGCGTGCTGCTTGTTGATCACTATCAATTCTGTTCAACGCCTTACGTAATTTCTCAAGATTACGAACGCGACGGCTTTTTTCTGAACTGGTTTTGGAGAGACGGGGATGGCTGGCGTAGCCGGTAACCGGAGTGGCGCTAGTATATTGCCCGAAGAAGATCCTGTTTCCGGCGAAACGATCCTCCATAACCTGTCGTGCGTCAGCAGAATCCAGCGTTTTACGCAAACGCGCCATTTGATCTTCAACCAAAGCGTTCATCGGATAAAGCACCAGTGCCCTGACCGCAGCTGGGCGTTCTTCGCCTTCGCGACGAGAAACCCAGTTCGTTTCTGAGCTATTCCACCATCGGTTTTGCAGATAGCCGCCGCCAGGTCGGGCCCAACGGACGGCCTCATTCGATAATGCGGCCAGGATAGGCAACATAAAGCTTTCCGTTTTTCCCGAACCTGTTCCTGATGTCACAATGCTTGGGCAACCGGGACGAATGCCGCGCTCCAGCATTTGAGTCTGGTGACTATACGGCGCATGAACTGACTGACGCGGCCAAGCCGCATCGCCGGGCTTGGAATCGAACAGGCCGGACAACGCTAGTTCAACAAACGCCTTTCGACCTTCAGGAGACAGGCTATTCAGCGGTCCACCATCCATATCAGCCAAATCTTCGAGGGTTTTATTTGAAGATTCATACCGTAAGACAGGTTCAATATAAGGCTCTGCGGCAAACTCCCCACTACTGTTAAGCAACTCGCGTCTCGCTGTCGCGACAGAAGGATCGGCGATGCGGAAGTTAGTTTCTATATATGAAACGAAGAAGTCCTGAATGCGGCGAAAACCACCAATGGGATCTAACATGATTTCCCTCTCCTGTAATCTATTGGGTGCATAGCTCGTTATTCTGTAAATCGGCGTATAAGTCGATTAACCGCTTCTGATGTGTCGCTTTGTTTTCATCGTCGAACGGCGCGACTTCATGTGCCGTTCGCATCGCCCGTAGAGTATTTGCCAGATCCAAACGTCCGGCTGACATTTTATCCGAGATAGCGAGTTGATCCGGTAGCGAACCTTGCGATGCTACGCCAGGATCCAGTTCACTATGATTTTCTGAGGAAAGATGCAAAGGGGACAGCGCAATCGCATTCTGAATGACGACGTTTTCCATCCGCAGGCGAAGATGTTGTTCCTTCATTTTCTCCGCTTCTTCACAATCTTCGTTTTCAATGGTGCCGCAAATCAGAAATCGTCTGGGCAAATCGCCGCCGTGTAATCTGCCTTTCAGCGCTGGCAGCCAGAAACGTGCAGCGGAACATTCGACACGTTCAATGATGGCGAGAATCGTTCGTGGACAAGAGGCCTCGCTCAACAATAACCCCTGATAAAGCGGCGTCGCCATATTATTTCCTGCACGAACCCAAAGATCTTCGCAGGAAATCATCGTTGGATCGGCGATCTGTCGGATGGAGCGGCCCGAGGAAATTAGCGATTCGGCAATAGCAAGGAAGTCCGGCGTTTCAGGGCCAGATAACAATGGACATTCTCCTGCCAACATCAACGCCAGAAATTGCGTCATGAGTATCTTTCCGTCAGGCGTCAGCAACTTGTTCTCTCTGACGATATGACCTAATTCTTCGCAGGATACAACTCTCGCTTGCGCCGGGAGACGAACTTCGGGGAACGCTGAATAAGTCATACGACGAGTCTTCTCAGCAATGGCGATATTTATTTTTTCGAGTTCAATTTGTGCTTGGGCGGTACGTTCTTCGACATCTGTTAAAGATGCCAAACACACTTCACGCTCGCAGGTCAGGGAAGCCAGTATTTGACGCTGGCTTTCGTTCTGAGCGCATAAATCAGAGTTAGCGTCTTTCAGACGACTAATTTCACTTTCAAGATCCGCTTTTTCCTGTTTAAGTGTTCGTTCTATGTTTGCTTGCTTTTCTGTAAAATCAATGTGCAATTTTTCTTGTTCGAGCTGCCGTAATTGCGCGATCTCCTCTTCGAACTCGTTTTTCCTTGTTTTCTCAAAAGCGGCTATTTCCGTTTCAACAGCTTCACGACGTCGCTGGCGTTCAGCAGAAAACTCGTTATCGAGCACCTTATGGTGTTCGGCGCGTAATGCTACTCGCTCTTCTTCCGCGATATTTTGTATCTGTCGTTCGAGCAGGTCGGCGATATTATGGTCCTTCAATGCCGCTTCAGCGAACTGACGGGCTAGAGAATCCTCCTCCTCCAACGTCTTCGCCAACTCTCCTGCCCGGAGTGTTTGAGCGGCGGTCAGCATGTCGTTGATGCCGGAGGTTAATTTTCCGGTTTGTTCGTCGGCATATTTCCGAAGCCATTCAGCGACCATTGCTGTTGAGTTAGCGCAGGAAAGATGCTGAATGACGTTTTCAATGTACTGCTTATCTGGCGTCCAGTCATGGATCTGAGCAGGCGAAGCACCGACATCAGGCATATAAAACGCTTTTCCATTCTCAGACATGTCGGATACGATAATTACGCCGTTTTCGTTGAAATCATATTCGTAAACGTTCTGGTTTCTGGACAGGATAAGGCTCCCGGATTGCGATTCTGCCAGATTAACCAGAATAAGCGCATCCGACCCGAAGCGGATAGCCCATAGCCCTGGTTCGCCGCCTACCGTTATGCCCTCGAAACTCAATAGGCGACGTGCTTCCAATAGAGACTGCCCGAAAGATAAATCGTAATAGGGATAAATACGACGGGAGCGTTTCGCCTGCACCTTTCTGCGGGGGCCAGGACCCACCTGAAAAGCGGCCCATTCGCCTTTACGAAGCCGTAATTCGTCAGCATCGTTAAATTCAACTTCTCCCGTTCGAGGAAATAACTTCTTAGAATCGATCCTACGCCAGCCATTCGGGGTTTCCTGCGCGACGGCTTTAAGGTAGGACTGATAATTTCTGCGGTCATATTGACCAAGATACCAGGGGATTTCGCTCATTATTATTTTCCTTATTATCTCGGACCCAGTATGAGTTGCCCGTCTCGCCATGCCAGACGTATTTTCCCGCCGGAATGGCGAGCGGAGGAAACCAGATTGCTTACATCCCTCTCACCGTCCGGCACGAGGGAAGAAATACACCCCGGAAGCAGCGATTTCAGCCAGAGGAAAGAGGCGTCATTGACAGGATAAACATAACCAGAATCCGTTGGGCCTCCGTTTCTGAGCGTGTGGCGCCGTATTCCCGCGGCCAGCGCGTCAGGTAGGCCGCAATCAGTGATAAGACATAACAAATGATTGTTGGCGACGAGTTCAAATATGGGGGTACGGTTTTTCGCGCTAGCGGCGATAATAGCGGCAGTTCGGGAAAGATAATGTGTCGTTTTTCGCCCAGAAACGACCCGATAGATATCATGATCTCGACCACCTGGATGAATATGAAGTGACAGCGACGCAGATTTTTTATCTAGGGTATCATGTCGCTGAAATCTTCCTGAATACCAATTCCAGACTGCCTTTGACTCGTGTAGTTCAGCGGCGTGTTCTGTCGTGGTTAGTGCAAGCGGCGTTGTATCAGATGACGATGGGGCTTCGATAAGTGGCCATCCTAGTCGCAGGGATAACGCAACAGGGTTGGCGAGTAAGGCCCCAAATACAGGTGGCGACCAGAGGCTTACGCCGCGACGACGGAAACTTTCTCCACCCAGCCCGGCGACCACTTTTCGAAAATCATCCATCAGACAGGCGCAGACTGAGCCTTCCACAACGACCAGAGAATTTTCTCCGTAGCGAATATGAAGTAATGAAGGTTTAATCAGCGTCCATGCCCGACCTTTCCACCCAGGGCGCAGGCGTGGCTCGATTAGACCCGCATGATGTAAACAACGAATCAAATGCCATACGTTGATATCGCCGTTCATACGCCTGAGAAGCTCGATTAACTCGGCCTCTTCCCAGCCGCTAGCACCACTCGCGTAAATCGCTTCAAGAAGATGATCGCAACACGCTTCACTATCTTCCCACTCAAACAGTCCTTCGAAATTAAACGTCGGTGCCTTTAGTGAAGGCGTCAACCAATCGCAAAGCGGCTCAAACTGGTATCTTGCGCTTTCGCCTAAAGTTGGGTGCGGTATGGCGTGGGTGAAAAAACGCGCGCGACGCCGCCACGGCGGCATTTTTTCACCCGCCTCGAGGGCTGGCTCGATGAAAAATTCACCGTTAAGCGGCACAGAAGAATTCAGCCGACCATCTATTACAGAAATATTGGTTCCAGCTTCATCATTCCCGAATGAATATATTTTGTAGCGTCGCGTATCTGACTCAACAGAAGGCAAAAATGCCGGTAATCCCAGCCATCCTCCGGGAACGCGTATTCCATCGTATAGTTGAGGGCGCGTAACGTCATCATCCTGAATACCCGAAGAGGATCTTACTGAGCGGAATATATCGACCGCTGAAACCCTGTTCATCGGTTGCGCCGTTAAAATCCACTCGTCCTCTGCGATATATTCGTTAAGGCGCTTGCTCATCTGTACAGAGTGTTTACTGGATAAAGCGATATGAAACCGTTGCGAGTCTACATCGGGTGATGGCTTAGTTCTCCAGCGTCCGTGTCCGATCTCATAAAAAAAGAGTAAGCCGATCTGCATCGCCTTCCCCAGATTTTCGCTGCTCCCTGCGTCGCTGGCCCTAAGGGCTTCAGATAATGTAGGATGAAAGACGCTTTCGTCACTCTCGCCAGCGACACTGAAATAGCATCGCGAGCCATCGAAATCGACGTACATATCAATGATGGTCTGATGTGGTGTTACACATGACGATATCTGGATCGCTCGTTGGCGCAAGCGCCAAAAAGGCATATCGAACAGCGCGCGACGTCCCAACAACCACGCGTCTCTGAATTCGGCAAAAGCCTCCTTCAGCGGATGAGAAACGCCGTGTCTCTGAATAACGATTTGAAAGTATTCAATTAACTGGCGTGGGTTCGAGGCGGCTTGTGGATAGCTTTCAAGACATTCGCTCATCAGGCGTAGATCGGCTTTATTCGGGAATGCCAATCGCAGCGTGTGACCGATCTGGACCCAGCCATCCCGCGGCGGCAAGATAAGACGCCTGTAGGGTTCGCCTTCGTGGATGCGTTGTTTAAGCCATTCGGCTAATGCCTCCCACATCTTGTTGACGCCGGATAAGTTCTGAAAACTATGCGTGGTCTGCAACCAGCTCTGTAGTTTCAGTCGAAAGTCATTGCGTTCTTCCTGTACGTCGAATTGACTGCTAATAAGCAACGTCATGACCAGATACGTAAAATATCCAGGCGATCGACGAGTCGACTTTTCCATCATCCCGCCTTCAAGGCGCTGCGGCAGGTCCGGTATTTTCGACATGTAGGTTCGAAATGCCTCTTCAACTTCATCCCCGCTAACGCCGCTGTCAGCGAATGCCTCAGCGAGCGTCACCGGCGTAACTTCAAACCAGCGAATATCCTGCGCGTCGCCGTTGGCACCGAATCGGAGAAAATAATCAATCAGTTTCTTTTCCCAGCAGTCGGGCGTAACAAGCAACGTCCAGTTCATTCGCGCATATCCCCCGTCCTGTGGGTATTGTTTTGGGCGATCATCGCAAGTGGCTCCAGAATACGTTCGGCCAGAAAACGAACGGAAGGAACTGCAAGTCCGTCGCCAATCACTTTAAATGCCGATTGATACGCTGTCGGGAGGATAAAATCATCCGGCAACCCCATTAACGCCGCCGCTTCTTTGACCGACAACAAACGCGTTTTCACCTGGTTGCCCTTGACGACGATAATGCGAGGACGAGAAGCGCCACCTTTCGGTGTTCTCAGACAACCAAGAACTGCGGAGAACGTAATTTCGGTCCGTTGCCTGTTGATGCCTTTTTCCTTACGCATACGTAAATAAAGGCTGCCTGTTATTGTCTCGCCGGATGCCTGCGCGTTCACCAGACGCGCTAGGTTCGCCGGTGCCATCATACTGATGAGACGTCGTGTTTCATCGGCAGAATTCCATAACGCGTTTTCGTCTTCAAAATCGATTAAGTCGTCCAGCTCCTTCGTTCTGGCGTCTGGCATATTGCCTGGCGACCACCAGATCCAGTCATTACGGGCATCTTTCGCCAGCGCATCGCAGGCGCGAAGAAGTGACGACGAATGCCATTGCGACAAAGGTTCTTCTGAAACTAAACATGCAGGAATGGAAACATGACGACTAATCGCCACAAGAAATACGCGGGGCCTAGATTGTGGAAGAAAGTGCTTTGCATCAATGATTATTGCGCCATAGCGGTAACCTGTTTTACTTAACTGATGGCATATCGCGGCGAAATGGCTCCCTTGATCCAACGTCAGCAACCCAAGAACATTTTCAAGAACAAGAATCGGCGGCTTACGGTTTTCCTCGCCGAGCCTGCTTATTAAATCGAGGAACGGCCATACCGCGCCGGAACGCGTGGTTTTATCTACACTGGAATCTTTTTCGCCGATCCCCAGGCCATTACCGGCCAGCGATAAATCCTGACAGGGGAACGATGCCCAACTTAAATCAGCATGGTGCGGCAGATCACTGGGGGCAATTTCGCGTACATCGCGTGTGTCGAAATGTTCATCTCCCCAGTTGTCGATATAGGTCGATACTTTTATCGGGTCCATGTCGTTGGCAAACAGGCATTGCCACTGTTTTCCCAGCCCGACCCTGGCCATACCGCCACCCGCGAAAAACTCATAGAAACAAAATCCCTCCTCGTGAGGTTCCGTTAAATGATTGTCACTCGTGGTGGTTTTAGTGCTCATGACCTGACCATAAAATAGCGTTACTGAAACGAGACATCGTTCAATTTCCTGAAAGGGATATTCTTAATTAGATAGTTTATAAAATCATGAAGATAACATCTATATGGATAAATGTACTGATTGTGAAGAAAAACATAGGAAACGACTGAAAACAAGATAATCTTTCCTTAAGTAAATGTGGGCAGACATCACAATCGTAGACAATACCGCATTCATCGTGGACTGACCCCACGACCGTAGACAAATTCTGTCCTCACGACGAGGCCTGTTCGAAGGCCTCCGGACTGACGCCGCCGAGGTGACTGTGGCGCCGGGCCCGGTTGTAGAACACTTCAATGTAATCGAAGATATCCGCCCGGGCCAGATCCCGGGTTTTGTATATTCTCTTCCTGATGCGTTCTTTTTTCAGTGAACTGAAGAACGATTCGGCCACCGCATTATCCCAGCAGTTGCCACGCCGGCTCATGCTCGGTGCCAGGTGATTGGCCCGGCAGAAGCGCTGCCAGTCGTCACTGCCGTACTGACTACCTTGATCGCTATGTACGATGACCTCGCCGTCCGGTTTTCGGCACCAGACCGCCATCATCAGCGCGTCGAGCGCCAGTTCGCGCGAGAGAGTGGGTTTCATCGACCAGCCGACCACATTACGGGCAAAGAGATCGATAACCACCGCCAGATACAACCATCCCTGCCAGGTGCGGATGTAAGTAATATCGGTGACCCAGACCTGATTGGCCCGGACAACGGTAAACTGCCGTTGCACGCGATTAGGGGCAACCACTGAAGGTCTGCCAACGATACGACGTGGCGCTTTATAGCCGCGCACGGCTTTGATCCGGTTCAGTTGCATAATGCGACTTACACGATTTTTACCGCAGGTTTCACCGATTTCTCTCAGGTCGCCATGCACCCGACGATAACCATACACGCCACCGCTCAACGCATACGAATCGCGAATGAGCGTCAACAGACGCTGGTTGTCTTTCTCGTGTTCGGAGACAGGATTATGCAACCACGCATAAAACCCGGCCCGGGCGACGTTGAGTACCCGACACATTCTCATCACCGGCCAGATGGTGCGGTGCTCATTGATAAAGCGGTACTTTAGTCGGGCTCCCTTGCAAAGTACCGCGCGGCCTTTTTCAGGATATCCCGTTCTTCTTCGGTGCGTTTTAGCTGCGCCCGTAGTTTCAGGATCTCGCTTTTGGCTTCCAGTAAATCCCGGGCATGCTGTTCGCTGTTATCAGGCTTGATAGCCCGTAGCCACTTATATGAGGCTGTGCGCAGAAACGCCCAGACGGTCAGATACTTCAGCAACGGAATAACCGCGCTCCGTTATCTGACGGAGAGCTTCTTCCTTAAATTCAGGTGTAAATCGTGGTGTGCCCATATGCCCCCCTATGCTCAAACTATAGGGCAGGATCGTCTACCGGGGCTGGGTCAGTCCACTTATCATCATAAAAACACGGCAGAATCGCGTACAACGCATTGATTAAAAAATTAAACTTTACACCCTGAAATTAATTACTCACCTCAAACCGAAGATGTGGCATCTGTGCTTCCCCATTCCCCTCATAAACCACAGAATTACTAAAAGAGAACACCCTGCCACTGTACTTGATATTGATAGTATCGCCATCGGCACTGACATTTGCTGCACTACCCGCTGCAACCAGAAATGGAACCTGCTTTGCCAGGCTGGCGCTCACATTCCCCTCCAACTTCCCGGATAAATAGTAGCGGTAAGAGTTTGCTACGGTGGCTCCGCCGCCTGAATATTCCGTGACATAGAGCCAGGTGCTGTCGCTAAGCTGTTGCGTACTCACCAACCGGGTGCCTGCCAGCTCATCCCCATCAGCATTGAGCATCACAAAGCCAATAACAACGATCAGCAAGACGGCAGTCAGGGAATAATGAAACCACTTAATAACCGTTTTCAACGGCATATTTGACTCCTTCCTTTATCCAATACTGATCGGTGGGATCATCACCATAGGGAGGATCTTTATACCATTTTCCCCATTCCGAGCGTGATGTTTTAGCTCGGGTTTGCGCCCATCCGGCCCCCATTAAGAGAATATTAACCGGGATACCCGCAGCAAAACCCGTTGCACCAAAATTAAAGTTACCAAAATCAGCCCAATATGGGTCAAATTGCTTATAGTCCCACGGGCCTTTATTGCGAACTTTCTGATAGAACCAGTAATAAGTTAAAGGAAGCGCCATACCTCGTGGTTCACCGCGTTTCCTCGCCTCTTTCATGTTGTTGCGCACAATGCCAATCCCCGGCCCTGCAACAGGTATTGAAGACATCACTTATCCCTCAGTGAAAAAATCCTCACAGAGTATATGCATATAGCAACGGTATGATTAATAGGCAAATGCCTGGAGTGTGATGCTCAGCACCAACATGTTAAAACTCTCAGGGTAGCAAATAGCACTGTGGCCAGATGTACACAACTATCAGTTGGGGCCAGAAAGGAACTAACACCGCAGAAAAACAGCAACAACACCAAATTCCAGGCACAAAAAAACCACCTCTCGGTGGCTTCTTGTTTCACAACTACTTGCTAAATGGTGCGAAGGCCGGACTCAAATAACAACATATATCTATGATATATATAGATTTATTAAAAACAACCAAAGGTTGTGCCCCCTTTTGTGCCCCCAGTATAAATTCCGTGAAACGCTAGAAATTTGGCCTATCACTATCACACCAGACTAACATTCAACCATCCAAAGAAACCGGTTAGGTTCCGAGTCACGAACCCAAACCAAAAATATACTACGCATAAATTGTCGTAGTCTTTCTCTGATCACAGCACTTGTACCTTAGACTCTCAGATAAAAAAGATTTACCGAGAAACTGTTCACCCTATACACCCAACACACTTTATTATTTAATTTCAATGCATTGGGTGGTTAACAGTTACTTTCACACTGTGCACCGCTGTTCACCTACTGGTGAACAGCCTAAACCGAGAGCACCGAAAACTGACCTGGGCCGATTTGGGGAACACTTGCCAATATGACGTTCTAGTACTGCATATACATACTTGTTCACTGTCACTATTAGGCGGAATGATGATGCAGCCCGCAATGGGTTGGGCAAACCGGCAAGGGCTGGTAAAATCACTTAGTGGAATAATTTTCTATTTTTCATACAGAAGCAAATATAATATTTCAATGTAAAATGATAACTCGATAGGTGCTCTATGCAATCTGATAACTTTTCGCGCCCAAGATCCCTGCGTTCAGCCGATGCTATAAACGCAAAGAACGCCTTATTGAATGAACCACACGTTGAGCAGCTTACTAAGTATGTTGAAGAGCTAAAGATCAGACACCCTGGGTGGGAGTTCCCCTATTTTGATCCACATGATGGTGGGCAAGATGCTGATATCCTTTTTCTACTTGAAAAACCCGGCCCGAAAACATCTCCGGGGCGTGGCGGCTCAGGTTTTATCTCAAGGGATAATAATGATGCCACTGCCGAAGCTATTTTTAATTTCATGAACGTAGCAGGTATCCCACGAAAACGCACTGTGCTATGGAATACTATCCCCGGCTGGAATGGAACGATTAAGCTGACATCGGCTGAAAAAAAGGAAGGACTATCAGAACTTGTCAATTTATTAGCTCTTCTTCCAAATCTTTCCACCATTGTGCTAGTAGGCCGTAAGGCAGAGAAAGCTATACCGATGATCGAAATGAAACCAGTGAAAATAATTGTGTCCGCACACCCATCACCTAAAGTAAGGGCAATCAATAGAGCAGTGTGGGATAGCATTCCAGGGCACTGGTTAGAGGCATTGTAATCGGATAACTATCATCCATTAGAACGATATTTATAGCAAATTACTCGCCTACGGGTGAACAGCCTGAACCACAAGCACAAAAAAACCGGCCGAAGCCGGTTTGGAGAGCGCTTGTCGTTATAATATTGGCCGCGCTGCGGCCAATATGATGCCCTGGTGTTGCTGTGTGTATTTTGTTCACAGCCACTATAGACGGCATGGTGATTAAGCGTCCAATGGGTTCGGCAGATCAATCATGGCGTATTGATCGGCATGACCGATCGTTCTGTTAGCTCCCACGCGCACTGCACTTCGGCAACCAGTCCGCCTCGCAGTCATCACTCAATATCAGGTTGGTTTGTATCCCCTGCTTGGTGCGGCGCTTAAGTAACGTATGCTCATACTCTTTCAGCGTCTGCGGCACCGCCTGGCCGAACGCCGTCAAGTTCATGGCGTTCTGATAGCCACGCGCCGCCATAAACGACAGGTAGGCGTGGTACAGATAGCGCCGCGGGTTGGCCGGGGTAATATTGGCGTTACCGATCATCATCCCTTCCGGGGTGCCGAGCACCGTCAGGTAACCGCAAAAATCGACCAGCGGATCGGCATGCCGTTTGATCTCCAGGGCTTCCGTCGAACTCTGCTGCGCCTGGAGCAGTGTGCGGGCGTCATTCGGGTTGGCAAACCGCTGCATCAGATGGCGCACAATCACTGCCAGCTCTTTGGTTATCTTCTTCAACAGCAGCGGATCGCGCTCTTCGGGGGCAACGGCCTCCGGGAACGGCAGGATAACCCGGCGACGGGAGATACCCCCGCTGCGGTCACTGAACTGCATTGGGTTGTTATTCACCGCCAATATCACCGCCGGGATGTGTGCCGCGTAGGCGTCGCGGTATTTGGGGTCGATAGCCACCGCATCGCCGCCGGTGATGGCCTTGATGCCCGCGCCGTCACCGCTCCATTTCTCCTGGTCGGGCAGGATAATCAGCGAAAAACCGACCACCGAGGCACGTTCACGCGCCGATTCCAGGTTATCAATGGTAGCGGAAGTGGTGTTGTCCGCCCCGGCCAGCAGTCGGGCAATGGCTGCCATCACGCTCTTGCCGCTGCCACCGGGGCCGGTCACTTCAAGGAACAGTTGCCAGTCGTAGCGGTTGGCCAGCACCATAAATAACGCCGCGAGAATGCGCTCCTGCTTGTCGGGGTTACGTCCGGCGGCCCGCGTCAACCACTGCCAGAAGTGCGGCGCATGGTCGGCCAGATTTTCCCCGGTGCGCGGCGGCGTATAGTCCACGCTGTTGACGGTGCGCAGCCAGTGCTCCTTACGGTGAGCGCTGAACTGGCCGCTGACCGTATCAAATACCCCGTTACGAAAGCCTATCAACCGACGGGCCGGTTCGCCCATCTGCGGCACCATCAGCTTGAGAGTATCTAAAATGCTGTTGATACCGGCGGCAGAAAACGGCGCTCGCACCTTCTGGAACAGCGCGGCAATCTCCCGGCTCAGTTGCCGGTGCGGCAGCACCTGCCAGGCGCCGCGCGTGTAGCGGCACAGCTCTTCCCCCACCGGCGGCACCGCCAGGGTATTGCCGTAGTGCTCGGCGAGCAATTCAGCTTTCTCACTGGCGCTCATGGCTTTCAAGTCGGCATCACTCAACGTATCAAACGGGCTGGGCTGCGGCGGCTGACTGAATGCCTGGAGCTGGGCGCACGTAGCCTCAGCCCCCCCCTGACAATAGACGTCATTCCAATCGCCCACCGTCGGCGGCAGTGCCGGGGTGCCGCCGGTCAATGCAGCCGCCTCGACGGCGCGGGCCTGTCCGGTGCCGTTCTCGTCGTTATCAGCGGCCAGCAATAAACGTGCATCCGGGTAATGGCTGCGCATCTGCTGCGCCACGGCGGCCAGGTTGTTGGCATTCAGCGCGATGCAGACCGTTTCACCGGTCAGCCGGTGCACGGTGAGGCCGGTGGCGTAACCTTCGGTAAGCCAGATAACCGCGTTATCCTGGCCGCTCAGAGTGTGGCAAGCGGCTTTCACCTGTCCACCGACCAACATACGTTTATCACCATTGGCATTAATCAGCTGTACGTTAACCACTTCCCCCCCGGCATTGTGCAAGGGTAGCAGCAAGTCGCCGGGATGGTAGCCAATACCGCCGACGCGCAGCGGCTGACCGTGCAGGGTCAGCGTCTCCACCTCCGGCCAGCCCTTGGCGCTCAGGTAGGCATTGCCGGACTGGAGCCACGCGGCAGCCACCAGAGCCTGTGCCTGTTGGGCGGCTTTTCGCTGCGACTCGGCCTTATCCTGCTGCGTGTTATGGACGCCAACGGGCGCAGACGACGCGCTGGGGTTATCCCCCATCACGGCGGCCACCTGTTCGGCGGCGGCCTTGGCGGTCAGTGACAAGGCTTTTTCCACCAGATTGAGGCCGTCACCGGCCCCGCACTGGTTACAGAACCAGGTGCCGCGTCCATCCTGATTATCAAAACGGAAACGGTCTTTGCCGCCGCAGGCCGGGCACGGCTGCGGCTTGCCGTTTGGCTGCAAGGCAATGCCAAGAGCCGGGAGTATCACCGGCCAGTGGCCGGTGGCGGTGCGTACGGTCTGGGAAACGAAATGGGCGCTCATCTTCTTCTCCTCAGTGTACGGTGGCATTCGGTGCCGCCGACAGATGGTCGCTGCACAGTTCATCCATCAGCTTTTTCCCCAGCGCGGTCAGGCGCGGTGCGGCCACCAGAATGTCCGATTGCACCATGTCACTCAACATGGTGCACGCCATGTCCATACCGTCATCCACGCCGTACTGGCGCACAAAATGCCCCTCCAGGTTCATGGCTATCGCCATCTGCAACTCGTCCAGCGTGTAACCCAGTCTCACCCGGTAAAAGGCGCAGGTGTCCAGATAGGCTTGCGCCACGGCGCGACGAAAAACGGCGGTGCGGACTTCAATCGGTAAACAGGATGCAGTATTCATGCGGCGGTAGCCTCCATGCTGGCAATAAGTTGGGCTTCACAGGTGCTGACGACGTGGCCGAGCTGGTCGGTCAATAAGGCAATGACCGAGGCAAACGATGCCTGCTGTACGGCATCGGGACGTTGCCCGCTCAGGTCGAGGGTATCCAGCAGGTCAAGAAACAGCACGCCGGTGGCGTGCGCATGCTGGAGACGCAAAAAATCGGCGTGCGGAATGGGGTAATGGGTATCCCGGTAGTAACGGTCGGCTAAGGTGTTCATGCCACCGCCTTAACCGGCAGGCGACCGGCAAAGGACAACACGTAATCACGGGCCAACAGACGGCGGGCATTGCGTTCGGTATCTGCCACGGTGCGCACCATGCGCGGCGCTGCGGTCAGCGTATTACGGCAAATGGCCGCAAACAGGAAACAGAATTCAGGACGAGTCGGAGTGAGGGTCGTAGCCATGATGGCAGCCTCCAATAAGTATTGGTTATTGCTACCACCGAAGTTCTCACGCAAGGGTGGTAGCCCAGACGGGGGTGAGAAACCGGCCTTATTGGAAACCGGCCAGCCCGAAGGCTGCCCCGCCTGAGCCACCATTGATTGACTGCTGCGATAGCATAACATCCACCGCGCAAAAAATGAGCGCACTAAGGCCACGACATAAAAAAACACGCCTGGCGCGTGTTGTGTCGCCAATAAGTAACTCGGGTTCTCACGCCCGGCTGCCGATTTTGCGACAGCGGGAGGACTATAGCGCAGGGCCGGACACGGGGGCAAGCCGTAAGACGCCCCCGGATGTTCAATCGATCGCATAGTGATCAACAGTCGGTCAGCTGGTCGTTGCGAGAATCGGCGGCGGCGCTGGTTAGCGGCACCAACCCGGCGCGGAACAGACGCGGTTCGGCCTGGCGACTCGCCAAACGGATCACGCCGTGCTTTTCGCTGCGATGCTCAGGCAAGACAATATCCGGTTGCTTGCGTTGCAACAGGATGGACTCAGCCACAAACAGCGCGTCGTTGTCGTTCAGGGTAAAACTGTGCTGGCCCAGCGTTAACTGCATCATACGGCAGCCCCCTGGTGACGGTTGACGATACGTTCTTGCATCCATTGCTCAACCTCAGAAGCCAGCCAGGCGACATTTTTACCACCGAGGGAAACCTGGGCCGGGAACTGCTGGCGGCGCATCAGCTCGTACACGGTAGAGCGGGACAGACTGGTGGTGTAGAGCACTTCCGGCAGACGAATAAAACGTTCGCGCGGGGTGTAGCCACTGTGATGAACCGGCGACGGTGCACTATCGGAAAGGGTGGAAACAGCCATCATAAAACGCTACCTCTTGGTGTCCGGCCAACGCTGGCCGGAGATGAGTGAACTTAGGTAGCGCCCTATTATGTGAATATTTTACGGGGTGGCAACAAGCCATGTGTGGCTACAGGAACACAATAATCGTTGTAAAAACAGTCAGATTGATGACAAATACTGAATATTGGTGAGGATTGCTGAGATACCGTTATCATTTAAAAAAATATGGAAAGATAAGCCATTATCAATAGGTAAAAACAGACAACACCCGGCTAGCCAGGGAAAAGGTCATTTTGGGATGGGTGAACAGTGGTGAACACCGGGTGAAGAGTTTAAAGAGAACTGTTCATCCTGTTATTTACTGATTTAACTATATTTTTTTACCTTGGTGAACAGTGGTGAATAGTTTTAATTAAAACTAAAAACGCATTGATGGTTTTAGCATCAGTTTTTGACGCTGTTGTTCTACGGACAGTCCAACCGGGATGAATGGCGATGTTGTGTGGCCGTCAGCAGAATAACCCCACATTGACTGACACCGGAGAGACCACCATGAACACCACCGCTTTACCGCAAGACATCACCGACAAACTGCAAGCCCTGCGTGACGCCCACACCGCCCACGATAAAAACTATCAGGCGCTGACCGACGTTGTAGCGGGCATTGCCCGCTGTCACCAACAGAAGAAAGACACCGAAGTCGACAGCCATGAGGCGGAAAGCCAATGGCGCACCCTGTTCCGTAAACTGCGCGGGGAAATGACCCCGGAGCTGCAAGCGCAGCACCACAACCGGATTGCCAAGCGGGAGTTGGCGAAGGAATTCGACGGCCTGATTGAAGAGATGGAGCTGGATAAAATGCAGCTTCACCTCAATTGCGGCGGCACAGCCCCGAAGGTCGTCGCAGCCCATGAGGCAGCCCTCACGGCCTTTGCAAATCATGCGATGCGCCAGGCAGTAGACGCGCTGAGCACGACACTTATCAACCCTGACGTTATCAAGGTTTGCACATTGGCTGTACAGGCTTACGGCGTCTACGGGGATAACCCGATGAAAACCATTGAACAACACCTGCTGAAAACGTTACAAGGCCATATCCTGGCTGCTATCGCACAGCAAAATATCGACCACCCGGTGCTCAATGATATTGGCCTGACGATACCAGAAGAAACCGGCGTATTGCCGGAACTGCAAGAAAGCCCAGCGCGACGTATGAGCCTGGCAACAGAATTAAAGGAAAAACGCCACCGTATGCAGCAGAAAGGGGCCAAATCATGATGCGCTGCCCGCTGTGCACTCATGCGTCCTATACCCGCACCAGCCGCTATATCAACCGGACGAAAGAGGCGTATTACCAGTGCCAAAACCTGAGCTGTTCATGCACGTTCAAGACGGTAGAGCGCGTCAATAAAATCCTGAGCCAACCGCGACAGGCGCAGACGACCGACGGAAACGACTTGCCACCGCCGGAGAAACAGACGTTAAATCGCTACAGCCATCATCACACCCAACACTAACCCCATGCAGCCCCGCCGCTCTCAACAGCATCGCGGGGCGTAGCCCTTACGCCTCATCCCAAACAACCTTTTTCCTGGCTAGCCAGCCTCAAATTGCGCGTGCATGCATAGGGTGCATGATTTTGCATGCAAGAAAATGCACTTTTCATCCCCTGCCGCACCAGTACTGGCACGGCCTGCCGCTTTTCATGCAACTGCATGAAAAGCGGCACATGAAGCGCGCAGGCGAGGCGGGGATAGCATTGCGCGCGGGAGTATTAATTATCTATTTTCTCGATCTATGTTTGCCGTTGCGGCGCGCACATTCGTGGGAATACTGGATAGGGATGGTGTTATTTGAGTCGGTTAGCGGGCTTCTAAGAAGTTCAGGCCAAATGGGAGAAAATACTGCCCGGTGATGACCGAAACCCATCATTTTTGATATCATATAACTACTTCACATTCAATATATATGTATGTAGACAAATATCTATCTAGAAGTATATCCTTATAAATAATCCAAACTGAGTATCCAAAAAAAAAGGATGTATTAATGCAATTTTACTTCCATGAAGTTGGTATAAAAGGAGCGGAGAGTGCGTTCCCCAGAACGGTTTATAAAAAAATAAAGACGGAGATAATTTCTAATTTCACTAGCAATCCAGAAAGCACACAGAAAATCTTAAACAAGGAGTTCAGTGATGGATTTTGCAACGCATGGGGTGTACCCAAAGGAGCTGCAAGCATAATAAAAAAAATTAAAATTGGCGATATTGTTTTGCTTGTCAGGACAAGGGCTAAGGAGGGAGATATACCTATATTATGCAAGATAAAATTCATATTAAATGAATCATCACCTGAGTTATCAAAATCATTATGGGGTGACGAGCGTTTCCCTCTAATTTTTTTATTTGAGTCTGAAGTAATTAGCTACACATGGAAAGAGCTAGTGAATGATTTAGGATACAGCCATAAATTTCGCCCAAACGGTAGCATTTATAGAGTTGTGGAAGAAAGACTAAATGTCCATGACGGCGCAGATGGATATCTGCGTAAAATAAGAAAATCAATGTATGGTAATAATTTAAAAAATGAATATTCATTTACAGAAGGGCTACGACAAAGAAAGGAAACCTCTTTCTTCTCTAGGAATCCACGGCTTGTATCAATAGCAAAAGAAATACATGGATATCGCTGTCATGTTTGTAACTTTGATTTTGAAGAGTATTACGGCGATATAGGCAAAGAATTCATAGAATGTCACCACTTAAATCCACTATCTGAAAGAAACTCAGAAGAAATAATTCAAACTCATCTAAAAGATGTGATTACCATTTGTTCAAATTGTCATAAAATGATCCATAAAAGAAGCCCTCCCTTCAGCATTGAAGAGTTAAAGTGTAAAATTAAAAAATAACCCCGAAAGGGGTTATTTTACATTGGAAGCAGATACTTTATTAGGTCTAGCATCAATTAAAACCAACTCCTTACTTTCCTTAACCCCTAGTTCTTTAAATACCTTAGTCAGCTTAGACAGTTCTGTATCATTAAAATACAAAATCACCTTTATAGATTTTTTAGTTTCATTTGCTGATTCATAGACTTTAACCTGATTTGCTAGATTCTGCTTTAGCTTAGAGTTACTAGCTAATTTAAATTCGACCAACGTTTTGTCCTTCGAACCTCGTGATATTTTGTAATCCACGGGCCCTCTACCATTATCAACTTCGCTGTTTACATCTGAAATACTAGCAAACCATGTCAATCGAAACATTAATTGCAAATCTGCTTCTCGTTTAACAGGGACACCATTCAAGTAGAATACTTTGTATCCATTGTTATTTTCGATTACTTGTTTAAGATAGCTAACGCGTTTATAAGCTTCTTCGAACGTATCATCCTTTGCATAAAAGAAGTCCTCATTCCTTTCAAAAATCATATTAACTAAAAGCTGCACAGCCTCAACATATCTACGTTCAGTTTCACTGACCTTTGCATCACTCTCGCGATTAGCCCCATTTGGATTCTTTTCTTTATAACGGATATAATAATCTATGAAGCTAGGATAATTCTTTATTGTTAAATCCGCGGCTAGCTCTCTTTCTTTTTTCTTTGCCTCATCAGGCAAACACCTATTAAAGTAATCTGATAACTGGCCACGTAATTGATCATTAGGGATACTATCACATATATCTCTGAAATCTTCTATCATTTCATTTCTATTAATCCAAGTTTCGTCTTTTGTAAGTATATCTCTTGGCGTTAAAAGAACATAATCGCCATCATATGTTGGCAGGGTGAATTTCTTTGATGACCAACTCCGAGTTTCATAATTAAATTCAACCTTCGCCACCGTGTGCTCTGAGAGATATTTTTTATCAATATTTTTTTTAGCAAAACCTTCAGTGTACTTTAATAAAAAAGATTTAATTAAGTTAGTAGTAAAATCACTTACACTATCCTTCCCAACGCCTTCCTTAATTAAGCACAACTTCTCAAGGTGACTACCTTCCGTTATTTCTTCTTTGCCAAAATTCTTCAGTATACTAGAGAATGAGTTATTTAATGATTTCGCGAAATCAATACCTAGGCCACTACCACCATTACCAACAATGCTATAGCCTAACCAATTCTGCTTTACCTCAGGAAATAAAAACCAACTTTTAATCAAGCCACTATTCAACTCACCGTGTTGCGACCGGTCTCGTAAAAAAGAAACATACTTTATTATTTCTTGATGCAAGTCTTTGTATTTTTCATTATTAAACAACAAAAATGGATCTATAAACAAAGGAAGATCATTAATTAAAGAGATATTAAAAGCACCATAGTCTTTTATTATTTTTGGTGTAACATTAAAAAAATCCGAGAAGTATATTCTTAATTTAGGCATGGTAATTTCCTTAAAAAATCATTCTATCCAGTAAAAAAGTCCCATAACTACCTTACGCTTCATTCCGCTAATATTTCAAGGCGGATATGGTGGCTAACTCAGAGAAACGTGATGGTGGTTACATAAAACCCACATAACTAAGTCTGCAAACTAGTTCGACTTAGCATAATCATAAGGTGTAACATATATTTCTTTGTTTGCATTTAAGTAATCAGCCCACCACTGCACCATCAATCTCCGCTCATCTAAATGCTCAGAAGTGTGGATATAGGCCGCTCGTACACTATTACGTTCTGAGTGGCTTAACTGGCGCTCTATCGCGTCATCGCTCCATAACCCTGACTCACCTAAAGCACCACGCGCCATCGTCCTAAAGCCATGACCGCACACCTCTGTTTTAGTGTCGTATCCCATTGCACGCAGTGCATTATTCACCGTGTTTTCGCTCATGACTTTATCGGGATCGTGATCGCCGGGGAACAACCGCTTGTTTTCTCCGCTTAAAGTCCTCAGCTTCTCCAACAAAACCAACGCTTGGCGGCTTAGCGGGACGATATGCTCTTCTTTCATCTTCATGCCACGGTGTGAGTAGCGCACACCTTTGATTTCTTCACGCTGTGCCGGTATACGCCAGCAAGCTTTATCAAAATCGAACTCATCCCAGCGGGCGAAACGCAGCTCACTAGAACGCACAAAAGTGAGTAAAGAAAGCTCTACGGCGATGCGTGTCATGAGACGTCCTCGATAAGCTGCAAGCCGTGCGAGGAACTCGGGGAAACGATGTGGGGGCAATGCTGGATAGTGCCGGGCTTTAGTCGTTGCTAATGCCCCGGCCATGTCGCTAGCAGGATTAGAATCAATATAATCGTTCTGAACAGCATAACGCATGATGGCCGTAACTCTCTGTTGCAGTCGCTGCGCTACGTCGTGCTTACCACTGGCATCAACAGCTTTAATCGGTGCCAAAAGATGGCTGGTTTTAAGTCCACGAATATCAGCGGCACCAATGTGAGGGAAAATATACAGTTCCAAATAGCGAAGCACTCTCGCTCGGTGATCCTCACTCCAGCGCTTATTGTTGGCATGCCATTCTCGGGCAATGGTCTCGAACGTGTATGCGCCCGCAGTTTCAGCCTGGGCTTCCCTTTCCTCTGCTTTTGGATCTAATCCTTGTGCCAACAGCTTTTTGGCTTCATCTCTTTTGCTACGTGCCTCGGCAAGACTGACCGTCGGCCAAACACCAAAAGCAAGCCGATCCTCTTTTTTATCGGTGGGACGGCGGTACTTCATCCGCCAATACTTGGAACCTTTCGTCGTAACCTCGAGATACAAACCGCCACCATCGGCCATTTTGTAGGTTTTCTCTTTGGGCTTTGCGGTCTCGACCTGGCGGGCGTTTAGCTTCATTTTGGGGGCACATTTTCTATCGAAGTGGAGATGCCCCCAATTATGCCCCCAGTGCCCCCTGGATTTCAACGGACGGTCTCGGACAATGGCGGACGCCAGAAAGGCTAAAACTATTGATTTTAAAGGATTTTTTGGACTTCGTCGGACGACTACGGAAGGGGGAATGGTGCCGAAGGCCGGACTCGAACCGGCACGTATCTCTACGGTTGATTTTGAATCAACTGCGTCTACCGATTTCGCCACTTCGGCACTGAAGTAGAATGCGGAAAACGGGTGCATTATACCTGCCAGCTATCGGGGTGCAACAGTTATCACCGATTCAACGCGTTAAGTGCCGAAAAAATCAGCGTAGCCCGGCGGCGCGCCGATCGCGCCCCTCTCCGCCGTCCGTTTCCCCTCCTCAACGCTAACAAAATATGTTAGCCGTCACATTATTTATCACAGCGTTTTGTGCACGCCTCTTTATCAACACACCCCAATTAATATAAATATTTTCAATCAATTAGCCACCCACTCGCCATCCATCCCCTGCGCGTTATTTGTGACAAATATCGCTTACTTGTTAAACCAGATCGTCAATTATCTTCGCAGATAACAAAAAATAACAGCCGCGCGTTCTGCAGGCGTCAGCGGCCAACAGGAGAGTGCATGATCCCATCCGAACGCCGTGATTTTATCTATCGCTACGTGCATGAATATCAGCTGGTGCCCATCGCCGCGCTGACGGAGCTGATGAGCGTGTCCCATATGACGGTGCGGCGCGATATCCGCGTGCTGGAGGAAGAGGGCAAGGTGGTCAGCGTCAGCGGCGGCGTGCGTCTGAGCGACGCGCTGCGCCAAGAGCTGGCCTACAACGAAAAAATGCAGCTGCACCACCGCCATAAGCGCGCCATCGGCAAATACGCCGCCGGCCTGGTGGAGGATGGCCAGGTGGTCTATCTGGACGCCGGCACCACCACCTTTGAAATCGCCCGCAACCTGGCGGAGCGCTTCAACCTGACGGTGGTCACCAACGACTTCTCCATTATCCAACACCTGATGAACCGCCCGCAGCTCAGCCTGTTTCACACCGGCGGGCAGGTGGACCAGCGCAACTACTCCTGCGTCGGCAACAGCGCCGCCATGCTGCTGCGCACGCTGAATATCGACGTGGCGTTTATCAGCACCAGCTCTTGGGATCTGGAGCACGGGCTGTCGACGCCGCATGAAGAAAAAGTGCTGGTGAAACAGGCGCTGCTGGAGGTGGCGCGCCGGCGGGTGCTGGTCTCCGACAGCAGCAAGTTCGGCAAGTACGGCATGTTCCGCGTCTGCCCGCTGGAGGCGCTGGACGACATCCTGTGCGACGCCGCGCTGGCGACAGAAACCCAGCAGCAACTTAACGAGCGCGGACTGCGCCTGCACTGCGTCAGCCTCTGACGCGCCACACAAGACACAACAACCATAACAACACTAGGGAACAGGAGTATCACCATGAATATTATTATTACCGGCGCCGCCGGCTTCCTCGGCCAGCGTCTGGCCGCCGCGCTGCTGCAAAACAACGTCCTGCCGTTCGAACGGCTGATCCTGGCGGATATTAATACCCCGCGCCCGCCGCTAGAAGACGCGCGCGTGCGCTGCGTGGCGCTCGATCTCAGCCAGCCGCAGGCGGCGGAAACGCTGATCGATGCCGACTGCGGCGTGTTGTTCCATCTGGCCGCCATCGTCAGCAGCCACGCCGAAAGCGACTTTGACCTCGGTATGCAGGTCAACTTCGATGCCACGCGCCAGCTGCTGGAGGTCGCACGCCACAAAGCGCCGGCGATGAAGTTTATCTTCACCAGCTCGCTGGCGGTGTTCGGCGGCGAGCTGCCGGCGCTGATCGACGACGGCTGCGCGGTAACGCCGCAGTCCTCCTACGGTACACAAAAGGCGATGTGCGAACTGCTGATCAACGACTACGCGCGCAAAGGCTTTGTCGACGGCCGCGTGCTGCGCCTGCCGACCATCAGCGTGCGGCCGGGCAAGCCGAACAAGGCGGCCTCGTCGTTCGCCAGCGGCATTATCCGCGAACCGCTGCACGGTGAAGCGGCGGTGTGCCCGGTATCGCCGGAGCTGACGCTGTGGCTCTCCAGTCCCGGCCGCGTGGTGCAGAACTTTATCCACGCCGCTACCCTGCCCGCCAGCGCCTTCGGCGTCTCGCGCACCGTCAACCTGCCCGGCATCAGCGTCAGCGTGCGCCAGATGCTGGCGGCGCTGCGCGAGGTCGCCGGCGAACAGGTCAGCAGCCTGGTGCGCTTTGAGCCGGACGAAGCGATCAACCGCATCGTCGCCAGCTGGCCGGGTAACTTCGACGTGCGCCGCGCGCTGGCGATGGGCTTTGGCGCCGATGAAGATTTTCAGCAGGCGATCCGCGCTTTCCTGCGCGATGAGCAGGCGCAGGGCGAGGGCTGAGCATGGAATTGTATATTCCGATTATCGGTCTGGCGGTGGCGGTGTTCGTGCTGGTGTTTCTGGTGCTGCGCACCCGGGTGCACGCGCTGATCGCCATGCTGATCGCCGCCTCCATCGCCGGCATCTCCGGCGGGCTGAGCGCGGTGCAGACGGTGGATACCATCACCAAGGGCTTCGGCTCTACCCTCGGCAGCATCGGTATCGTGATCGGGTTGGGGGTGATGATGGGCCGGGTGTTGGAAGTCTCCGGCGCGGCGGAACAGATCGCCTACAGCTTTATCAAATGGCTGGGTAAAAAGCGCGAAGAGTGGGCACTGGCGATCACCGGCTATATCGTCAGTATTCCCATCTTTGTCGATTCGGCGTTCGTTATCCTCTATCCGCTGGTGAAGGCGCTGGCCAAAAAGGGCCAGCGTAACCTGCTGACGCTGGGCGTCGCTCTGGCCGGCGGGCTGATCATCACCCACCACGCGGTGCCGCCGACGCCGGGGCCGCTGGGGGTGGCCGGCATCTTCGGTGTAGATATCGGCGCGATGATGCTGGCCGGGCTGGTGCTGGCGGTGCCCTGCGTGATCGGCATCGTGCTCTATGCCCGCTGGTTGGGCAAGAAGTACCCGGATTTTCAGCCGAGTATGGATGACGAGGAGCCGCAGGACCTGCGCGTCGCCCACGATAACTACCTGGCGGAAAAAGGCGCCAAGGCGCTGCCGGGGCTGACGCTGTCGCTGCTGCCGATCGTTACGCCGATCGCGCTGATCTTTATCAACGCGGTCAACGGCATGCTGGCGAAGCTCGACGGCTTCAGCGGACTGACGGAAAGCCTGTGGGGGCAGACCTTCGCCTTCCTCGGTTCGCCGGTGATTGCGCTGGCGATCAGCGTACTGCTGGCGGTCAGCACCCTGATGCCGAAGGTCGATAAACAGCAAACGCTGGAGCGGCTGGAGGAAGGGCTGCAGTCGGCAGGGATCATCCTACTGGTGACCGGCGCCGGCGGCGCGCTGGGCGCGGTGCTGCGCGAAAGCGGCACCGGCAACCTGCTGGCGCAGCACGTCGCCAGCCTGCCGCTGTCGCCGGTGCTGATCCCGTTCTTTATCGCCACGCTGGTGCGGCTGATCCAGGGCTCCGGCACCGTGGCGATGATCACCGCCGCGTCCATCTCCGCCCCTATCGTCAGCCAGCTGCCGGGCATCAACATGCTGGCGGCGGCGCAGGCGGCGACCATGGGCGCGCTGTTCTTCAGCTACTTTAACGACAGCATGTTCTGGGTGGTGAACCGCATGATGGGCATCAAGGACGTGAAGCAGCAGATTATGGTGTGGTCAGTGCCCACCACCATCGCCTGGGCGATCAGCCTGGTGGGCGTCGTGCTGCTGGACTGGCTGCTGTAACGCACTGGGGTGGGCGTTACGCTTCGCGCCCGCCCTGGCTTTAGGAAAAATCTTTACTATCAGATTGTTATGCCGAAAATGTGAACTGGCAGGCATAATCGCCGCTTGTCGCTCCCCCGCCGGGAAGGGGCTTGACCTCGATCAAGTTCCCCCCGCCTGCCGCTGGCTATGATTCGCAGCATCATTGTTCACATGTTTAGATAAATCTCCCAAGCCGCGCTGGGCATCATTGCCGGCTACGCCGGCAGCAGCGGGTCGATGGCGAGCTATCAACACCCCGGGGGCGATAATGAAGTACAGAATAAATGCCTTTCTTGATTATGACGCCACCGAAGGCTCACTGCGGCTGAATGACGGCGGTAAGTCCGATACCCAGCTCACCATCACCGCCAACGCCCTGCTGTTCTTTATTATTCAGCATCCCGGCGTTATCAGCCGCGACGACGTCATGAAACGCGTCTGGGACGATAACGGCCTGGTCTCTTCCAACAGCAACCTCAACCAGTATCTGAGCATGCTGCGCAAGGCGTTTCGCCGCTACGGCATCGACAACGTGATCGTCACCGTATCGCGCGGCCGGCTGGAGCTGAACTCCGAGCTGCAGATAGAGGTGATTGACGACGCGCCGCTGCACCCCGCCGTGCTGGCCAGCGAACCCGCGCCGCCTGCCGCAGAGCCGGCAAGCGCACCGCCCGTCGCAGCCAGCGACCATGACCACTACTGGGGCTACAGCGGCGCGGTGCTGGTATTGCTGGCGCTGGCGCTGTTCGGCTGGTCATGGAGCAACGGCCGCAGCCTGACGCCGCTGCGCCTTTCACCGCTGGCGCAGACGCCGGTCGAGGTGTTTTCCACCGACATGATGCTGGATCCGCGCATGCGTAATAATTACCTGCAGAACTTTAACGCAGTGAAGAAAAAGAAGGGCATCAAATACCATAACGGGGAGCAGTTTCTGTTCTTTTACGGCGATAAGCTGCAGTCCAACGGATTAGGCCGCACCTTTCTCGCGCACTGCGTCAAACATCAGGATAATTCGTTCAGCTACTGCGATAACTATTTTTATTATTCATGGAAGCCAGTATGAAAAAATTAGTCTGGGGGAAATGCTTTTTCTTCGGCTCTGTGCTGTTGCTGCTGCTGGCAATATATATCGCCGCCCGGCACGAAGCCATCTGGCGTAACGATATGTTAAACTGCTCCACCAAAGCGATTATGCATTTTGAAGATACCGAGACCGAATCCGTCAACGTTAATATCCATTTCAGCTTTAACGCCGATAATAAAGGTTCGATCGTGGTAGAAGGCTATTCCGACTCCGCCGCCGGCTGGCTCTATTTACAGCGCTACGTGCAGTTTGATTACACCAGCAAGCGCATCTCGCCCGGCACCCGCTATTACCGCATCAACCGCTGGGTCGCCAGCAAGTCCTCCATTGACCAGTCGCCGGACGTGATTTTTGACTACTTTATGCGGGAAATGTCAGACAGCCACGACGGCCTGCTGCTGGCGGTGGAGCAAATCAACCCGCGTACGGTCTTGCTCAGTTCAATCAACTCGCCGCTGTATATCTGCACGCTGAAGCCCGGCGCAGCCCGCTGATTCCCTCTCCTTCACTCTGTCATTTGCGCGGTGTTTGACATCTGCGGCACCGCGCTTTGCGCCTCTTCGCTGCATCCCTTCCAGGTTAACCCGTCCCCTTCTCTGCTGAAACCGCCCGCCGCCAAGCCTCAGGCCGGGGCTGCGGCCGGATAAAAACTTGCGCTGGGCCACACTCTTCGTCCCGCTCGGTTACCGAAAAAATCCGGCTGATAACAACTTTATTAACAAGTTTGAGACGGGGAGAGATGAAACGCCGCAGCCGCCATTTTTCACCAGTAAGCACGGCTATTACCCGCAAGAAAATCAGCATTAACAGATAAATTAACGGGGTTATTAGCGTGAAAATAAGATGTTTAAACTAAATATGTCGAACATATTGAATTTATATTTTGCATTATCACTTAAGAGGTCATAGTGCCAGTGACTGGCCGTATCAGGGGCAAATGGCCCACGGCGCAGTCGGGTGATGACCCCATCAACTGACTTTGTGGAGGAAACAATCATGGGTGATGCATTAGGTCTGATCGAAACCAAAGGGCTGGTGGCCTGTGTGGAAGCAGCGGACGCCATGTGCAAAGCGGCCAATGTCGAACTGATCGGCTATGAAAACGTCGGTTCCGGGCTGGTGACCGCGATGGTGAAAGGCGACGTCGGCGCGGTGAAGGCGGCGGTCGACTCCGGCGTGGAATCGGCGCAGCGCGTCGGTGAAGTGGTGACTTCGCTGGTGATTGCCCGTCCGCACAACGACATCAACAAAATCGTGATTAAACACAAGGCATAACGACCTGAATCGGGAGAACGATCATGGGTGACGCATTAGGATTGATTGAAACCAAAGGGCTGGTGGCCTGCATAGAAGCGGCAGACGCCATGTGTAAAGCGGCCAACGTGGAGCTGATTGGCTACGAGAACGTCGGTTCCGGCCTGGTCACCGCGATGGTGAAAGGCGACGTCGGCGCGGTGAAGGCGGCGGTCGACTCCGGCGTGGAATCGGCGCAGCGCGTCGGTGAAGTGGTGACCTCGCTGGTTATCGCCCGTCCGCACAACGACATTCAGAAAATCGTCGCACAGTACAAAGTTGCCGAATAACCAGGAGCCGTACATGAAAGACGCACTCGGATTGATCGAGACCAAAGGGCTGGTGCCGGCGATTGAAGCCGCCGATGCCATGTGCAAGGCCGCCAATATCGCGCTGATCGGCTATGAGAACGTGGGTTCCGGCCTGGTGACCGTGATGGTAAGAGGCGACGTCGGCGCGGTGAACGCCGCGGTGGAATCAGGCCTTGAGGCCGCCGGACGTATCGGCCACGTGGTCTCTTCGCGGGTGATTGCCCGCCCGCATAACGATATTGAGAAAATCGCCGCTAAACATAAAGCCTGATAACAGCCGGGAAAATAGTGAAAGCACGATAGACATTATTACCCTACCGCCGAGAGCACCCATTAATTTCCTATTCAGGGGAATAGACTAATGACGACATTAGATCCGGATTTACAATCTATTCAGCAGGCGAGAAATTTAATTAATAACGCCAAACAGGCGCAAAAAATATTCTCCGGTTATTCGCAGGAAAAGATCGACGAAATTATTAAACAGATTGCGCAATATGCCGCGCAGCATGCGGAAGAGTTAGCCAAGCTGGCGCATGAAGAAACCGGCTTCGGTAATTGGCAGGATAAAGTATTAAAAAATATCTTCGCCTCCGAGCACGTCTATTCGCATATTAAAGCGATCAAAACCGTCGGCATTCTGCGCGACGATCGGGAAACCAAGGTGATGGACGTCGGCGTACCGCTGGGGGTCATCACGGCGCTGGTGCCTTCCACCAACCCGACCTCAACCATTTTCTACAAAACGCTGATTGCCCTGAAGGCCGGCAACGCGATTATCTTCTCCCCGCACCCGAACGCCCGTCAGTGCAGCCAACGGGCGATTGAAGTCGTCAAACATGCCGCCCTGCAGGCCGGCGCGCCGGCCGGCATCGTCGACGGCCTGACCCAGCTGACGCTGGATGCGACCAAAACCCTGATGTACAGCAAAGACGTGGCGCTGATCCTGGCGACCGGCGGAGAAGGCATGGTGCGCGCCGCCTACAGTTCCGGCACGCCGACCATCAGCGGCGGCCCGGGCAACGGCCCGGCGTTTATCGAACGCAGCGCCGATGTCAAACAGGCGGTCTGCGACATCATTACCAGCAAAACCTTCGATAACGGCGTGATCTGCGCCTCTGAGCAGTCGATCATCGTGGAGAAATGCATCTACCAGGATGTGCACCGCGAATTGCTGGCGCAGGGCGCGTACTTCCTGAATGACGACGAAGCCCGCCGCCTGGCCAATATTCTGCTGCGGCCGAACGGCATGATCAACCCGGAAATCGTCGGCAAAACCGCGATCTACCTCAGCGAGCGCGCCGGCTTCAACGTACCGCCGAACACCCGGGTGCTGATCGCCCTGCAGGACAGCGTGTCGCACAGCAACCCGTACGCCCGTGAAAAGCTCTGTCCGGTACTGGGGCTGTATATCGAAGAAGACTGGATGCACGCCTGCGACCGCGTGGTTGAGCTGCTCACCAATGAAGGCCTGGGGCATACGCTGGTGATCCACACGCAGAACCAGCAGGTAATCCGCGAGTTTGCGCTGCAAAAACCGGTGCACCGCATTCTGATCAACACCCCTGCCGCGCTGGGCGGCATCGGCGCCACCACCAACCTGATACCGGCGCTGACCCTCGGCTGCGGCGCCGTCGGCGGCGGTTCCACCTCCGATAACGTCGGGCCGCTGAACCTGATCAATATCCGCAAGGTCGGCTACGGCGTGCGCAGCATCGACGATCTGCGTCAGCCCGCCCGGCAGAGCAGCAGCCGGCCGGACTACAACACCAGCATTTTCGCTGACTCACGCTTCCAGGCGGGGCCGCAGGCCGCCGCGCAGCCGCCGTGCGCCCAGGCCGACGACCGTTTCGGCGTAGTAAGCCCGTCGGCGGCGCAGGTGGACAACAACATCAACGAAGAGAACGTCGAGCACATTATCAAAGCGGTGCTTGGCCGTATGTCCCGGTAACACGGCAATAAGAGGTAATAACCATGATTCTCGCAAGGGTGACCGGACACGTGGTGGCCACACAGAAAAGCGACGAACTGCGCGGCAGCAACCTGCTGCTGGTGACGGCGCTGGGGGATGACCTGCAGGCCATCAAAGACCGGACCTATGTGGCGGTCGACAGCGTCGGCGCCGGGGAGGATGACCTGGTGCTGGTGGAGGAGTATTTCGCGCTGAACAAGGAGCGCTACAAGGCCATGTCGATCGTCGCCATTGTCGAGAAGGTTCACCGGGAGCGTTAAGAGGAAGCAGGCATGAATGAATTTCTGATTAAGCCAAAAATCCATTTCGGTGCAGACGCACTGAACGCGCTGCGGGATCTGCCCGGCCGTTCGGCGTTTTTGGTGACGGATCAGGCGATGGTGAAACTGGGGATGGCGGAGCAGGTGACGCGTCTGCTCCAACAGCAGCAGGTGCGCTGCCGCCAGTATGACAGCGTCGCCTCCGATCCGGATATCGCCGCCATCGTCAGCGGGATGAAGATGATGGACGACGACTACCCCGAGCTGATTATCGCTCTGGGCGGCGGCTCGGTGATCGATGCGGCCAAAGCGGTGATGTACACGCTGTGGCACTGTCGCCAGGAGCGCCGGCGTCCACGCCCCTGCTTCGTCGCGATACCCACCACCAGCGGCACCGGCTCTGAAGTCACCAGCTTTTCCGTCATCAAAGCGCGCAGTGAAAAGCTGGTGCTGGTGGATGAGTTTATGCTGCCCGACCTCGCCATTCTTGACCCGCGGCTGGTGGCGTCGGTGCCGCCGGTGATTACCGCCGACACCGGCATGGACGTGCTGTGCCATGCGTTGGAGGCCTATGTCTCACGGCTCGCCAGCGATTTCAGCGACGCGCTGGCGGAAAAGGTGGTGCAGCTGGTGTTCCACCATCTGCTGCCCTGCTACCAACAGGGCAGCGATATGCTGGCGCGCGAGAAAATGCATAACGCCTCCTGCATGGCCGGCATGGCGTTCACCAACGCCTCGCTCGGGGTCACCCACAGCATGGCGCACGCCCTCGGCGGCATGTTCGGCGTACCGCACGGGCGGGCCAATGCGCTGCTGATGCATGAGGCCATCGCCTTTAACGCCGATCTGGACGGCGAGTGCGCCACCCCCGCCGCCCATAAATATGCCGCACTGGCGCGCCTGCTGGCGCTGCCGGCCGCCAGCGCGCGCGAAGGGGTTAACAGCCTGCTAGTGGCAATCGCCACGCTGAAACAGGAAATGAACATGCCGGCCAGCCTGCACGCCGCCGGGCTGGACGAGCACCGCTTCCAGGTCTGCCTGAACGACATGGCGCATCAGGCGCTGCATGACGGCTGCACACCGACCAACCCGCGTGAGGCCAGCCTCGCCGACTTCGAAAGCATGCTGCGCCGCGCTTACCACGGCGCCGCCGGCAACGACCCATCATCAAGCTTACGGACTTTGCGCGACAACGTGCAAGGCGAAGGAATCAGGAGATATTGAACATGGCACACTATGCACTGACGCCGCGCGTACAGCAGCTGGCGGAACGCTTTTTATCCCAGAACAGCACCATCAGCACCGAGCGCGCCAGCCTGCTGGAGACGCTGCATGACGACGTGGCCGGCCAGCCGGCTCAGGTTCGCCATGCCCGGCGCTTCAATGAGCTGATGAAAAAACTGCCCGGCTATATCGGCCCGGATGAGCTGATTATCGGCAGCCAGTCTTCCGCTCCGCGCGCCGCCATTTTCCACAGCGAAAGCGAGCTACGCACCCCTTCCGCCTTTACCGCGCCGGGCCAGAGCTCGCCTGACTATCTGGCGGTAATCACCAAAGGCCTGAACGCCATCGGCGCCGACATGGAAGACCGCGCCAGAAGCATCGGCAGCGCGGTCAGCCGCGGCGCGCTGGACGAAGCCAACCAGTGCCGCGCGATGATTTACGCCTGCAACGCCGTCGTTCATCTGGCGCACAAGCTGGCTGACAAAGCGGAAAATCTGGCCGCGGTGGAAAATCACCCTTACCGTCAGGCCGAGCTGCGCGAAGCGGCCGCCATCCTGAGAAAAGTGCCGGCGCAGGGCGCAGGCAGCTTTAAAGAGGCATGCCAGGCGTTCTACCTGTTCCAGCTGGCGCTGCACCTGGAAAACGGCAGCTACGCGGTCAGCCCGGGCGGTTTCGACAAGCTGCTGTACGGCTTCTACCAGCACGATATCGCTCAGGGCATCCTGACGCCGGCGCAGGCCTATGAGATCGTCGAGTGCCTGTGGTTAAAACTGTGCGAGCTGTCGGAAGTGCGCGCCCCTTGTGAGCAGGACGGCTACCCGATGTTCGACGCCATGCTGCGCGGCGTAAGCATCGACGACCCGGCGCTGGTCATTAACGAACTGTCCGCCATGCTGCTGGCCGCACGCCGCAATCTGGAAAGCCGCAACCCGGCGCTGCGCGTCCGGCTGTTTAGCAGCCAGTCCGCCTCCCCTATTCAGCACCATGCCGCCGCCGGCGCGCAGCCGGCGCCGGGCCTGACGCCGCGCCTGCAGCGCCTGCGCGACAATTACCTGGACGCCCGCCCGAGCGTCTCCATCTTCCGCGCCCTGGCCTTTACCGAGGTGGCGAAAAACAACCCGGGCCTGCCGACCATTCTGCTGCGCGCCAAGTCGTTCCGCGCCGCCTGTGAAAGCGCGCCGATCCTGATCCAACCGGACGAACTGATCGTCGGCCACCCGTGCGGCAAACCGCGCGCCGGCGCCTTCTCGCCGGATATCGCCTGGCGCTGGGTGAAGGACGAACTGGATACCATGAGCACCCGCCCGCAGGATCCGTTCGAGATCGCCGAAGAAGATAAACAGATCATCCGCGAACAGATCGTACCATTCTGGGAAGGCCGCTCGCTGGATGAGATCTGCGAAGCGCAGTACCGCGAGGCCGGCGTCTGGTCGTTCAGCGGCGAGACCTTCGTCAGCGATCTCTCCTACCACCAGATCAACGGCGGCGGCGACACCTGCCCCGGCTACGACATCCTGCTGTTCACCAAGGGCATGAACGGCATCAAGGCCGACGCCCAGCAGCGCCTCAACGCGCTGAGCATGGAAAATCCGGAAGATATCGACAAGATCTACTTCTACAAGGCGGCGATCGAAACCTGCGACGGCGTGATGAACTATGCCAGACGCCTAGCCGACAAGGCGCGCGAGCTGGCGTCGCAGGAGCGCGATCCGGCGCGCCGCGCCGAGCTGCTGACCATTGCGGAAACCAACGAAAACGTGCCGGCCAACCCGCCGCAGACCCTGCAGGAAGCGCTGCAGAGCATCTGGACGATAGAGTCGCTGTTTGAAGTGGAAGAGAACCAGACCGGGCTGTCGCTCGGGCGTATGGACCAGTACTGCTACCCGATGTATCAGGCGGATATCGCCTCCGGCCGTCTGACGCAGGAGCAGGCGCTGGAACTGATGCAGGCGTTTATCATCAAGTGCGCCGAGCTGATGTGGATGTCCAGCGAACTGGGCGCCAAGTACTTCGCCGGCTACCAGCCGTTTATCAACCTGACCGTAGGCGGCCAGAAACGCAGCGGCGGCGACGCCTGTAACGCACTGACCTACCTGATTATGGATGCGGTGCGCTTTGTCAAAGTGTACCAGCCGTCGCTGGCCTGCCGTATTCACAACCAGTCGCCGCAGCAGTATATGGAAAAAATCGTCGAGGTGGTGAAAGCCGGTATGGGCTTCCCGGCCTGCCACTTCGATGATTCCCACATCAAGATGATGCTGCGTAAAGGGTTCGACTTTGAAGACGCGCGCGACTACTGCCTGATGGGCTGCGTGGAGCCGCAAAAGTCGGGTCGCATCTACCAGTGGACCTCCACCGGCTATACCCAGTGGCCGATCGCCATCGAATTTGTGCTCAACCGCGGCCGTATGGTGCTGTTCGACAGCGACCAAGGCCTGGATACCGGCGAGCTGCACACGCTGAAAACCTTTGAAGACTTCGACCGCGCGGTGAAAGAGCAGGTGGCGCATATCGTCAAACTCTCCGCCATCGGCACCGTGATCAGCCAGCGCGTGCACCGCGACGTCGCGCCCAAGCCGCTGATGTCGCTGCTGGTGGAAGGCTGCATGGAAAAAGGTATCGACGTCGCCGCCGGCGGCGCGGTGATCAACCACGGCCCGGGCCTGATCTTCTCTGGTCTCGCGACCTATGTCGACTCGATGGCCGCCATCCGCAAGCTGGTATATCAGGATCGTAAATACACCCTGGAGCAGATCCGCGATGCGCTGCTGGCCAACTTCGAAGGCTACGAACAGCTGCGCCGCGACTGTCTGAACGCGCCGAAGTACGGCAACGACGACGACAGCGTGGATCAGTTCGCCCTCGATATCACCGAGTGGACGGAGCGCGAATGCCGTCAGTACAAGATGCTCTACTCGCGCCTGAGCCACGGCACCCTGTCCATCTCCAACAACACGCCAATCGGCGAGCTGACGGCGGCGACGCCGAACGGCCGTCTGGCCTGGATGCCGCTGTCCGACGGCATCAGCCCGACCCAGGGCGCGGACAAGCAGGGGCCGACCGCCATCATCAAGTCCGTCAGCAAAATGAACGTGGAGACCATGAACATCGGCATGGTGCACAACTTCAAGTTCCTCAAAGGGCTGCTGGACACGCCGGAAGGCAAGGGCGGGCTGATCACCCTGCTGCGCACCGCTTCGATTCTCGGCAACGGCCAGATGCAGTTCAGCTATGTCGATAACGAGGTGCTGAAAAAAGCCCAGTTGGAGCCGGAGAAATACCGCGACCTGATCGTGCGCGTTGCGGGATACAGCGCCTACTTCGTGGAGCTGTGCAAAGAGGTTCAGGACGAAATCATCAGCCGTACGGTGATTGAGAAGTTCTGATATTGCGCCGGGGATGACGCAGGGAGGCGTTATCCCACCGCCCGACTAATGAGGTAACGATAACCATGGATAACATGGAGCGAAAGGGTCGCATTTTCAATATCCAGAAATACTCGATCTATGACGGAGACGGTATCCGCACCCTGATTTTTTTCAAAGGCTGCAACATCCGCTGCGCCTGGTGCGCCAACCCTGAAGGGCTCAGCAGCCAGTTTCAGGTGATGTACTCCCGCGACAAGTGCGTTGACTGCGGCCAGTGCGTCGATGTCTGCCCGGTGGGCATCCACTCGATGATCAAAAACCCGCAGGGCGACCCGCAGCACCGGGTCGACCGTCAGCTCGACTGCATCGGCTGCCGCAAGTGTGAAGAGGTGTGCATCAGCGACGCGCTGGACATCATGGGCAAAGACGTCACGGTGCGGGAGCTGATGGACATCATCCTGCAGGACATCGACTTTTACCATGCCTCCGGCGGCGGCGTGACGCTGGGCGGCGGCGAGCTGAGCCTGCAGGCGGACTTTGCCGTCGCGCTGCTGACCGAATGCAAAAAAATGATGATCAACACCGCCATTGAGACCAACGGCACCACGCCGCTGGCCAACTACGAAAAACTGGCGACCTGCACCGATATGTTCCTGTTCGACATCAAGCATATCGACAGCGACCGCCACCGCGAACTGTTCGGCGTCGGCAACGAAGGCGTGAAGCGCAACCTGGAGCGCCTGGTGGAGCTTGGCGCTCATATCGTGGTGCGCATGCCGCTGGTGCGCGGCTACAACGACGCCTACGACGCCATCACCGGCGCGATTGACTATGTCACCGCGCTGGCGCGGCGCGGCAATATCAGCCGCATCGACGTGCTGCCTTACCACCAGTTGGGCAACACCAAATACGACCGGCTCGACATGATCTATCCCATTCAGCACGACCCCAGCTACAGCGAGCAAGAGCTGGATCAACTGGCGGCGTTTTTCCAACGCTTTGATTTCGACATCAGACTAGTAAGGCACTAAGGAGAATCACATGAAGTTAAGCCTGGGAGTCATTGAAACCTACGGCCTCACCGCCGCCATTCAGGCCGCCGACGCGGCCTGTAAATCCGCCTCGGTCACGCTGCTGGGTTACAAGAAGATCGGCGCCGGTCTGGTTAACGTATTCCTCGGCGGCGAGATCAGCGCGGTGAAAAGCGCCGTTGACAGCGGCGTCGCCGCCGTCGGCCAGCCGACGTTTATCCGTGGCCGGCTGGTTATCGCCCGTCCGGGCGAACAGGTGGTGGCACTGCTGAATGGTCTGGCGGGCAACGCCCTGACGCCGTCAGACGACGATGCCGCCATCGCACCGAGCGCCGCCGCAGCCGCTCCGGCCGACAAACGGGACGATGCCCCGCCACCGACCGCCGAGGCTAAACAACCCGCGCGCACCGAAAACCGGGCCGGCGGCAAAAAGGATCAGAAATAACGACAGCGTCTCTTAACAGTCAGGAACAACCCTATGTTTAAAGCATCGTTACTGGAAAAGGTGCGTCACAACCTGACGCAGGCGCAGCCGCTGCCGTCGGAGATGGCAATCCCGGTTGGCGTCTCCAACCGCCATGTCCACCTGTCGCAGCCGGATATCGAGGCGCTGTTCGGCCCAGGTTACCAACTGACGCCGCTGAAGGAACTGCGCCAGCCGGGACAGTTCGCCGCTAAAGAGTGCGTGACCATCGTCGGGCCGAAGGGCGCAATTGGCAAGGTGCGGGTGCTGGGGCCGGCGCGGGACGTTTCGCAGCTGGAGATCTCCAAGGCCGACTGTTTCACCCTCGGGGTGAAAGCGCCGGTGCGCGAGTCGGGCCAGCTGCAGGCCTCCGGCGACGCAATGCTGGCCGGCCCGGCGGGCTATGTCGCGCTGCGTTCGCAGGTGATTTGCGCCTAGCGGCATATCCATATGTCGCCGCTGGACGCCGCCCGGCTGGGAGTGAGCAACGGTCAGGCGGTGCGGGTCAAAACGGCAGGTCAGCGCGCGCTGGTCTTCGACCAGGTGGTGGTGCGCGTGAAAGACAGCTTTGCGCTGGAACTGCACATTGACACCGATGAAGCCAACGCCGCCGGACTGGCCTCCGGCGACAGCGTCACGCTGGCAGGCTGAGGGGGCGATGATGCAAGACGACACTCTCGACCGGATCGTGAATGCCGTACTGATGCGTATGCGGCCGCGGCTGTTGCTGCTGCTCACCGCCGCAGACGGCTACCACGAAATCATTCTGGCGCGTTTGCAGCACTGTCGTCACTTCGCGCCGCAGGTGCTGTTTGCCGACAGGGCGCAGGCTGTCCACCCGGCAGACGCCTGGCGGCAGCTGGGCCACGTTGTCACCCTGGAGGAGATGGCGCAAGTCGGCGCGCTGGAAAATATCGACCGCGTCATCGCGCCCTTCCTGGATTTCGCCACCGCGGCGGACGTCGCCCACGACCTGTTTCAGTCTGAAGCCGCTCGCTGCATTCAGCTGGCGCGGCTGCATAACACGCCGGTGCTGGCGCTGGATTACAACTGCAATCCGCACAGCGAATTAAACCGGCTCAAAGGGCTTGGCCGCAGCGCAGACGCGCACTCGCTGGCGGACAATCTGCCCCGGCTGGCGCAGCGCGGCATTCAGTTCTGCAGCCTGGAGCAGATGCTGTCGCCGGCGCCGCCGCCTGCGGCCGCTACTGGCGCCGATGCTGAAACCGGCGGCTATATCACCCTCAGCGAACTCAAACAGCGCAACGGCCGCTGCCCGCCGGGCGCCAGGCTGACCGATCTGGCGCTGGAATACCAACGAGGAAGCCAATAACCAAAAAAACATTCCCCCAACGTGATGGAAATTATCATTTATCAGGAGAAACAGAGTATGTCATCAAAAGCGAAGTCCTGGCTGTGGATGTTGTTGGTGATAGCGTCCGAGACCTCGGCCACCTCAACGTTAAAGATGTTCGATAACAGCGAGGGCGCCACCAAAACCCTGCTGCTGGGGCTTATCGTCGTGCTGTATTGCGCCTGTTATTACGCCCTGTCGAACGCGGTGAAGTACATCCCCGTCGGTCTGGCCTACGCCACCTGGTCGGGCACCGGCATCTTGCTGGTGTCGACGCTGGGCATGGTGTTTTACGGCCAGCACCCCGATATCCCGGCGATGATCAGCATGGCGATTATCGCCAGCGGCATCGTGATTATGAACCTGTTTTCTAAAATGGGCTCGGCAGAGTCAGAGTAAGGGAGAGGCACATGTTTAATATTGGCTTTCTGTGGCTGGCACTGTCTATCGGCGCCGAAATCACCGGCACCTCGATGATTAAAAAAACCAACAGTTTTAAGAAGTTCGGTCCCTCTCTGCTGGTGATCGGCGCGTATTGCCTGTGTTATTTCGCGCTGACCCGGGCGATGGGCTATATGCCGGTAGGGGTGGCCTATTCGCTGTGGTGCGGCTTTGGCATCGTCGGCGTGACCGCGGTGTCGATGCTGCTGTATAAGCAAAAACCCGACCTGCCGGCGATTTTCGCCATGGCGCTGATCATCGGCGGCGGCATCATCATGAACACCTTCTCGCAGATGTAGCGTTTTCTCACCACAAAACGGCCTTCCGGCCGCCGGGATCAAAAAAGGGTCGAAGCAAGCTTCGACCCTTTTCACTGATCAGACGTTCGTTATTTGCGCTTGAGCAGCATATACACGCTGACCGACAGGAACAGCAGGCTCGGCAGCAGCGCACCCAGTACCGGCGGCATGCTGTACACCAGGCTGAGCGGGCCGAAGATCTGGTCCAGCACGTAGAACAGGAAGCCGCAGCTGATACCGGTCACCACGCGCACCCCCATCGGCACGCTGCGCAGCGGGCCGAAGATAAACGACAGCGCCATCAGCATCATCACCGCCACCGACAGCGGCGAGAAGATTTTGCTCCACATGTTCAGCTGATAACGGCTGGCTTCCTGGCCGCTCTGCTTCAGATATTTGGAGTAGTTGTGCAGCCCGCTGATGGAGAGCGAATCCGGATCCAGCGCCACCACGCCCAGCTTATCCGGCGTCAGGTTGGTTTTCCATTCTCCGCTCAGCGTCTGGGTGCCGGTGACCTGCTTGGCGTTGGTCAGGTCCGAGGTGTCCACCTGTGACAGCTTCCATACGCCGTCTTCAAAGCTGGCGGTGGCGGCATAGCGCACCGTTTCCAGCCGGCGCTGGTCGTTAAAGTGGTAGATATTGACGCCGGACAGCTCGTTCTTGCCGGAAACCCGCTCGATATAAATAAAGTCAGTGCCGTCCTTCGCCCACAGGCCGCTTTTGGTGGACAGCAGCGAACCGCCGTACATCTGCTGCGCACGGTAGTTGCGCGCCATCTGCTCGCCCTGCGGCGCTACCCATTCGCCGATCGCCATGGTCAGCAGCATCAGCGGAATGGCGGTTTTCATCACCGAGCCGGCAATTTGCAGCCGCGTAAAACCGGAAGCCTGCATCACCACCAGTTCGCTGCGCGTCGCCAACTGCCCCAGCCCCAGCAGCGCGCCCAGCAGCGCCGCCATCGGGAAGAAGGTTTCAATGTCCTTCGGCACGCTCAGCAGGGTATACACCCCCGCGCCCAGCGCCGAATACTCCCCTTGCCCCACTTTGCGCAGCTGGTCGACAAACTTGATGATGCCGGACAGCGACACCAGCATGAACAGCGTCATGATGATGGTGTTGAAGATGGTTTTACCGATATAGCGGTCTAATACGCCAAACATCAGACAGCTCCTCTCAGACGTCCGCGCAGTTTACGCATCGGCACGGTATCCCACAGGTTGAGCGCCAGCGCGATCGCCAGATACACCGCGTTCACCAGCCAGATCCACAGCATCGGGTCCAGCTTGCCCTTGCCGGCGTTGGAGCGCAGCGAGGTCTGCAGCAGGAAGAAGATCAGATACAGCAGGATAGCCGGCAGCATGCTCAGCACGCGCCCCTGACGCGGATTCACCACGCTGAGCGGCACCACCAGCAGCGCCATCAGCACCACGGAGACCACCAGCGTCAGGCGCCAGTGGAACTCGGCGCGCGCGTCCTGATCGTCGGAGTGCCACAGGGCGCTCATCGGCATCTGCTCGGCTTCGGTGTTGTCCGCGACGACGGCGCGGTGGCCAATCACCGCCTTGTAGTCGCTGAAATCGGTGATGCGGAAATCGCGCAGCAGCGCGGTGCCCTCAAAGCGGGTGCCTTTATCCAGCGTCACCACCTGCGAGCCGTCTTTCGTCTGGTTGATCTTGCCATGTTCCGCCACCACCACCGACGGGCGCTGATTGCCGTTAGGCCGCAGCTGCGCCAGGAACACATCGTTGAAGGTGTTGCCCTTGACGTTGCCGATAAACAGCACCGCATTGCCGTCCTGCGACGGCTTGAACTGCCCTTCCGCCAGCCCGGCTACGCTCGGGTTGGCCTTGGCTTCGGCAACCACCTCATCCTGGTGGCTGGAGGCCCACGGGCCGATCCAGAACACGTTGGCCGCGGCGACGAGGGCGGTGAACAGCGCCAGCACCATTGCGGCGACAATCAGGGTGCGTTTGCCCAGGCCACAGGCGTGCATCACCGTAATTTCACTTTCGGTGTACAGCCGTCCAAGCGTCATCAGCAAGCCAAGAAACAGGCTTAACGGTAAAATGAGCTGCGCCATCTTCGGCACGCTCAATGCGAGCAGGGATAATACTAAATTTGTCGGGACATCGCCGTCCACCGCGTCCCCTAACACCCTGACCAGGTTCTGACAAAAGAAGATCAGCAGCAGGATGAACAGGATCGCGATTTGGCTCTTGAGCGTTTCCCGTACCAGATATCTAATGATAATCACGCTTATTACGCCTGTGAAAACTTGTCTTTTTGCAGGAAAATCGATAGTTTCTTCGCTAATCCGCCATTTATTCTCATCATATGGCAACCTTCACAGCTAAAATAGTATTACAACATCAAGCCGTTTGGGTGCCCTATAGGAACATACCTATAGTCGCCAAAACAGAACAATTTACGCCGTTCAGGTTAACATACTTTAGTTAACTCAACGGCGGGAGATCGTTACGGAGCTGGTTATTCTAGCCGTACCTCCCGCCTTTGTCTTTAAGATTCAGGAGAGTGCATGGAGTTCAGTGTAAAAAGCGGTAGCCCGGAAAAACAGCGCAGTGCCTGTATTGTAGTCGGCGTTTTCGAACCGCGCCGCCTGTCGCCTATCGCGGAACAACTCGACAAAATCAGTGATGGTTATATCAGCGCCCTGTTGCGCCGTGGTGAACTGGAAGGCAAGGTCGGCCAGACATTGCTGCTGCATCACGTGCCTAACATCCTCTCCGAACGTATCCTGCTTATCGGCTGCGGTAAAGAGCGCGAACTGGATGAACGCCAGTACAAACAGGTGATTCAGAAAACCATCAATACCCTTAACGACACCGGCTCCATGGAAGCGGTCTGCTTCCTGACCGAGCTGCACGTCAAAGGCCGCAACACCTACTGGAAGGTGCGTCAGGCGGTGGAGACCGCCAAAGAAACGCTGTACACCTTCGACCAGCTGAAAAGCAACAAGGTGGAGCCGCGCCGTCCGCTGCGCAAAATGGTGTTCAACGTGCCGACCCGCCGTGAACTGACCAGCGGCGAACGCGCCATCCAGCACGGCCTGGCAATTTCCTCCGGCATCAAGGCGGCGAAAGATCTCGGCAACATGCCGCCGAACATCTGTAACGCCGGCTATCTGGCCTCGCAGGCGCGCCAGCTGGCGGACGCCTTCAGCACCAATGTCACCACCCGCGTGATCGGCGAGCAGCAGATGAAAGAGCTGGGCATGAACGCCTATCTGGCGGTCGGCGCCGGTTCACAGAACGAATCATTAATGTCGGTGATGGAATATAAAGGCAATCCTAACCCGGACGCCAAGCCTATCGTGCTGGTCGGCAAGGGCCTGACCTTTGACTCCGGCGGCATCTCGCTCAAGCCGGGCGAAGGCATGGACGAGATGAAATACGACATGTGCGGCGCGGCGACGGTCTATGGCGTGATGCGCGTAGTGGCGGAACTGAAGCTGCCGCTGAACGTGATCGGCGTGCTGGCCGGTTGTGAAAACATGCCGGGCGGGCGCGCCTACCGTCCGGGCGACGTGCTGACCACCATGTCCGGCCAGACGGTGGAGGTGCTGAACACCGACGCCGAAGGCCGTCTGGTGCTGTGCGACACCCTGACCTACGTCGAGCGCTTCGAACCGGAGCTGGTGATTGATATCGCCACCCTGACCGGCGCCTGCGTGATCGCGCTTGGCCACCATATCACCGGGCTGATGTCGAACCACAACCCGCTGGCGCACGAGCTGATCGGCGCCTCCGAGCAGGCCGGCGACCGCGCATGGCGCCTGCCGATGGCCGACGAATACTACGAGCAGATGGACTCCAACTTCGCCGACATGGCGAATATCGGCGGCCGTCCGGGCGGGGCGATCACCGCCGCCTGCTTCCTGTCGCGCTTTACCCGCAAGTACAGCTGGGCGCACCTGGATATCGCCGGCACCGCCTGGCGCTCCGGCAAGGCCAAAGGCGCAACCGGCCGTCCGGTCGCGCTGCTGTCGCAGTTCCTGCTGAACCGTGCAGGCCTGAACGGCGACGATTAAATACCCTTAATCTTTCAAGCCGCCGCCTTGCTGGCTGCAACTTGAAATCTATTGGGTATATAATCTTCTCAGCAGCGAAGGAGCAGAGTTATCTGCTCCGTTCCCTAAAAGGGCGCAACCGACATGTTGTGCCCTGTTTTTTTATCGGCAGCGGTGGATCCCAATGAAACAGGCGACGTTTTACTTGCTCGACAATGCAGACCCGGCGGGCGCGCTCAGCGCACACGAGGCCGTGGCCTGCGCCGCGGCTGCCGACGCCTTCCGCGCCGGTAAGCGGGTGCTGATCGCCTGTGAAAGTCAGGAACAGGCCATCCGGCTGGATGAAGCGCTGTGGCAGCGCGATCCGCACCAGTTTGTCCCGCACAACCTGGCAGGCGAAGGGCCGCACTACGGCGCGCCGGTGGAGCTGTGCTGGCCCGGCAAGCGCGGCAACGCCCCGCGCGATCTGCTGATCGCCCTGCTGCCGCAGTTTGCGGACTTTGCCACCGCTTTCCATGAAGTGGTAGACTTTGTCCCTTATGAAGAAACCTTAAAACAGTTGGCGCGCGACCGATACAAAGCCTATCGCAGCGTCGGCTTCCAATTGACCACGGCAACGCCGCCAACTCACTGAATTACGAAATAAAATGGAAAAGACAAACAGTCAGCTCGATACCGCCTACAACCCGTCCCAGATCGAACAGAAACTGTACGATCACTGGGAGAGCCAAGGTTACTTCAAGCCCAATGGCGATACCAGCCAGGAAAGCTTCTGCATCATGATCCCGCCGCCGAACGTCACCGGCAGCCTGCACATGGGTCACGCTTTCCAGCAGACCATCATGGACACCATGATCCGCTACCAGCGCATGCAGGGTAAAAACACCCTGTGGCAGGCGGGCACCGACCACGCCGGCATCGCCACCCAGATGGTGGTGGAGCGCAAAATCGCCGCGGAAGAAGGCAAAACCCGCCACGATTACGGCCGCGACGCGTTTATCGACAAAATCTGGCAGTGGAAGGCGGAATCCGGCGGCACCATCACCCGCCAGATGCGCCGCCTCGGCAACTCGGTAGACTGGGAGCGCGAGCGCTTCACCATGGACGACGGCCTGTCCAACGCGGTGAAGGAAGTGTTTGTCCGCCTGTACAATGAAGACCTGATCTACCGCGGCAAGCGCCTGGTGAACTGGGATCCGAAGCTGCGCACCGCCATCTCCGATCTGGAAGTGGAAAACCGCGAATCCAAGGGTTCCATGTGGCACCTTCGCTACCCGCTGGCCGACGGCGCGAAAACCGCCGAAGGTAAAGACTACCTGATCGTCGCCACCACCCGTCCGGAAACCGTGCTGGGCGACACCGGCGTGGCGGTCAACCCGGAAGATCCGCGTTACAAAGACCTGATCGGCAAAGAGATCGTGCTGCCGCTGGTGGGTCGCCGCATCCGTATCGTCGGCGATGAGCACGCCGATATGGAAAAAGGCACCGGCTGCGTGAAAATCACCCCGGCGCACGACTTTAACGACTATGAGGTGGGCAAGCGCCACGGCCTGCCGATGATCAACATTCTGACTTTCGACGGCGATATCCGTCAGGAAGCGGAAGTGTTCGATACGCTGGGCGAAGCCAGCGACGCGTACAGCAGCGACATCCCGGCGCAGTTCCGCGGCCTGGAGCGTTTCGCCGCGCGTAAAGCCGTGGTAGCCGCCTTTGAAGAGCTCGGCCTGCTGGACGAGATCAAACCGCACGACCTGACGGTGCCTTACGGCGACCGCGGCGGCGTGGTGATCGAGCCGATGCTGACCGACCAATGGTACGTGCGCACCGCGCCGCTGGCGAAAGTGGCGGTGGAAGCGGTAGAGCAAGGCGATATCCAGTTCGTGCCGAAGCAGTACGAAAACATGTACTTCAGCTGGATGCGCGACATTCAGGACTGGTGCATCTCCCGTCAGCTGTGGTGGGGCCACCGCATTCCGGCCTGGTACGACGCCAACGGCAAAGTGTACGTCGGCCGCAATGAAGAAGAAGTGCGCCGCGACAACAACCTGGCGGCGGACGTGGCGCTCAGCCAGGACGAAGACGTGCTGGACACCTGGTTCTCTTCCGGCCTGTGGACCTTCTCCACCCTGGGCTGGCCGGAGCAGACCGACGCGCTGAAAACCTTCCATCCGACCAGCGTGATGGTCAGCGGCTTCGACATCATCTTCTTCTGGATCGCCCGCATGATCATGCTGACCATGCACTTTATCAAAGATGAAAACGGCAAGCCGCAGGTGCCGTTCCACACCGTCTACATGACCGGCCTGATCCGCGACGACGAAGGGCAGAAGATGTCCAAGTCCAAGGGCAACGTGATTGACCCGCTGGATATGGTCGACGGCATTTCGCTGGAAGATCTGCTGGAAAAACGCACCGGCAACATGATGCAGCCGCAGCTGGCGGAGAAAATCCGCAAGCGCACCGAGAAGCAGTTCCCGAACGGCATTGAGCCGCACGGCACCGATGCCCTGCGCTTTACGCTGGCGGCGCTGGCCTCCACCGGCCGCGATATCAACTGGGATATGAAGCGTCTGGAAGGCTACCGCAACTTCTGTAACAAGCTGTGGAACGCCAGCCGCTTTGTGCTGATGAACACCGAAGAGCACGACTGCGGCTTCAACGGCGGCGAGATGCAGCTGTCGCTGGCGGACCGCTGGATCCTGGCGGAATTCAACCGTACGGTGAAAGCCTACCGCGAAGCGCTGGACAGCTACCGTTTCGACATCGCCGCCGGCATCCTGTACGAGTTCACCTGGAACCAGTTCTGCGACTGGTATCTGGAGCTGACCAAGCCGGTTATCAACAACGGCAGCGAGGCGGAACAGCGCGGTACGCGCAACACGCTGATCACCGTGCTGGAAGCGCTGCTGCGCCTGGCGCACCCGATCATTCCGTTTATCACCGAAACCATCTGGCAGCGCGTCAAGCTGCTGAAAGGCATCAGCGACGATACTATCATGCTGCAGCCGTTCCCGGCCTACGACACTGCGCTGGAAGATGAGCAGGCGCTGGCGGACCTGGAGTGGATCAAGCAGACCATCATCGCGGTGCGTAATATCCGCGCCGAGATGAACATCGCGCCAAGCAAAGCGCTGGAAGTGCTGCTGCGCAACGCCAACGGCGATGCCCAGCGCCGCGTGCAGGACAACCAGAACTTTATCGCCCGTCTGGCGCGTCTGGAATCCATCGCGCTGCTGCCTGCCGGCGAGAAAGGCCCGGTTTCCGTCACCAAACTGGTGGACGGCGCCGAGCTGCTGATCCCGATGGCCGGCTTTATCGACAAGGACGCGGAAATCGCGCGCCTGACGAAAGAGATGGCCAAGCTGGACGGCGAGATTGCCGCGATTGAAGGCAAGCTGGCGAACGAAGGCTTTGTCTCACGCGCGCCGGAAGCGGTCGTCGCCAAAGAGCGCGATCGTCTGGCGGCCTGCAAAGAAGGCAAGGTGAAACTGCAAGAGCAGCAGGCGACCATCGCCGTGCTGTAATCCCGCGGGCGCCGCAGCATGCGCCCGTCAGTCAGACAACGGATAAAAGCTGATTATTAGGGAGAGCGTGCCGCTGGGGTCGTAGCGGCGCAAGCCGCCGGAGCGCCCCTCGGTACGCTAGGCCCGGGTATCTCGGATTATCAGACTACTTTGCACAGCGGGTTAACCCCGCTGTTTTTTTTTTCGCCGTTGCATCCGCCCCGGCATCGGTGTTATTACAAACTATCAATACCGCACCAGCGCCCCACCGAAAAATACGCCCGGTGCGCTTGCTGCCGGAATAATAACAATGACGATCTTTTTTGGATGGCGAGAGCAAACATGACAACCGCAACGCCCGTGCGCCTGCAGGTGCGCCCCATCACGGCGGCCGATAACGCCGCCATCGCCCAGGTGATCCGCGAAGTGTCCGCCGAGCACGGCCTCACCGCGGACAAGGGCTACACCGTTTCCGACCCGGATCTGGATGCGCTGTATCAGCTGTACAGCCGGCCGCGCAGCGCCTACTGGGTGGTGGAGCTTAACGGCCAGGTGGCCGGCGGCGGCGGCGTCGCTCCGCTGCCGGGCGGCGAGGCGGACGTGTGCGAACTGCAGAAGATGTATTTCCTGCCGTCGCTGCGCGGACAGGGGCTGGCGAAGCGGCTGGCGCTGCAGGCACTGGACTTCGCCCGTGAACAGGGCTTCCTGCGCTGCTATCTGGAAACCACCGCCAGCCTGACGCAGGCCGTCGGCCTGTATCAGCACCTTGGCTTTGTCCATATCGACCATGCCATGGGCCACACCGGCCACGGCGACTGCGAAGTCACCATGCTCAAGACGCTGTAACCCCCGCCCAATGCCGCCGTGGACACCCTGCCCACGGCACAGCCATTAACATCAGAATCATTGATTTTTTCAGAAAGAAATCTGCCGTATTCAATCAGTTAAATTCGCAATAAATTATTTATTCATAATTTATTGTGATATTCATTAATAAATTAATGAATGCAGGTTTGACCGCCACGCCGGCTGGACTACGCTGCTATCAGCGATTCGTTCAGCCAACAGGGAGTGCCTATGTCAGACAACCGTTTTGATTACATCATCGTCGGCGCCGGCTCGGCCGGCTGCGTGCTGGCGGCGCAGCTGGTCCGCCGCACGCAGGCGCGGGTATTACTGCTGGAAGCCGGCGGCGACGACAATAATCTGTTTATCAAAATGCCGGCCGGGGTGGCGAAGATTATCGCCAAGAAAAGCTGGCCCTATGAAACCGAACCGGAACCGCACGCCAATAACCGGCGTATGCAGATCGCCCAGGGGAAAGTGCTGGGCGGCAGCAGCTCGGTCAACGGTATGATCTACATCCGCGGCCAGCAGCAGGACTTCGACGCATGGGAGCAACAGTACGGCTGCCACGGCTGGGGCTACCGCGACGTACTGCCCTACTTCAAACGCGCGGAGGCCAACGAAAGCCTGTCTGACGCGTATCACGGCGACGACGGGCTGCTGCCGGTCAGTGAAAACCGCTATCGCCACCCGCTCAGCATGGCGTTTATCCGTGCCGGGCAGGAGCTGAACCTGCCCTATCGCAACGACTTCAACGGCGACAGCCAGCACGGCGTCGGCTTCTACCAGACCACCACCCGCAACGGCGAACGCGCCAGCACCGCGCGCACCTACCTGCAGGCGGTGCGTGACCAGCAGCGGCTGGTGGTGAAACTCAACGCGCTGGCACACCGGGTGATTATTGAAGACAACGTCGCCCACGGCGTGGTGTACAGCCAGAGCGGCGGCGCGGAGGTGAGCGCCTTCGCCGAGCGGGAGGTGATTATCAGCGCCGGCGCGGTCGGCTCGCCCAAACTGCTGATGCTGTCGGGCATCGGCCCGCGCGCGCATCTGGAATCGCTGGGCATCACGCCGCTGGCCGACCTGCCGGTGGGCAAAAACTTCCACGACCATCTGCATATGTCGATCAACGCCAGCACCCGGCAACCGGTCAGCCTGTTCGGCGCCGACCGCGGCCTGCAGGCGCTGCGCCACGGCGCGCAGTGGCTGGCGTTCCGCAGCGGCGTGCTGACTTCCAATATCCTGGAAGGCGCGGCCTTTGCCGACAGCCGCGGCGGCGATCGTCCCGACGTGCAGGTGCACTTCCTGCCGCTGCTCGACGGCTGGGACGATGTGCCGGGCGAACCGCTGCCCGCAACCCACGGCATTACGCTGAAGGTCGGCTACCTGCAGCCGAAGGCGCGCGGCGAGGTGCTGCTGCGCAGCCGCAACCCGGCCGATGCGGTCAAGCTGCATGCCAACTACCTTGGCCACCCGGAAGACCTGGCCGGCTGCGTGCGCGCGGTAAAATTCGGCCTGCGTTTTCTGCAGACCGCGGCGCTGAAGCCGTTAATCAAAGAAGTGCTGATGCCGCTGCCGGACTGGCAGCGCGATGACGCGCAGCTGGAAGAGTTTGTGCGCAACTTCTGTAAAACGGTGTATCACCCGGTGGGCAGCTGCCGCATGGGGCAGCACGCCACGGATTCGGTCACCGATCTGCAGCTGCGGGTGCATGGTTTTGAGCGGCTGAGAGTGGTCGACGGTTCAGTGATGCCGCAGGTTACCAGCGGCAACACCAATGCGCCGACCATCATGCTGGCCGAGAAGGCCGTCGATCTGATCCTCGGCGCGCCGGATTAAGCCGGCAGGCCGCTGTGGAAGCGGAACTCGCTGTCCGGCGACAGGATCAGATCCGCTTCGAGACGGCCGAAGTAGGCGACGCGCTCGCTGATATCTTCCTCGCCGGCGATCTGCTGCGCCAGCGTCAGGTAATCCTGGTAGTGGCGCGCTTCCGAACGCAGCAGCGACAGGTAGAAACGGTGCAGCTCGTCGTCCAGATGCGGCGCCAGCTTGGCAAAGCGCTCACAGGAGCGGGCCTCGATATAGGCGCCGCAGATCAGTTTATCGATCAACGTCGCCGGATCGTGGGTGCGCACCTCGCGGATCATCCGCTTGGCGTAACGGCTGGCGGTAATCTTCTTATAGGCAATGCCGCGCGACTGCATAATTCCCAGCACCTGAGAAAAGTGGTGCAGCTCTTCTTTAATCAGCAGCACCATTTTATCCACCAGATCCTGGCCGTAGGCGGAGCCCTGCTTCGGCAGCAGTTTCCGGGTGAACTGGCTCTGGTTGAACAGCGCGTCCGGCACGCCCTGCTCTTCATGCACAAACGTCTCATACGGCTTCAGCAGCGCCAGCAGCGCATCGCCGCTCGCCTTGTCCACCACGTAGCGGCGGATCAGCCACATGCCGGTCTGGGCGGCCTTAAGCTCGCACACCAGATGGTCGGTCAGCAGCAGCGACAGGTTTTCCGGCCGGCGCGCGGCGTCGATCCAGCCGTCCGGGGTTTCACAGTGCAGAAAAGAGAGAATCGGGGCAAGTAACGATGGGTAATTCATAAGATCTTCAAAGGCCGGCGGGAGCCGGCCCTACAGAGTGGTTAACAGGGAAACGATCAGTGGCGCTTGCCGTCGTCGTCTTCGTCGATAAATTCGCCGTCTTCTTCGTCGCCGTCTTCGCCGTCCGGGTCTTCAAAATAGGTGCCCCAGCCGTCGTAGTTAACGCCGCATTTTTCCGCCAGCGCCACCAGTTGCTCAACCTGCGCGTCGATCACGTCCGGGTTCAGGCCCACTTCGCTGATCACGTCGCAGCACATCAGCACCTGGCCGTCTTCCACTTCCAGCTCTTCGGCGTCGGTCACTTCGTAGCCCAGTTTGAAGGCTTCCACCGCGGCCTTCTCCAGAATTTCAAACTTTTCGGCAGAGAAATGGTGCTCGATGGTGTAGAGTGCGTCCGGATCGCTGCCGTCTTCCAGCAGTTCTTCAATGATCAGACGCGTCTCTTCCCGTTGTTCTTCCAGCAATTCGCGGTTTGCCATGACTCTATCCTCAATAAATGGCTTTTACTCCTTCTATTTTCACACAGCGTCGGCGCCGCTGCCACGTTAATCACGAAAGATTTCCGCCCCGGGGTTGAATTTGAATATTCATACATATAAAGTGAATTTTAATTCAAAAATAGACAATAAAGGATACCTGGCGATGAGCAGCATAAACCCTTTTTACCAGCGGCATTTTTTACGCTTGATGGATTTCACCCCGGCAGAGCTGCAGGCGCTGCTGCAGTTGGCCGCCGATCTGAAACAGGCAAAAAAGCAGGGTCGTGAAACCCGCCGTCTGCAGGGGAAAAATATTGCGCTCATCTTTGAAAAAGACTCCACCCGCACCCGCTGCGCGTTTGAGGTCGCCGCGTTCGATCAGGGCGCGCAGGTCACTTATCTCGGCCCGAGCGGCAGCCAGATCGGCCATAAAGAGTCGATGAAAGACACCGCCCGGGTGCTGGGGCGCATGTATGACGGTATTCAGTACCGCGGCTACGGCCAGCCGCTGGTGGAAACGCTGGCGCACTACGCCGGCGTGCCGGTCTGGAACGGCCTGACCGATGAGTTCCACCCGACCCAACTGCTCGCCGACCTGCTGACGGTGCAGGAACACTTGCCGGGCAAACCGCTGTCGGCGGTGAAGTTCGCCTACCTCGGCGATGCGCGCAACAACATGGGCAATACACTGCTGGAGGCGGCGGCGCTGACGGGTATGGATCTGCGTCTGGTAGCGCCCAAGGCCTGCTGGCCGCAGGCGGAACTGGTGGCGGAGTGCCAGGCGCTGGCCGAACGCCAGGGCGGTAAAATTACCCTGACCGAAGATATCGCCGTCGGGGTGAAAGACGCCGACTTCCTGTATACCGACGTCTGGGTATCGATGGGCGAGCCAAAGGAAGTTTGGCAGGAGCGTATCGCGCTGCTCAAACCTTATCAGGTCAATATGGCGATGCTGCGCCAGACCGGCAACCCGCAGGTCAAGTTCCTGCACTGCCTGCCGGCGTTCCACGACGACCAGACCACGCTTGGCAAACAGATGGCCGAGCAGTACGGCCTGTACGGCGGCATGGAGGTCACCGACGAGGTGTTTGAATCGCCGCACAGCATCGTGTTCGATCAGGCGGAGAACCGTCTGCACACCATCAAGGCGGTGATGGTCGCCACCCTGAGCCGTGAAGGGTAAGAAAACGATCCCTTTCGCCTGATTTAGGCTAAGCTCAACACCATATTGCCGGGGCGCGTCACGCACGGGCAATGGGAGAGCGGGTTGCGGCCCGTTCTCCCTTTTCCGTTTTTTCCTGCCGGCCAATCGATGGCTAAAATCCCTTTTTAACGTTTGCAGCGGCGTCCGTCGCGGGTATAATGCGCGGCAATTTGCCAGGAGAAAGCATGAACAACAGCATCACTTTTGCACCGCAAAACCGGCTGCCAATCGGCGGTCAGCTGGCGTTCTTTCTCCTGTTGCCGGATCGATCTTATTAAAAGGCCCCTCGTTGAGGGGCTTTTTTTTGCCTGCAAGACAGAGCAACACCGCGTTTGTTAACCGCCCCGCGCCACGGGCATGCGTCGAGGAGAGTGAAAAATGGCCAACCCGCTGTATCACAAAAACATCATCTCTATTAACGATCTCAGCCGTGAAGATCTGGAACTGGTGCTGCGCACCGCCGCCAGTCTGAAGGCACAGCCGCAGCCGGAACTGCTGAAGCACAAGGTCATCGCCAGCTGTTTCTTCGAGGCCTCGACCCGCACCCGCCTGTCGTTTGAAACCGCCATTCAGCGCCTGGGCGCCTCGGTGGTCGGCTTTTCCGACAGCAGCAACACCTCCCTCGGCAAAAAAGGCGAAACGCTGTCCGACACCATTTCCGTCATCAGTACCTACGTCGACGCGATTGTGATGCGCCACCCGCAGGAGGGCGCGGCGCGCCTGGCCTCTGACTTCTCCGGCAACATCCCGGTGCTTAACGCCGGCGACGGTGCCAACCAGCACCCGACGCAAACGCTGCTGGACCTGTTCACCATTCAGGAAACGCAGGGGCGGCTGAGCAATATCAACATCGCCATGGTCGGCGACCTGAAGTACGGCCGCACGGTGCACTCTCTGACCCAGGCGCTGGCCAAGTTCGAAGGCAACCGCTTCTATTTCATCGCCCCGGACGCGCTGGCGATGCCGGGCTATATCCTGAAGATGCTGGAGGAGAAAGGCATCGCCTACAGCCTGCACAACAGCATTGAGGAAGTGGTGCCGCAGCTAGATATTCTGTATATGACGCGCGTGCAGAAAGAGCGCCTCGACCCGTCGGAATACGCCAACGTGAAGGCGCAGTTCGTGCTGCGCGCCGCCGATCTGGCCGGCGCGCGCGACAATATGAAGGTGCTGCACCCGCTGCCGCGCATCGATGAAATCACCATCGACGTCGATAACACGCCGCACGCCTACTACTTCCAGCAGGCGGGCAACGGCATTTTCGCCCGGCAGGCGCTGCTGGCGCTGGTATTAACCGCAGAACTGGACTTTTAAGGGGGAACCGTCATGACGCACGATAACAAACTGCAGGTTGAAGCCATCAAATGCGGCACGGTGATCGACCACATTCCGGCGCAGGTCGGCTTTAAGCTGCTGACCCTGTTCAAACTGACCGCCACCGACCAGCGCATCACCATCGGCCTGAATCTGCCTTCGAAAGAGCTGGGGCATAAAGATCTGATCAAGATTGAGAATACTTTCCTGACCGAACAGCAGGCCAACCAACTGGCGATGTACGCGCCGAAGGCCACGGTCAACCGTATCGACAATTATGAAGTGGTGCACAAACTGACCCCCAGCCTGCCGGACCATATCGACGGCGTGCTGACCTGCCCGAACGGCAACTGCATCAGCCGCAGCGAACCGGTTCCTTCCAGCTTCAGCGTAAAATCCCGCGCCGACGCGGTGCACCTGCAGTGCCGCTACTGTGAAAAAGAGTTCGAACATCAGGTGGTGCTGCAGGCCGGATAAAATTTAGCGTTTCATACGGGGCGTTCGCTGTTCATCTGCCGGCGACGCCCTATAATGGGATTTCCGAAGCGCACTACCCACGTTGATACCTGACGGATTTACGCCGCAGCGCGGCCTAAAACCCGCAGGGAAAATCAGGAGAAAACATGTCACGTAACATCAGCACTGAACTCGCACCGGCAGCCATTGGTCCTTACGTGCAGGGCGTTGACCTGGGCAGCATGATCATCACTTCCGGCCAGATCCCGGTCGATCCGAAAACCGGCGCCGTAGCCGACGACATCGCCGCGCAGGCGCGCCAGTCGCTGGAAAACGTGCAGGCGATCGTCGAAGCCGCCGGCCTGAAGGTCGCCGACATCGTTAAAACCACCGTGTTCGTCAAAGATCTCAACGATTTCGCCACCGTGAACGCCACCTACGAGGCGTTCTTCAGCGAGCACAATGCGCCGTTCCCGGCCCGCTCCTGCGTGGAAGTAGCGCGTCTGCCAAAAGACGTGAAGATTGAAATCGAAGCGATTGCCGTGCGTCGTTAATTCTGCCCGCACAGGATAAAACAACGGTCAGCCCAGGCTGACCGTTTTGCATTCCGCCCCGTCTATCAGCGCACCGTCAGCCCGCGCAGCAGGATTTCCAACGGATACACCGCGGCGATGATCAGCTCATCGCGCACCTGCGCCGCCGCATCCAGCTGCTGCTGGATCTGCTCCGCCTCGCGCTTGTCCAGCGGCTTACCCTGCCGCCAGCGCTCCAGCAGCTTCAGCCCCAGATCCGCCAGCGCGTTGACGTCCTGCGCCACCGGCGCCAGATCTTTCATCAGCACGTTGCCGCCAATCAGTCGTTTCACCGGCGCCGCGTTCTGCTGCCAGCGCAGCAGGCGGCTACGCAGCGCCTCGGCGGCCACGCGGTTATCGCGATCGCGCAGAAGCGCTTCCACCTGCTGATGCATCTCGCGCACCGACCGGCTCTCCGGCGGCAGCGCGTCCGCCAGGCGGTTCAGCGGCTCAAACTGGTGGTAGTTGCCCGCCTGAAACTTCAGATGCTGACGCGTGTAATACTGCGCCGGCTCCAGCGCTTCGGCCAGCGTCTGCAGCGGCATAATCTCGACGCTGTTGGCCAGACGGGTGAATTCACGCGCGGTTTCCGCATGCTGCTGCAGGCCGACGGACACCACCGACCAGGCGTCCACCGCCGCCAGACGGCGGTACATACTGCTCTCGTCGGTGACCTCCTGCGCCGACCACAGCCGCTCCGCCACGGCGAAGGCGCGCGGCCACAGCTTCAGGTCCAGCAGCGGCGCGCGCACGTTCTCCGCCCACAGCGCCGCCTCGCCGCCAAGAATATTGGCCTGCTGTTTGGCACCCGGCACCACCGGCATGTTACCCGCCGGCGCCGCATCCAGCCGACTGCCGCTGGTGGGATAACGTACGTTGCCCAGCAGCGTGTAGCCGCTGAGCGTGTCCTTTTTCAGGGTCAGCACCGGACGGGTATCGCCCATCCAGGTATCCAGCCGGAAGCTCACCTGCTGCTGCGTGTGCCAGACAATATCATGCAGGGCGCGGCGCGTTTTGCCGTCAAAGTCGATAAAGCCGCGCCAGCCCTGTCGGCCTTTAATCAAGGTAAAACTACCCGTCACCGCGCTGCCCTTCAGCCGCGGAATGTCAAAGCGCCAGCTTTGCGCCTGCTCGCCGGCCGCCACCTTTGTTTCCACGCCCAGCGGCTGCGGCAGCACCTCATTGCGGTAGTGATAGGCGGTGCTCTGCGGCTGATCGAGGTAGAAGCCGGTGGACAAAATTCCCTGATAGCCGTCCTGCGCGCTGGCGCCCAGCGAGTCCGGCCCCTGCCAGGACTGGATCAGAATGGTGCGCGGCAACGCAGGATGATAGATCTCATCCCAGCCCACCATACGCCGCCGGTGCTGTTCGAGGATCTTTTCCAGCCGCTGGTTGAACCAGGCCTGCAGCGCATGGGCATCCGCCAGCTGATGCTGGCGCATAAACGCCTGCAGCGTTTTCGACTGCTGCCACTGGCTGGGAGCGACCTCATCGCCGCCGATATGCACATAGGGATCGGTGAAGATCGTCGCCAGTTCGCCGACGATCGCATCAATAAACTGATACACCTGCTCGTTGCCAGGATCCAGCGTCGGCGCGTGCACGCCCCACTCGCGCTCCATCTGGTATGGCCCCGGCGCGCCGATCAGTTCCGGATAGGCCACCGCAATGCTGGAAGCATGGCCCGGCAGATCGATCTCCGGCACCACGCGGATGCCGCGTGCCGCGGCGTAGGCCACCACCTGCTGCATCTGTTCGCGGGTATAGAACTGGCCGTCGCTGGCCAGCTGCTGCAGCTTGGGATAACGCACGGAGGCAAAACGCCAGCCCTGATCGTCGGTCAGGTGCCAGTGGAACACGTTGAGCTTGGCCGCCGCCATGCCGTCCAGCTGGCGCAGAATATCGCCGACCGGCAGGAAATGGCGCGCCGAATCCAGCAGTACGCCGCGCCAGGCAAAGCGTGGCTTGTCGCTGATACTGACCAGCGGCAAGAAGGTGTTGTGTCCGTCGGTCTGCACCAGCTGCAGCAGGGTTTCCATGCCGCGCAGCGCGCCGAAGCGGGTGGCGGCGGTCAGCGTCGCCCCCTGCGGCGTCACCGATAATTGGTAACTTTCATCGCTGTCCGGCAGCGGCTGCGCCGAGACCTGACGTTGGATCTTCACCGTAATATTGCTGGCCTGCTGCGCCGTCGGCGGCGCCAGCGTCCAGCCGGTCTGCAGTTCCAGGCGCTGACGCCAGCGCGCCGGCGCGTCACCCAGATTATCGCCTTCAATCTTCAGGTTCAGCCGGGGCGTCAGCACCAGTTTGCCCTGCGGCTGGGCGATATCCACCTGCTGCGGCCACGGCATCAGCGGCAGTTTGCCCGCCGGCTGCGCCAGCGCGCCCAATGGGCAAAGTAACGACGCCGCAAGCAGCGTATAACAAAGCGGTTTATGCATCGAAAATTCCTCAGAGGACAGCAAAATCTTATGGATTAAGTACGACAAAAAAACAGCAGAAAGCCCGAGCATAAGGGTAAACGCAGTGCGCCTGTCCAGCGCCGACGGCGAAAAAGCGGGGTTGATCACAGATAACGCAGCCAGGCTGGCGCACGCGCCGGGTTGTCGGCAAGATCCCGTCCGTAAAATGCGTTACTCTGCTTTTGTACTTGCCATGCGCCCGCGGCAGCGGCACATTGCCGGGAAAGCCCACGTTCATCGGCGTTTACGCCTTTCAACCATAACGATAAACCGATCATGCAAAACAGGCTGACCATTAAGGACATCGCCCGCCTCAGCGGGGTAGGAAAATCCACCGTTTCACGCGTGCTGAACCATGAAGGCAGCGTGAGCCAGCAAACCCGTGAGCGCGTGGAGGCGGTGATCCGTCAGCAGGGGTTCACCCCGTCCAAATCCGCACGCGCCATGCGCGGCCAGAGCGATAAGGTGGTCGGCATTCTGGTGTCGCGCCTGGATTCGCCGTCGGAAAATCAGGCGGTGCGCACCATGCTGCCGCTGCTGTACCAGCACGGCTATGACCCGATCGTGATGGAAAGCCAGTTCGACAGCCAACTGGTGCAGGAACACCTGCACGTGCTGGCGCAGCGTAACGTCGACGGGGTGATCCTGTTCGGCTTTACCGGCCTGGAGGCCGAGATGCTGCAGCCTTGGCAGGAGAAAATGGTGGTGATGGTGCGCGAATATCAGGGCTTCTCATCAGTCTGCTACGATGATGCCGGCGCGGTGAACCTGCTGATGGACCGACTGCTCCAGCAGGGACACCGCGATATCAGCTACCTCGGCGTCCGGCAGTCGGACGCCACCACCGGCGCGCGCCGCTATCAGACCTATCTGGATGCCTGCCAGCGCCACGGCCTGACCCCGCACGCGGCGCTGGGCGAGCTCAGCTACCAGAGCGGCTTCCAGCTGGCGGCGGAGGCGATCGTCCCGCAGACCCGCGCGTTGATCTGCGCGTCTGACAGCATCGCCCTCGGCGCGATCAAATATCTGCAGCAGCAGCAGATCGCCGATATTCAGGTGTGCGCCATCGGCAATACCCCGCTGCTCAGCTTCCTGTTCCCGGAGACGCTGTCGGTGGAGTTTGGCTACGGCAGCGCCGGCGTGCAGGCGGCGCAGCAACTGCTGGCCCAGCTCAGCGGCGATGCGCCGATCCGCCGCATCGTGGTGCCGAGCAAACTCTCTTAACCCTCCTGCCGCGTCGGGCCACCCGCGCGGCGGTTTCCCTTGAGATCTCACACGTCATTTTGTGATCGTCATCCGATTCCGGGAACGTTCCCATTTTCTAACCACGGCGAAATGACTAAGCTTTGATCGGCTTCACCCTACTTACCTCTGCATGTCGTTCAGGCCCCGCTCGCCGACACGGCATACGCATAACAACGCCAGATATACCCATAGAAAGGTATTCATAATGAGCAAAGTAAAACAGCAGGATATCGATCGCCTGATTGCGCTGGTCGGCGGCCGCGACAATATCGCCACCGTCAGCCACTGCATTACCCGGCTGCGCTTCGTGCTTAACGACCCGGCCAAAGCCAGCCCGAAAGAGATCGAAACCTTACCCATGGTGAAAGGCTGCTTCACCAACGCCGGGCAGTTTCAGGTGGTGATCGGCCCGGAGGTCGGCGAGTACTATCAGGCGCTGATCGCCAGCGCCGGCGTCAACGAGGCGGACAAAGAGCAGGCCAAAACCGCCGCGCGCCAGAATATGACCTGGTCCGAACGCGCCATCTCCCACTTCGCCGAGATCTTCTTCCCGCTGCTGCCGGCGCTGATCAGCGGCGGTCTGATCCTCGGCTTCCGCAATGTGATCGGCGATATTCCGCTGTCCGACGGCCAGACGCTGGCGCAATCCAGCGCCGGCTGGAAAACTGCCTACGACTTCCTGTGGCTGCTGGGCGAGGCGATCTTTATGTTCCTGCCGGTCGCCATCTGCTGGTCGACGGTGAAGAAAATGGGCGGCACCCCGGTATTGGGCATCGTGCTGGGCATCACGCTGGTGTCGCCGCAGCTGATGAACGCCTACCTGCTCGGCCAACAGGTGCCTGAACTGTGGAACTTCGGCTGGTTTACCGTGGAGAAAGTCGGCTATCAGGCGCAGGTGATCCCGTCGATCCTCGCCGGCATGGCGCTTGGTTGGATTGAAACCCGGCTGAAAAAGTGGGTGCCGGATTACCTTTATCTGGTGGTGGTGCCGGTGCTGTCGCTGCTGCTGGCGACCTTCCTGGCCCATACGCTGATCGGGCCGTTCGGCCGCATGATCGGCGACGGCGTCGCCTGGGCGGTTAAAGCGGTGATGACCGGCAGCTTTGCGCCGATCGGCGCCGCGCTGTTCGGCTTCCTGTATGCGCCGCTGGTGATCACCGGCGTCCACCAGACCACGCTGGCGATCGATATGCAGATGGTGCAGAGCATGGGCGGCACGCCGGTGTGGCCGATCATCGCCCTGTCCAATATCGCGCAGGCCTCGGCGGTGCTGGCGATCATTATCCTCAGCCGCAAGGCCAACGAACGTGAAATTTCGGTGCCGGCGGCAATTTCCGCCTACCTCGGCGTCACCGAGCCGGCAATGTACGGCATCAACCTGAAGTACCGCTTCCCGATGCTGTGCGCGATGATTGGTTCCGCCTGCGCCGGCCTGATCTGCGGCCTGGCCGGGGTGATGGCCAACGGCATCGGCGTCGGCGGCCTGCCGGGTATTTTGTCGATCAAACCGCAGTTCTGGCTGGTGTTCGCGCTGGCGATGCTGGTGGCCGTGGTGGTGCCGCTGGTGCTGACCATGCTGGTGTACCGGCGCAAGGCGCGCCGCGGCGAACTGCCGGTATAACGCGCAATCGATCATGAATGTAGGGGCCAGGCTCGCCTGGCCCGCTGTCACAGTCAAAAGGTATTCTTTATGAGCAACCCAATCCCCTGGTGGCAAAACGGCGTCATCTACCAAATCTACCCGAAGAGCTTTCAGGACAGCAGCGGTAACGGCTACGGCGATCTGGCCGGCGTGATCCAGCGGCTGGATTATCTGCAGGATCTGGGCGTCGACGCCATCTGGCTGACGCCGGTCTATCTCTCCCCGCAGGTGGATAACGGCTATGACGTCGCCGACTACTGCGCCATCGACCCGGCCTACGGCAGCATGGAAACCTTCGAACAACTGGTGGCGGCCGCGCACCAGCGCGATATCCGCATCGTGATGGATATGGTGTTCAACCATACGTCGACCGAGCATCCGTGGTTCCGGGCGGCGCAGGATCGCCACAGCCCGCAGCGCCAGTTCTATATCTGGCGCGACGGCGCTGAGGGGACGCCGCCGAATAACTGGCGCTCCAAGTTCGGCGGTTCGGCCTGGCAGTGGCACGCCGACAGCGGTCAGTATTATCTGCACCTGTTCGCCACCGAGCAGGCAGATTTGAACTGGGAACACCCGCCGGTGCGCGAGGAGCTGAAGAAAATCTGCCGGTTCTGGGCGGATAAAGGCGTCGACGGCCTGCGGCTGGATGTGATCAATCTGGTGTCCAAGCAGCAGGATTTCCCGGACGACGCGCACGGCGACGGCCGGCGTTTTTACACCGACGGCCCGCGCATTCACCCATTCCTGCAGGAAATGAGCCGCGAAGTGTTCCGGCCGCGCGGCCTGATGACGGTCGGCGAGATGTCGTCCACCAGCCTGGAACATTGCCGGCAATATGCGGCAAACGGCGGCGAAGAGCTGTCGATGACCTTTAACTTTCACCACTTGAAGGTCGATTACGCCAACGGCGAAAAATGGACGCTGGCGGCGCCGGACTACGTGGAGCTGAAGCAGATTTTCCGCCACTGGCAGCAGGGCATGCACAACCACGCCTGGAACGCGCTGTTCTGGTGTAACCACGATCAGCCGCGCATCGTCTCGCGTTTCGGCGACGACCATGCGCTGCGCGTGCCGGCGGCGAAGATGCTGGCGATGGTGCTGCACGGCATGCAGGGCACACCCTATATCTATCAGGGCGAGGAGATCGGCATGACCAATCCGCACTTTGTGCGTATTGACCAATACCGCGACGTCGAAAGCCTGAATATGTACGCCGAACTGCGCGCCGCAGGGCGCAGCGACGCCGAGCTGCTGGCGATTCTGGCCAGTAAATCGCGCGATAACGGACGCACGCCGATGCAGTGGAATGCCGGACAACACGCCGGCTTCAGCCAGGGCACGCCCTGGATACCCTGCGCCGACAACTACCGACAGATAAACGTCGAGGCGGCGCTGGCCGATCGGGATTCGGTGTTTTACACCTATCGTCACCTGATCGCCCTGCGCAAGCAGTATCCGCTGCTGACCCACGGCGACTATCAGGATCTGGCGCCGGCACACCCGGCGCTGTGGTGCTACCAGCGCAGCTGGAACGGCCAGCGGCTGCTGGTGGCAGCCAATCTGAGCGCCCGGCCGCAGGCGTGGGACGCGGCCGGCGTTGCAGCATCCGATCTGTGGCGCGTGGCGATCGGCAACTACGCCGATACGCCGCCGCAGCCGCAACCGCTGACCCTGCGGCCGTTTGAGGCGGTGTGGTGGCTGCTGGAGGAATAATGTTCCTACACTCAGCTGCGTAAACCCGCTTTGCCCCCCGCTACCCGAAGGGCAGAGCGAGCCCAAGCGCGGGTGCAGGGGCCGCGCCCTCGGCCCCTGTAATCGCCGTTCATGTAGAGCCAGAGAAATACCGTATTCTTATGGCAATTCTAATAACTCCGTGCCCACGGAGATGGACATAGACTTACGCGGTAAACAGCGCCTGCACCCTCGTCGCGACGCCGGCAGCTTCCTGCGCCAGACGCGCGTCGCTGAGGTCATTCACCCCCTGCACCAGATGCGGCGGCAGATAGTCCATCCCGGTCAGGTTCGCCATCGCCTGGAACGGCAGCAGCAGATCGGCCGCCGGATAGCGGTTGTAGCCCTGCGCGCTGTAGGCCTGCCGATCGCCACCGGTGCTCACCACCAGCTGCAGCGGTTTACCGTGCAGCTGCGTGCCGCGGCTGCCGTAGGCGAAACCGTAGGTTAATACCGCATCCTGCCATTCGCTGAGGATCGCCGGCGAACTGTACCAGTAAAACGGGAACATCATCACCAGCGCATCATGGCTTTGCAATAACGCCTGCTCATGGGCCACATCAATGCGGTAATCCGGGTAGCTGCGCATCAGCTCATGCACGGTTACCCCGGGCAACGGGCGCACGGCCTCGATCAGCGCCCGGTTAACGCGGGATTCATCGGGAAAGCGGTGGGCGGTCAGCACTAAAATACGCGACATACTTTTATCCTTCTTCAGCGGCGCGGCGACATCGCCGCGTTATCACCGCTCGTGATGGCGCTATCTTTTCATTTCCGCCGCGTTCGGTGTAGGCTGTGTTTACTCACTTTAGTTTCAACCCAAAGTATCTACCGCCATGTCGCTGCCTTTTGACGTACACCGCCTGCTGCCGGCCTTTCTCAGCGCGGCGCAGAGCCAAAACTTCTCCGCTGCGGCGCGCCAGCTGGGCGTCACGCCGGCGGCGGTCAGCAAGAATATCCGCGCGCTGGAAAGCAAACTGGCGCTGCGTCTGTTTCAGCGCAACACGCACAGCGTAACGCTGACCGCCGAAGGCCAGGCACTGCTGGCACAGGTCGCCCCGCTGTGGCAGGCGCTGGCCGGCACGCTGGAGAGCGCCGGCGCCGAACGGCAGCCGGCCGGCACGGTGCGCGCCAGTATCTTGCCCGGCTTTGGCCGCCGGATGCTGATGCCGCGCGTGCCCGAATTTCTCCAGCGCTATCCGCAGATCGAGCTGGATCTGTCACTGGACGCACGGATCGTCAATCTGGTGGGAGAAGGCTTCGACGTGGCGATCGGCAACCGGATCGGCGAAGACAGCCGGCTGGTCGCCCGGCCGCTGTACGCCATGCAAAGCGGGCTGGTGGCCGCGCCGGGTTATCTGGCGCAGTACGGCACGCCGCGTACGCCGGCGGATCTGGCGCGGCACCACTGTCTGCTGCACCGCAACCCGGCCAACGGCCGGCGGATTAAATGGCCGCTGCGGCTGCCGGACGGCGCGTCGATGCCAGAACTGCGTGGCCCGCTGGTCGCCAGCCGGCCGGAGATGCTGCTGGACGCCGCACTGGCCGGGCTGGGCATCGCCTATATCGCCGACTGGCACAGCGCGCCCTATCTGGCCGAAGGTGCGCTGCAGCCGGTGTTGGCGGATTACTGGCCGTCGCCGACCCCGCTGTGGCTCTACTACGCCTCCAGCAACCTGCCGCCGCGCGTGCGTGTCTGGGTAGATTTTTTGCTGGAGCAATTTTCCCCTCATCCTGCGCAATGACGATCTGTACGGCGATCGCCCCGCCGCCGGCTTTCTTTGTCCTGCATCAAGAAAATTCCGCCAACACCCATATATAGTATCTCCACTAACATCAGCATCTATATATAGTAGTTATCCACAAAATCATCCACACCGCCCCGTAGCCCAGCCCCGCTGCGGCATTGCCCTGTGGATAAGCTGAAACGGCTATCTGTTCCCATCGGCGGAACAAGGAGAACGACGTGAAACCAGTAGTGATTAAACGGGACGGCTGTCAGGTTCCCTTCGACGAAGCACGTATCAAACAGGCCATCGAACGCGCCGCCCGCGCCGCCGAGGTGAACGACAGTGAGTATTGCGCCGCCGTCGCCCGTGAAGTCGCTCAACAGATGTCCCGCCAGCCGCGGCTGGATATCCATGATATTCAGCAGGCGGTGGAAAACCGGCTGATGGCCGGCGAATACAAACAACTGGCGCGCGCCTATATCGAATACCGTCACGACCGCGACGTCGCCCGCGAACTGCGCGGCCGGCTGAATCAGGAGATCCGCGGCCTGGTCGAACAAAGCAACGCCGCGCTGCTGAATGAAAACGCCAATAAAGACAGCAAGGTCATTCCCACCCAGCGCGATCTGCTGGCCGGCATTGTCGCCAAACACTATGCCAAGCAGCATATCCTGCCGCGCGACGTGGTGCTGGCCCACGAACGCGGTGAAATTCACTACCACGATCTGGACTACGCGCCGTTTTTCCCGATGTTCAACTGCATGCTGATCGACCTGCAGGGCATGCTGACCAACGGCTTTAAAATGGGCAACGCCGAGATCGAAACGCCGAAATCGATCTCCACCGCCACCGCGGTCACCGCGCAGATCATCGCGCAGGTGGCCAGCCATATCTACGGCGGCACTACCATCAACCGTATTGATGAGATCCTGGCGCCGTACGTCAGCGCCAGCTTCCGCAAACACCAGCAGGTGGCCGAAGAGTGGCAGATCCCGGACGTAGCCGGCTATGCCATGGCGCGCACTGAAAAAGAGTGTTACGACGCCTTCCAGTCGTTGGAGTATGAGGTCAATACGCTGCATACCGCCAACGGCCAGACGCCGTTCGTCACCTTTGGCTTCGGCCTCGGCACCAGTTGGCAGTCGCGGCTGATCCAGCAGTCAATCCTGAAAAACCGCATCGCCGGGCTGGGGAAAAACCGCAAAACGGCGGTGTTCCCAAAGCTGGTATTCGCCATCCGCGACGGCCTCAACCACCGCTACGGCGATCGGAACTACGACATCAAGCAGCTGGCGCTGGAGTGCGCCAGCAAACGCATGTACCCCGATATCCTCAATTACGATCAGGTGGTGCAGGTAACCGGCTCGTTTAAAACGCCGATGGGCTGCCGCAGCTTCCTCGGCAGCTATCAGGAGAACGGTAAGCCGGTGCACGACGGACGCAACAACCTTGGCGTCATCAGCCTTAATCTGCCGCGCATTGCGCTGGAATCGCAGGGCAATGAAGAACGCTTCTGGCAGTTGCTGGATCGCCGCCTGCTGCTGGCGAAAAAGGCGCTGATGACGCGCATCGCACGCCTGCAGGGCATCAAGGCGCGCGTGGCGCCGATTCTGTATATGGAAGGGGCCTGCGGCGTGCGGCTGAACGCCGACGACGATATCGCCGAAATCTTCAAAAACGGCCGCGCGTCGATCTCCCTCGGCTATATCGGCATTCATGAAACCATCAACGCGCTGTTCGGCAACGCCGGGCACCTGTTCGATGACCAGGCGCTGCGCGCCAAGGCCGTCGCCATTGTCGAACGTCTGCGCGCCGCCACCGAAAGCTGGAAAGAGGAAACCGGCTACGGCTTCAGCCTGTACAGCACCCCGAGCGAAAACCTGTGCGACCGCTTCTGCCGGCTGGACACCGCCGATTTCGGCGTGGTGCCGGGCGTGACCGACAAGGGCTACTACACCAACAGCTTCCACCTCGACGTCGAGAAAAAGGTCAATCCGTACGACAAACTGGACTTCGAGGCGCCTTACCCGCCGTTGGCCAATGGCGGCTTTATCTGTTACGGCGAATACCCGAACCTGCAGCATAACCTGAAGGCGCTGGAAGACGTATGGGACTACAGCTACAGCCGCGTGCCCTATTACGGCACCAACACGCCAATCGACGAGTGTTACCAATGCGGCTACACCGGCGAGTTCTCCTGCACCAGCAAAGGGTTTACCTGCCCGAAATGCGGCAATCACGACTCTGCCAAGGTGTCGGTCACCCGCCGCGTCTGCGGCTATCTCGGCAGCCCGGACGCGCGGCCATTCAACGCCGGCAAGCAGGAAGAGGTTAAACGCCGGGTGAAGCATCTGGATAACGGGCAGTTGGGCTAACGGCCCGGCCGGCCGTTTACGGAAGGATCGGCGATGAATTATCACCAGTATTACCCCGTCGACGTGGTCAACGGCCCCGGCACCCGCTGCACGCTGTTTGTCGCCGGCTGCGTGCACCAGTGCCGCGGCTGCTACAACCAGAGCACCTGGCGGCTTGATTCCGGCCAGCCGTTTACTGCGGCGCTGGCGGACCAGATTATCGCCGACCTCAACGACCCGCGCATTACACGCCAGGGATTGTCGCTGTCCGGCGGCGATCCGCTGCATCCGGCCAATGTGCCGGAGATATTACGGCTGGTGCAGCGGGTGCGCGCTGAATGCCCCGGTAAAGATATCTGGCTGTGGACCGGCTACCGGTTGGCGGAGCTGGACGCTGCGCAGCAACGGGTGGTGAATCTGATCAACGTGCTTATCGACGGGAAGTTCGTGCAGGCGTTGCGCGATCCGGCGCTGATTTGGCGCGGCAGCAGCAATCAGGTGGTGCATAAGCTGCGCTGAGCGTGAAGCGGGGATGCATTTTCGCATCCCCGCAACTTTTTAGAATATAAACATCCCGACCATGCCGGTCAGGATGCCGCACAGCGCCACCAGCGCCGCCGTCAGGCACAGCGCTTTTGCGGAGAAGGCCTTCTTCAGCATCAGCAGCGACGGCAGGCTGACCGCCGGCAGCGTCATCAGCAGCGCCAGCGCCGGGCCGGGGCCCATGCCCGCCAGCATCATCGCCTGCACGATCGGAATTTCCGCCGCGGTGGGAATCACAAACAGACAGCCGGCAAGCGCCAGGCCGATAATCCACAGCAGGCTGTTATCCACCGCGCCCTCGGCGTACGGGAACAGCCAGACCCGCGCCGCCCCCAACAGCAGCACCGCCAGAATATAAACCGGGATGGTTGACCAACACAGCGTCCACAGCGCCGTCAGCCAGCGGCGCAGGAACGGCTGAGGCGCGCTCTCGCACGCCGGCGGAGTCGTCACCGCTTCGCTCGCCGGCGGCGCGTCGTTTGCGGTCAGACGCTGCACCAGCCAGGCCACGCCCAGCACCATGATCACGCCGGCCGCCAGACGCATGGCGGCAAACTGCCAGCCCAGCACAAAGCCCATAAAAATCAGCGTGGCCGGGTTCAGCACCGGGTTGCTGAGCCAAAACGCCAGCGCCGCGCCGCTGGATACCGACTGGCGGCGTAAACCGGCCGCCACCGGCGCCGCGCAGCAAGTGCACATCATGCCCGGCAGCGCGATCAGCGACCCCAGCAGCGTGCCGGAGAAACGCTGATGCCCCAGCGTACGCACCAGCCAATCGCGCGGAATCAACACCTGCACCAGTGACCCCACCAGCACGCCCAGCAGCGCGGCCTTCCACACCGCCGCAAAGTAGGTCAGCGCGTACTGCCACGCCGCCATCCACGGGTTATGCGCGCCATCGGCCAGGATCGAGCCGCCGATGGAGTGGCTTTCCGCCGCGACAAACGCCTTACCGTAGTAAGGCTGCCATTTGACGTAGTACAGACCGACGGCGACCACCAGTAAAAACAGCACGGGTTTCCACAGCGGCCATGAACGCGTCTGGCTGCCGGAGGCAGGTAAAGGTTGAGACATGAGAGTAACCAGCAAGCAACAAACAATGGCGCTAGCTTAGCGCGATAGCGCGCCGTGCGCACCCGCCTGTCGAAAATAGTTCATCTGTTCGCCACATCGCCGTCACCTCAGCGTCATCTGCGCCCGGCAGGATAAGCCCCATCACCAACCGCCTCCCAGCCGCCGCACCGGCGCTGTTAGCGGCGATTGGCGCACGGAGGTTTTAACTATGACGCAGATATCTAGACATCCTACCAGTTACCCTACACGCTATCAGCAAATCGCGGCGCAGCTGGAAGAAGAGCTACGCAGCCGTTACCGCGGCGGCGACTACCTGCCTTCGGAACAGCAGCTGGCGGACCATTATCAGGTCAACCGCCATACCCTGCGCCGGGCGGTGGATCAACTGGTGGAGCGCGGCTGGCTGCAGCGCCGCCACGGCGTCGGCATTTTGGTGCTGATGCGCCCTTACGACTACCCACTGCACGCCAAAACCCGCTTTACCCAGAACCTGCTCGAGCAGGGCAACCACCCCACCAGTGAGTGCTTACTCGCAGTATTGCGCCCGTGCAACGGCCACATCGCCAGCGCGCTGGGCTGTGAGGAGGGCCAGCAGGCGATCCACCTGCGTACCCTGCGCCGGGTAAACGGCGTACCGATGAGCGTGATCGACCACTACCTGCCCGACCTCGACTGGTGGCCGGCCCTGCAGCAGTTCCGCCAGGGATCGCTGCATGAATTTATTGAACAGCATATCCATCAGCCGCTCAGCCGCCGCCAGACGCGCATCAGCGCCCGACAGGCGCAGGCGAAAGAGCGCCAACTGCTGGAACTGGCCGCCGACGCGCCGCTGCTGTGCGTGCGCACCCTCAACGTCTGCAGCGGCAGCGACCGGCTGGCGGAATACTCCGTCAGCCTGGCACGCGCCGATATGCTCGAACTGACCATGGAGCACTGAATGTCCTCTCTCTCATCACGACAACGCTGGATGTCGGTGCTGGCGCACAGCCGCCCGGCCCAGCTGCGCAGCCACTGGCAGGCGCTGAACCTGAACCCCGAGTACCGGCTGCTGCGCGCGCCGGAGATTGGCCTGACGCAGCTGCAGGGGCGCATGGGCGCCACCGGCCGCCGCTTTGTGCTGGGCGATATGACCGTTACCCGCGCGGTGGTGCAGCTGGAAAGCGGCGGCCACGGCTACAGCTATGTTGCCGGGCGCGATAAGGCGCATGCCGAACTGTGCGCGCTGGTCGACGCCCTGCTGCAACAGCCGGCATACCAGGAACGGCTGCTGCAACAGTTGATCGCCCCACTGGCGGCGGCGCAGCAGGAACAACGCCAGCAGCGCGCCCGCGAGGTGGCCACCAGTCGGGTCGATTTCTTTACGCTGGTACGGGGAGAGTCGCCATGAGTTTACTGGATGGTTTCGCCAGCCCGGTGGCGCAGGCGCAGCAGACGTTCCGCCTGATCCTGAAAGCATTGAGCGAACCGGGCGTCACGGTGCGGCTGACAGGCGGGCCGCAGTGGCCGCCGCTCAACGCCGCCGCCACCGCCGTCTTGCTGACGCTGGCCGACGGCGAAACGCCGCTCCTGATCGAACCGGCGCTGAACAGTGAGCAGGTGCTGACTAACCTTCGTTTCCACACCGGCGCGCCGCAGGCCTCCTCGGCGGCGCAGGCGGCGTTCGCCGTTTACGACCCGCGCCTGCAGGCGGCGGATCTGCACGCGCTGCCGCACGGCGACGAACTGGCGCCGGAACAAGGCGCGACGCTGATCGTCCAGCTCGACGATCTGGAAAACGGCGCGCCGCTGCGGCTGCGCGGCCCCGGCATTGCCCACAGCCGCACCATCGCGCCGACGCTGCCGGAGGCGCTGCGCCGCTATCTGCTGGCGCGCCCGCAGCCCTTCCCGCTCGGGCTTGACGTGATTCTGACCTGCGGCGACGCGCTGCTGGCCATCCCGCGCACCACTCATCTGGAGGAATGCTGATGTACGTAGCCGTAAAAGGGGGCGAAAAAGCCATTGAGGCCGCGCACCGGCTGCAGGAGCAACTGCGACGCGGCGACCCGGCACAACCGGCGCTGACGGCCGCGCAGGTGGAGCAGCAGCTTGGGCTGGCGGTGGACCGGGTCATGACCGAAGGCGGCGTCTATGACCGTGAACTGGCGGCGCTGGCGATTAAGCAGGCCAGCGGCGATCTGGTGGAGGCGATTTTCCTGCTGCGCGCCTACCGCACCACGCTGCCGCGTCTGGCCGTCAGTGAGCCGTTACTCACCGAGCAGATGCGACTGGAACGCCGCATTTCGGCGATTTACAAAGACCTGCCCGGCGGCCAGCTGCTCGGCCCGACCTATGACTACACCCACCGGCTGCTGGACTTCGCGCTGCTGGCGGACGGCGGCGCGCCCGATGCAACGCCGCAGCTCGCCGACGATGCGCCGGCAACCGGCTGCCCGCACGTGTTCAGCCTGCTGAGTCGCCAGCAGCTGGCGCAGGCGGAACAGGACGACGGCAGCACGCCGGCGGATATCACCCGCACGCCGCCGGTCTACCCCTGCCCGCGCTCGGCGCGCCTGCAGCAACTGGTGCGCGGCGATGAAGGCTTTCTGCTGGCGCTCGGCTACTCCACCCAGCGCGGCTATGGCCGCAACCACCCGTTCGCCGGCGAGATCCGCAGCGGCTATGTCACGGTGGAGATCGTGCCGGAAGAGCTGGGCTTCGCCATCGACATCGGCGAAATCCTGCTGACCGAATGCGAGATGGTGAACGGCTTTGTCGCCCCGGAACAGCAGCCGCCGCACTTTACCCGCGGCTACGGCCTGGTGTTCGGCCGCGCCGAGCGCAAAGCGATGGCGATGGCGCTGGTGGATCGCGCCCTGCAGAAGGACGAGTACGCGGAAGACGGCGACAGCCCGGCACAGGACGAAGAGTTCGTGCTGTCCCACGCCGATAACGTCGAGGCCGCCGGCTTCGTGTCCCATCTGAAACTGCCGCACTATGTGGATTTCCAGGCGGAACTGGAACTGCTGCAACGCCTGCGGCAGCGCGGCGAGCCCACGCAGGAGACGCCCCATGAGTAACGTACTGAGCGGCTACAACCCCGGCTATCTGGATGAACAGACCAAACGCATGATCCGCCGCGCCATCCTGAAGGGCGTGGCCATTCCCGGCTATCAGGTGCCGTTCGGCGGCCGCGAGATGCCGATGCCCTACGGCTGGGGCACCGGCGGCATCCAGCTGACCGCCAGCGTGGTCGGCGACGCCGACGTACTAAAAGTCATCGATCAGGGCGCGGACGATACCACCAACGCGGTCTCGATTCGCCGCTTCTTCCAGCGCGTCGCCGGCGTCGCCACCACCGAGCGTACCGTCGAGGCTACGCTGATCCAGACCCGCCACCGCATCCCGGAAACGCCGCTGCGGGAAGACCAGATCCTGATCTATCAGGTGCCGATTCCGGAGCCGCTGCGCTTTATCGAACCGCGCGAAACCGAAACGCGCAAAATGCACGCGCTGGAGGAATACGGCGTGATGCAGGTGAAACTCTACGAGGATATCGCCCGCTACGGCCATATCGCCACCACCTACGCCTATCCGGTGAAGGTCAATGACCGCTACGTGATGGATCCGTCGCCGATCCCGAAATTCGACAACCCGAAGATGCATATGATGCCGGCGCTGCAATTGTTCGGCGCCGGGCGGGAGAAGCGGATCTACGCCCTGCCGCCGTACACCAAAGTGGTCAGCCTGGACTTTGACGATCACCCGTTCAGCGTCCAGCAGTGGGAGCAGCCCTGTGCGCTGTGCGGCTCCCGCAGCAGCTACCTGGACGAGGTGGTGCTCGACGATCAGGGCAACCGCATGTTCGTCTGCTCAGATACCGACTACTGCCGGCAGCAGCTGGCGTCATCCACGGAGACACCGCGCCCATGAGCACCACACCGTTACACGACGCCCCGCTGCTGTCGGTCGAGCGTCTGACCCATCTGTACGCGCCGGGCAAAGGCTTCAGCGACGTCTCTTTTGATATTTACCCCGGCGAAGTGCTGGGCATCGTCGGCGAATCCGGCTCCGGTAAAACCACCCTGTTGAAAAGCATCTCGGCGCGGCTGGCGCCGCAGCAGGGGCGCATCCTCTACCGTCCTCAGGCCGGGCAGGAGCAGGATCTGTACGCCATGGCGGAGAGCGCGCGCCGCCGCCTGCTGCGCACCGACTGGGGCGTGGTGCACCAGCACCCGCTGGACGGGCTGCGGCCGCAGGTGTCCGCCGGCGGCAATATCGGCGAGCGGCTGATGGCCGTCGGCCAGCGCCACTACGGCGATATCCGCCGTCAGGCCGGGCAATGGCTGGAGGACGTCGAGATCCCGCTGTCGCGCCTTGACGATCTGCCCACCACCTTTTCCGGCGGCATGCAGCAGCGGCTGCAGATCGCCCGCAACCTGGTCACCCACCCCAAGCTGGTGTTTATGGACGAGCCGACCGGCGGGCTGGACGTGTCGGTGCAGGCGCGGCTGCTGGATCTGCTGCGCACGCTGGTGGTGGAGATGCGGCTGGCGGCGGTGATCGTCACCCACGATCTGGGCGTCGCGCGCCTGCTGGCGCACCGGCTGCTGGTGATGAAACAGGGGGAAGTGGTGGAAAGCGGCCTGACCGACCGGGTGCTGGACGACCCGCACCATCCCTATACCCAACTGCTGGTGTCTTCCGTGTTGTCGTAACTGAGTGGGGAATCTATGACGATCAAAATTCGCGTCGAACATCTGAGCAAGACCTTTGTGTTGCACCAGCAGCACGGTACCCGGCTGCCGGTGCTGCACGACGCCAGCCTGACGGTCAGCGCCGGCGAATGCGTGGTGCTGCACGGCCACTCCGGCAGCGGTAAGTCCACCCTGCTGCGCTCGCTGTACGCCAACTACCTGCCGGACAGCGGCCATATCTGGCTGGACCATCAGGGAGAATGGATCGATATGGCGCAGGCGGAGGCGCGGCAGATCCTGGCGGTGCGCCGCCGGACGCTGGGCTGGGTCAGCCAGTTTCTGCGGGTGATCCCGCGCATCAGCGCGCTGGAGGTGGTGATGCAGCCGCTGCTGGAGCTGGGCGTGGCGCATGACGAGTGCCGCGAGCGCGCCAGCGCGCTGCTCAGCCGGCTTAACGTGCCGCAACGGCTGTGGGGGCTGGCGCCGTCCACCTTTTCCGGCGGCGAACAGCAGCGGGTCAATATCGCCCGCGGCTTTATCGTCGACTACCCGATCCTGCTGCTGGATGAACCCACCGCCTCGCTGGACGCACGCAACAGCGCGGCGGTGATCGCCTTGGTCGAACAGGCGCGCCGGCGCGGCGCCGCCATCGTCGGCATTTTTCATGACGACCAGGTGCGAACTCAGGTCGCCGACCGGCTGCACATCATGCAAGCGCCGCAGGCGCTGGAGACGCCGTGATGATTATTAATAACGTAAGGCTGGTGCTGGAAGACCAGGTGGTGAACGGCTCGCTGGAGATGGGCGACGGCGTGATCCGCAGCTTTGCCGACGGCCACAGCCGTCTGCCGCAGGCGCTGGACGGCGAAGGCGGCTGGCTGCTGCCGGGCCTGATCGAACTGCATACCGATAACCTGGATAAATTCTTTATGCCGCGCCCCAACGTGGACTGGCCGGCCCATTCCGCCATGAGCAGCCACGACGCGCTGATGGTTGCCTGCGGCATCACCACGGTGCTGGACGCGGTGGCGATAGGCGATGTGCGCGACGGCGGCCACCGGCTGGAGAACCTGCAAAAAATGATCGACGCGGTGATCCACAGCCAGCGCGCCGGGGTAAACCGCGCCGAACACCGCCTGCACCTGCGCTGTGAACTGCCCAACGCCGGCACGCTGCCGCTGTTTGAACAGCTGATGGATAAACCGGGCGTGTCGCTGGTGTCGCTGATGGACCATTCGCCGGGCCAGCGCCAGTTCGCCTCGCGCGCCAAGTATCGCGAATATTATCAGGGCAAATATAACCTGAGCGACGCCGCGATGGATGAGTATGAGCAGCAGCAGGTCGCGCTGTCCGCCCGCTGGGCGACGCCGAACCGCCAGGCCATTGCCGAACGCTGTCGCGAACGGGGCATTGCGCTCGCCAGCCATGACGACGCCACCGCCGCGCACGTTGCCGAGTCCTGCGCGCTGGGCAGCGCGATCGCCGAGTTCCCCACCACCGAGGAAGCGGCCCGCGCCTCACACCGGCAGGGGCTGCAGGTGCTGATGGGAGCGCCGAACATCGTGCGCGGCGGCTCGCATTCCGGCAACGTGGCGGCGCATCAGCTGGCGGCGCAGGGGGTGTTGGATATCCTCTCTTCCGACTACTACCCCGCTAGCCTGCTCGACGCGGCGTTCCTCCTGGCCGCCGACGCGCGCAACGGTTATGACCTGCCGCAGTCGGTGGCGATGGTCACCCGCAACCCGGCGCGGGCATTGGGGTTAGCCGATCGCGGCACCATTGCCGAGGGGCTGCGCGGCGATCTGGTGCTGGCGCGCGCGCACGGCGAGCATATCTATGTGCAGCACGTGTGGCGTCAGGGACGGCAGGTGTTCTGATGGCGCAGCTTATCTATCTGATGGGGGCCTCCGGCTCCGGCAAGGACAGCCTGCTGGCCGCCCTGCGCAACGCGGCGGACAGCGCGCCGCTGGTGGCGCACCGCTATATCACCCGCCCGGCGCAGGCCGGCTGTGAGAACCACGTGGCGCTGAGTGAACGCGAGTTTCTGCGCCGGCGCGCCAACGGCCTGTTCGCGCTGGACTGGCAGGCCCATCACACCCGTTATGCGTTAGGGATCGAGGTCGATCTGTGGCTGCTGCTGGGGATCGACGTGGTGGTCAACGGTTCGCGCGCCTATCTGCCCTACGCCCGTCAGCGCTACGGCGCACAGCTACTGCCGCTGTGCCTGCAGGTTGAACCGGCGGTGCTGCGCCGGCGTCTGGAGCGGCGCGGCCGCGAGGACAGCGGGCAGATTGAACAACGGCTGGCGCGCGCGGCGGCCTACAGCGTGCCGTCCGACTGCCTGCGGCTGGATAATAACGGCGAGCTGAGCGACACGTTGGCGGCACTGCTGACGGCGCTGCGGCGCGAGGAGACACCATGCAACTGACTTTTCTCGGCACCGGCGGCGCCCAGCAGGTGCCGGCATTTGGCTGCGAGTGCGCCATCTGCCAACGGGCGCGCCGTGAGCCGGCCCGGCGTCGTCGCGCATGCAGCGCCATGCTGGATTATCAGGGGGAAACTACGTTAATTGATGCGGGATTGACGTCATTGGAGCGGCGGTTTTCGGCGGGGCAAATTCAGCGTTTTTTACTGACACATTACCACATGGATCACGTTCAGGGGTTATTTCATTTGCGCTGGGGGTGTGGAAGCGCCATTCCGGTGTACGGCCCGCCCGATGAACAGGGCTGCGACGATCTATTCAAACACCCCGGCATTCTGGACTTTCAGCCGCCGCTGGCGCCGTTTGTCAGCGTGACGCTGGGCGGACTGCGCATCACCCCGCTGCCGCTGATCCACTCTAAAATCACCCACGGTTACCTGATCCAGAGCGCCGACCGCACGCTGGCCTACCTGACCGATACCGTCGGTCTGCCGCTGGACACCCTGCGTTTTCTGCAGGGCGTCCGCCTGGATCTGCTGGTGCTGGACTGCAGCCTGCCGCCGCAGGCACAGGAGCCGCGCAACCATAACGACCTCACCCGCGCGCTGGAGATTCAGCAACGGCTGTTGCCGCAGCGCACCCTGCTGACGCATATCAGCCACCACCTCGACGCCTGGCTGCTGACGCACACGCTGCCGCCGGGGCTGGAGCTGGCGTACGATGGCCTCTGCATCGATGTCAGTGCGCCAGACGCTCCCCGTGCTGCAGCCGATCGGACTCCAGCACCCTGACGCCGTCGCCGGAGCTGAACGCCTGCTCCAGCAGGGTTTGCGCCACATCGCGGGCGGCGACCGATTTCCATCTGCCGGGCAGCAGCCTGAACAGCGGCTGGGCTACGCGCTCCAGCAAACGCGGCGCGGCGCGTTTACCCAGCAGCATCGACGGCCGCACCAGCGTCAGACGCTGCCAGCCCTGCTCGCGCAGCGCCTGCTCCATCTCCCCTTTGATGCGGTTATACAGGAAGGTGGAGTGCGGGCTGGCGCCCATCGCGCTCACCGCCAGACAGTGCTGCGCGCCGAGCCGACGGCCGGTCAGCGCGCTTTCCACCACCAGCGTATAGTCGACGTAGTGGAAATTGCCGTCGCTGCCGGCCTGCTGCCGCGTGGTGCCAAGACAGCAGAACACCGCGTCAACCGGCTGATCCAGCTCCGTCAACAGGGCGAACAAATCGTCGCCCACCGGGTTGGTCAGTTTGTCATGCGGCGGCAGCGGCCGGCGGCTGGGGGCGGTAATTGCCGTCACCCGCCGGTCCGCCAGCAGCAGGCGCAACAGCTCGCCGCCCACCAGCCCGCTAGCGCCCGTTATCAATACCCGTGCCATAATGCCTCCCGTGCCGTTGTCGCTTTCCATGTAAGTATAAGACAGGTAACAAACCCTGGATCGGCAGGGTGCCTGCGCTAGCTGCGGGCCCAAAACAACTTGGTGCCAAAACCGAGAACGTTGTCGGTCATCTTCACCTCCTGCAGGCTCAGTTGCCACAGGGTGGCCGACATGGCTTTTGCCACCGGGAAACGCTTGCAGTAACGGGCGCGCGCCTGTTGCTCTTCATCACCGCTCAGTATGCGCGCCTCTGCGCGATACTGGACGCCTTTAATCAGCGCGATGCTTTTGGGCTTTGGCGCAATGGTGCCGACCACTTCAGCATGCTGCTGCATCAGCTGCCCGTGGCGGGTATGCGGTTCGGTCATCAGCCACAGCGCCATGCGCTCGGCGTCAAACACGTAAAAACAGTTGGCGCACCACATCTCCAGACCGTTGCCGGCGCAGAGCGTCAGCACGTGCTGTTTGCTGAGGAAGCGGATGATATGCTGCTGCTGTTCGCTCTGTTCCACCGGGGTCTCCTTTAGGCTGTTAACAGCATCTTACCACCGGATTGAGGAGCTGCCTGTGCGGCAGTGAACATGCGCTTGATTTAAAACGAGAGGGCGATGAGTTTCTAAGCTGCCTGTACGGCAGTGAACTGTTGCAGTATAGCGCTAATTGGTTGTTTAAACAGCAAAATCACTATAATTTTGCCCAAAACCCTTTTTTCAGACACACCAATCATAGCCTTATAAATCAACTAATTAAAATCAGGTATAAAAGAAGGGTCAAACCCTGAGACAGGGTGTTCAAACTATAAAGCCTGCGAGGCGCAAACAACGCTTGACGGCCTATGCTCGCCGGTCCCTACAAAGATTTTGCCACCATGCCAACAGCCGCCAGCGCCATAATGACGCCCGTGGTGCGAAAGAGTCTACGCTGCGACGATACGCTGGTCAGGAAACGACGTATTTTTAGTGCCGCCAAAATAAATACGGCGCCGACCAGCAAAAGGACAAGCATGGTCAGCGGCACCAACATCGTTCCCCATACCTGTAGAGAAACGTGATCCAACGAGATGACCAGCGGCAATATAGCCAGATAAAAGGCGATGGTTTTGGGATTTCCGAGCGTGATCGTCAACCCGGACAGCCATGCGGAGGTTAGCTCACGACGGGTAGCCTTCTGGTCGATATTTACCGCCTGGGGCTGATAACGCCAGAATTGCCAGGCGAGAAAGGACAGGTAGCAGGCGGCGGCCCAGTTTATCAGGGTAAAGAGTGAGGTATAGGTATGCGCAATAACCGCCAAACCAAATACCGCAGTGGAAAGATAGATTAAGTCCCCGAGTATCAACCCGGTCAGCATGGTAAACCCCGTCACTGCGCCGCCGCTGACGCTGCGGGCGACCAGCGCGGTCATGCCTGGCCCCGGCACGGCGGCGGCCAGACCCAACGCCGCAGCGTAAGAGATGATTTGAGCGGTTCCTAACATAAGTATTCCTGTTGTAATTGATTATTGATAATTAGAAGACTGGTTGTTTGATACCAGACATAAGCCAAGAAAAAACCGTGAATTATCACATCTGTGAATTTAAATAATGCTCTTGAGTTATCAGCATAATTGAGTGGGTTTTATATCAATACCTCACCTATTATTACGCTGCATTTATCTAAAAATCTCCACACGACATTAATATTCATATAATTACAAGACAATGTCGGCGCAGAATCGCCATCCCTTCCCCCCATACTGAAATCTTGTTAACAAGCAGCAGAGAATATATTTAACGCGCACAATGAGTCGTCGTTAAGAACAGAAATCCTCTCTGAATCGCTAACAAACCCTCGCCATTTCGAGATAAAACAGGCACAACAACACATTAATTTCACGAACCTATTATGCATTGAGCATCGAGGAATTTGTGACCTATATTGCTTGCTTAAACGAGAATTATTGGCAAGAATTACCGATTACATAGCAAAAAATGAAAGGAACGTTCCGTTATGCCGCTTGATATGACAGAGATGAAAATCCTCAGGCTGTTGCAAGACGATGCCAGAGTCACAAACCAGGCGTTAGCGGAGAAAATAGGCATGTCGGCCTCGCCGTGCTGGCGCAAAGTCCGCAAGCTTGAGGAAGAAGAAGTTATCCAAGGCTATCGCGCGGTGTTGGATCGCAAAAAGATCGGCCTGGGTGTAATGGTGTTTATTCGCGTCGCCATCGACAGCCATAGCGAAACGGAAGCCAAGAAATTTGAAGAAGAGGTAACGGCGTTGGAAGATGTGGTGGCCTGTTACAGCATTGGCGGCGATGCCGACTTCTTGCTGCAGGTCGTGGCCTCCGATCTAGATTCATATGCTGATTTTGCCATGTCGGTAGTCCGCAGATTGCCCGGCATTAAAGAGATGCAGAGCATGTTCGTATTAAAAGAGATCAAACCGCTGGTGTCTTACCCGATAAAGAAAACTACGCAGACTAAAAACGGACAGTGAAGAAGGGATGCTTCTGCCGTTTACCCTGGAGTGATAAGCACGGTATCAATCCGACTATTCATAAACCTTGGGCATAGATAACCTGCTTTAAGCTGCCTATGTAGCAATGAGTCTCTGAATGATACGGTGGAACACTACCGATCAATGAGTAAAGGTTAATTTTATCGCATCCTCTGTTTTGGCTATATATGCGCTTCTTCCGGAGCTTTCTTGTGCCCACCTTTTACCGAAGACGGGGTCGTCAACGTGTCGGTATCCTAAAGACTCCAGATAGTCGACCAAGACAGCCTCATCCACATTCTTGCCATACTCAATCTCGTCTATTTGCGGAGAAGCTCCATCAGCAGCTCGGAAATGAATGACCGTATCATCAGTCAAAAAAGGAGCGTTATTTACTTCATCTGGCGCGATTAACTTATACGCCAGCCAATCAGCACGGGAGTAATCAGTGCTGTCCGTCATGGCAACCGAGGCTACTTTGTAACAACCGAACAAAAGTATCGTTATAAAAACGATCGAAAAAATTTTAGTTCTCTTAATCACCTAAATATCCCCTGTGGTAGATCGCCAAAATTCATATGGCGACCATGATCGACAACAATTTTTACTGTATCCCCCTGGAAATTACTAAAAGGGACGATTGACTTCATAAATGGAGGTAATTCCCCATATTTTGGCTTAGCACTTTTGTTCTTAACCGGGTCTGGAAAAAGCATTGGTCGGAATAGTTTATTTTTATAATTACCGATTGGGCCATAATGATCCCAGCGTTTAAGCGCTTCCTGCCGGCTAATTAAACGAAGTAAAGGGAAGTAGTTCATCGGTCTGATCACACGGTAAAAACCGAGAAGATCCGATACCAAGTCTTCAGCGCTAAAACCGCTGTCTGTTACCCAACTGAACGGGACTGATGCCTGAAGATTTTCAAAGCGTAATGCGGTACGCATCATCATGGCAAGGACAATACTATGTCTTGAGGCTTGATCACAGCCCTTTTTTATACGCCAGCGCGTGTGCACTCCAATACCTAAACTATGGACAAATTTATACATTGACTGAAAATACATGACTTCATAGTAGGGTTCTGGTTTCCTCTCACCAACATCCATTTGTTCGATAACCTTACGGATGTCCGCACCCGCAGCATGACCAAGATCAAGCCAACCAAGAATTTCAGAATAGACAAGACCATATTGAGCGGTCGATACATCTCTAATATCTATCAAATCCTCTCTTTTACTCATTTGGCCTATCCTTTGACCTAGAAATAAGAGTGTAATAGTACAAATTACGAACATTTATTAAAAGCTGCAGAGTCTTAAAAAACGAAGACGCATGCATTTATCAACCGCTTGTGCAGCAGTGAACAACAACTTCGGCAAACGCATCAATTCCTCGTTTTTCTAAGCTGCCTGTACGGCAGTGAACTGTTGCCATCTACATCTAACTGCCTGTTTTAACAGCTAGACTCTCATTCTTCCGCTAAAAAACCTTTTTTCAGACGCTTCAATCCTAACCTGCTAAATCAACAGGTTAGGATTGCGTACAGAAAAAGGGTCAGAACCAGGGAACGGTGGCGATAGCACTCAGGCCATAAGCGCTGAACTCACCGGCGGTCGGCGTACTGCGCAACATGCCCTGTTCGATAAACAATAAAAACGACTGGCCGTTGGAGAGGCTTTTCAGGCGGATAAACGGCAGCGTGCTGCGCTGCGCTTTCGCCGCCGGAATACGTTCCTGCGCCTGCTCTATCGTCAGCCAGCCTTTAGCGACCGAACGGCGCTGTAGCCGCTCTGCGCTGCTTTTCACCTGCACGCGACGCACCGTGCGATACGCTGCGCCTGCCGGCACCGGCAATATCGCGCTGCTTTCGGTGTAGTCACGCAGGCCTTTACGCCAGCCGTGCTGCTCCAGCTCGGTCAATGCCGCCTGCGAACCGTGCAGCCGTAGCCGTTCCCCCACAACGTTTTGCCCGCATCGGGAAAACTGACGCCGATGCGCCCCCCAACGCCCGGTGCAGCTTGGCAAACAGCGCCTCCAACAGCATCGGCGTGCTGAATTCCGGATCGGGCAGTACGCGGAGTTCGATATAGTGGTCCATAGGCTCCCCTTATTCGCCCTTCTCGCCGAACATGCCGCCGCGCGGTTTTACGCAGCAGACAGCGCAAGGTATTCAGCCCCTCCAGCGTAATCGCCGTTTGCCAGGTACGGTCGCCGCGGCGTTCGGCGAACTGGTCGAGAATACGCCGCGTTTCCACCAGCGCCCGTTTGCTGCACTGCGCCACCAGCATGATATTCATCACGCCACCTGACTCAGTTGAAGTGCCGTATCCTGCAGGGCGTCAATCATGACGTCCAACGCCTGCGCCTTTTGGAAGCCATTCAGGCAACGTTGGCGAAACGTCTGTTCATCTTCCCCTTCCATGGCGGCGATAAACGCCTGCGGCAGGATCAGTGCGTCTTTAATCAGATCGGCCACGTCAAACACCAGCCCACCGCGCCGGGTTTTGCCATGCAGCACCGCCAGCCCGTGGGGTAAACCGATCACCCAGGTGGCCACCGCCGCCAGCCCGTAAGCCAGGTAATTGCCGTGGTCGAGAAAACGATTGGCGACATCCGCCCCGCCACCGCGTTTGGCGCGGGTAAAATCGCCGTAGCTCACCGCCTGCGCCGCTAATTTATATAACGCCTTGGTCATCACCGCTTCCTGCGTTAATAAATCGGTACCGTTGCGGCAATCTGCAAGGCTATTTTCATAACGGGATAATAATTGCAGCAGCCGCTCCTGGGATAAATTAAACCCACTTTCCCGCTGCATGGCGGGGCTCAGCCAGTGCTGTTTTATTTTTGCAATGCGTACACGCTGAAAAGCAACGGCCGCCGCCAGACGGTATTGTTCGTCAAACCAGAAACTCACCCAGTGCTGTAAATATTCAGTAGCACGGTATTCGCTCTGTGAGGTTAACCAGGAAACGTCGACCTCGACCTCATTGGCTGCGTACAGCGGCGTGCCGCCACCGCCGCAAAAGCCAACCAGCACGCCGGCCTTGGCGAATTCACGCATCGCCGCTTGCGTGACTGACGTGCCGGTGCCCAGCATCACCACCGTGGTGTTGGCGATAGAAATATTCCAATACAACGACTGCCGTCCTTCATCCGTGACATATTCTACCCGGCCGCCGTTTACCAGCACCCGACAATATTGCAGATAATATAAATTGGCACGTTTAGAGTGCAGAATAGTTTTTAATTCTGACGGCTAAATAATATTGCCCACGGTGATTATTCCTTTGCTATAAAATTAGAAAATTCCTTTTTTGTGGTGCGCTGTTCACAAAAAACCGACAACTACACTACCACGGGGGTAAATTCTCATTCTCCGTGTGAAATATAAAGTTCTATTATCTGTTTTGCTATTACCGACCTCTTATTTTTGCTAAAAAGTCGCTTCGACGATAACCATCGTCTATTGCCTATATTTTTTCCGGTATCACTGCCCGGTTAGACAGAAAAAGGAGAAACGGGGATACTGAGCGCCGTAAACCATGCGGAACAGACCCGCACGAGACGATTCGTTCAAAGGTAGGAATAATGGCGGAAACCACCACCTGGCACCTGTATATGCTGCGTCTGCCAAGCGGCATGCTGTATACCGGCATCACCACCGACGTGGCACGGCGGCTGGCGCAGCATCAGGCGGGCAAAGGCGCCAAGGCGCTGCGCGGCAAAGGCGAGCTGCAGCTCGCCTTTCACTGCGCGGTCGGCGACCGTTCGCTGGCGCTGCGGCTGGAATACCGCATCAAGCAGCTGAGCAAGGTGCAAAAAGAGAGGCTGGTGTCACACCCGCCTCTGTCTTTGGACTATCTGCTGGTTAAAAACGGTTAAACGGCGCGGCGTACTCCACTGCGCCGTTTACGCCGTCCAGCGCGTCTTGCGCCAGCGGGTAAACCTGAAACGCTTGCTCGCAACCCGGCCAGCGGCAGCTCAGCCCGAACTCCGCCGCCGGCTTAAAGCCAAAGCGTGAGTAATACGCCGGCTCGCCCAGCACCACCACGGCGGCATAGCTGAACTCATTCAGCGCATCCAGCCCTTCGTAAACCAGCTTCTCCCCCAACCCCTGACGGCGCAGGCGCTCTTCCACCGCCAGCGGCGCCAGGCCGACCCACTGGCGATCCTCGCCTTCAACGTCGACCGGGCTGAAGGCGGCATAGCCCACCACGCCGCCTTCGTCATCGGTGGCGACCACGCCCAGCGTCAGCAGGCCGTCTTCGCGCAGCTGGCGCACCAGATCGGCTTCATCGTCACGCCCGAAGGCACTGCGCAACAGGGCATCGATGCCCGCGGCGTCTACCGGAATCTCTACGCGAATCAGCATGGCGCCACCACTCGGGAAGACGGTTCTGCGCCCTCTTGTAAACCTGCTTCAACAAACTCCGCCAGCTGCAGCAAGCCAATGCGCAGCGGCGCCGGCATGGCTTCCAGTTCAATCGCATCCATCAGATTTTTTACATACAGGCCCAATTCGGTATCCCCTTCAATCTGTAGCCGACGCTGGAAAAACAGCGTGTCAGGATCCTGCTTGCGCGCCGCGATCAGGATCAGATCGTTGGCGTCGCCGCTGAAGCTGACGTCGGCCTGTGCATGCTGGCGAACCACCAGCCGATCGTTTTCTACCGTCATAAACCATTGTAGCGCCAGATCGCGTACTTCGATCTTCAGCCACCGTGATTCAAGAAATTCCAGATCGCCATCCGCGAGCGCCTGACGGAACTGCCAACCCAGCACCTGCTCCAGCAGTTGACGCTGCAGGGCGAAAGGGGTGAGTTTGAGCGGCACGCGCAGCAGCGACGGCCCTTGGCGCACAATGCGCGATCGTAGTTTTTCCAACACGGTCATCCACTCCTTCATTACTCAATTCCCGCTATTTTGCCATATTGCGGCCAGGCTTCCGCGGTCTATATCAACAAATTATGCGATTGAGGGTGACTCCCCCGCCGTTTATCAATACGCCAGAAACTGCCCCAAATCAAAACCTGCTGCGTATGACTTCACTAAAATTGTCCCCCCGTTAAACAGCGCCGCTGCCGTATTACGCACGGCGACAACCGTCACAGCGCCCCGCCGCTGGACCAGGATCACTGTATGGAGCTGCTTTGTCCCGCCGGAAATTTACCGGCGCTGAAGGCCGCGGTCGATAACGGCGCCGACGCCGTTTATATCGGTCTGAAGGACGACACCAACGCGCGCCACTTCGCCGGGCTGAACTTCAGCGAAAAAAAACTGCAGGAAGCGGTGGAGTATGTGCATCGCCACGGCCGTAAGCTGCACATCGCCATCAACACCTTCGCCCACCCCGACGGCTACGCCCGCTGGCAGCGCGCGGTGGATATGGCGGCGCAGCTGGGCGCCGATGCGCTGATTCTGGCGGATCTGGCGATGCTGGAGTACGCCGCCGAGCGTTACCCGCATATCGAACGCCACGTCTCCGTGCAGGCCTCCGCCACCAATGAAGAGGCGATTCGCTTCTATCAGCGTCACTTTGCCGTGCACCGCGTGGTGCTGCCGCGCGTGCTGTCGATGCATCAGGTGAAACAGCTGGCGCGCACCAGCCCGGTGCCGCTGGAGGTGTTCGCCTTCGGCAGCCTGTGCATCATGGCGGAAGGCCGCTGCTATCTCTCTTCTTACCTGACCGGCGAATCCCCCAATACCGTCGGCGCCTGCTCGCCGGCTCGCTTCGTCCGCTGGCAGCAGACGCCGCAGGGCATGGAATCACGCCTGAACGACGTGCTGATTGACCGCTACCAGGAAGGCGAAAACGCCGGCTACCCGACGCTGTGCAAAGGCCGCTATCTGGTTGACGATGTGCGCTACCACGCGCTGGAAGAGCCCACCAGCCTGAACACGCTGGCGCTGCTGCCGGAGCTGCTGGCCGCCAATATCGCTTCGGTAAAAATTGAGGGCCGCCAGCGCAGCCCGGCCTATGTCAGCCAGGTGGCGCGCGTCTGGCGCCAGGCAATCGACCGCTGCATCGCCGACCCCGCCGGCTACCAGCCCGACGCCGGCTGGATGGCTGCGCTCGGCGCAATGTCTGAAGGCACCCAGACCACGCTCGGCGCCTATCACCGTAAATGGCAATAGCAGGAGGCTGCATGAAATACGCATTGGGGCCGGTGCTCTACTACTGGCCGAAGACCGAGACCGAAAGTTTTTACCAGCAGGCGATGCGCAGCAGCGCCGATATTATTTATCTCGGCGAGAGCGTCTGCACCAAGCGGCGCGAGATGAAGGTCGGCGACTGGCTGGCGCTGGCCAAGACGGTGGCGCAGTCCGGCAAGCAGGTGGTGCTCTCCACGCTGGCGCTGCTGCAGGCGCCTTCCGAGTTAAACGAGCTGAAGCGCTATGTGGAGAACGGCGAGTTTCTGATTGAGGCCAACGATCTCGGCACGGTGAATATGGCGGCGGAGCGCGGCCTGCCGTTTGTCGCCGGCCATGCGCTGAACTGCTATAACGCCTATACCCTGCGGCTGCTGCACAAGCAGGGCATGACGCGCTGGTGCATGCCGGTGGAGCTGTCCCGCGACTGGCTGGGTAAGGTGCTGGAGCAGTGCGGCGAGCTGGGTTTTCGCCGCGGCTTCGAGGTGGAAGTGCTGGGCTACGGTCACCTGCCGCTGGCCTACTCCGCCCGCTGCTTTACCGCCCGTTCGGAAAACCGCGGCAAGGACGAGTGCGAAACCTGCTGCATCAAATACCCGCAGGGACGCGCCATGCGCTCACAGGAAGACCAGCAGGTGTTCGTACTCAACGGCATTCAGACGATGAGTGGTTACTGCTACAACCTGGGCAATGAGCTGAGCGGCATGCAGGAGCTGGTCGATATCGTGCGGCTGTCGCCGCAGGGCGTGGAAACGCTGACGATGCTCGAGCAGTTCCGCGCCAATGAAAATGCTCAGCAGCCGCTGGCGCTGGCCGGCAGCAGCGACTGCAACGGCTACTGGCGACGTGTTGCCGGGTTGGAGCTGGTGCAGTAACAGCCCCACTTCTGTTCTTCTACGGTTTAGATTGATCCCCGCTCGCGCGGGAACACAGACAGAAATCACCTGGGGTGAGAAGTTATACCGGTTTATCCCCGCTCGCGCGGGGAACACATCTTCACCATCAGTGTTTCCGGCTGCTGTGACGGTTTATCCCCGCTCGCGCGGGGAACACTCCAAAGATATCCAATTGAATGATATTGATTTTTTAGCGATTAAAAAAACCACCAACTTTTCCCGATTATAGGGGAAATATAACCAATTGAAAAATAATCGATTTATGTTCACTGCGCCATTAAAATAGGCGCAGCACCGGACATATAATCACTCACCTTCTGCAGCACGTGCCGAGCAGGCTTTGCCCTTCAAAACTACATCCGCCGCTTACGGAATAGGCCGCGCAGCGCCACGCTGTTATGCGCCAGCCCCACCCCGATACCGATCACGGTATACGCCGCGCCAAGCAGCAGCAGCATCAGCACGTCGTTCCCCACTTCATTCAGCGACATCCCCATCTGGTTCACCCCGGCGATCGCCTTGGTGGCCCAGGTGGAGGGAATGCAGTAGGAAATGGCGCGCACCCAGCCCGGCATCGCCTGCAGCGGCCAGATGGTGCCAGAAAGGTAGAAAATCGGCGTGGTGATAAACGCCAGCGTCAGGTAAATCATCTCCACGCTGCGCAGGCACTCGGTCACCAGCTTCCCTAGCCCCAACACCGCCAGCAGGAACGGGAAGGTCAGCAGCAGCACTTCCGCAATGTTCGCCGTCTGCCGGTAGCCCAGCACCCATGGCCACAGCACAAACAATACGATCGACAAAAACAGCCAGATCGGCAGCAACGCCGACAGACCGCCGAGATACACCGGGATCGACGGTTTGCCGCTCGGCGCGCTTTTCAGCGCAATGCTGACGCGCACGCTGGCGATCAGCAGCGAGTGCTGCAGCAGCATGACCAGCAGACCGGGGAAGACGATCGCCGCAAAACTGATGCCGGGGTTAAACACGTCCAGCGTCTGCCCCTGAATCGGCGTCAGGATAATCTGCGCCTGCCGTTCGCTAAAGCCGCTGCGCAGCAGCAGCGATGTATTGTATTGATTCAGCAGTTGCTGATAAGCGGTCACCACGTCCTGCTGGATCTGCCCGTTGGCCAGCCGGTTGGTGGCGTCGCCGTACACCGGTACCACAATGTTCTCACCGTGCAGGATCTTCTTCTCCAGATCCACCGGCATAATGATCACCGCAAACAACTCGCGCCAGCCCAGATCGCGCTGCGCCTGATCCAGACTGTCGTAGGTTTTGATAGCGATTTTCGAGGTGGCGTCCAGCTGACGGATCAGCTCACGGCTGGCGCTGCTATGATCCTGATCGATCACCCCCACCGGCAGATCCCACACCGAACGGTTGGCATACACCAGGCTCATTACGCACAGCGACAGGATCAACATCAGCCACATCGGCCGTTCCAGCATGCCGATCAGCACCCGGCTAAAGGTTTGCCAGTAACTCTTCATAGCGCTCCCTCGTCCTTAGCCAGCCGCTTCGGCAGCCGGTTGCGCACCAAAAACGCGGTCACCAGCGGATAGACCAACAGTAGCGCACAGACGCCGAAAATCGCCCGCGCCGGCACCTGACGCAGAAAAACGTCAAACATCGCGTACAACGCGTGCGTCAACGGTTCGATATTGGAAATAATCCGCGCCGGCAGCGGCATCGACAGCTCCGGCACCGCCATGCCGGAATAGGTCATCGCGATACTGACCAGAATACCGATCAGGCTGTAGGCGGTAATCGCGCTGCCGGTAAAGGTAAACAGCAGCAGGCCGATGCTCTGCGCCGCCGCCACGTAGAAAAAGCCGATCAGCAGCATAAACAGCGGGTTGCCGCTGACGCGCGCGTCGAAAATCCCCACCAGCGCGGCAATCTCAATCATCAACAGCGTGGTAAAGCTGATAGTGTACGGCGCCAGTTTGCCCAGCAGCGCCAGGCTGAACGGTCTTGCGCTCAGCAGCGACTTGCTGCGCGCCATCACGTAGATCATGCAGGTGACGACAAACAACTGCAGCAGGTGAATGGTCGCGGCGAACTGCTGGTAATAAATATAACTGCCGCTGGCGTTAAACAGACTGCCGTAGTTAAGCGTCACATCCGCCAGCTGCGGCAGCGTTTTCCCCATGCTGGCGGCGATAATCGAACGGTAGCTGCCGTTGGTTTCCGTTATCAGGCCGCTGAAATCCTGGGTAGAGTAGAGCCCGGCGCCGTAGAACAGGGCGTTGTAATACAGCACAATGCTCGGCTGCTTGCCCGCCAGGGCATTCGCCTCAAGATCGGGCGGCACATACAGCAGCGCATAGTCCTGCGCGCTGCGCAGCCGGCGCAGCGACTCACTCAACCCGCCGTCATGGGCCTCCACATGAGCATGAGAGCCGGCGTCCAGTTTACGGACCAGCGATTTGGACAGCGGGCTGTGGTCGTTATCCACCACCGAAACCGGCAGGTTCAGCAACGTCCCCTCCGAGAAGTTGCTGCTGATAAGGCCAAACAGGATCAGCGGGAACAGCCAGCCCAGCCAGTGGATCACCGGGCTGCGGAAAGCAACCCGGCATTCCCGGCTAAATGCGTGGCTGAAGCAGCGCCATCCGGCCCTTACTCTTTCCATTGCCATAAGCTGCTCATCCCTGGGCGCAGGCCTTCAATCGGCTGAGCCGGGTACAGGCGGACTTCAAAGGTTTTCAGGTCGAAATCACCGGTGGCGCGCGTAGCACGCTTGGTGGCGTAGTCCCCCAGCGGGGCGATATAACGCACTTCGGCATCGATGACTTTATCTTTCAGCGCCGGTACGCGCAGCTTCACCTTATCGCCTTTGCGTATATTGGCCAGAATGTCTTCACGCAGGTTAAACACAAAGTAGGCATCCGGCAGGCGGATCAGCGTCACCAACGGGCTGGAAGCATTCAGCAGCTCACCGACTTCGGCGGGAATCGGCCCCACTTCGCCGTCGACCGGCGCCTTCACCTGCAGGTCATCAGCCTGCGCCTGCACTTCCAGCAGGTTTTCTTCCGCTGCACGCAGTGCCGCGGCATATTGCTGACGCAGCTCGATACGGTCGCCGTTGATGCCTTCATCCAGCTTGGCCTTCGCATCCTGCACCTGTTGGTAGGCGGTGTCGCGCGAACGGCGCGAGCTGTCCAGATCTGACTTGGAGATATAGCCTTTGGCCGCCACGCTGCGGTTACGATCGTAATCATGCTGTGCGTTGCGCAGTTCAGCCTGTGCCTGCGCCAGGCTGGCCCGCAGGCTGCGGATATTCTCTTCACGCGTACCGTGCAGCGACTGGTCGAGCTGCGCCTTGGCCTCATCGCGCGTTGCCTGCGCCGATCGCAGCTGGGCCAGCAGTTCCGGGCTGTCCAGTGTAATCATCACCTGGCCGGCCTTCACGTCGTCGCCGCGTTCAATCAGGCGTTCCACCACCCGTCCTTTGGCTTTCGACGCCACGATCACTTCCGGCGCGTCCACCTCTCCCTGCAGTAATAAGTCCTGATTATGCGAGCGGAACAATACCGCCATCGCAATCGCGATCACCACCAGCAGCAGAGTAAATAAGGTCTTTTTATTCATTCATCAAGCTCCCTGAGCGTAAGCGGCTGGCGAAAATATGACGGTCCATACAATGTCGGTTTCTCCCAAAAGGCCATATCTGCGGTAAGGATATCACAAGCACATATATCCTCTTTTATAACCGCAATTTGCATTATGCTTTTAACGTGAAATTGCAGATCCCTGCACTCGCCCTTTAAGCGATGAAACTTGCAACAATGGACGAATGATATGACACAAAACGCATCAGTTCCGCTTTCGGTACTGGATCTTTCCCCGATTCCTCAGGGAGCAAAAGCGCGCGACGCGTTTCACTGCTCTTTAGATTTAGCACAACATGCTGAAAAGTGGGGGTTCCAGCGCTATTGGTTGGCGGAACATCACAATATGACCGGTATCGGCAGCGCGGCGACCTCGGTGCTGCTCGGCTATCTGGCCGCCGGCACCGACACCATTCGCCTGGGCTCCGGCGGCGTGATGCTGCCCAACCATGCGCCGCTGGTGATCGCCGAACAGTTCGGCACGCTGGAGTCGCTGTACCCTGGCCGGATCGATTTGGGGCTGGGCCGCGCGCCGGGCACCGACCAACGCACCATGATGGCGCTGCGCCGCCACCTGTCCGGCGAGGTGGATAACTTCCCGCGCGACGTGCAGGAGCTGCAGCACTACTTTGCCGAGGTGCAGCCCGGGCAACCGGTGCAGGCGGTGCCGGGCCAAGGGCTGCACGTGCCGATCTGGCTGCTGGGCTCCAGCCTGTACAGCGCCCAGCTGGCCGCCAAGCTGGGCCTGCCGTTCGCCTTCGCCTCCCACTTCGCGCCGGATATGCTGTTCCAGGCGCTGCGGCTGTACCGGGAAAACTATCAGCCTTCCGAACGCTGGCCGCAGCCGCATGCGATGGTATGCGTCAACGTCATTGCCGCCGACAGCGAGCGCGACGCGCGCTTCCTGTTCAGCTCCATGCAGCAGCAGTTTATCAACCTGCGCCGCGGCGAGCCGGGGCCGTTGCCGCCGCCGGTAGACAATATTCACGCGCTGTGGAGCGCCGGCGAGCAGTATGGCGTCGAGCAGGCGCTGAGAATGTCGATCGTCGGCGATGAAAATAACGTGCGTGAAGGCCTGCAGGCGCTGCTGCGCGAAACCGAGGCCGACGAGATTATGGTTAACGGCCAGATCTTCGACCATCGGGCACGGCTGCGTTCGTTTGAGATCGTCGCGCAGGTAAAGGATGCGTTAACGCGCGGCTAAACGCCGCGCACTGCGGCGGGGGAGCCTTCCCCCGCCCTCGTTTCAGGTGCGGGACGGCTGTCCGCCCGCCAGCCGCCGATCGGCGCGCAGTACCAGCAGGGTGCGCAGCAGCAGCGCCAGCATCAACAGCAGCTCCAGCACTAATGCCGCCAGCAGCGCATGCAGATAGTCACCCGGCGACGCATGCAGCACCTGCACCAATACCGTCCCCAGCAAAATCGGCCCCAGCCCCAGCGACGTTTGTTGCACCGTCGCCAACAGGGCGCTGCCGGAGCCGGCATGCTCGACCGGCACATCAGCCAGGCCAATACGGAAGAAACCGCTGACGATCAGCGCCTGACCGGCACCGATCAGCAGCGTTGCCGGGATTAAATTGACGATGCCCGGCTGCGGCCATACCAGCAGCACAGTCAGCATCAGCGCCAACAGCCCGCCGATCTGGATCAGGCAGCCAAACAGCAGCGTGCGCACCTTGCCGAAACGCTCAATCACCGTGCTGCTCAGCAGCGAGGAAATAAAGTACGCCACCCCGAGCGCAATAAACGCATTGCCCGACTGGAACGCATTCAGTTTCGCCCCCGCCTGCAGCGTCAGCGCCATCACAAACATAAAACCACTCCAGCAGGAGAAGAACAGAATGGCGATGGTCAGCCCGAATCTGACGCTCGCCAGCCGCAGCAGCGCCGGCGGCAGCAGCGGGAAGTTATTGCGCCGTTCCTGGCGCCGTTCCACACGCCACAGCTGCAGCAACAGCGGCCCACTGAGGGCCAGCAGCGCCAGACACGGCCACGGCCAGTGCCACACCGGCCCCAGCGCCAGCGGAAACAGCAGGCAAACGATGGTCAGCGCCAGCAGCAAGGTGCCCGGCCAGTCGATATTGACCCTCCGCTGCGCGCGCGTGTCCGGCACCCAGCGATGGGCGCAGACCAGCACCAGCACGCACAGCGGAATATTGATCAAAAAGACGCTGCGCCAGCCGTAACCGGCGATATCCAGCGAAATCAGCAGCCCGCCCAGCACCTGGCCGATAATAAACGCCAGCCCGCCGATGCCGCCGTACAGGGCCATCGCCCGAGCGTGCTCGCGCCCGCGCAGGCAAACGTGAATGGTCGCCATGATCTGCGGCACGATCATCGCCGCGCCGACGCCCTGCAGCGTACGCGCCAGCAGCAGCAGCCAGACCGAGTTCGCCAGCCCGCACATCAGCGAGGCCAGGGCAAACAGCCGCACGCCCCATAAAAACAGGCGGCGACGCCCCAGGTTATCCCCCATCCGGCCGCCCATCGCCAGACAAACGGCAAACGCCACGCCGTAAACCGCGACGATCAGCTCCAGCTGCGTCGGCGTGGCGTGCAGCGACTGCGCCATCGCATCCAGCCCGACGTTAACGATGGAAAAGTCGATCATCGGCAACAGTTGCCCCGCCAGTAAAATTATCAACCCCGCACGGCCCAGAACGGCCGCGGATGATGGTGTGCTCATCGTGTCCTACCCTTGTATCAAACCAGGAATGTGACTAGCATCACCATTAAATTAAACGGGTACCAGTTCTTGATTATCATGGTATAAAAACTACCGGTCTTATTGCGGAGGGAAACTATTTATGTCTGAAATTACATCCCCAACCGACGCTGGACAGGCGGATAACCGCAAGCAGCTGGGCGCATTTCTGCGCGCACGCCGTGAAAGTCTCGACCCGAACCGGCTTGGCCTGCCGCGCATGCGCCAGCGCCGTACGCCCGGCCTGCGCCGGGAAGAAGTGGCGCAGTTGGCCGACGTCGGCATTACCTGGTACACCTGGCTGGAGCAGGGGCGGGCGATTCAGGCCTCGACGAAAACCCTGAGCGCCATCGCCCACGCGCTGCAGTGCAATGAGGCGGAAACCCATCATCTGTTCAGGCTGGCCGGTCAAAGCCTGCCGGCCAGCGCCCAGCACGGCGGCTGTGAAAAACTGTCGCCTTATGGACAACGCCTGCTGGATCAGCTTGATCCGCTGCCGGCGATCATTTCTAACGCACGCTTTGATATTCTGGGTTTTAACCGCGCCTACTGCCTGTTGATGGGAGTCGATCTGGCGACGCTGCCGCCCGAGGACCGCAACTGCATCTATCTGGCGTTCACCCACGAGCAGTGGCGCGCCAGCCAGTTAGACTGGGACGATATCATGCCGAAAATGGTGGCGCTGTTCCGCGCGCAAATGGCGGAACACCTGGGCGACCCGGTCTGGGAACGGCAGCTGGCGCGCTATCTGTCGGTCTCGGAGGATTTTCGCGCGCTGTGGGAACGCCACGAGGTGCGCAGCATCGATAATAACGTCAAGCGCTTCCTCCACCCGCAGGTCGGGGAAATGAGCCTGCGGCAGAATAACTGGTGGTCGGCGCCGCGTAACGGCGACCGGATGCTGGTGTATATGCCGGCGGATGAACAGAGTGAGCGCCGCCTGCAACAGCTGACCGGCGGCGCGGGATAACGGCGGGCGGTGGCCCGCACGGTTAACGTTGGATCAGGTAGCGGATGGTCGGCCCGTCCTGCTGGATATCCAGCACTTTGTAGCCATGATTACGCGCGTCGAGCGGGATGTTGTTGATCGACTGCGGGCAATCGCTGATCACCTCCAGGATTTCGCCGGCCTTCAGCTGCGGCATCGCCTCCAGCGTCGCTACCGCCGGATAAGGGCAGGGTTCACCCAGCATGTCCAGACGGTAATCCGGCACTATCGTTTGTTGCGTCATCACATACTCCTCGCATCAACCCGTTCCGCCCGCGCTTTCGCGCGGAAAAAGCGTTTTTCCCACCACAGCATGGCGACCAGCGCCAGCGCCAGCAGCAGGTAAGTCACCAGCAACCCGCCCGTCGGGCCGAAGACCTCCAGCAGGTTGATCTTGTCATAGTCGGTGGCCAACGACGGCGCCAGCGTATCCCAGTAGTAGGCCAGCAGCGTCGCGCCAATAATATTGCCGAGCCCGACCCACCAGTAGTGAACCTGCCCTTCCACCGCGCGGTACATCCAGCCGGTTTCACAGCCGCCGGCCAGCACAATGCCAAAGCCGAACAGCAGACCGCCAATCAACGCGTTCGGGCCGGCCCACATGATTTTGGGCGCGACGCCCAACTGCACATAGCTGAAGATGCCGATCGCGCTGACCGCCATGCCTAAAATAATCGCCCGCGCCATATGGGTCCGGCCGGTAATCCACAGGTCGCGAAACGCCGAGGTGAAGCAAATCTGCGCCCGCTCGATCAACAGCCCGAAGGCAATGCCGAACAGCATGGCGATGCCCAGCTTCGGCGCATCAAACAGCGTCCATAGCGACCAGGCGCTCATCAGCAGGAAGACAAGCATCCCCAGACGAAAACGGCGGCGCGCCTGTTGCGGCAGCTGGGTCAGCGGCGCGGCGGCCTGCACCTTCTGCAGTTTTATCGGTACGCGGAACAGCGGCAACAGGGTGAATTTAGCGCCAAAGTAAGAGCCGGCGGCGGTCGCCAGCGCAAACAGCCAGGCGTGCAGCGAAAACTGCGGGATGCCGGTAAAAAATGCCGCCAGGTTGCAGCCCATTGCCAGACGCGCGCCAAAACCGGCGATAATGCCGCCCAGCAGCGCCTGCACGATGCGGATACGATGCTGCGGCCGGCGCAGCTTGATATTGTTGGCCCACAGCGCGGCGGCGATGCAGCCGGCAAACATGCCGATAATCATCCGCCCGTCGATACGCGTCAGCGGCGTGCCCTCCAGCCCAATCACCTTGAAGTAGGCCCACTGCTCGGGATGCAGCCCCAGCCATTGCAGGACGTGGCCGCCCCAGCGGGTAAACTCCCCGGTGACCGCCCAGAAGGTGCCGGTGAGGCCAAAGTAATAGGTAGCCAGCAGGCCGGCGGCGATCACCGCCGGCAGCGGCGCCCAGAAACGCACCAGATAGTCAGTTTTAAATTGTTGCCAGTTCACGGCATCCCCTGCCCGTTAAATCATTCAGAAAAACCTTGCAAATGATACGCCATTTAGCGTGAAAAGGCAGATTTCAGACATAAAAAAACCAGCCCGCAGGCTGGTTTTTCAACGGATTGACGAATCCCTATTATGCGTCGCCGAAACGACGACGTGGTGCGCGCTCACGGTTAGCGCTACCGCCACGACGCTCGCCGTTGCCGGCTGCGTTGCCGCCTTCACGACGCTCGCCGAAAGAACGACGTGGGGCGCCTTCACGACGTTCGCCGTTAAACGGACGACGGTTGCCGCCGTCGCGACGCTCGCGGCGATCGTGCGGCTGTGCATCACCCAGCAGCTGCATGTTCATCGGCTTGTTCAGAATGCGGGTGCGAGTGAAGTGATTCAGGATCTCGCCCGGCATGCCTTTTGGCAGCTCGATGGTGGAGTGGGAACCAAACAGCTTGATGTTACCGATGTAACGGCTGCTGATGTCGCCTTCGTTGGCGATAGCGCCCACGATATGACGCACTTCCACACCGTCATCACGGCCCACCTCAATGCGGTACAGCTGCATTTCGCCAACGTCACGACGTTCGCGACGCGGACGGTCACCGTCACGACGGTCGCCGCGGCGGTCATCACGGTCGTTGAACTCACGCGGTTTACGCGGCTTGAACACCGGATCCGGCGGCAGGATCAGCGGACGTTCGCCCTGCGCCATTTTCAGCAGCGCGGCGGCCAGCGTTTCCATTTCCAGCTCTTCTTCCGGCTGCAGTTTAGCCAGCAGCGCGCGGTACATATCCAGATCGCTGCTTTCCAGCTGCTGCTGAACTTTGGCGGCGAATTTCTCCAGACGGCGCTTGCCCAGCAGTTCTGCATTCGGCAGTTCAACTTCCGGGATGGTCAGCTTCATGGTGCGCTCGATGTTGCGCAGCAGGCGACGTTCGCGGTTTTCCACGAACAGCAGCGCGCGACCGGCACGACCGGCACGGCCGGTACGACCGATACGGTGAACGTAAGATTCTGCGTCCATCGGGATGTCGTAGTTTACCACCAGGCTGATACGCTCAACATCCAGACCACGCGCCGCAACGTCGGTGGCGATCAGGATATCCAGGCGGCCGTCCTTCAGGCGCTCCAGGGTCTGCTCACGCAGCGCCTGGTTCATGTCGCCGTTCAGCGCGGCGCTGCTGTAGCCGTTACGCTCCAGCGCTTCCGCCACTTCCAGCGTTGCGTTTTTGGTGCGTACGAAGATAATCGCCGCATCAAAGTCTTCCGCTTCCAGGAAACGCACCAGCGCTTCGTTCTTACGCATGCCGTACGCCGTCCAGTAGCTCTGGCTGATGTCCGGACGGGTGGTGATGCTGGACTGGATGCGCACTTCCTGCGGCTCTTTCATAAAGCGGCGGGTGATGCGGCGAATCGCTTCCGGCATGGTGGCGGAGAACAGCGCGGTCTGATGTTCAGCCGGGATTTCCGCCATGATGGTTTCAACGTCTTCGATAAAGCCCATACGCAGCATTTCGTCGGCTTCATCCAGCACCAGACCGCTCAGGTTAGAGAGGTTCAGGGTGCCGCGCTTCAGGTGGTCCAGCAGACGGCCTGGGGTACCCACCACGATTTGTGGGCCCTGACGCAGGGCGCGCAGCTGTACGTCGTAACGTTGGCCGCCGTACAGGGCCACGACGTTTACGCCGTTCATGTGTTTGGAGAAATCGGTCATCGCTTCAGCAACCTGTACCGCCAGTTCGCGGGTTGGCGCCAGCACCAGGATTTGCGGTGCCTTCAGAGAAGCGTCGATATTGTGCAGCAGCGGCAGCGAGAACGCCGCAGTCTTGCCGCTGCCGGTTTGTGCCATACCCAGCACATCGCGGCCGTTCAACAGGTGAGGAATACACTCAGCCTGAATAGGTGATGGCTTAACATAGCCCAGGTCGTTCAGAGCAGAAATGATCGGAGCAGACAGCCCCAGGTCAGCAAAAGAGGTTTCAAGCTCAGTAGTCATGTACACGTGCCTCATTAATAATGGCTGCCAGTCTACATAACTCATCGCGAAAATTTTCAGTCATTTTCATTGAAAAGTGTGAACCGGCTCAATTTAGATTATAAAACGAACAAAAAAGCCCTCACCCGTTAAGGCGATAGCGATGGCAAAACGCCATGGTCTATCCGGCAGAAAATTAGTGTTCGTCAGCTATTGCTGGTCCGATTCCGATAGGTCGTCTTGTTCTTGGCCCAAAAGCGCCAATTCCAACAATGCATAGCGGTGCTCAACAAAGTTATGAACGTTGTTAGCGACCGTCAGTTTGAACAACGCCGAAGCGGAGTTCTTGTCCCCCAGACTCAGGTAGTGTTTACCCAAATAGAAGTCAGTTTCACTGAGATGCTCAGCGAGCGAAGTGTTATCCGTTGCATCCGCCTTGAGGCGTTCCATCAGCGTGTTTTCGCTGATATCGCCCAGGTAGAATTCGACAATATTCCATCCCCATTGCCCTCTGTCCGCTTTGTCATAACGCTGCTGGAGCGCGGTGACGGCCATCTTGGGATCGATTTCTCTTTCCACCAGATACAGCCATAACGAACGGAAGGGATCGTTTGGGTCGTCTTGATAAAACGCCTGCAGATCATCCTGCGCCAACGGGAAGCGGCCGCCATAATACAGTGCGATGCCCCGGTTTAAACGCGCGTAATTGTAAGTTGGATCAAGCTCTAGTACAGAATCAAACGCTTCATAGGCAGCATCAAAATTGCCTGCCTGCGTTAAGTAAATGCCCAGGTAGTTGAAAACTTCCGGCATATCAGGACGTATCGCCAGCGCTTGTGAAAAATCATTGCGCGCCAGTGCACGTAGCCCGAGGCTATCATACAGCACACCGCGCTCATATAAAAGCTGTGCGCGTTCATCGTCCGTCAGTGCCCGGCTGGCAAGTATTTGTTCCATGCGCGCCAGGATCACTTCCTGCTGCAGCGTCGGCTGCAACGGGATCGCCAAAACTTCGTCTTTACGCCAATCATTGTTGCTGCATCCTGCCAGCATGAGCGCTGTCGCAACGTAACACCAGCGTAAGAAAAGCTTCATTTCCCACTCCCGAAGACAAACATTGGATAACGTCCTGTCCTCCGCTTGCTAAAACGCGGATATCCTACCCGCGCGTATACGGACAGCCCCCGCCCTGCGGCGGGGAACTGTCAAAACTGTGTTACAGTTTATTCTGCTTCAGGCGCAGCAGGAGCCGCCGCTTCAGAGGCAGTGGCTTCCTTGATGCTCAGGCGCACACGGCCCTGGCGATCAACTTCCAGCACCTTAACCGGCACTTCCTGGCCCATCTGCAGATAGTCGGTCACTTTCTCAACGCGCTTGTCGGCGATCTGAGAAATATGCACCAGACCTTCTTTACCGCCGCCGATGGCCACAAAGGCGCCAAAGTCAACGATACGGGTCACTTTACCCTGGTAAATGCGGCCAACTTCGATCTCGGCGGTGATCTCTTCAATACGACGAATCGCGTATTTTGCTTTCTCACCGTCGGTCGCTGCGATTTTCACTGTACCATCATCTTCGATTTCAATGGTAGTGCCAGTCTCTTCGGTCAACGCACGAATCACAGAGCCGCCTTTACCGATCACATCCTTAATTTTGTCCGGATTGATCTTCATGGTATGGATACGCGGTGCAAACTGAGAGATATCGCCGCGCGGCGTGCTGATCGCCTGTTCCATCACGCCCAGAATGTGCAGACGCGCACCCTTGGCCTGGTTCAGCGCCACCTGCATGATTTCGCGGGTGATGCCTTCAATTTTAATATCCATCTGCAGCGCGGTGATGCCGTCACGGCTACCGGCCACTTTGAAGTCCATGTCGCCCAGGTGATCTTCATCGCCCAGAATGTCCGACAGTACCACAAAGTTCTCGTCTTCTTTTACCAGACCCATGGCGATACCTGCAACCGCAGCCTTGATTGGCACGCCTGCATCCATCAGAGCCAGAGATGCGCCACAGACGGAAGCCATGGAAGAAGAACCGTTGGATTCAGTGATCTCGGACACCACGCGAACGGTGTACGGGAAATCTTCCGGTTTAGGCATCATAGCCAATACGCCGCGTTTCGCCAGGCGACCGTGACCAATTTCACGACGCTTAGGTGAACCGACCATACCGGTTTCGCCCACGGAGTACGGAGGGAAGTTGTAGTGGAACAGGAAGCTGTCGGTCTTCTCGCCCATCAGCTCATCCAGGTTCTGCGCGTCGCGTGCGGTACCCAGGGTGGCGGTAACCAGCGCCTGCGTTTCACCACGGGTGAACAGCGCGGAACCGTGGGTACGCGGCAGCACGCCGGTGCGCACGTCCAGACCACGGATCATGTCTTTTTCACGGCCGTCGATACGCGGCTCGCCGCGCAGAACGCGGCTGCGCACCACGTTCTTCTCCAGATCGCCCAAGGCATCCTGGATATCTGCAGCGTCCAGCGTCTCGTCCTGCTCCAGCAGCGCGGCGGTGACGTCTTCTTTAATCGCGTCAACCTGTGCGTAACGCTCCTGCTTTTCAGTGATCTGGTAAGCATCACCCAGACGGCTTTGCGCCAGTTCGGCTACGCGCGCCTGCAGCGCTTCGTTCACCGGAGTCGGCTGCCAATCCCACTTAGGTTTGCCGACTTCAGCAACCAGTGAGTTGATGTTGTCGATTACCACCTGCTGCTGCTCATGGCCGAACACCACGGCGCCCAGCATCTGATCTTCGCTCAGCACTTCGGCTTCGGACTCAACCATCAGCACTGCGCCAGCGGTACCGGCAACCACCAGATCCAGACGGCTCTCTTTCAGCTCGTCAACGGTCGGGTTCAGTACGTACTGGTCGTTGATGTAACCCACGCGCGCCGCGCCGATTGGGCCACTGAACGGAATGCCGGACAGGCTCAGCGCCGCAGATGCGCCGATCATCGCCACGATATCCGGGTTAACCTGTGGGTTAACGGAAACCACGGTCGCGATCACCTGCACTTCGTTCAGGAAGTGATCCGGGAACAGTGGACGGATTGGACGGTCAATCAAACGGGAAGTCAGGGTTTCGCCTTCGCTTGGACGGCCTTCACGACGGAAGAAGCTGCCCGGGATACGGCCGGCGGCGTAGGTACGCTCTTGATAGTTCACGGTCAGCGGGAAGAAGCTCTGGCCAGGCTTGGCTTTTTTCTGGCCCACAACCGTAACGAATACGGCGGTGTCGTCCATGCTTACCATAACGGCGGCAGTCGCCTGACGCGCCATCATACCGGTCTCGATGGTGACGGTATGCTGGCCATACTGGAATTTGCGAATAGTCGGTGTCAGCAAAATTTTATCCTTAGATGTGGCGCGCAATCACCTCGACGGCTCGGCGCGCCAGTGAATCACTGACCTTCTCACTACATCCTCGCGACTAATGACAACCCTTATTCACCTGGCGGAATAAAGTCTCTCATTAGCCGCGCGAACCTCTGTAACGGAAGATCCTCGTTAGTACATTAACCTGATTTACTTATGCTTCCTAGAAGAAAGGGGCCAAAATAGGCCCCTTTCTACTGAAACTGGTTCGATTAGCGACGCAGACCCAGACGCTCGATCAGGCTGGTGTAACGTGCTACATCTTTACGCTTCAGGTAGTCCAGCAGCTTACGACGCTGAGAAACCATACGCAGCAGACCACGACGGCTGTGGTGATCTTTTTTGTGCTCGGAGAAGTGGCCTTGCAGATGGTTAATCTGCGCGGTCAGCAGGGCAACCTGAACTTCGGTAGAACCGCTGTCGTTAGTACCACGACCGAAATCAGCTACGATTTTAGCTTTAGCTTCAACACTTAGAGACATTGTAATACTCCAAATTATAGATAAAAAATGCAGGCGCCGATCTCTAATTCAGCAGCCCGATAATTGGGCCATGCCCTCAAGTGAGAGTCATGGCCCAAGCTGCGTCATTCTACTCTTAGCGCAGAACGATCGCAAGATGAGGCGTTTTTCGCCGATCAATCGAAATGCTCGACAACCAGACGTTTGGGCGCCACACGACCGTCGTCAGCAATCTCGCCGACGCCGATAAATTTATGCGCATCGCCTTCGGTGATACGCACCATGCCGGAAGCCGGCGCGCCGGCAGCCTGCACCGGCTGGCCCTGCTTGACGTAACCCGCCACCGCCGGCAGCAAGTTCACTTCCGGGAAATCGGCGCATGGGCTGTCCATCGGCATCAGCAACGGATCGAGCAGCTCGCCCGGCGCCACGCCTTCGGCCTGCGCCTGCTCCAGCAGCGTGTTCAGCTGTTCCAGCGTCACCATACGTTCGATCGGGTATTTCGCCACCTGCAGACGACGCAGATAAATCACGTGTGCGCCGCAGCCCAGCAGCTCGCCCAGATCGTCGGTAATGGTGCGGATATAGGTGCCTTTGGAGCAGTGAACTTCCAGCTCCAGCTCATCACCTTCCCAGCGGATAAACTTGAGTTCGTAAACCGTAATGCTGCGCGCTTCGCGCGGTACTTCAATGCCCTGACGCGCGTATTCGTACAGTTTTTTACCCTGATACTTCAACGCGGAGTACATCGACGGCACCTGCTGGATGTCTCCACGGAAAGTCTCCAGCGCCGCATCAAGCTGCTGCTGGGTGATATTCACCGGGCGTTCCTGCACGATCTGGCCGTCCGCATCCGAGGTATCGGTACGCTGCCCCAGGCGGGCAATCACCCGGTAGCGCTTGTCGGAATCCAGCAGGAACTGGGAAAACTTGGTGGCTTCCCCCAGGCAGATCGGCAGCATGCCGGTCGCCAGCGGGTCGAGCGCGCCGGTATGGCCCGCACGGTTGGCGTTATAGCAACGCTTTACTTTTTGCAGTGCATCGTTGGAGGACAGGCCCTGCGGCTTATCCAGCAACAGCACGCCGTGGATATCGCGGCCGCGGCGACGAGGGCGACTCATTAAGCCTCCTCGTCATCGCCTGATGCGGAGCGACGCTCGGCATCATTTTTCACCACGTTGCTCACCAGGTTGGACATTCGCATACCTTCAACCAGTGAGTTGTCGTATGCGAAGGTCAGCTCCGGCACCACGCGCAGGCGCATCGCCTTGCCCAACAGCGTGCGGATATAGCCGGACGCGTCCTGCAACGCTTTAACGCCCTTGTTTACCAGATCGGGATCGTGGTTTTCCGTCAGCACGTTGAGGAAGGTAACGTAAACTTTGGCGTACGCCAGGTCGCGGGAAATTTCAACGCCGGAAACGGTCGCCATGCCAACGCGCGGGTCTTTGATTTCACGCTGCAGAATGATCGCAATCTCTTTCTGCATCTCTTGCGCGACACGCTGGCCGCGGCTGAATTCTTTTGCCATGTTATTTTCTCCAGACAAATCGGGGGCACAAAGGCCCCCCAGAACAGATTAAGCAGATGTGCAACCGTTAATCAATGGTGCGCTGGATCTCGATGATTTCGAAGACTTCGATCATGTCGCCAACGCGCACGTCGTTGTAGTTCTTCACGCCGATACCACATTCCATGCCGTTACGAACTTCGTTAACGTCATCTTTGAAGCGGCGCAGGGATTCCAGCTCGCCTTCATAGATAACCACGTTGTCGCGCAGTACGCGGATTGGGTTGTGACGCTTGATGTTGCCTTCAGTAACCATACAGCCAGCGATAGCGCCGAATTTCGGTGATTTGAACACGTCACGCACTTCGGCCAGGCCGATAATCTGCTGTTTGTATTCAGGCGCCAACATACCGCTCATCGCCTGCTTCACTTCGTCAATCAGGCTATAGATGACGGAGTAGTAACGCAGATCCAGGCTTTCTGCTTCAATCACGCGGCGCGCAGAGGCGTCGGCACGGACGTTGAAGCCCAGGATGATGGCGTTGGATGCCGCGGCCAGCGTGGCGTCGGTTTCGGTGATACCACCTACGCCGGAGCCGACAATCTTCACCTTCACTTCGTCGGTGGACAGCTTCATCAACGCATCGCTGATCGCTTCGCAAGAGCCCTGTACGTCGGACTTCAGTACGATGTTCAGCTCGGAAACCTCACCGTCGGTCATGTTGGAGAACATGTTTTCCAGTTTGGATTTCTGCTGACGCGCCAGTTTGACTTCGCGGAATTTGCCCTGACGATACAGCGCCACTTCACGCGCTTTCTTCTCGTCACGCACTACGGTCGCTTCATCACCCGCCGCTGGAACGCTGGACAGACCCAGGATTTCCACCGGAATGGATGGGCCGGCCGAGGTCACTTCACGACCCAGTTCGTCGCGCATCGCACGCACACGGCCGTATTCGAAGCCGCACAGTACGATATCGCCTTTGTTCAGCGTACCTTCCTGTACCAGCACGGTCGCTACCGGGCCACGGCCTTTATCCAGGAAGGACTCGATGACCACGCCGCTCGCCATACCGGTGCGCACCGCTTTCAGTTCGAGAACTTCAGACTGCAGCAGGATAGCGTCCAGCAACTCGTCGATACCGGTGCCCGCTTTCGCAGAAACGTGGACGAACTGAGCTTCACCGCCCCACTCTTCCGGCATCACGCCGTACTGGGACAGTTCGTTCTTCACGCGATCCGGATCGGCTTCCGGCTTGTCAATTTTGTTGACCGCAACAACCAACGGTACCTTGGCCGCTTTCGCGTGCTGGATAGCTTCGATGGTCTGTGGCATCACGCCGTCGTCCGCTGCAACCACCAGAACCACGATATCGGTCGCCTGAGCACCGCGAGCACGCATTGAGGTAAATGCGGCGTGGCCCGGGGTATCCAGGAAGGTGATCATGCCGTTATCGGTTTCAACGTGGTAAGCACCGATGTGCTGGGTAATGCCGCCCGCTTCGCCCGATGCCACTTTGGTGGAACGGATGTAGTCCAGCAGGGAGGTTTTACCGTGGTCAACGTGACCCATGATGGTCACAACCGGCGCACGCGGTTCAGCTGCTGCTGCACCGGTATCGCGATCGCTCATCAGCGCTTCTTCCAGCTCGTTCTCACGACGCAGGATAACCTTGTGGCCCATCTCTTCGGCAACCAGCTGTGCGGTTTCCTGATCGATAACCTGGTTGATGGTCGCCATCGCGCCCAGCTTCATCATGGTTTTGATAACCTGAGAGCCTTTCACCGCCATCTTGTTGGCCAGTTCGGCCACGGTGATGGTTTCGCCGATAACGACGTCACGGTTAACCACCTGAGCCGGCTTGTTGAAGCCCTGCTGCAGGGTGCTTGGCTTACGACGGCCTTTGCCACCGCGGGTGACGGCACGCGCTTCTTCGCGATCCGCTTTGGATTCGGACAGCTTGCTGCCTTTCTTCTGTTTGGCGGATTTGCCGCCGCGGGTGCGGCTGCGGCGATCGCCTTCAACTTTGGCGTCGTTCTCATCTTCTGCGGCACGCGCATGCTGAGAGGTGGTCACGTGGTAGTCTGCAGTTTCAGACTCAGTGGATTTTTCAGCCGCTGCCCACTTCTCGCCGTTTTCTTCCGCCATGCGGCGCGCTTCTTCAGCAACGCGCTTGGCTTCTTCTTCCACCTTACGGCGCATTTCGTCTTCGGCTTTACGCTTCAGTTCTGCGGCTTCGGCTTCGCGGCGCGCTTTTTCAGCCTGAGCTGGCTTGGTCATTTCGTCGGTTTGTTGATTGGTCACTTTTTCTTTTTCCGCTGCATCACGCTTAGCAATTTCTGCGGCCTCACGTTTGGCTTGCTCTTCGGCTGCGCGCTTCGCTTCTGCTTCGCGTTTGGCGAGCTCTTCCGCTTCGCGCCGTGCCTGCTCTTCCGCTTCACGCTGTGCCTGCTCTGCCGCTTCCGCCTGTTGAGCTTCTTGCGTATCGCGATTTACATAAGTGCGTTTCTTGCGGACCTCAATTTGCACCGATTTACTCTTACCGCCGGTGCTCGGGATATTCAAGGTGCTGCGCGTTTTACGCTGCAGCGTCAGTTTACCCGGCGCGCTGCCGTGCTCACGGTTCAGGTGCGCCAATAAGGTTTCTTTCTCTTGCTGGGTAACAGAGTCGGTTTCCGACTTGTTGATCCCTGCATCAGCAAACTGCTGTACCAGGCGATCAACCGGAGTCTGAATCTCTGCTGCCAGCGATTTTACGGTTACATCTGTCGTCATGCTGTTCCTTCCTGCTACAGTTATTACGCGTTGTCGCCAAACCAACAGATATTACGGGCGGCCATGATCAGCTCGCCGGCTTGCTCATCGTCAAGCCCTTCAATATCAGCCAGATCGTCAACACCCTGCTCGGCAAGATCTTCCAGCGTACAAACCCCACGCGCGGCCAGTTTAAAGGCCATGCTGCGCTCAAGCCCTGGCAGGTTGAGCAGGTCTTCAGCAGGCTTCTGGTCACCCAGGCTTTCTTCCTGAGCCAGTGCCAGCGTGGTCAATGCAGCTTTGGCGCGATCGCGCAACGCTTCAACCGTATCTTCATCCAGACCGTCGATTTCCAGCAGCTCATTGATTGGCACATACGCCAATTCTTCAAGCGTTGAGAAGCCTTCTTCGACCAGTACGGTGGCGAACTCTTCGTCGATATCAAGATACTTGGTGAAGGTATCAATGGCGGCATGAGCCTCGGCCTGGTGTTTGGCCTGCAGATCGTCCGCCGTCATCACGTTCAGTTCCCAGCCGCTGAGCTGAGAAGCCAAACGCACGTTTTGGCCGTTACGGCCGATCGCCTGTGCCAGATTGCTGGCTTCAACGGCAATATCCATAGTGTGCTTGTCTTCGTCCACCACGATAGAGGCAACGTCTGCCGGCGCCATGGCGTTGATCACGAACTGCGCAGGATTATCGTCCCACAGCACAATATCAATACGCTCGCCGCCCAGTTCGCTCGATACGGCCTGAACGCGAGCGCCGCGCATCCCCACGCAGGCGCCGACCGGGTCGATACGCTTGTCGTTGGTTTTCACGGCAATTTTCGCGCGGGAACCCGGATCGCGGGCTGCCGCTTTAATTTCAATCACTTCTTCGCCGATTTCCGGCACTTCGATGCGGAACAGTTCAATCAGCATCTCTGGACGAGAACGGCTGACGAACAGCTGCGCGCCGCGTGCTTCTGGACGCACCGCATACAGTACGCCGCGGATGCGGTCGCCCGGACGGAAGTTCTCACGCGGCAGCATATCTTCACGCAGGATCACGGCTTCCGCACTGGTACCGCTGCCGTCAGAGGCTTTGATATCCAGAGAAATGTTGTCGCGGTTTACTTTTTTCACCACGCCGGTGATGATTTCACCTTCGTGCCCGCGGAATGCGTCGACCACCATCGCACGTTCGGCTTCACGCACCTTCTGGACGATAACCTGCTTCGCGGTTTGGGTGGTGATGCGGTCGAAGGTGACAGATTCGATCTGATCTTCGATAAAACCGCCCAGCTCGATGCTCGGATCTTCAAACTGCGCAGCTTCCAGCGTGATTTCACGCGTAGGCTGGGTCACTTCTTCTACGGCAACCCAACGGCGGAAGGTGTCGAAGTCGCCGGTTCTGCGATCGATGCTAACGCGAACGTCGATTTCCTGCTCGTATTTTTTCTTGGTTGCGGTGGCTAATGCGGTTTCCAACGCTTCAAAAATCTTCTCACGCGGAAGGGATTTCTCATTGGAAACTGCTTCAACAACAGCCAGAATCTCTTTATTCATCCTAGTTGCCTCATCCAAACTTTAAAAGTGGGGTACCAGATTCGCTTTCTGAATATTGCTCAGCGCGAACACTTCATCTTTCCCATCCACAGTAACCGTGATCATCTCGCCATCGACGGACTTGATGATGCCCTGCCATTTGCGGCGGTTCTGTACCGCCATGCGCAGCACCATGCTGACTTCTTCACCGAGGAAACGCGTGTAGTGCTCTGCGGTGAACATCGGGCGATCAAGGCCAGGAGAGGAGACTTCCAAGTTGTAAGCGACGGTGATCGGATCTTCAACGTCCAGCACCGCGCTGACCTGGTGGCTGACATCAGCACAATCATCAACATTGATGCCGTCTTCACTATCAATATAGATGCGGAGCGTAGATTGGCGCGCACGAATAAATTCGATGCCTACAAGCTCAAAGCCCAACGCCTCTACCGGTGCCGAAAGCATCTCTGTTAATTTTTGCTCTAATGTGGACAAGCCCACCCCCAAGACATAAAAAAAGGGCTAAATAGCCCAGTGATTCTGTTGCCAAATAACAAAAAACCCCGAAAAATCGGGGCTTTATGCAACTGGACCCTGTTTGCCGCACTGCGGCTTCGGTACAACTTTCTGACAAGTGTCATTTTCAAATGTTGTTCGAGAAAAGCGGATTCAATCGAAATAGTGAATTTGAAAATAAACACTTCAAAGGAAAGTGGTTGCGGGGGCCGGATTTGAACCGACGACCTTCGGGTTATGAGCCCGACGAGCTACCAGGCTGCTCCACCCCGCGTCCGAAATCGTGGCAAATACTACGCTGATAATCGCAAAATTGCAAGTTATCTCTGGGATTTGGTACCGAGGATGGGACTCGAACCCACAAGCCCGTTAGGGCACTACCACCTCAAGGTAGCGTGTCTACCAATTCCACCACCTCGGTACTGATTCTTTTACTGCTACGGCCGTTGATGTCTGACATCAACCACCGTTTAAAACTTTGCTGCTGCTTACTGCGGGATATCGCTGCTCGGCTTGGCTGGTGCCGCCGGCGCGGTTGTCTGCTCGGTTTTCACCGGCTGACCGAGGTTTTCCCACTCGCTGCCTTTTTTGCTCTGGTTGCTGCTCAGGTTGCCCAGAATCAGACTGATGACGAAAAACAGCGTCGCCAGCACAGCCGTCATGCGGGTCATGAAGTTACCGGAACCACTCGAACCGAACAATGTGCCAGACGCACCTGCTCCGAATGAGGCTCCCATATCAGCGCCTTTACCTTGCTGCAGCATGATCATAGCAACAAGCCCGATCGAAACCAGCAGGAAAATTACCAGAAGAGCTTCGTACATAGTCGTACCCGTATCCTTGCGGCATCACCGCGTGCCAAATGCTTCTCGCCCCATAGGCTTCTAGTCAGAAGTCGCAGACGTTATGTAAAACCGCCTACTGAAGCGGGTGTGAATACTAACCAAAGGCGCCACAGCGCGCAAGGGCAATTTACCGCCACCGGCGCGATTGCGGAAAAAAACAGCAACCCGACGCAATTTACACGCCCAAACTGCACGTTTGGGCGTTAACCACCTGTTTTAACCTGCAGATTTCACCGCGTCGGCGATGCGGTTCGCCAGCTCGGTCACCTGTTTTTCGTCCTCGCCTTCCACCATCACGCGGATCAGCGGTTCCGTACCGGATTTGCGCAGCAGTACGCGGCCGCGGCCGTTCAGTTCCGCCTCCACGCTTTTGGTAACGCTGACGACGGCTTCCGATTCCAGCGGATTATGTTCGCCGGCAAAGCGCACATTGACCAGCACCTGCGGCAGCAGCTGCATGCCGCTGCACAGATCGTGCAGGCTCATGCTGTTGCGCACCATGGCGGTCAGAACCTGTAAGCCGGCCACAATGCCGTCGCCGGTGGTGGTTTTATCCAGCAGGATCACATGGCCGGAGTTTTCAGCGCCGATGCGCCAGCCCAGCTCCTGCAGTTTTTCCAGCACGTAGCGGTCGCCGACTTTGGCGCGGGCAAATGGAATACCCAACTGCTTCAGCGCCAGCTCCAGCCCCATGTTGCTCATCAGCGTGCCAACCGCCCCGCCGCGCAGTTGCCCCTGGCGCAGCCCTTCACGCGCGATGATGTACAGGATCTGATCGCCGTCCACTTTGTTGCCCAGGTGGTCCACCATCATCACCCGGTCGCCGTCGCCGTCAAAGGCCAGGCCAACGTGGGCTTTTTCCGCCAGTACGCGCTCTTGAAGTTGACGTACGTCGGTCGCGCCGCACTTCTCGTTGATGTTCATGCCGTCCGGCTCGCAGCCGATGGCGATCACCTTCGCGCCCAGTTCGCGCAGCACGCTCGGCGCGATGTGGTAAGTCGCTCCGTTGGCGCAGTCAACGACGATCTTCAGGCCTTTCAGGCTCAGTTCGCTAGGGAACGAGCCCTTACAAAATTCGATATAGCGCCCGGCGGCGTCGATAATGCGGCTGGCTTTGCCCAGCTCAGCCGATTCTACGCAGGTCAGCGGCTTTTCCATCTCCGCTTCGATCGCCTCTTCCACGCTGTCCGGCAGTTTGGCGCCGTCGATGGAGAAAAACTTGATGCCGTTGTCGTAATACGGGTTATGTGACGCGGAAATCACGATGCCGGCCTCGGCGCGGAAGGTGCGCGTCAGGTAGGCGACCGCCGGCGTCGGCATCGGACCGGTGAAGGACGCGGACAGGCCTGCGGCGGCCAAACCGGCCTCCAGCGCCGACTCCAGCATATAGCCGGAAATACGGGTGTCCTTGCCGATAATGATTTTGCGTGAGCCATGGCGCGCCAGCACTTTGCCCGCAGCCCAACCGAGCTTAAGGACAAAATCCGGAGTAATCGGGCTGTCGCCGACCTTCCCACGAATGCCGTCGGTACCAAAATATTTACGCTCGCTCATGTCTCTACTGTCCCTTAGCTGAAAGTGTTGCCTCGACGACGCGCATCGCCTCGACGGTTTCTTTAACATCATGCACTCTGACGATCTGCGCGCCCTGCATCGCGGCTATCACCGCGCAGGCGACGCTGCCGATCGTCCGCTGTTCCGGCGGTACGTTCAGCAGTTGTCCAATCATCGATTTACGCGACATGCCGACCAGCAGCGGCAGGCCGAAATGATGAAACTCCGACAATCTGGCCAGAAGCTGATAATTATGCGCTAAATTCTTACCGAAACCGAAGCCCGGGTCGAGCAACAATTTCTGTTTTGCTATGCCCGCCGCAGTACAACGCGCAATATGCTGCTGGAAAAAGGCATTCACCTCCCCCATCAGATCGTCATAATGCGGCGCCTGCTGCATGGTACGCGGCTCGCCCTGCATGTGCATCAGACACACCGGCAGCCCGCTGTCCGCCGCTGCCTCCAGCGCGCCAGGCTCCTGCAGCGAACGCACGTCGTTGATCAGATGCGCGCCGGCATTGGCCGACTCGCGGATTACCCCGGGCTTGGAGGTATCAACTGAAATAAATACTTCAAAACGCCGGGCGATCGCCTCGACCACCGGCACCACCCGCTCGATTTCCGCCTCTTCGCTCACCGCCGCCGCACCGGGACGGGTCGACTCGCCGCCAACGTCGATCATGGTGGCGCCGGCGGAAATCAGCGCATGGGCATGCAGCAGGGCGTCATTCAGCGAATTATGTCGCCCTCCGTCAGAGAACGAGTCCGGAGTCACGTTGAGGATGCCCATCACCCGAGGATGGGAGAGATCGAAAGCCATGTCGCGCACGGTTAACTGCATGAAGATTCTACCTTACTGTCTGTTGCTGATTCACTGCCGGGCGGGCAAAAGGGCCGGACCGTCTAATACGGCGGCCTGGCGGTGGCCGATTATACGGCCGCGCCGCAGATGACGGGCGAAAAAAAACCCCGGCATGCCGGGGTTTGATGTTATTACACAGTCGATGTTACTTGTCGAGCTGTTCAGACAGAGGATTGCCTGGATTCGGCGTCCGCGGCTCATCAACCGGCGTCGGGGCTTTTGGGGTGCCGCCGTTGTCGGAGTTGTTGCCTTTGCTCGGATCGTCCCAGCCAGCCGGTGGACGGACATCCTTGCGGTTCATCAAATCGTCGATCTGCGGCGCGTCGATGGTTTCATATTTCATCAGGGCATCTTTCATTGAATGCAGGATGTCCATGTTTTCCATCAACAGCGTACGGGCGCGCACGTAGTTGCGTTCGATCAGGGATTTCACTTCCTGGTCAATAATGCGCGCCGTTTCGTCAGACATGTGTTTCGCCTTGGCCACGGAGCGGCCCAGGAACACTTCGCCCTCTTCTTCCGCATACAGCAGCGGCCCCAGCTTCTCGGAGAAGCCCCATTGGGTCACCATGTTGCGCGCGATGGAGGTCGCCACTTTAATGTCGTTCGATGCACCGGTAGAGACATGCTCGGCACCGTAAATAATCTCTTCCGCCAGACGGCCGCCGTACAGCGTGGAGATTTGGCTCTCCAGTTTCTGACGACTGGCGCTGATGGCATCACCCTCAGGCAGGAAGAAGGTCACGCCGAGCGCACGACCGCGCGGAATAATCGTCACTTTGTGAACCGGATCGTGTTCCGGCACCAAACGGCCGATAATGGCGTGGCCGGCTTCGTGATACGCGGTCGACTCTTTTTGCGCTTCGGTCATCACCATGGAGCGACGTTCCGCACCCATCATGATTTTGTCTTTGGCCTTTTCGAACTCAACCATCGACACCACACGCTTGTTGCCGCGGGCGGCAAACAGCGCCGCTTCGTTAACCAGGTTAGCCAGATCGGCACCGGAGAAGCCCGGCGTACCGCGCGCAATCACGGACGCGTCGATATCGGCAGCCAATGGCACGCGGCGCATATGCACCTTCAGAATCTGCTCACGACCACGCACATCCGGCAGGCCAACCACCACCTGACGGTCGAAACGGCCTGGACGCAGCAGCGCCGGGTCAAGCACGTCCGGACGGTTGGTCGCAGCGATGACGATGATGCCTTCGTTGCCTTCAAAGCCGTCCATCTCAACCAGCATCTGGTTCAGCGTCTGCTCACGTTCATCGTGACCGCCACCCAGGCCGGCGCCACGTTGGCGGCCGACGGCGTCGATTTCATCGATAAAAATGATGCACGGGGCGGCTTTTTTCGCCTGTTCGAACATATCACGTACGCGGGACGCACCCACGCCGACAAACATTTCCACGAAGTCGGAACCGGAAATGGTAAAGAACGGCACTTTCGCCTCGCCGGCGATGGCTTTCGCCAGCAGCGTCTTACCGGTACCCGGCGGGCCGACCATCAGCACGCCTTTCGGAATCTTACCGCCCAGCTTCTGGAAACGGCTCGGTTCACGCAGGTATTCAACCAGTTCGCTCACTTCTTCTTTTGCTTCGTCACAGCCGGCGACGTCGGCAAAGGTAGTTTTGATCTGATCTTCAGTCAGCATACGGGCTTTGCTCTTGCCAAAGGACATCGCGCCCTTGCCGCCGCCGCCCTGCATTTGCCGCATAAAGAAGATCCAGACCCCGATCAGCAACAGCATCGGGAACCATGAAATAAAGATAGAAGCCAGCAAACTCGGCTCTTCCGGCGGTTCACCGACAACTTTCACATTCTTCGTCAATAACGTATCCAACAGCTTAGGATCGTTGACGGGGATATAAGTCGTGTATCGGTTACTATCTTTCTTGGTAACGTTGATCTCACGTCCGTTAATTCGCGCTTCGCGAACCTGATCCTGGGTCAGTTCGGACATGAAGGTAGAGTAATCCACCCTACGGCCATTCGACTCGCTGGGCCCAAAGCTCTGGAATACGGACATCAGCACAACTGCGATGACTAGCCAGAGAATTAGGTTTTTCGCCATGTCACTCAAGGGATTAACCTCATATTACAACTGTGTTAACAAACAGCGTTAGGGTACTACAGTTTGCGCCCTGTCGCTACAATGTACACTTCACGCGAACGAGCGCGCGAAGCGTCTGGCTTACGAATCTTAACCTTCGTAAACAGGGAGCGAATTTCCCGTAGGTACTCGTCAAAGCCATCTCCCTGGAACACCTTCACCAGGAAACTTCCGCCTGGTGCGAGGACATCACGACACATTTCCAGTGCTAATTCCACCAGATACATCGATCTTGGAATATCGACCGCCGGGTTGCCACTCATATTCGGGGCCATATCGGACATGACCACCTGAACCTTCTTTTCACCTACGCGATCCAGCAGCGCCTTCAGCACCAGTTCATCACGAAAATCTCCCTGGAGGAAATCAACGCCGACGATAGGATCCATCGGTAAAATATCACAGGCGATAATCCGCCCAGAACCGCCGATCTGGGTAACGACATACTGCGACCAGCCGCCTGGCGCCGCCCCCAAATCAACAACCGTCATACCCGGTTTAAACAGCTTGTCGCTCTGCTGTATTTCATCCAGTTTAAACCAGGCACGCGAGCGCAGCCCTTTTTTCTGCGCCTGCTGCACATATTTGTCGCTAAAGTGTTCCTGAAGCCAGCGGCTAGAACTGGCCGAACGCTTTTTACCTGTCATCGAGTTTCCAACTATCCTAAAAAGAGACTTATGCCAAGTTCGCTGCTCATATTGCCATCACGGTGCAAGACCGATTTGGTGATACCCATGAGATGGCGGTAGAATGTACCGTTTTCAATCCCAACTTAAGCAAAAAAGACAATGAATCTGAATAATAAACAAAAACAGCACCTGAAAGGCCTGGCGCATCCGTTAAAACCGGTCGTCATGCTGGGCAATAACGGTCTCACCGAAGGGGTGCTGGCTGAAATTGAGCAGGCGCTGACGCATCATGAGCTGATCAAAGTGAAAATCGCAACGGAAGATCGCGAAACCAAAGCCTTGATCGCTGACGCTATCGTGCGTGAAACAAATGCCTGCAACGTACAAATTATCGGTAATACTCTTATTCTTTACCGCCCTTCCGAAGAGCGCAAGATCAGTCTACCGCGTTAAGTGTCGTCACTTTAACGAAAAGGTGCCATGCACCTGCACCTGATAAAAGGCCGCCACGCGGCCTTTTTCCTTTCTTTACAAAAACCTGATTAACTTATGAACAAACGCCGTCAATCAGAGGTATTCAACCTTCAGGATTTCGTATTCCACATCGCCGCCCGGCGTTTTAATCACCACGACGTCATCTTGTTCTTTACCGATTAAACCACGCGCCATCGGGGAATTTACCGAAATCAGATTTTTCTTGAAATCGGCCTCATCGTCACCCACGATGCGGTAGGTCACTTCATCCTCGGTATCCAGGTTCAGCACCGATACCGTCGCGCCGAAAATCACCCGGCCATTGTTCGGCATTTTGGTGACGTCGATCACCTGCGCGTTCGACAGCTTGGCTTCAATTTCCTGAATACGTCCTTCACAGAACCCCTGCTGCTCACGCGCCGCGTGGTACTCCGCATTTTCTTTCAGGTCGCCGTGTTCACGCGCTTCCGCGATGTCCGCAATGATTTTCGGACGGCGAACGCTTTTCAAATATTCCAGTTCTTCGCGCAATTTTTCAGCGCCAAACAGGGTCATCGGAATCTGTTGCATAATTTCACTACCTCTAAATCTTTCCTGTTCAAATAGCCGTCATCCTGACGTATTCGTATGAAAACACGGATGGCTATCGCCAGCCGCCTCCAGGCGACAAACAAAAGAGCCCTAACTCGGAAAATTCTTCCAAGTCAGGATCGATTTTGCATTTTGATACGCATTTTAGCGTAGAGTTCCTTAAGGGTCATCGTTTACTTTTTCCCTGAATGCGCCGTAGTATGACGGCACGTTACCCAGCAGTTAGCCAGAGATTATGCGTTTTTCACGAATTGTCAGTGCATTGGCGTGCGCATTTGTTTTGAATGTAAATGCCGCCCCGGTTGAAGATTACACACAATATTTGCCTGATGGAGCCAACCTTGCCCTGATGGTTCAAAAAATCGGCGCCAGCACGCCGACGATTGATTACCACGCGCAGCAGATGGCGTTGCCCGCCAGCACCCAGAAGGTGCTGACCGCGCTGGCGGCCCTGTTACAGCTCGGCCCAGACTATCGCTTTACCACCACGCTGGAAAGCCAGGGCAAGATTGACGATGGCGTACTGCGCGGCAATCTGATCGCCCGTTTCGGCGGCGATCCGACCTTTAAGCGCCAAAACCTGCGCAATATGGTCGCCGAACTGAAGAAACAGGGCGTAAAGCAGATTAGCGGCGACGTGCTGGTCGATACTTCGGTCTTCGCCAGCCACGACAAGGCGCCCGGCTGGCCGTGGAACGATATGACGCAGTGCTTCAGCGCCCCGCCGGCGGCGGCGATTGTCGATCGCAACTGCTTCTCGGTGTCGCTCTACGGCGCGGCCAAACCGGGCGATATCGCCTTTATCCGCGTCGCCTCCTATTACCCGGTCAATATGTTCAGCCAGGTGCGCACGCTGGCCAAAGGCTCGCCGGATGCCCAATATTGCGAGCTGGACGTGGTGCCGGGCGAGCTGAACCGCTTTACCCTGACCGGGTGCCTGACGCAGCGCAGCGAACCGCTGCCGCTGGCGTTCGCCATTCAGGACGGGGCCAGCTATGCCGGCGCTATTCTGAAAGATGAGCTGACCCAGGCCGGCATCCAGATTGACGGCCACCTGAAGCGCCAGACACAGCCGGGCATGAGCGGCACGGTGATTGCCCGCACCCAGTCGGCACCGCTGCACGATCTGCTGAAAGTGATGCTGAAAAAGTCCGACAATATGATCGCCGATACCGTATTTCGCACCATCGGCCACGAGCGCTTTGGCGTGCCGGGCACCTGGCGCGCAGGCGCTGATGCAGTCCGTCAGGTGCTGCGTCAGAAAGCCGGGGTCGATCTGGGTAACAGCATCGTGGTGGACGGCTCCGGCCTGTCGCGCCATAACCTGCTGGCGCCGGCAACCATGATGCAGGCGCTGCAATATATCGCTCAGCATGACAACGAGCTGGACTTTATCTCCATGCTGCCGCTGGCCGGCTATGACGGCACGCTGCGTTACCGTGGCGGCCTGCATGAGGCCGGCGTGGACGGTAAAGTCTCGGCGAAAACCGGCGCGCTACAGGGCGTCTATAATCTGGCAGGCTTTATCACCACCGCCAGCGGTCAGCGTATGGCGTTTGTGCAGTATCTGTCAGGTTACGCCGTACCGCCGGAAGATCAGCGTCAGCGCCGGATCCCGCTGGTGCGTTTCGAAAGCCGGCTGTATCGGGATATCTATCAGAATAACTGAGTAACCAGTTACCGGGAGCCCCGACGTGAAGCTATTGATTGTCGAAGACGATGAGCTGTTACAACAGGGGCTGGCCATGGCGATGGCCGCCGAGGGTTACGCCTGCGACTGCGCCCTGTCGGCGGCGCAGGCCAATACGCTGATCGACACCAGCCAGTACAGCATGGTTATTCTCGATCTCGGCCTGCCCGACGTTGATGGCGGCGCGCTGTTGCGACAGTGGCGCCGCCGGCAGATAGACCTGCCGGTGTTGATTCTCACCGCCCGCGACGCGCTGGAAGACCGCGTCGACGGGCTGGACGCCGGTGCCGATGACTACCTGGTTAAGCCCTTTGCGCTGGTTGAGCTGCTGGCGCGCGTCAGGGCGCTCATCCGTCGTTATCAGGGCCACAGCGACAACCTGCTACAACAGGACGATCTCACGCTCAATCTCTCCAGCCAGCAGGTTTACCTGCAACAGCAGCCTATCGACGTCACGCCAAAAGAGTTTGCCATTCTGTCGCGGCTGATTATGCGCGCCGGCCAGACGGTAAACCGTGAACTGCTGCAACAGGATTTATACGCCTGGAATGACGATCTCGGCTCCAACACCCTCGAAGTGCACGTCCATAACCTGCGCCGCAAGCTGGGCAAGGATCGCATCCGCACGGTACGCGGCATCGGCTACCGTCTGGAGCCGTTGCCATGATCAGCATGCGGCGCCGCCTGTTGCTGATGTTGGCGCTTATTCTGCTGGTCACCCAGTTGATCAGCGCGCTGTGGCTATGGCATGAAAGCCGGGAACAGATCGGTTTTCTGGTCGATGAAACCCTGTCGGCTCAGGTGCGCACCGAAAAGGTCGACGGTGAAATCGCCGAGGCGATCGCTTCATTGCTGGCGCCGTCGCTGATTATGATGATTGTCACGCTGATCGCCTCGTTCTGGGCCATCAGCTGGATCATCCGCCCGCTTAATCAGCTGCAGAACCGGCTGGAAAAGCGTTCCGCCGACAACCTGTCACCGCTGCCGGTCAATAACGACAGCCGGGAAGTGATGGCGGTCACCACCGCGCTCAATCAGCTGTTTTCGCGGCTCAATAACACCATTCAGCAGGAGCGGCTGTTTACCGCCGACGCGGCTCACGAGCTGCGTACGCCGCTGGCCGGCATTCGTTTGCATCTGGAGTTGATGGAACAGCAGGGCGTGCGGGCAAGCACCCCGCTGATCGCGCGCATCGACCAACTGATGCATACCGTCGAACAATTGTTGATGCTGTCGCGCGCCGGACAGAAGTTTGCCGGCGGCCACTATCAACGTTTCGACTGGATCGCGGATGTCATCACACCGCTGCGCGAGGAGCTGGAAGAACTGGCACAACGGCGCAATCAACGGCTGGTGTGGCAACTCCCGACGGAGGCCGTCACCCATGGCGATCCGGTATTACTTCGCCTGCTGCTGCGTAATCTGGTGGAAAATGCCCACCGCTACGGCCCGCCGGGCAGCGCTATTCTCATCAGCCTTGATGTGCAAAACGGCGGCCACCGGCTGCAGGTGATCGATGAGGGACCGGGCATTAAGCAAGAGATGGCCGGAGAGTTGACCCAAGCTTTCAGAAGAATGGACCAGCGCTATGGCGGCAGCGGGCTGGGGCTGAATATCGTCATCCGCATCATCCAACTGCACCAGGGCCGCCTGACGCTGGAAAACCGCCAGGACGCCAGCGGTCTTAACGCACGCTGCTGGCTGCCCGCCAACCCGCTGAAGCCATAAAAAAGGCCCCGCAGTGCGGGGCCTGATAGCTGTAGCGATGATTATTTCTGGTAAATGATTTCGACGCCTTCGTCGTCATCTTCATCCCAGTCATCATCCCAGTCGTCGTCGGCTTCGGCTTCTACTTCCGCCAGCTGTTTACGGTGGTAATCGTCCCACATAAACTCGACCTTTTCCGGTGCGCTCTCTTCGAGAGCCATCGCTTTCGGCTGGCTGTTGATGAAGTTCATCACATCCCAGCACAGCTCTTTGACGCCAAGATGGCTGGCCGCAGAGATCATGTAGTACTTATCTTCCCACCCCAGCGCGTCAACAATCGCCTTGGCGCGTTCAGCAGAGGCTTCTTCACCCAGCAGGTCAACTTTGTTGAACACCAGCCAGCGCGGCTTATGCGCCAGATTTTCACTGTACTGATTCAGCTCGTTGATAATCACACGGGCGTTTTCTACCGGATCGGTCTGGTCAATCGGATCGATATCCACCAGGTGCAGCAGCACGCGGCAACGCTCCAGGTGCTTCAGGAAACGAATGCCCAGGCCGGCGCCTTCCGAGGCACCTTCAATCAGCCCTGGAATATCCGCCACCACGAAGCTCTGTTCGCTGTCCATACGCACCACGCCCAGACTTGGCACCAGCGTGGTGAACGGGTAGTCCGCCACTTTCGGCTTGGCGGCAGATACCGCGCGGATAAAGGTGGATTTGCCCGCGTTCGGCAGGCCGAGCATGCCGACATCCGCCAGCAGCATCAGCTCCAGCAGGACATCGCGCGCTTCACCCGGCGTACCGTTGGTTTTCTGGCGCGGGGCACGGTTGACCGAGGATTTGAAGCGGGTGTTGCCCAGGCCGTGCCAGCCGCCCTTCGCTACCATCAGGCGCTGCTGATGGCGCGTCATATCGCCGAGGATCTCGCCGGTGCCCTGATCTTTCACCCGGGTGCCGACCGGCACTTTGATCACGATGTCTTTACCGCGTTTGCCGGTACAGTCACGGCTCTGGCCGTTCTGACCGCGTTCCGCACGGAAGGACTTCTCAAAGCGATAATCGATCAGCGTGTTCAGGTTTTCGTCCGCCAGCAGGTAGACATCGCCGCCGTCGCCGCCGTCGCCGCCATCCGGGCCGCCGTTCGGGATATATTTTTCGCGACGGAAGCTGACGCAACCATTACCACCGTCACCTGCAACGACCAATATCGCTGCTTCATCTACAAACTTCATTTTCCGTCTCCGTAAATCATTCACCGGGCTGCTTGATAGGAGCAACCAGGAGGTTTTCTGCCCGTCGCGGCCACCACCGGTGACCAATTGCGGAAAACATTGCGCCCGCAACCACCACAAAAGCACCCACGTAACCGACGACATTCAACGTCGGGGCGGCAAACATCTGCGGCCATGCCAACGCCAATAAATCTGAAAACAACAGGGTAAACAGCGGCGTCAGCGTTACTAACGCGCTCACCTGCGCCGCCTGCCAACGCGCCATCGCCTCTGCCAGCGCGCCATAGCCAATCAGCGTATTCGCACCACAAAACAGCAGGCAGGCCAGTTGCCAGCCGCTCAGCTGAAAAATCATCCCCGGCTGCGCCAAGGGGAATAATGCAACTGCACATAAAGTGTACAACATTACCAGGATCTGCGGCGACGCCAGCCGGCGTAGCAAGACCTTTTGTGCCAGGCCGTAGGTGACCCACACCGTCGCGGCACAGACGCCCAACAGCACCCCCAGGGTGTAATCCGTCAGGCGGGTAAAAATCTCAACCAGGCTGATGTTGAAAAACAGCATCAGCCCGCAAATCAGCATCAACGCGCCAATCACCTGGGTAATGCGCATCCGCTCTTTCAGGATAAGCACGCTGGCGAACATCATGCCTACCGGCGATAGCTGGCCGATAACCTGTGAAGCCGTCGGGCTAAGGTACTGCAGCGAGGAGCTGAAAAACACAAAGTTCCCCAGCAGCCCGGCGGTGGCGATCGCCAACAGCAACAGCCAACGCGGCTGGCGAAAAATTTTCACCGGCGGCAAACGGCCGCGCAGCGTCAGAATAATGCCCAACCCGATCGCCGCAATGGTAAAGCGATACCAGACGATGGTAAACGGCGTCATCACCTGTAGGACTTCTTTCATGGCTATCGGCAACGCACCCCAGCAAACCGCCGTGGTTAACGCCAGAGAAATACCGACCCCGACCTGCTGTTTTGTTTCCATGCGTCATCTGCCTGCGCGCTGTCATTCCTGAATAGCCAAGGTTTAAAATAGGTTGGCTATAAATGTAAAAAGCCCCGCAACGAATTGCAGGGCTTACATCTATTTATTAAGGCTCGAAAAATTATTCAGCTTCGATGCTGATGAATTTACGATTGCTCGGGCCTTTAACTTCGAATTTGACTTTACCGTCTTTCAAAGCAAACAGAGTGTGGTCTTTGCCACAGCCTACGTTGGTGCCCGCGTGGAACTTGGTGCCACGTTGACGAACGATGATGCTGCCTGCCAGTACTGCTTCGCCGCCAAAGCGTTTTACGCCCAGACGTTTAGCTTCTGAATCGCGACCGTTACGAGTCGAGCCGCCAGCCTTTTTGTGTGCCATTAATCCGCTCTCCTAACTTAAGCGCTGATGCCGGTGATTTTAACGTCAGTGAACCACTGACGGTGGCCCTGCTGCTTACGGTGGTGTTTACGACGACGAAACTTAACGATTTTAATTTTCTCGCCACGACCGTGTGCAACGACTTCAGCTTTGATCTTGCCGCCATCGACGAAAGGAACGCCGATTTTGATATCTTCGCCATTAGCGATCATCAGAATCTGGTCAAACTCAACCGCTTCACCAGTTGCGATGTCCAGCTTTTCCAAGCGAACGGTCTGACCTTCGCTTACTCGGTGTTGTTTACCACCACTTTGGAAAACCGCGTACATATAAAACTCCGCTTTCCGCGTGCTCGATGATTAGTACAGAGCGCGCTATAAATATTCACAATAGGGCGCGAATTCTACGCAAAAATACAGCACATGACAAGAGCAGAATCTCGACTGAAGTAGAAAAAAGAAGAAAAAAAGCACAGTTTCTTTCGTGGCGTTTATCTAAGCCGTTTTTCAAGTACAATCATAGGCACAGTTACCGCCATGTACCGATGTGAGCAGCGTTCTCATCGCGGTGAAGAGAAACACAGCTGAAAACAATACAATGAACCTAGATCAAATTATTGAGTTAACCGCGCAAGATATGGCGGCAGTGAATGCAACAATTCTCGAACAGTTGAATTCCGAAGTCACGCTCATCAATCAGCTTGGCTATTACATTATCAGCGGTGGCGGTAAACGCATCCGGCCGATGATCGCCGTCCTGGCTGCCCGGGCGCTGCAGTCGGAGGGTGACAAGCACATTACCATCGCCGCGCTGATTGAGTTTATCCACACCGCGACCCTGCTGCATGACGATGTGGTTGATGAATCCGATATGCGCCGCGGCAAGGCGACCGCCAACGCCGCGTTCGGCAACGCCGCCAGCGTGCTGGTCGGCGACTTCATTTATACCCGCGCCTTCCAGATGATGACCAGTCTGGAATCATTGCGCGTGCTGGCGCTGATGTCGGAAGCGGTCAACGTGATCGCCGAAGGTGAAGTGCTGCAGTTAATGAACGTCAACGATCCGGATATCAGTGAAGAGAGCTATATGCGGGTGATCTACAGCAAGACGGCGCGTCTGTTTGAAGCGGCAGCGCAATCTTCCGCCATCTTGTCCGGCGCCACGCCGGAGCAGGAGCAGGCGCTGCAGGATTATGGCCGCTATCTCGGCACCGCTTTCCAACTGATTGACGATCTGCTGGATTACAGCGCCGACGGCAGCACGCTGGGCAAAAACACCGGCGATGACCTGAATGAAGGCAAACCTACGCTGCCGTTGCTGCACGCCATGCATAACGGCAGCCCGGAGCAGACGGCAATGATTCGCGGCGCCATTGAACAAGGCAACGGCCGTCATCTGCTGGAACCGGTGCTGGCGGCGATGGAACAGTGCGGCTCGCTGGTCTACACCCGCCAACGCGCGGAAGAGGAAGCCGACAAAGCCATCAGCGCGCTGGAAGCGCTGCCGCCGTCAGAATACCGCACCGCGCTGGAAGGACTGGCGCACCTGGCAGTGCAGCGCGAATTTTAAGAAATTATTTCTTAATCTTTTCCGGGCGCTTTACCGGCGCTTATCGTTGACGACCTTCGGCGATAAGCGCCAGCAGTCCGCCAATGCCCTCACGCAGCAAAAACGCCAGTATCCGCTCCCTTTCGTCGTCCGACATATGGTGAAAATAGGCGTTCCATACCGCCAGCGGATCCTGTCTTTCAGCAGTATAGCCTGCAGAGTCCTCCTTCAACATCAAAGCATTGCGCACACCTGGCGGCAGGCTGTCGATATGGTATTCCACCGCTTTGCCCTGTATGCCTTTCCGACGCTGACTCACCCATTTTTCCCGACGCGCCATCTGGTTAATTCCCTGTGGCGAGGAAGGCAACCCCGCAATGCCAGTCAATTCCTTGGCAGAAAACCACTCACTTTTCATAGCCATCGTCTCTGAAGATTATGCATCACCATTATTTTTGGAAAACAAAGGTTGTTTTTAGAAAAATAATGGTATTCTTGTTTCCGTATAACCGATTCGTGTTGTACAAACGATTAATACGAACGCGTTAGTTATACCACTAACGTCACTTTGGCTAATCAAAAAAGGAAGATCAACATGAATTCAAGGAGTGAAGATTGGCATCCTGCCGATGTCATTGCAGCACTACGTAAGAAGGGTACGACACTGGCAGCAGTATCGCGCAGCGCCGGACTCAGTTCCTCAACCCTGGCGAACGCCCTGTCCCGCCCCTGGCCGAAAGGCGAGTGGCTGATCGCCGAGGCGCTGAACGTTCACCCTTCGGAGATCTGGCCAAGTCGCTATTTTGATCCCGAAACCCGGCGTTTGCTGGACCGCAAGAGTCGGATAAAATCCTGACGTCAGGGCATAAAAAAACCGCCGGGAACACGCCGGCGGCCTTTGTATCACGCGGTGGGGTCAATCAGTTGTTGATAAACGTCTCGCCCAGCTCGATATCTTTATGCAGAACGTCCAGCATATCGCTCAGCGCTTTTTGCTCAAAGGCGCTTAGCGTACCGATGTCTTTACGTTCTTCAACGCCGTTTTTACCCAGCAGCAGCGGCTGTGCGAAGAAGCGGGCGTATTTGCCATCGCCTTCCACATAGGCGCATTCGACAATGCCCTGCTCACCCTGCAGCGCACGCACCAGAGACAGACCAAAGCGTGCCGCCGCCTGGCCCATGGACAGCGTAGCCGATCCGCCGCCGGCTTTGGCTTCAACCACTTCAGTACCCGCGTTCTGAATACGCTTGGTCAGGTCGGCCACTTCCTGATCGGTAAAGCTCACGCCCGGAATCTGAGACAGCAGAGGCAGAATGGTTACGCCAGAGTGGCCGCCGATGACCGGCACGTTCAGCTCTTCCGGCTTTTTGCCTTTCAGCTCAGCCACGAAGGTGTTGGAACGGATAATATCCAGCGAAGTCACGCCGAACAGTTTGTTTTTGTCGTACACGCCCGCTTTCTTCAACACTTCCGCCGCAATGGCGACGGTGGTGTTCACCGGGTTGGTGATAATACCGATGCATGCTTTCGGGCAGGTTTTCGCCACTTGTTCAATCAGGTTACGCACGATGCCGGCGTTAACGTTGAACAGATCGGAACGATCCATGCCCGGCTTGCGTGCTACGCCAGCGGAAATCAGCACCACATCGGCGCCCTGCAGCGCCGGCGTGGCGTCTTCGCCGCCGAAGCCTTTGATGGTAACGGCGGTCGGGATGTGGCTTAAGTCAACGGCAACGCCTGGCGTAACGGGGGCAATGTCGTAGAGGGAGAGTTCAGAACCTGCAGGTAGCTGGGTCTTGAGTAAAAGGGCAAGGGCCTGGCCAATACCGCCAGCTGCGCCGAGAACTGCAACTTTCATCCTATACTCCTTGTATTATCTTAAATATAAAAGCGCCGTGAATTCTGGGTTACGGAACTTATGTTATCGCGCCTTAAAAACAATCACTTAAGCATTGGATTGAGAACTGACGCAATAAAATAACCGTGATCGCGGACATTTTAGATTAAATAACTGGTGCATGAAGGGCATAGCGCACAGTAATCGAAAATTGTGCGAAGTTATTCACGCGCAAGTTAACCGGCCGTTACATTACACCCTTACGCAACATCAGAACAACATCATTTTAATAACATTTTATTCACCATTCTCCGCCGATGAATCCTGTGAGAAAGGGCATATTCATGACACTCGTATTTTGCTAAAATAACGCCCTTTCCCCGTCGTTCCGGCCGTTTTTTGCTGGTCGACCCCCTGGTTTTATTGCATAAAAATTCATCTATATGCATAATAATGACATCTATTGGCAACATTCCACGGTGCAAAATGCGTAATCCCGCAAAGCAGGAAGATCTGATCAAAGCGTTCAAGGCGTTATTGAAGGAAGAAAAATTCAGTTCGCAAGGCGAGATCGTTTTGGCGCTGCAAGAAGAAGGCTTCGAAAACATTAACCAATCCAAAGTATCACGCATGCTGACCAAGTTCGGCGCGGTACGCACGCGTAATGCCAAAATGGAGATGGTGTACTGCCTTCCCGCCGAACTGGGGGTGCCCACCACCACCAGCCCGCTGAAGAATCTGGTGCTCGACGTTGACCACAACGATGCCGTGGTGGTCATCCACACCAGCCCTGGCGCAGCACAGCTGATCGCCCGCCTGCTCGACTCTCTGGGCAAATCAGAAGGCATCCTCGGCACCATCGCCGGTGATGACACCATCTTCGTTACGCCGGCCAGCGCCTTCACCGCCCGCCAGCTGTATGAAGCCATTCTGGCGCTGTTCGAACAGGAACTGTAATTATCACTTCCCGGTAATACGCGGTCTGCGGCCGCGTATTACGCATGCCTCCTAACCTCCCCGGCTATTGCATACTTTTTCGCTGTCACGCCAATAACGACGATCGCTCCGGCAACGTCATCATTCGCCACATTTCATCACTGCATTTTTCCACAGATGACCGATTCCGCACTTTTCGACAAAGTCACTCACTTGCTTGATATTACAGAAAATTAACATCAAAAGACCATTTTATAATCACTTTTTATTCCTGTGGGTTATAAGAAATGGTAAGCATAATGATAAAGTTTCATAGGGAACTGTTAGCAAACTATTAATTTTTCGGGTTACTAGCTGTATACTCATTTCCGTGACATGAATCACAGTTCACAGGAACTGATAAAAGAATTCTACGAGGTCAAATCATGAAAGTTAAAACTACTGTTGTGACTCTTGGCGTGCTGTCTATGCTTTCGTTCGGTGCTTTTGCAGCACAATCCGTTAACACGGAGCAGGCAGCAAAACTGCAGCCGGCAGGCACCATTACCGTCAGCGGCGTTGCCGCAGCGCCTTCCGATATCCGTCAGGCGCTGTCTGATAAAGCCGATGCCAAAGGCGCCACCGCTTTTCGCGTGATTGAAGCGCGTAATGAAGGCAACTTCCACGCCACGGCAGAAATCTACAAATAAGTACTCAAGAACGCTCCGATAACGGACGAATAAATCTCTGGCAACGCTATACCCATAACGGTCTTCAAGAATAAAAAAACAACCCGTCCTTCCAGGCCGTTACCGATTAGCATCAAGGACTACCATCATGAACATGAAATTTTCGATTGCAGCGATGGCGCTGCTGTCAGCCGTCTCTTTTGGCGCTTCAGCCGCCACGCTGGTGAGCAATGAACAGGCCAGCACCCTGCAGTCTGTCGGCACCGTGACCGCCAGCGGCGTCGCCGGTTCACCGTCAGACGTTCGCCAGGCGCTGTCCGATAAGGCCGACCAACAGGGCGCCAAAGCCTACCGCATTATTGAAGCCCGTGAGAACGGCAACTGGCACGCCACGGCCGAAATCTATAAATAACCATTCAGGGACGTGTTGACTGAGCTGATTATCCTCGTCAATGCCACTGCCGAGTTCTGACGTTAACGCGAATTCTCTGAAGAACCCCTCGTCGTCCTATCCGACGAAACCCCATTGCCCCCGCTCGCGGGGGCTTTTTTATGGGCAAGAAAAAAGCCGCAAAGCGGCTTTTTATCATCAGCATATAACGCCGGCATCGACCTGTAGGTTTACTTTGTCCGCTGCGCCAGCGCCGCCAGCAGTTTATCGTGAATACCGCCGAAACCGCCGTTACTCATCACCAGAACGTGATCGCCCGGCTGGGCGGTTTTCACCACCATCTCCACCAGTGCATCCACGTCGGCGCTCCAGTGGGCCGGCTGTACGCAGGCCTCCGCCACTTCCGCCACCTGCCACGGATTATGATTCGGCTGATACAGGAACACTTCATCGGCGCGGCCAAGGGCAGGAGCCAGATCGTTTTTACTGATGCCCATCTTCATGGTGTTGGAGCGCGGTTCCAGCACCGCCAGAATACGCGCGGTACCACCAACCTTGCCTCGCAGCGCCGCCAGGGTGGCCAGAATCGCCGTCGGGTGGTGGGCAAAATCATCATAGACCGTCACACCGTTGGCTTCGCCGCGCAGTTCCAGACGGCGGCGGGCATTGATAAAGTCGCCCAGCGCACGGCAGGCATCGGCCGGCGCGACGCCGACATGGCGGGTCGCCGCAATCGCCATCAGGCCATTGTGCATATTGTGTTCCCCCACCAGCGACCAGTTGACCTCGCCCACTTTCTCGCCGTTCAGCCAGACGGCGTAATGGCTGGCGTCGGTGGTCAGCTTCTCGGCGCGCCAGGTTCCCTCTTCGCCCGCCAGTTCCTGCTCACTCCAGCAGCCCATTGCCATCACCTGTTTCAGGTTGGCGTCATTGTCCGGCAGAATAATTTTGCCCTGGCCCGGCACGATGCGCACCAGATGGTGGAACTGTTTCTGGATGGCCTTCAGGTCGTCGAAAATATCCGCGTGGTCAAACTCCAGATTGTTCATGACCAACGTACGCGGGCTGTAATGCACAAACTTGGAACGCTTGTCGAAGAAGGCGCTGTCGTACTCATCGGCCTCAATCACAAAGAACGGGCTGCCGCCCAGGCGCGCGGAAACGTCAAAGTTGCCGGGTACGCCGCCGATCACAAAGCCGGGCTGATAACCACAGGCTTCCAGGATCCAGGCCGCCATACCGGCGGTGGTGGTTTTACCGTGGGTGCCGGCCACCGCCAGCACCCAACGATCGCGCAGCACATAGTCGTGCAGCCACTGCGGGCCGGATACATAGGGAATACTCTGCTCCAGCACCGCCTCAACGCACGGGTTGCCGCGCGTCATGGCGTTGCCGATGATCACCAGATCCGGCGCGGGATCCAGCTGTGCCGGATCGTACCCCTGGATCAGCGCGATCCCCTGTTTTTCCAACAGCGTGCTCATCGGTGGATAGACGTTAGCGTCAGACCCCGTGACCTCATGTCCAAGCGAGCGGGCCAGTACCGCCAGTCCGCCCATAAAGGTGCCACAGATGCCAAGAATGTGAATGCGCATAGGTTTCTCATTTGAGTACGTCGAATGTGCGCTTATTCTAACGCTCAGAATCGTCCAGAAGAAATGGATTTGCCTATGAATAGCGCGACGCTTTGGGCTACACTGCTGGCACAAACGTTGGCGGTTTGTTAAAAACTGCTATCCATCCGTAGATTCAGGGATTGTGTCATGAAAACGTTAGGCGAATTTATCGTCGAGAAACAACACGACTTCTCTCACGCCACCGGCGAATTGACCGCACTGCTGTCGGCCATCAAACTGGGCGCAAAAATCATCCACCGCGACATCAACAAAGCGGGTCTGGTGGATATTTTGGGCGCCAGCGGCGTTTCCAACGTACAGGGCGAAGTTCAGATGAAACTGGACCTGTACGCGAACGAAAAGCTGAAAGCAGCGCTGAAAGCGCGCGGCGAAGTGGCGGGCATCGCTTCTGAAGAAGAAGACGAGATCGTCATCTTTGACGGCGACCGTGCTGAAAACGGCAAGTATGTAGTGCTGATGGATCCGTTGGACGGCTCGTCCAACATCGATGTTAACGTCTCCGTCGGGACGATCTTCTCCATCTATCGCCGTATCACCCCTATCGGCACGCCGGTGACCGAAGAAGACTTCCTGCAGCCGGGCAGCGCCCAGGTCGCGGCCGGTTACGTGGTTTACGGCTCTTCCACCATGCTGGTGTACACCACCGGTTATGGCGTCCATGCCTTTACCTACGATCCTTCGCTGGGCGTGTTCTGCCTCTCCCATGAGAAAGTGCGCTTCCCGGAATCCGGCAACATGTATTCCATCAACGAAGGCAACTACATCAAGTTCCCTCTCGGCGTGAAGAAATACATCAAATACTGTCAGGAACAGGACGAAGCAACGCAGCGCCCTTATACCTCACGCTATATCGGTTCTCTGGTTGCCGACTTCCACCGCAACCTGCTGAAAGGCGGCATTTATATTTACCCAAGCACCGCCAGCCACCCGCAAGGCAAGCTGCGTCTGCTGTATGAATGCAACCCGATGGCGTTTCTGGCCGAACAGGCCGGTGGTAAAGCCAGCGACGGTAAAACCCGTATCCTGGATATCACGCCGCAGAAACTGCACCAGCGCGCGCCATTCTTCGTCGGCACCAAATCGATGGTAGAAGACGCCGAACGCTTTATCGCCGACTATCCGGACGAGTAACGCCTTCGACGCCGGGACCGTCAGGCCCCGCGGCGCAGCACGCTGCGCCGTCATCGTATTATAGTTTGAACGCCGCCATGCTCTGCGCCAATGACTGGGCCTGCTCTTCCAGCGAGCGCGTTGCGGCGGCGGATTCTTCCACCAGCGCCGCATTCTGCTGCGCCACCTGATCCATCTGCGCTACCGCCAGATTCACCTGCTCGATGCCGCCGCTCTGCTCGCGGGTCGCCGCCGAGATTTCGCGCATCAGCGCCGTAACGCGTCCGACCTCCTCGGCAATGCCGTTCATGGTTTGCGCCGCCGACTCCGCCATCTGCTCGCCTTCCTGCACCCGCGCCTGCGACGCTTCAATCAATCCTTTAATCTCCTTGGCCGACTGCGCGCTGCGCTGCGCCAGATTGCGTACCTCGCCGGCGACGACGGCAAAGCCGCGCCCCTGCTCACCCGCCCGTGCCGCCTCAACCGCCGCATTCAGCGCCAGAATGTTGGTTTGAAATGCGATGCCGTCCATCACGCTGATGATATCGGCGATGCGGCGGGAGCTGTCGGTGATCGCCAGCATTTTATCTTTGACCTGACTGACCACGTCGCTGCCGCGATCGGCGACATCAGATACGCTGAGCGCCAGTTGATTGGCCTGCTCGGCATTTTCCGCATTCATTTTAACCGTAGAGGTCAACTGCTCCATGCTGGCGGCGGTCTCTTCCAGCGAAGCCGCCGACTCTTCGGTACGCTGCGCCAGGTGGATGTTGCCGGCCGCCAGTTCGCGGGAACCGACGTCAATCTGGCTGCTGGCGTCGCGCACCTTGCTGACCGACATCATCAGCGACTGCTGCATGCGCTGCATCGCCCGGATCAGACGCCCCATTTCAGTATCACCTTCACCGCGGATCTCGCGGGTCAGATTGCCGTTGGCGATATGCTCCAGCTCGGCGATCGACGTATCCAGCGGGCGCAAAATGATCAGCCGCAGGGCAAACCAGGCCAGCACCGCCAGCAGCACGCTAAGTATCCCGGCCGCCACGATTAACGCAATCTTGGTGCTGGCGTTGCCCTCTGCGTCACTCACCTGCAACTGCCCTATTTCCATGGCAAAACGGCGGAATTCACCCAGATCGTTTTCAAATGCGATGCTCAGCTTAGAAATTCGCGTTTCCTGGATATGGTAGTACTCGTCAATCTGGCCGGCTTTGATGGCATCGGCCATCGGACGCACGCCCTGTTCCTGATAAGCGCGATAACTGGCCTGCAAATGCTCGGACAACTCTCTGCCACGCTCGGTGACCGTCCCTACGCCGACGAACTTCGCCATTTCACGCTGCGACTGCGCCAGATAGCCGTAAATACGCCCGACGGTAGCGTCAGACACTGCGATCTGGCCCACTTCACGCTGGCGTACCGCCAGAGACGCGGCGGTACGCGCGCGCAGCGTCAGGTTGGAACTGTTCGCCAGCGACCCCAGCTCCTCGCCCAGGATCTGGTTCAGGGTATGCAGCGAGCGCGACCCCTGGTTGATGGCATTGACACCGATAATGCTGACCATAATCAGCAATACCGTCAGCAGGCTAAGCAGGGCAAGCAGCCCGGCCTTCACCGTAATTTTATTTAGCATGGATTTTTCCTGGCTATCGACAATAAGTGGTTACAGAGATGTAGGGTGGTAAAACGCAGGACGTCGCCGCAGCACGTCATTGTTATTTGCTAGGTTATCGACAGGCGAGGAGGAAACTTGATGCTGAACAAGTAATAATCCCCAAAATTCCTCATGCAGACAGGGGCGATGGAGAGCATAACGGGTTGATATCATGGTCTGAGCAAAGTGATGGGTAAGTGCACGGCGCCCCACCAACCAGCAAGCAATGCTGATTCCGACTTCCCCTCCCAGCGAACAGAAATATAACGTTGTCTAAGCATCCTAATCTTTTAAATAGACAGGTGGCACGTCATATAAAAACCAACCGATGAGCAATAAAACCAGCGACAGAAAAGATAAACCAACAAATAACCACCTGAAACAGTTATTAACATAACCTCGCCCTCAAGGCGTAAAAAACGCTGCTCTCAGCCCCCTCCGGCCATCCGCTGCGGCTCACATCCCGCGGCGGTTGCCGTCTGTCCTAAATGCTCGCTGATACCCTGTCTGAAGCCAAAAAGGTCATTACTTTGATCACGTTTTGGCTATAATACCCGGCACTCCATTTCTGGTTTGAAAAAAGGAAACCGACATGAGCTTGAATCAGGTACCTGCGGGTAAAGACCTGCCAGAAGACATCTACGTTGTGATCGAAATCCCAGCCAACGCTGACCCGATCAAATATGAAGTTGACAAAGAAACCGGAGCGCTGTTCGTTGACCGTTTCATGTCCACCGCGATGTTCTATCCGTGCAACTACGGCTACATCAACAACACCCTGTCCCTGGATGGCGACCCGGTTGACGTGCTGGTGCCAACCCCATACCCGCTGCAGCCAGGCTCAGTGATTCGCTGCCGTCCGGTTGGCGTACTGAAAATGACCGACGAAGCCGGTGAAGACGCCAAACTGCTGGCCGTACCGCACAGCAAGCTGAGCAAAGAGTACGATCACATCAAAGATGTGAACGACCTGCCAGAACTGCTGAAAGCCCAGATCGCTCACTTCTTCGAGCACTACAAAGATCTGGAAAAAGGCAAGTGGGTGAAAGTTGAAGGTTGGGACGACGCCGCTGCCGCTAAAGCAGAGATCGTGGCTTCCTTCGAGCGCGCCGCTAAAAAATAATTTTTTTTGCGCCGCCGATGAAAAAAAACACCGCTCAATGAGCGGTGTTTTTTATTATGCTTCGTCGTGACGCTTCAGCCAGTCACCGCTTTCAATCAGCGGATACCCCTCTACGCTGTGTCGATACAGGTAGATCCACGCACTACCATAAGGCGTCTGGATCAGTTCGCGCTTATAGTCCTTGGTGTTGCTTTTAAGCTCGTCAAGCTCGGCCAAAATCGATGAGTTAATACGGTACACCTCACAGTGTATCGTGCCCTCTCCAGGGATCGCTGCCGGGTAATGGCCCAGATTATAAATCTGATAGCCTTCGAGCTCATGCTCGCCTAACCATTGGGCGTTGGTCATCCAATGGCTGTTTCCCTGTTTGCGTCGTAAACTGCCGTAGACAATTATTCGCATTGCTAAAACTCAAACTGATAGAGCAAATCTAGCGCCTGGTCGAGACCAGACACCGCTTCAAGATACAACTTAGGCATCAGGCGGTAACGCAACGTCAACGTAGCCAGCGAGTCGAAAATACCCACCCCATATTTTACTTGTAAGCCGGGGAGGACATAACCACTCACGACAACCTGGGAGCTGTCGCCAACGCCGGCGGTATCAAGTGCCAGATTACTAACGCCAAATGCTTCGCCGATTTTACCCACAAGTTGACCACTTTGCGCAACCCCCATGCCAATTAACATCGACGTCATCGCGTTGCCGTCGGCGCCGGAGTTGCTCAGACCCTGTCCGCGCAGCAGGTAAGACAGCGCCTCTTGCTGCGATTTGGCCGGATCGGAGAACACTTCCAGCTTCGGCGCGTCCGCCAGTCCGGTGACGCGCACCCCGGCGGTCACATCATCCTCGGTGGCTTCCGGGTTACGAATCGCCTCCATATTCAAGTATGGCTGATCCGGCGGGCCGGAGAACAATAATTGTCCCTTACGTACGATCAAGTCCTGACCATAGGCGTGGAAACGGCCGGCCGGGATATCAATCTGGCCGTTCAGCCCCAGGCCACGCTTATCCTGCACCACTTTCAGGTCGCCCTTGAGCCGCGCCTTCAGACCGAACGCATCCAGCCGCACATCGTCGCCCACGTGAATCATCAGGTTACTGTTAATCGCCACCGCGGTGCTCTTGGGCTGGATCGGTTTCAGCTGTTTATCCAGCATCACTTCATCCGACGAGACGCCGACCGCGCTTTCCGGCAATTCCTGCACGGTAATGCGCGCCCACGGGATATCCACATTGCCGTTAAGCGAAAACAGCTGCGGCGTCGCTTCAAACACCAAATCCGGTGACACGTCGATACGCACCATCGGCGGCACCGTCACCCGCAGCTTGTCGCCCTTAGCGGCGATGCGCGCCCGCCAGGCGTTGATATCGCGCCAGTCGGCATCGCCGGTCAGGTTCAGTTGGCCGCGCGTGGTGGTAATGAGGCCATCCAGCGTCGAATTCATGCCGTTGAAGTCAATCGCCAGCCGGCCGTCGGTCATATCGAACGGCATCCAACTGCCGTCAATATCCACCTTGTCCAGCGCCAGACGCCCATATACCAGCGGTTTTTGCGCATTGCCGCCCAGCCGCAGATTGGCGTTCAGCATACCGGCGGCTTTTTCACCCTGCATCAGCGCCGGGTTGAGCATCGCCAGAGAAATATTGGCGATATTGACGTTACCGGCGATATTGCGCTGCTTCTGCGGGTCGGTCACCTGGATGTTACCGTCCAGTTGGCCGTTGTTATGCAGCTTAATCAGCCAGTCGGCCTGTGCGCGGCCGTTGTTAACACCCGCGTTGAGGTTCAGCGTATCAAAGGCGATCGGCAGCGCGTTGCCCTGCACCTGCTGCACTACTTTCACCCCGTTGCCCACCAGCGATACCTTCGCCTGCGGCAGCGCGGCGCCCTCTTTCCAGCTCACGTCGGCGCGGCCGGTAAAGACGCCGTTCAGCGCGGTTTCCGGGCCGAGGAACGGTTTGATCATTTTCAGATCAAAGCGGTTCAGCACCACGCTGGCCTGGCCGCTGGCGGCGCTGGCTTCGATGGTTTTCGGCACGCAGACTTCAGCATCCGGGTTCTGCCAGCAGTGCGGGCCGACGCTGATTTTTTGCTGGGTATTCAGATAGTCCAGCGCGATGGCGCGCGTCAGGCGCCATTCGCCTACCGGCGTATCAAAACGGGTATTGTTCAGATTGCCGCGCCAGCGCTGCTGCTGGCGATCGAAGCTGCCCGCCAGCGCCAACTGGCCGGAAACCGGCTTGCCGTCAACCTTCAGCTGCAGCGTGTGCTGCTTTTCCGTGCCCTTAGCGTCAAGCTGCAGCAGGTTCACCTCCAGCGCATCCTGCTTCAGCTGTTCGACCCGCACCGCCAGCTGGCCCTGAATCTGATCGGTGGAACGCACGTCGCCGTCTACTTTCACCCGTTTGATATGCAGCGCCTGCCATTGCAGGCCGGACGCGGTCAGGTCCGCCAGCAGCTGCGGCGCCTGCAGATTGCCGCGCAGCTTCAGCAGGCCCTTCGCCGTGCCGCCCAGACCCGGCAGCGCGCCATCCAGCTGCGGCGCGTCGATGTTGGCGTCCAGATTCCAGCTTTTCTCGTCCAGCTGCCCTTTCACGTTCAGGCTATTACGCCCCAGCGCCAGGTCGACGCCGGGAATCTTCCACTGACCGGCGGCGTTGCCGCTCAGCGAACCGCGAGCCGACACCTTGTTCTGCTTCACGTTGCCGTCCAGCTGCAGCGTCGGCACCTGCAGCTGCCAGCTGCCGCCGTACAGACTGCCGCGGGTGGTGATTTTGCCGTTCAGCTTCGCCGGCCATTCCGGCCATTGTTTGGCGGTATTGATGCCGCTGAGCGTCAGCTGCGACGTCCAGCTGATGGCCTTGCTCCAGTCCACCAGCGCGGTCAGATCGGTGTTGCCCTGCAGCGCCGCCAGACGCAGGCGGTTAAGTCTGAACTGCTCGACGTTGCCTTTACCGTCCAACGTCAGCAGCGCCGGCGGCAGATCCTGCCCTTTGATATCGGCGCGCGTCGACAGCGCATAGTCGGTGGCTTTGCCGTTAAGGCGCAGACGTAAGTCATTCACCTGGTACTGAGATACGCCGGTAAGCGGCCACTTCAGCCGTTTGCTCTGCAGCGTCAGTGAGAGCGGTAAGCCCGCCTCCGCCAGCTCGGTCTGCAGATCGAGCTGCGCCCCCACCGGTCCGGACAGGTTCAGCGCTACGTTCAACGCTTCACGCAGGCCGCCGCCGATGGTCAGCTTCACCTTTTCGCCTTTCAGCGGATCGATATTCAGCGTGCTGTTGGCGCTCATCTGCACCGGCCAGTTATCTTTCAGCGTGGCCTGGCCGTGCGCGAACAGCGTGCCCTGCGGCGACCTGACGTCAAAGTTGTCCAACTGGATATGCTGGTCCTTGGTGCTGGCCTTCAGCAGCAGACTGGTGATCAGCACGTCGGTATCGCCGGTCAGACGCAGCTGTTCACCGCGGATCTCTTTCACCGTGATATCCAGCGGCAGACGCACTTCCGGCAGATCCGGCAGCAGCGGCTTGGCAAACAGTTCTTTCAGCGTCTCGCCCAGCGGTTGCTCTTCCGGCTGCGGCGCCGTTTTCGGCGCATCGCCCGCTTTCTCTCCGGCTTTCTTCACCATATCGACCGCCGGCTGTACGTCTTCCGGCAGCGGATTGGCCGGCGTTTTCGGCAGGGCAATCAACAGCGAAGCGATTTTGGTCGGCTGCAGCTGCAGCGCGCGCTCCTGCCATTCGGCGCCGGTGCTGAACTCCCCGAGTGAAATGGCGGTGTCGTCAACGTTGACCTTGACGTTATTCAGCGCCAGTTTGCGCAGGATAATCGGGTAGGGAGTGCTGAGATCGGTGGTTGGTTCGCTGCTCTCCGCCGCCGGCTCGGACGGCGCCATTTCGCTGGTTTTCACCACCACGTCGACGTCATCAGCGGTCAAGGCGTTCACACACAGCGAACTGCGTTTAAAGCATGACAAATCGAGTGACAGATGGAACTGGCCGGCATTCACCGTCACGCCCGGCATCTGGTATTTCACGCCTTTTAGCGTCAGATCGCGCCAGCCGCCGCTGACGCTGGCGATATCCAGCCCCGGCACCCAGCGCGCCGCGCCGTTGAGCACCATATGCAGACCGTTGGTGGTGCCGAGCAGGTAGGCAACGCCCCCTACCAGCAGCAGCAGAACGATCAGCAACCCAAGACAAATCTTTTTCACCAGGCTCATAGTTCAGGCCCCAAACCGATATAGAACTGCATCCCGTGGGTTTCCTTATCCCCGACCGGGGCGGCAATATCCAGTTTCACCGGCCCGACCGGCGACTGCCAGCGCACGCCAACGCCCGCGCCGGTTTTGAAATTGCTCTGTTTGATATCATTCACCGCTTCGCCGGAGTCGACGAACACCGCGCCCCACCACTTGCCGGTCACATTGTATTGATACTCCAGCGAACCGGTCAGCATTTTAGAGGCGCCGGTCAGCTTACCCTCTGCGTCGCGCGGCGAAATGTCTTTGTATTTGTAGCCGCGGATGCTGCGGTCACCGCCGGCGAAGAAGCGCAGATCCGGCGGCACCTTATCGAAGTCATTGGTTTCAATCCAACCCACCTGACCACGCGCCACAAAGCGGTGTTTATCCGCCAGCGTGCGGATCCAGACGTTCTGCGCCTGCAGCAGCGCAAAATCGACGCCTGAGCCCCAGGTGGTATCGGAAACGTCAATGGAATAGCGCTGGCTGTCGCCCCAGGTCGGCATCAGGCCGCCGCGCGAGCGGGTGCGGCTGAGGCTGGCGCCCGGATACAGCAGCACGGTGGTGTTGGTGACATTACCTTGGGTAAAGTGGTCAAAACGACCGGTCATATTGATGGCGTACTGCCAGCCGCTGGATTTGTCCCAGTTGCGCGATACCACCACTTTGGTGCTGTCTGACTTGGTGTCGTTCAGGTCGCTGCGCTTATAGCCGCCCTGCATCAGGTAATACTCTTCCAGCGGGCTCTTCTGCAGCGGAATTTTATACGTCAGATCCAGCTGCTGCTCCGGCGCCGAAATATAGGCGCTGGTTTCCAGACTGTGGCCACGATCGTTCAGCCAGGGCTTCTTCCAGGTGCCCTTTATCCGCGGCCCGACATCGGTGGAATAGCCCACGCCGGTTTCCAGCGTATTGCGGCTGCGCGGCGTTACCAGCGCGTCCAACGGCAGGATCTTGCTCTCTTTGGCATCTTCAAAATCAGGCGACACCACCACCGAGTTAAACCAGTTGGTGGCAGACAAACGGCGGTTCAGCTCGGCCAAATCCTGCGAGCTGTAATACTCCCCCTGATGGAAGGGGATCAGGTTTTGCAGATAGTCTTCGCGGATTTGCGAACCTTCGAATTTCACTTTACCAAAGCGGTAGCGCTCGCCGCTGTTAAAGTCAAAATCCCAGTACGCCTTACGCAGCTCTTCCGACACGCCCAGTTGGCTTTTGGTCATCTCGGCGTCAAAGTAGCCTTTGCGCAGCGCCAGACCGCTCAGGGAACTTTTAAAGCTTTCATAGGTGCCGTGGTTAAGGATCTCGCCGATGGTCGGCCGTCCCTTCTTCACCAGCGCCAGATAGTCTTCATCGGTTTTGGCGCCGCCTTCCAGCGTGATATTGGCGCCGGCAATACGCACCGGCTCGCCGGGCTTAACCTTGGCATGCAGCACCGGACGCGACAGCTTGGGGTTGTCGTCGAGAGTAAATTCAATGGTTGGCTCATAATAACCCAGCGCGCGCAGCCCCTGACGCACCGCCTGCTCTACCCGTGCACGAAAACGGCCGTCGGCGCTCACCTCTTCGGGGGTGATGGCTGACAGGCGAACCCGCACGTTTTTCTCCAACTCTCCGCTCAGCCCTTCGACCTGCAGCCGCAAATTGGCCGACAGCGCCGCAGGCGCGACAAATAGCGCGCATAAAACGCAAAGGACACGGTAACGTGGCACACGTTCTCCTTAATTTATTGTACTTTCCTGTAAAAACCGCCGTTCAGATCGTCTGACCATGCCGCCACGCTATCAAAATGGCGACGCTCCCCTGGCCGACTCCCACCGACCTGCGCACAAATTGGCATAAACAGGGCGTATTCTTGGCTTTTTGCGCTCAAAAGACTGCGTTAAGCTTACACATAAACGCAACATCGGCCTTATTGTGGGCAAATAAGCGACGAGTTACAACTCGCACAATGCCGTCTGGTGCCAATTCTTATGAAGACAACAGGAGTCAATCGCGGTGCAAAATACAGATAAATCTCGCCTGGTCGACCAGGCCAACGCGCTGCCGGGGCGCGCCACGCCGGTGCCGGTCGCCGCGCTCAACATCGTCACTCAGCACTCTATGACAGAGGTGCCGGCCGGTATGGACGTGGCGATTTTCGCCATGGGCTGCTTCTGGGGGGTCGAGCGCCTGTTCTGGCAACAGCCGGGCGTCTACAGCACCGCCGCCGGCTACACCGGCGGCTACACGCCGAATCCGGCCTACCATGAGGTGTGCACCGGCCAGACCGGCCACGCCGAAGCGGTGCGCGTGATCTTCGATCCGAAAGTCATCAGCTATCCGCAGCTGCTGCAGGTGTTCTGGGAAAATCACGATCCGGCCCAGGGCATGCGTCAGGGCGGTGATATCGGCACCCAGTACCGTTCTGCAATCTACTACCTGACGCCGGAACAGCAGGCCGACGCCGAGCGCAGCCTGGCCAGCTTCCAACAGGCGATGGACACCGCCGGGGACCAGCGCGTCATCACCACCGAAATCGCCCCGGCCACGCCGTTCTACTACGCCGAAGACGACCACCAGCAATACCTGGAAAAGAATCCGGGCGGCTACTGCGGACTGGGCGGCATCGGCGTTTGTCTGCCCCCGCAGGCCTAACGCGTTAATTTTTAACCACTGGCGGGCCTTATCGGGCTGCTGCTATACTATCCAGGCCGCCGATACGCGGCCTGTTTTTTGCTTCGGCAAAACGGGCGCTGTCAAACGCGTCCGGCAACTCTTTTTTACAATGTATTACCCTTCCTCAAGAGCGCCGTCATCCCGTCGGCACGTATGGATAGATTATGTTAAACAGTATTTTACTGATTCTTTTTCTGATCGCAGTGAGCGCCTTCTTCTCTGTATCGGAAATTTCTCTGGCTGCCTCGCGCAAGATTAAACTGAAGCTGATGGCTGACGAAGGTAACATCAACGCGGCCAAAGTGCTGAAACTGCAAGAAACACCCGGCCTGTTCTTTACCGTGGTGCAAATCGGCCTTAACGCCGTCGCCATTTTGGGCGGTATCGTCGGCGACGCGGCATTCTCCCCGAGCTTTCAGGTGCTGTTCGATCGCTTCCTGTCGCCGGAACTGTCGCAACAGCTCAGCTTTATCTGCTCATTCGTACTGGTCACCAGCCTGTTTATCCTGTTCGCGGATCTCACCCCGAAGCGCATCGGTATGATTGCACCAGAGGCGGTCGCCGTCCGGATCATCAACCCGATGCGTTTCTCGATCATGATTTTCCGTCCGCTGGTCTGGCTGTTCAACGGTATGGCGAACCTGATTTTCCGCCTGTTCAAACTGCCGATGGTGCGTAAAGACGACATCACGTCCGACGATATTTACGCCGTGGTGGAAGCTGGCGCGCTGGCCGGCGTACTGCGCAAGCAGGAGCATGAGCTGATTGAGAACGTGTTCGAGCTGGAATCACGTACCGTACCTTCCTCGATGACCTCCCGTGAAAGCGTGGTCTATTTCGACCTGCGCGAGAGCGAAGAGAGCATTAAAGAGAAAGTCTCCACCCACCCGCACTCTAAATTCCTGGTGTGTGACGGTCATATCGATCAGGTAGTGGGCTATGTGGATTCCAAAGACCTGCTGAACCGCGTACTGGGCAATCAGAGCCTGGTGCTGAGCAGCGGCGTACAGATCCGCTCCGCGCTGATTGTGCCGGATACCCTGACGCTGTCCGAGGCGCTGGAAAGCTTTAAGGCGGCCGGCGAAGACTTCGCGGTGATCCTGAACGAATATGCGCTGGTGGTGGGGATTATCACGCTCAACGACGTGATGACCACCCTGATGGGCGACCTGGTGGGGCAAGGGCAGGAAGAGCAAATCGTCGCACGCGACGAAAACTCCTGGCTGATTGAAGGTGGTACGCCAATCGACGACGTGATGCGCGTGCTGGATATTGACGAGTTCCCGCAGGCGGGCAACTATGAAACCATCGGCGGCTTTATGATGTATATGCTGCGCAAGATCCCGAAACGCACCGACTTCGTCAAATACGCTGGCTACAAGTTTGAAGTGGTCGATATCGACAGCTACAAGATCGACCAGCTGCTGGTCACCAAGCTGAGCGATAAGCCGGCGGCGACGCTGCCGAAAGCGGCGGATGAAAACCTGCCGGCCTGATGCGCTACGGCCATTAAAAACATCAGCGGCCCCGTTTGGGGCCGCGCTTACATCTGTACGCTGTTATCGCGGCAGCCCTCAAGCTACAGCCATAACAGCGTTTTTAACCCATTTCCGATTGCAAAAGCAGCACTTGCCGATTAACTTCAGACATCACGCTGAGATGGCGCTTGTCGCGGACTTTCGGCACCAGGATTCGGCCTTTGTCGAATTCAAATGCACCAACATCTTTGATATATAAACGTCCGCGGAACAGGGTCTTCACATATTTGGCAATTTTCAAAGGGTTATAACGCTGGAAGATTCTCATTTTGTTCTGTGCTCCTCCGTTGGACCAGGCGTTCATTCGAACCGCTAATCGGGCGATTTCTTATACAAGAACGCAATTGATTGCAGTGGTGTAGACCTAGTTAAGACCATTTTGTTCACTTTCGCCTGGACGTCTTCACTGGATTTACACTTGTTGACAGATTTGTATATGATTATTTACGACATATTCAGAATATCCCTTCAAAATAAAGGCGTTAGAGACCGATAGGGAAAACTGAGATCGCGCTTACAGGACAGACCTCCGATCACTATCTAAGCTTTAGGCTGCGGAGACTGTTCGCACTATCCCCCATAACAAGGAGCAAGCATGAAAAAGAGCCGCATGCTAATGATGTCCCTGCTGTTCGCCCCCCTACTGGCCTCAGCGCACAACTTTCAACTGCTGCAGCGCGTCGCGCCGGTCAGCGTCACTGACCGCGGCGAGCTGCATTACGCTAACGGCGACTTCAGCTACGAAAAATGGAGCAGTGGCAAGCTCAGTGGAAAAGTGCGGGTAATTCAGCATATTGCCGGCCGCAGTTCCGCCAAAGACATGAACGATCCATTGATTGAAGCCATCAAGGCCGCCAAGCTACCACGCGATCGTTACCAAACGACGACAATCATCAATATTGATGACGCTATCGTCGGCACCGGCATGTTTGTGCGCAGCAGTATTGAAGACAACAAAAAAGAGTTCCCGTGGTCGCAGTTTATCGTCGACAACAAGGGCTACGTGAAGAAAGCCTGGGATCTGCAAAGCAACGGCTCGGCGATTATCGTGCTGGACGATCAGGGACGGGTGAAGTTCGCCAAAGACGGCAAGCTGACGGAAGAAGAAGTGCAGCAAGTGATGAACATGCTGCACCAGATGCTGCGCTAACCGATCAGAACAGCGACACGCGAAAGCCGGGGTTGAGGAAAGATTCACGAGGCGTATAAAGCAACGGCTTGCCTTGCCAATCGTGAATCTGGGCCCCGGCAGCGACCGCTACCGCATGACCTGCTGCGGTATCCCAGATATTGGTCGGCCCAAAGCGCGGATACAATTGCGCCTTGCCTTCCGCCACCAGACAGAATTTTAGCGACGACCCCACCGAGATGGTTTGGTGCACGCCCAGCTGTTTCAGGTAATCCTTCAGCTCATCATCGCTATGCGAACGGCTGACCACCACCAACGGCGGCTGCCCTTCCATGACATGAATAGACCGGCGTTGCCCTTTTTCTTCTTTCCACGCCTTGCCGTGCTCCGCCAGATACAGCACGTCCAGCGCCGGCGCATACACCACGCCCATCACCGCCTGGCCGTCCTCAATCAACGCGATATTGACGGTAAATTCGCCGTTGCGCTGCAAAAACTCTTTGGTGCCGTCGAGCGGGTCCACCAGCCAATAACGCGTCCAGTGCTGGCGCTCTTCCCACGCCGGCGGATCTTCTTCCGACAGCAGCGGAATATCCGGCGTCAGCGCCGCCAGGCCCGCCTTGATGATGCCGTGAGCCGCTAAATCGGCGGCGGTAACCGGTGAATCATCTTTTTTCACCGCGGCGTCAAGCGGCTGTTCGCCGTGATAGACCGCCATAATTGCAGCGCCCGCCTCGCGGGAAAGCTGGCAAATTTGCTCTAACATCATTCACCTCAGATCAAACAATTCCATGGGAAATCTCCCGCAACCTTTGCTAGCAGACTAGTTTTTTTTGCCGGGAATATCCATCCCGGCGTGGTAAAGCCTGGTAATAATTCAAGTTTGCCGGCGCGTAACTGTGAGCTTTCCCGCTGTGCCTACGGGGATTTTCTGCCACACTTCACGCTTTCTGATGGCAAGTAAGCATAATTACATCGTTCTTTGCGGCTTCTCTCCGAGAAGGCGCCAAAAACATCATGGCATGGAGAACACCAATAATGATGAAACGTCCGCTGGCATTATCCGCCCTCGCCCTGCTGATTTCCGCCACGGCACAGGCGGCGACGGTCGACCTGCGCGTGCTGGAAACCACCGACCTGCACGGCAACATGATGGACTTTGATTACTATAAGGATAAGCCCACCGAAAAATTTGGACTGGTGCGCACCGCCAGCCTAATCCAGCAGGCGCGCGGGCAGACGATTAACAGCGTGCTGGTCGACAATGGCGATATTATTCAGGGCAGCCCGATGGCGGACTATATGGCGGCCAAGGGGCTGCGCAAAGGCGACGTACACCCGGTCTACAAGGCGCTGAACCAGCTGGATTATGTGGTAGGCAATATCGGCAACCACGAGTTCAATTACGGCCTTGATTACCTGCAAACCGCCCTCGCCGGTGCCAAGTTCCCCTACGTTAACGCCAACGTTATCGACAGCAAAACCCAGAAACCGCTGTTCACCCCGTATATTATCGTCGATACGCCGGTAAAAGACCGCGACGGCCACACGCACACGCTGCGCATCGGCTATATCGGTTTCGTCCCGCCGCAGATTATGGTCTGGGACAAGGCCAACCTGCAGGGTAAGGTCACGGTCAACGATATTACCGCCACCGCCAAACGCTACGTGCCGGAAATGCGTCAGCAAGGGGCCGATCTGGTGATCGCCATTCCCCACTCCGGCCTCTCCAGCTCGCCTTATAAAGCCATGGCGGAAAATTCGGTCTACTACCTCAGCCAGGTGCCGGGCATCGACGCCATTATGTTCGGCCACGCCCACGCGGTCTTTCCCAGTAAGGACTTCGCCGCCATTAAAGGCGCCGATATTGAGCAGGGCCTGCTGAACGGCGTACCGGCAGTGATGCCGGGCCAATGGGGCGATCACCTCGGCGTGGTGGATTTACAGCTCAGTAACGACAGCGGCCGCTGGGCGGTCACCCGCGCCAAGGCCGAGGCGCGGCCGATTTACGACAGCGCCGCCAAACGTTCGCTGGCGGCGGAAGACGCCGGTCTGGTGAAGGTGCTGGCCGACGATCATAAGGGCACCCGCGAGTTCGTCAGCCAGCCGATCGGCAAGTCCGACGGCAATATGTACAGCTATCTGGCTTTGGTGCAGGACGATCCGACGGTGCAGATCGTCAACAACGCGCAGAAAGCCTATGTGGAGCACTACATTCAGGGCGATCCCGATCTGGCGGATCTGCCGGTGCTGTCCGCCGCCGCGCCGTTCAAGGTGGGCGGCCGCAAAAACGATCCGGCCAGCTTCGTGGAAGTGGAAAAAGGGCAGCTAACTTTCCGCAACGCGGCCGATCTGTATCTCTACCCCAATACGCTGGTGGTGGTCAAAGCCAGCGGTAAAGAGGTGAAAGAGTGGCTGGAGTGCTCCGCCGGGCAGTTTAACCGCATCGACGTCAACAGCAGTAAGCCGCAGAGCCTGATTAACTGGGACGGCTTCCGCACCTATAACTTCGACGTGATTGACGGCGTCAGCTACCAGGTAGACGTCAGTCAGCCGGCGCGCTACGACGGTGAATGTCAGTTAATCAATGATAAAGCGGAGCGGATCAAACAGCTGACCTTCAACGGCAAACCGATCGACCCGAACGCCACCTTCCTGGTAGCAACCAACAACTACCGCGCCTATGGCGGCAAATTTGCCGGCACCGGCGACAAGCACATCGCCTTCGCCTCGCCGGATGAGAACCGCGCCGTACTGGCGGCCTATATTGGCGCGGAGAGTAAAAAACACGGGGCGGTGCATCCGCAGGCGGACAATAACTGGCGTCTGGCCAACATCGACGCCGCACAGCCGCTGGATATCCGTTTTGAAACCTCGCCAAGCGACAAGGCCGCGGCGTTTATCCGGCAAAACGCCCGTTACCCGCTGAAGCCGCTCGGCAACGACCGCATCGGCTTTGCAATTTACCAGGTCGGCCTGCAAACGCCGCCCGCAGACGCAGCGCGCTAAATAACAAACGGGGCGCCATCTGGCGCCCCGCTTTGTCAATTCCGCTTACAGGATTTCCAACAGTTCCACTTCAAACACTAACGCGCTGAACGGAGGGATAGCAGCGCCGGCACCACGCTCGCCGTAGGCCAGGTTGTGCGGGATATACAGCTGCCACTTGGAGCCAACCGGCATCAGCGTCAGGGCTTCGATCCAGCCGGCAATCACGCCGGTAACCGGGAACTCGGCCGGCTGGCCGCGCTCAACGGAGCTGTCGAACACATCGCCGTTAATCAGGCGGCCGGTGTAATGTACGCGCACACGGTCCTGACGGGACGGGATCGGGCCGTTGCCCTGCTGCAGCACGGAGAACTGCAGGCCGGATTCAGTCAGCGTCACATCATCACGCTTGGCATTTTCTTCCAGGAATTTCTGGCCTTCTACCGCCATCGCCTGCTGACGCTCACGACGTACGGCATCCGCACGCTCGTGGATTTCACGCAGCGCGCGATGTACGACGTCAACGGGAACCGCCGGGGCATTCCCTTCCAGCGCATCACGCAGACCAGCCAGCAGAGCGTCCGGTTGTAAACCTTCCAGACCGGATTCCTGCAGTTGCTGGCCGACCTGTAAACCAATCCCGTAGCTTGCTTGCGCTTCAACGCTGTCAAAAGAAGGGGTTGTCATGGGGTTTTCCTTAAGTCTGTAAAAAGTCGAAGGCGCAGCATAACAGTGCCGGAAAGCCGGGTAAAATCTTGTGTCGAGAATGATGACTTTTCGCGTAGAAAAAGAAACAATGACCTTCTGTTAATGCCCGTTGCCGCCCCCGCCGTACAATCACGCCGCTGCCTTTCACATCAAGCAGTTAGCGGACTATACTGAAAACGGGTCATCGGACCGTCGGCACACCATTGGTACTGTGGCAATTTACGCCGTTGAAGAGAGGTCACCATGGGCAGAATCGCGCCCAGGAGAAGGAAAACCACCCGCACCCAGCGGTCGTTACTACGCGTCTGGCAACGTGTCAGCCAACGCATGAAGTTCGGCGCACCGCGGCAGATGTCCGCAGGGTCGGATTCTCAGCTGCCGCCTGCAAGCGGTCAGGGACAGGGGATCAAAGCGCTACTGTTGAAAATCTGGCATCTGCCGGACGGCTTCGGCTGGCTGGAACCGTTGCCCTATTTCCACCGCCGCTGGGTCATCATCTTCGGCGCCTTACTGCTGCTGTCACTGCTGTGGCCCTATTCGCCGGATCGCGATGAGCGCCCGGGACGTCTAGAACCACAAAGCGCGCAGCAAACCGATATGCAGCCGGCTACCGCAGAATCAGATCCGGGCGGGCAATGGCAGCGTTACCGCATTCAGCCCGGCCAGACGCTGGCGCAGCTGTTCCGCGACAATAACCTGCCGGTTAATGAAGTGTTCGCCATGGCGCAGGTGGAAGGTAATGATAAGCCGCTGAGCAATCTGAAAGCCGGGCAGGAAGTGCGTATCGAACGGGATAGCAATGGGGTGATTATCGCGCTGTCGGTCACCGCGCTCGACAACAGACTGGTCACCTTCCGTCGTCAGGCCGACGGCGGCTATCGTCGCCAGCGCTAAGCCGGCACCTGCTCCAAGAGAAAATCACGCAGTACAACCCCCTGGTTGTGCTGTGTGTCCTTGCTGCCGTACAGCAGGGTCAGACTTTCGCCCTGCCGCAACAGCGCTGTCAGCGGCTGCCAGGCGCTGCTGGCCGCTAACTCCTGCCGATAGCGCACGACAAACGCGTCCCACTGGTCAGTATGATGATGGAACCACCGGCGCAGTTCACCGCTGGGCGCCACCTCTTTCAGCCATTCAACGCCTTCCAGCCGCTGCTTGCTGATGCCCCGCGGCCACAGCCGATCGATCAGAAAACAGTGCGGCGCCGGGCCGCTGAAGTCATACACGCGCTGTAACCGGATCTGCGTCATCGTTGCCTCCTTGTCGTCACTGGCACCATAACGCATTTTACCGGCGGCAGAAAAGCAAAACGCCAGCACGAGGCTGGCGTTTTGCTTGGGTAGCAATCGCGATTAAGCGACAGCAACCACAACTACATTCAGCTGTGCGAACACGTCGCTGTGTACCTGGAAGTGCACTTCGTGCTCACCAGTGGTACGCAGAACGCCGTTCGGCAGGCGAACTTCGCTCTTGGCAACTTCAACGCCGGCAGCAGTAACTGCGTCAGCGATGTCGCGGGTGCCGATAGAGCCGAACAGTTTACCTTCGTCGCCTGCTTTAGACTCGATGGTAACTGTAGCCAGTTCGTTGATCTTGGTTGCGCGCGCTTCGGCAGCAGCCAGAACGTCAGCCAGTTTGGCTTCCAGTTCAGCACGGCGTGCTTCGAAGAACTCGACGTTTTTCTTGGTAGCAGGAACAGCTTTGCCCTGTGGTACCAGGAAGTTACGGGCGTAGCCCGCTTTAACGTTAACTTGATCACCCAGGCTGCCCAGGTTTGCTACTTTATCAAGCAGAATAACTTGCATTACCTTATCCTCTCAAAGTCGTTAATGGACAGTGGCCGATTACTGATGACGATCAGTGTACGGCAACAAAGACAGGTAGCGCGCGCGCTTGATAGCACGGGCGAGCTGGCGCTGATATTTTGCACGAGTACCGGTGATACGGCTCGGGACAATTTTACCACTTTCAGTGATGTAGTTTTTCAGCGTAGCGATGTCTTTATAGTCAATCTCTTGAACGCCTTCCGCGGTGAAACGGCAGAACTTGCGACGACGGAAATAACGTGCCATTTGGCTAGTCTCCAGAATCTATCAATTCAATCTGCTCGGCATGCAGGACCAATTTGTTCAGGCCGTTGCGCCCTTGATGGCAGCTAACAAAACCTTGAACGGTAACCTGACTGCCGACCGTTAATCTTTGAGTCAGTGCTTGTGACTGTTGTCCGCTGACAACCACGGGCATGCGGCACCATGCTTGTCTGCTGAATCCGGCCTCTGTCTGCGTCGATCTGTGCTCAAGCACAAACTGGCAGTGGGGAATGCCGGAAGGACTTACCTTTCGCACCGGTTGCTTGCACAGCGTGCCAGACAAAACCAGACGATTAGTCGTCACGGCGGCAATTACTCTTCAGAATCCCCAGCATCTGCTTCTTCAGTGGTTTCGTTAGAGAACTCTTCGCGGCGCTCGCCACGACGTTCGTCTTTCGCTTTAACCATTGGAGATGCTTCAGTTACCGCGTGCTTAACGCGCATAACCATGCTGCGGATAACGGCGTCGTTGAAGCGGAAGTTAGTTTCCAGCTCATCGATCGCTTCCTGCGGCGCTTCAACGTTCAGCAGAACGTAGTGAGCTTTGTGCAGTTTGTTGATCGGGTAAGCCAGTTGACGGCGGCCCCAGTCTTCCAGACGGTGAATCTGACCTTGCGCGTTAGTGATGGTAGCACTGTAACGCTCGATCATGCCCGGAACCTGTTCGCTTTGGTCAGGATGGACCATAAAAACGATTTCGTAATGACGCATCGAATTGCTCCTTACGGATTATTCAGCCTCCTGTCAGGGTCAACCGCGGCCCATGGAAGCAAGGAACGTGTTTGTGTGCGGCTGAAAAATGACGCGTAATCATACTGGCGCAGGGGCGGAAACTCAAGAACAGAGTGGGATTTATTCGTCGCCGGGCGGCGGAACAGGCCAAAGCGCACGATTTGCCGCGGACGGTAACCGGGGCATACGGCAGGAATCTTTCAATAAAATCATCATCAACCGCGACGCTTTATTCATATTTTTTGAAAAACCCCATCAAATAGCTGCGCTTTTTTATCTGTGAGAACGGACTAGAATTAAACATATCCGCCGCAGACAGCGCGACGAAAAGATTCAAGGTTATTCAAGACAGACAAATAACTTTTTGCCCCACGATCATCGCTGCCGGACCGACCGGGTCAAAGAGTTAAGCGAGGCTTTATGAAACACGCCACTCTCGCCATGCTTGCAGCATTACTGTTTTCCAGCGGTACGATGGCCGCGGAAGAGATTGACGCCCATCAGGCGTCACAGCGCCAGAGCATGGGCTTTATTACCCTGAACCGCAACGTGGTGTCTCCCGACGACGCCGAGGCGCAGGTCAGACAAATCGCCGAACGGCGCGGCGCCGGCGCTTATCGCGTCATCGCCCTGCATGAGCCGGGCAGCAACGCGTCGATTCACGTCAGCGCCGAACTGTACCGCTAACCGAACGATCAACACCAGGGAACCAAGCCGCAGCCAAAAGCGGCAGTCTAAAATGGTAATCCAACCCAACGCCCCCTGCTTGCAGGGGGCTTTTTTATAACGCGACGCGGAAAAAACCCACGCAGGCGTCCAGCGCCGCCGGCGTAATGCGGTGCTTCACGCCCGCCTCAACCGCCACCGTCAGCCGCTCGGCCAGACCGCGCTCGCGCAACACCTGCGCCAGTCGCAGGCTTTCCGCCGCGGGCACCACATCATCGGCTTCGCCGTGCCACAGCAGCAGCGGGCGTTCGGCCAACTTATCCCACTGCCGCTCAAACTCATCATCCGCCAGCGGCGCCAGGTATGCGGCATGCTGTGCGTCAGCCAGCGGTTGCCCGTGCGCATCCAGCGGCGGAAACAGCGTGCGTGATAGCGAGGTAAACGAACCGGACCCCATCAGGCTGGCCGCCGCGGCGATCCACGGATAGCGCGTCAGCGCTCCCAGCGTGGTCATGCCGCCCATCGACGCCCCGGCAACGCCGACGCGCGCACCGTCAATCAGCCCGCGCTGTGCAAAATGCGTCCGCAGCGCCGGCAGTTCGTCGATATTGCTTTTCAGGATGTCCCAGAACTGCGCCAGCCGCCGCTGTTCATCGCCATGATAGCGTGCGCCATGCTGGTCGGCGTCCGGCAATATCACGCGGAATCCGGCCTTCGCCAGCGCATAGCCAAAATAGGCATACACTTCTTTCGATGAGCAGTAACCGTGATAAAAGAACACCGTCGGCAAGGGGTGCTCATATTTCCCGGCCGGCACCGCATGAATAACCGCGGTTTCCCCAACGCGTTCGTCAAATAGCTCAACCATTGATAAACCTCTTATTGCTCCGCAAGCCGCTCTATCATGGCAAAAAAACGCCGTGAGCATTAGCTCATTCTGTTCCAGCTTATGCTTAAGCATTACACTTGTGAGACTGCGATAAAAATAGCGAGGTCGCCGATGACTCTTACACGCACTGCCGCCCTGCTGACGCTGCTGGCCGCGTTATCCGGCTGCGGCCTGATGACCACCACGCCCAAACCGCCACCGCCGCCGATTGCCGGACAGGCGCAGGAGGTCACCCGGGCGCAGACCTTTGGCCTGGAAAAGATGACCACCGTCAGCGCGCTGGTGCACGGCAGCCCGATGAACGTGGAAGACGCCATCCAGAAAAAGGCTACCGCCAGCGGCGCCCGCTACTACCTGATTATTATGAACAGCGAAACCGTGGTGCCCGGGCAGTGGTACTCACAGGCCATTTTGTATCGCTAAGCGATAAAGTGCGGCACAAAGCGTGACGTGTCTTTGGTGATCGGCGAATTATCCTCCCGCAGGCCGATGCCCGCCGCTCGGTCGCCCACCAGCCAGCTGCCGATCAGCGTATAGTCATCGCCAAAACGCGGCAACGGCGCGCAGGCCTGCCAAATCTGCGCTTCCTGCGCATAGTCGCCGCCGGTCATCGCCTCACAGCGCAACCCGTCCCGATCGCTGAACATCGCCACATTGGCGCCTTCGCGGGAATACAGCGGCTTACGCACAAAACCACGCCACTGCGCCCCCATCTCTTGCGCCAGTCGCCAGCCCGGCCGCTGCACCTCCTCAGCAAAATAGGCCGGCAGCAGGTTCGGATGGCCGCGGTACCAGCGCCACAGCAAGGGCAGAATCCCCTTGTTGCTCACGATGCTTTTCCACAGCGGCTCCAGCCATTGCGTACGCCCGCCGCGCAGCGCGGGGCCGAAATCGTCGCGCATCATCCATTCCCACGGATAGAGCTTAAACGCCTGACGCAACGTCCGATCCTGCAGGTCGGTGAATACGCCGCCAACGCCGAGACCAATCTCCTCCATATGCAGAAAACGGGTATCCAGCCCGGCCTGACGCGCGCAGTCCTCCAGATAACGCACGGTACCGCGATCCTCCTGCGAATCGCGACAGCAGCAAAAGTAGAGCGGATCGGCGCTGCGCCACAGCGCAAAGCGCTGGATCAGCTGTTCCTGCAGGGAGTTAAACTGGTCTGCCCCTGCCGGAATGCGCCCGGCCGCCACCGAGTCCGCCAGCCAGAGCCACTGGAAAAATGCGCTTTCGTACAAAGAGGTCGGGGTATCGGCGTTATACTCCAGCAGCTTCACCGGCCCGCTGCCGCCCCAGGCAAAATCCATCCGGCCATACAGCGACGGCTCTTGCCGCCGCCAGCTGGCGGCGATGGCATCCCAGTACAGTTCAGGGATCGCCAGCTGCGTCAGCAGGGCATCGTCCGCCACCACCCGACCGACCAGATCCAGACACATGGCGTGCAGCTCTTCGGTCGGTGCTTCAATCCCCTGTTCTATCTGTTGCAGGGTAAAACGGTAGGCGCGCGACTCATCCCAATAAGGCTCGCCGTCGATGATATGAAAGTGGAAACCGTAACAGGCGGCGATGTCTGCCAGGTTGCGGCGCGGCGTCATCGGTAAACGTAGCACCGTTAACCACCCCAACTGCGCGATGAAGAGCCAAAACCGCCGCGTGAGACCGTCTGCGCCGACGCCGGCTGAACGTTGCCCGCGCTTTTCAGGCGCCAGCTTTCGCGGTCGCCCGGCGTTTGCAGCTCATTGAACCTGTCGCGCGAGCGGAAGAAGGGACGCGCGCGCGAACTTGCACCGCCGCCGTAATAGCTACCACCGGACGAGGAGGAAGACGCGCCACTTTCATCATCCTGAGCATTCGTCGCCAGCGTAAAGCCCGCCATCCTCGGAATAAAGTGTTGCGTCGGTAAATCATAGGTGCAGTTATACGCGCCATAGTGGGACTCGCAGCTGTCTATCCGGGTAAACCCCAGGCTGTCGAGCCGCAGCGCTTCCTGCGCCTGCTGATAGCTGTTCTGGCACACTGCCCGACTATTGCCGGCATCCACGCAGGCGGACACCGAATGATAAATCACCGCCTGCTCGGGCGCGGGATCATCCAGGCTATACCACACCGCTCCGGCTGCGCCGCCCATCAACACCAGCGTCAACAGCTGCGGCGACTTGCGTGTGGTAGACGGTGATGAATAACGCTTGAACGCGGGCGTACTCTGCGTGTTGCGCGCCGTCTGCGCGCGCCGTTTGCCGGCCATGGCCTGTACCTTCCGTTTTCGATAATTGATTAATATGTCATGCACGCCGCATTCAATACGCCGCCGCTGATGGAGACGCCGCCGAGGAAAATCCCCGCCGCCAGATGGTTGGCCTCAATTTTATCGCTGATGCGCGGCATATAGACTTTCACTGCGGCAAACAGCAGCAGTTGCACCACCAGCGCGACCGCGCCCCAGATCACGTAATCCAGCAGGCTGACCGAGTTGATCGCCGCACTGGCCAGGGGAATCACATACCCCAGACAGGCGCCGACGAAACCGAATGCGGCAGACTGATTATTCTGTTTAATCAATGCCCATTCGTCATGCGCCGTGATGCGGGTGTAAATAAACAAAAAGACCAGCACCATGGCAAAACCGCTGAAAAAGTAGGCGGCAAACGCCGCCAGTGCGCTAATGATATCCATATAATCCTTCCTGAACGAGAGTCGTTATCCCTTTACGGGCCGATGCCGTGTGACAAAATGTTTCACGCCGGCGCTACTTTATGCCTAGCCGCCCATCGCTCTGTCAAGCAGCGATGCGCACAGCGTCTCCGGCAGTACGCGATCGCCGCGCGCATCCAACGCCATCTGACACCAGGCCTCCGCCAGCGACGGCGCTGCGCTGCGCAACAGCTGCGCCGCCGCAAGCAGATTAAACAGCTGCGCCGTCATGCTCCGCCCCTGCGCCTCCTGTCCCTTACGCAGCTGCTGCATCAGCTGTCGCCACTGGCGATCGAAGTGGCGGTTCTGCCCTTTGACCTCGCTGAACTCCTGCTGTACCGCCTCCTGTACCGCGCTGCTTTTCGTCCAGGCGCGCAGCACGTCCAGGCTCATAATATTGCCCGAACCTTCCCAGATGCTGTTGACCGGCATCTCGCGATACAGACGCGGCAGTTCGCTCTCTTCGCAATAGCCGATGCCGCCCAGCGCCTCCATCGCCTCGGCGACAAAAGGGCTCCCCTGACGGCAGACTTCAAACTTCGCCGCCGACGTCATAATGCGGCTCAGCCCCTGCGCCAACGGGCTGCCAACGTCGCCATAGGCGCGCGCCAACCGCATCAGCGCCGCGACCTGCGCCTCTAGCCGTAGCGCCATACGCGCCAGCTGCTGGCGCATCAGCGGCAGCTGGATCAGCGTTTTGCCGAAGGCCTGGCGCTGATGGGCGTGATACAGCGCCACCGACAGCGCACGACGCATCAGCCCGTGGCTGCCGAGCGCACAGTCAAAGCGGGTCAGCGCGCCCATTTTGAGGATTTGCCGCACGCCATCGCCCTCGTCGCCCAGCAGCCAGGCGCTGGCGTCAAGAAACTCCGCCTCGCTGCTGGCATTTGAACGGTTGCCGAGCTTGTCCTTCAGCCGCTCCAACCGCACCGCATTACGCGTGCCGTCGGGCAGGATACGCGGCAGGAAAAAGCAGGACAGCCCGCCGCCGGCCTGCGCCAACACCAGATGCGCATCGCTCTGCGGCACCGAGAAAAACCATTTATGCCCCACCAGGCGGTAAAGCTCGCCGTTGCCACGTCCGGCCAGCGGCGTCGCCGTGGTAGTGTTACTCAGCACGTCGGAACCGCCCTGCTTTTCCGTCATACCCATGCCGATCAACAGACCGCGCTTCTGCGCCCCCGGCAGCAGATGGGCATCATAACGGTCGGACAGCAGCGGCGGCAGCCAGTCGCTGAACACCGCCGGCAGGGTGCGCTGCAACAGCGGCGTGGCGCCGTAAGTCATGGTGATGGGACACAGCGTGCCGGCCTCCACCTGCGCATGCAGCATAAAACGCGCCGCACGGGCGACCACCGAACCGACGCGCGCTTCCTCCTCCCACGGCAGGTTGTGTACCCGGTTAGCCACCAGCCCCTGCATCAGAATGTGCCAGGCGGGATGGAAGCGAACGTCGTCAAGCCGTTGGCCGCAGGCGTCGTAACGCAATAACTCCGGCGGGTTGGCGTTGGCCAGCCGCCCCAGCTCTAACGATTCCTGGGTGCCCAGCTGTTGTCCCAGCGAGGCCAACACCTCGCTGTCCCAGCCGGCCTGCTCGCGCTGCACCGCCTCGCGCAGCGGCGTATCGGAAAGAAAAAGGTTGCTGTTGCCCAGCGGTTTGGGCTGATTAAAGACATCGTGCGTATGCCAGACCATAGACCTGCTCCCTGTTCAAGACCTCAGCAAACAGTATGGCCGACGTGACGATTTCTGCCGCGGGGCGGCGCACAGGATGGGATATAGGCGGGGAAAACAGCGGGCCAGACGATGCCTGGCCCGCAGGGATCAGCTGCGCTGGCGCACCGCTTCGAACAGGCAAACGCCGGTGGCGACCGACACGTTCAGCGAGGAGACGCTGCCCGCCATCGGAATGCTGATCAGCTCATCGCAGTGCTCGCGCGTCAGACGGCGCATGCCTTCGCCTTCTGCGCCCATCACCAGCGCCATCGGCCCGGTCAGCTTGCTCTGATACAGAGTATGATCGGCTTCGCCGGCGGTACCGACAATCCACACGTTCATCTCCTGCAGCAAACGCATGGTGCGCGCCAGGTTGGTGACACGGATCAGCGGCACGCTTTCCGCCGCGCCGCAGGCCACTTTCTTCGCCGTCGCGTTCAGCTGCGCGGAACGATCGCGCGGTACGATCACCGCATGTACGCCGGCAGCGTCGGCGCTGCGCAGGCAGGCGCCAAGGTTGTGCGGGTCGGTCACGCCGTCCAGAATCAGCAGAAAAGGCGTATCGACGCTTTCCAGCAGCCCCGGCAGGTCATTTTCCTGATACTGACGACCTTCGCGCACGCGGGCGACGATCCCCTGGTGCACCGCGCCTTCCACCTTGTCATCCAGCCACTGCCGGTTCGCCACCTGAATCACAATGCCGGTGGCCTCCAGCTCGGCGATCAGCGGCTGCAGACGACGGTCGTCGCGGCCTTTCAGGATAAACACTTCCAGGAAGCGTTGCGGGTCACGTTCCAACAGGGCTTTAACGGCGTGGATACCGTAAATAATTTCGCTCATGATGCTCTTTTAACCGTGCGGCCGACGTCGGTCGGCCGGTGATAATTACCGTGCGGCAGGTCAGCCCTGCTCCGCACCTTTCGTCTTGCCGGCACGCTTGGCCTTGGTGGCCGCGGCAATCTTTTTGGTTTTGGCCGATGCTTTCTTCGCTTTGGCCTTCTTGTCTTTCTTCACTTTGCCCGCCGGCTTGGCGTCATCCTTACGGAAGGCGCTGTCCGGCTCAAAGTTGGCCGGCGCTTTGCCGCCGCGACGCTTACGGCCATTGCCGTTGCCGTCGCGCAGCGTACGCTGCCCGCCTTTCTTCGCCCGCTCGCGTTCGGTTTTACCTTCGCCGCGCGGCTTGCGGGTGCTGGAGATCAGCACGAAATCAATCTTGCGCTCATCCATATGCACCGCCTCAACGCGGATTTCCACCGTATCACCCAGACGATAAACCGTTCCGGAAGATTCGCCGATCAGCCGCTGACCGATATTATCGTAGCGGTAGTAATCGTTATCCAGCGTCGAGACGTGCACCAGACCATCGATAAACAGATCGTTCAAGCGGACGAAGAAGCCAAAGCCGGTTACGCTGGCGATAATGCCGGTAAACTGTTCGCCGACGTGGTCTTGCATAAAGTCGCACTTCAGCCAGTCGGCCACATCGCGCGTGGCTTCATCGGCACGGCGCTCGGTCATCGAGCAGTGCAGGCCCAGCTGCAGCATCTCGTCGAGATCGCTGTGCCAGCCGCCGGTCGGCGTCCAGCGATGCTGAGGCTCGCCGTGCTCTTTCGCCAGTTGGTATTTAATCGCCCGGTGCAGTGCCAGATCGGGATAACGACGGATCGGCGAGGTAAAGTGACCGTACGACGACAGCGCCAAACCAAAGTGGCCGCGGTTTTCCGGATCGTAAATCGCCTGCTTCATCGAACGCAGCAGCATAGTCTGCAGCATTTCATGATCCGGGCGATCGGCCACTTCATCCATCAGCGTAGCGTAATCCTTCGGCTGCGGTTTATTGCCGCCGCCCAGCGTCAGTCCCAGCTCGCCCAGTACGCTGCGCAGTGCGGAGATATGATCGTCGCTCGGACGATCGTGCACGCGGAACAGCGCCGGCTCGTTACGCTTCTCAACAAAGCGCGCTGCGGCGATATTCGCCAGGATCATGCACTCTTCGATCAGTTTGTGCGCGTCGTTACGCACCGTCGGCTCCACGCGTTCAATGCGGCGCTCGGCATTGAAAATAAACTTGGCCTCTTCGGTCTCAAACGCGATGCCGCCGCGCTCGGCGCGCGCCTGATCCAGCACCTTGTACATGTTGTGCAATTCCTGCAGGTGCTTGACCAGCGGATGGTACTGCTCACGCAGCTCCTGGTCGCCCTGCAGAATGTGCCACACCTTGGTATAAGTCAGACGCGCATGGGAGCTCATCACCGCCTCATAGAACTTGGCGGTGGAGAGGCGCCCCTGCGCGGAGATGGTCATTTCACACACCATGCACAGGCGATCGACCTGCGGGTTCAGCGAGCACAGCCCGTTGGACAATACTTCCGGCAGCATCGGCACCACCTGCGACGGGAAGTATACCGAGTTGCCGCGACCGCGCGCTTCGTCATCCAGCGCGGTGCCCGGACGCACGTAGTAGCTGACGTCAGCAATGGCTACCCACAGCCGCCAGCCGCCGCCGCGTTTTTTCTCGCAGTAAACGGCGTCATCGAAATCACGGGCGTCTTCGCCGTCGATGGTAACCAGCGGCAGCTTACGCAGATCCACGCGCCCCTGTTTGGCCTCTTCCGGCACCTGCTCGCTGAGATCGGCCACCTGTTTCTCCACCAGCGGCGGCCAGGCATGAGGAATTTCATGGGTGCGCAGCGCGATATCCACCGCCATGCTGGTGCCCATTTTATCGCCGAGGATCTCGACGATTTTCCCTACTGCCTTGGTGCGGCGCGTCGGACGCTGGGTCAGCTCAACCACCACCATATAGCCCATGCGCGCACCGGCTACCGCATCGTTCGGGATCAGGATGTCAAAGCTCAGGCGGCTGTCGTCAGGCACTACAAAACCGGTGCCGGCATCCATAAAGAAACGGCCGACAATCTGGCTGGTCTTCGGCACCAGTACCCGCACAATACGCGCCTCACGCCGCCCTTTGCGGTCCGCACCCAGCGGCTGCGCCAGCACCACGTCGCCGTGGATCGCCATCTTCATCTGCTCAGCGGAGAGATACAGGTCGTCTTTACGTCCTTCAACGCGTAAAAAACCATAGCCGTCGCGATGGCCAATCACCGTGCCGCGCAGCAGATCCAGCCGCTCCGGCAGCGCGTAGCACTGGCGGCGGGTAAACACCAGCTGGCCATCGCGCTCCATGGCGCGCAGGCGGCGACGCAGCGCCTCCAGATGTTCATCACTGGTCAGGTTCAGTTCTTTCGCCAGCTCTTCGCGGCTGGCCGGCGTCTCACGCTTGGCCAAATGGGCAAGGATGAATTCGCGGCTCGGGATTGGGGATTCGTATTTTTCTGCTTCTCGTTCCAAGAATGGATCTTGTGACATTGCGGTTCCTCCGTTGTCATCAGCAGGATGTCGCTGAGCCTTGTCTTCTCAACGACGTTTTATTCGACAAGCAATAGCTTGTAGAGCGGCGGATTATCTTCAACCATATCGGCCAAAGTGTAGTTATCCAACTCTTCAAGGAAATTCTGTACCCCTTGTTGCAGTACCTGCTTCAGTCGGCAGGCCGGGGTGATGTGGCAAAAATCGCTGCTGCAGTTAACCAGGGCGAGCGGTTCCAGCGCCCGCACCACGTCGCCAAGACGGATGGTTTCAGCCGGTTTGCCCAACCGGATGCCGCCATTTTTACCGCGTACGGCCGTGACCAGGCCAATACGGCTCAACTGGTTGATTATTTTCACCATATGGTTGCGGGATACGCCATACACCTCGGTCACTTCCGAAATGCTGGTCATTTTATCCTTCGGGAGCGATGCCAGATAAATCAGCGCCCGCAGGCCATAATCAGTAAAACTTGTTAACTGCACGTTTACCTCTGGGCGCGATAGGGCCCGTTTGCGTTTGATGTGCCGCTTTTCGGCATTTTTCAAAAGATTGCTATTGGATAATAAACCAGCCGGCGAGTTTGCCGCTAATTATTTAGCGCATGAAAGACTTTATGACAGAACGGTGGCAGTGTTTTTGACGGGAAACTGCAGAAAGTGGGAATAACCGCTATCCTCAACGTTATGTGCGCTGCGCTGACACCGCTCAGTGATGCGGGGACAGCCAACCAGAGCGCAAGCCGGAAAAAAAAACAAACCGGGACTCAGCCCGGTTTGTTTAATGCAGAAAAACCGATTATGCGTCGAACGGGTCGCGCAGAACCATGGTTTCGCTACGGTCCGGGCCGGTAGAGATAATGTCTACCGGTACGCCGGTCAGCTCTTCAAGACGCTTGATGTAGTTCAGCGCCGCCTGCGGCAGTTTGCTGTACTCTTTCACACCAAAGGTGGTTTCGCTCCAGCCCGGCATGCTTTCGTAGATCGGTTCAATACCTTCCCAACCTTCAGCCGCCAGCGGCGTGGTGGTCATTTCGCGGCCGTCCGGCATGCGGTAGCCCACGCAAATTTTCACTTCTTTCAGGCCGTCCAGCACGTCCAGTTTGGTCAGGCAGAAGCCGGACAGGGAGTTGATCTGCACCGCACGACGCACGGCAACCGCATCCAGCCAGCCGGTACGACGACGACGACCGGTGGTGGCGCCGAATTCGTTGCCCTGCTTGCACAGGTACTCGCCGGTTTCGTCAAACAGTTCGGTCGGGAACGGACCTGCGCCAACGCGGGTCGAGTAGGCTTTCACGATGCCCAGCACGTAGTCGACATAACGCGGGCCAATGCCGGAACCGGTGGCAACGCCGCCAGCGGTGGTGTTGGACGAGGTGACGTACGGATAGGTACCGTGGTCGATATCCAGCAGCGTACCCTGCGCGCCTTCGAACATGATCAGATCGCCACGCTTGCGCGCGCCGTCCAGCAGTTCGGACACGTCAACCACCATCGCGGTCAGGATGTCGGCGATGGACATCACGTAGTCCAGCGTAGACTGGAAGTCGACCGGTTCGGCTTTGTAGTAGTTAACCAACTGGAAGTTGTGGTATTCGATGATCTCTTTCAGCTTAACCGCGAAAGACTCTTTATCGAACAGATCGCCAACGCGCAGACCGCGACGGGCGACTTTATCTTCATAAGCCGGGCCAATGCCGCGACCGGTGGTGCCGATGGCTTTCGCGCCGCGCGCTTTTTCACGGGCCACATCCAGCGCAACGTGGTAAGGCAGGATCAGCGGACAGGCTTCGGACAACAACAGACGCTCGCGTACCGGGACGCCGCGCGCTTCAAGTTCGCCCATTTCTTTCATCAGCGCGTCAGGCGCCAGTACAACACCGTTGCCGATGATGCTGGTGACGTTTTCACGCAGGATGCCAGAGGGAATCAAATGAAGAACGGTTTTTTCACCGTTGATAACCAGAGTGTGGCCAGCGTTATGGCCACCTTGGTAGCGCACAACATATTTAGCCCGTTCAGTCAGCAGGTCTACGACCTTGCCCTTACCTTCGTCACCCCATTGGGTGCCCAGTACGACGACGTTCTTACCCATTTTCGAAATCACCGATTGCTTAAAAATGGATTCTAGCACCGTAATTTCAGAGTTTCAGCACTTTTCGCATACGATTGCGTATTTTTTCGGCTACACTTCAGCCACCAAGGCGCGTGCTCAACATATAGTAGATCACGATGCCGGCAACCACTATTCCACCACCGAAACGACGCAGCGTGGCGTCCGGCAATTGCGAGATCGTCAGGATCATTTTACGCCAGGCGCGCGGAAACAGCATCGGTCCCAGACCTTCCAACACCAGCACCAAACCTAACGCTAGCCAAATTGTTACATTCATGCCCTACCCCAAAAAAGAAGGGGCCCGTGCTAACACGGACCCCCCGGTCACTGTTTTAACGCCTTATTTACGCGACGAATCCGGCGATTTCATATAGCGGAAGAAATCGCTGTCCGGGCTAAGCACCATCACGTCCTGGTTCTCTTTGAAGCTGGCTTCATAAGCACGCAGGCTACGGATAAAGGCATAGAAGTTAGGATCCTGGCTGAACGCATTGGCGAACAGTTTGGCCGCTTCGGCATCCCCTTCACCGCGGGTGATACGCGCCTGACGCTCGGCTTCCGCCAACGTACGCGTTACCTCGTAGTCCGCGCTGGCACGCAGCTTCTCGGCTTCTTCCTGGCCCTGCGAACGCAGACGACGTGCTACCGCTTCACGCTCCGCGCGCATACGCTGGTAAATGGCATCGGACACTTCCGCCGGCAGGTTGATCTGCTTGATACGCACGTCAACCACTTCAATACCCAGCGCCGCCATGCTGTTCGGATTCACCTGCGGCTGTTTGCCGGTGGTTTCACGCTCAACACGCGCCGCCGCAGAGGCGATAGCGTCATCGGCTTCGGTCTTCGGCAACTCTTCGCCGTTGTTCAGCGTACCGGTGTTCAACGCATCACGCACGTCGGACATCAGCTTGCCGCGTGAGTCGGTCACGATGTCTTTCACATCCAGACGACCGATTTCAGAACGCAGACGGTCACTGAACTTACGCTTCAGCAGCACCTCGGCCTGGGAGACGTCGCCGCCGCCGGTCGCCAGATAGTAACGGCTGAAGTCGCTGATGCGCCACTTCAGGTAGGAGTCAACGATCAGGTCTTTCTTCTCGCTGGTCACGAAGCGATCGGCCTGGTTCTCCATGGTCTGAATACGCGCATCCAGATTTTTCACCGATTCAATAAACGGGATCTTGAAGTGCAGGCCCGGCTCATAAATCAGCGGTTTGTTTTCGTCATCACGCAGTACCTTGCCGAAGCGCAGAACGATGCCGCGCTGGCCTTCCTGCACCACAAACAGTGAAGCATAAAGCGCTACCAGCACCACGAGGAGGATAACTACAAAAGACTTACGCATTGATTATTGTCTCCCTACGCGAGTGGTATCGTCACGCTGCGCATTCGCCCGGCGTTGGTCCATAACCGAACCGCTGTTCTGCGGTTTGCTGCCGGCGTTGTTGCCGGAAGTCGACGGCGCAGGGTTGAGACGAATCAGGCTGGTATCTTTGTTGCCGCTGTCGCTGGATGCGCCGGCCTGGCCGCGCAGCATCTGCTCCAGTGGCAGCACCATCAGGTTGTTGCCTTTGTCATTCACCAGCACCTTGCGGGTATGGCTCAGGACTTTTTCCATGGTTTCGATATACAAGCGCTCACGGGTAATTTCCGGCGCGGACTTGTATTCCGGCAACAGTTTGGCAAAGCGCGCCACCTCACCCTGAGCTTCCAGGACGGTACGGTCTTTATACGCCTTGGCGTCTTCCAACAGACGCTGCGCCTGACCGTTCGCACGCGGCTGAACTTCGTTGGCGTAGGCTTCCGCTTCACGGATGTACTGCTGCTCGTTCTCACGTGCGGCGATGGCATCATCGAACGACGCCTTCACCTCTTCCGGCGGACGCGCCGCCTGGAAGTTGACGTCCAGCAGCGTGATGCCCATTTTGTACGGACGCACGGTCTCTTCCAGCATGCGTTGGGTATCGTTACGCACCACGGTACGTCCTTCAGTCAGGATGCGGTCCATGGAATACTTGCCGATCACGCCGCGCAGGGCACTGTCGGTCGCCTGGCTCAGGCTGTCGTCAGCGTTCACCACGCTGAACAGGTAGGCTTCCGGATCGGTCACGCGATACTGCACGTTCATCTCGACCCGCACCACGTTCTCATCGGAGGTCAGCATCACGCCGGATGCCGCCAGTTCGCGCACCGATTCCACGTTCACCGGACGCACTTCATCAATAAAGGTCGGCTTCCAGTTCAGACCCGGCTGCACCAGATGGCTGAACTTGCCGAAGCGCGTGACCACGCCGCGTTCAGCTTCTTTAATGGTATAGAAGCCGCTGGCCGCCCAAATCACCACCACAGCAACCGCCGCGATGCCGATGATACGGCCGCTGAAGCCCGCGCCGCTGCCGCCGCTATTGCCGTTAGAGCCTTTGCCTCCGCCCAGGCCGCTCAATTTCTTGCTCAGCTTGCGGAAGATATCGTCTAAATCAGGTGGCCCTTGATCACGACCGCCTTTGTTACCGCCAGAGTTGCCGCCATTATTATTGCTGCTCCCCCACGGGTCGCGGTCCTGTCCGTTATTACCGGGCTGATTCCACGCCATGTTTTAGCTCCATTATTCTGTGATTGGGTACTTCAGGTTCACGCGCGGGCCACAGCAAAAATTTGCCGCCCCTATAACGCCCGCAGACCGAGTGCACAAATGTAACAGGATATGATCATACTATAAAGTTAATCAGATCGTGTTCCTGTTTACACAGGCGACGCCACTCCACTATCGGCATACGCACCACCATGCCAATGCTGCCGTCTTCTTCGTTCCACTCTTTTTCGATTGCCTGAAGCTGGTAAAAACGGCTACGAAGACGGCCTGCCCGTGGCGGTAAGCGCAGCTCATGATGCGCGATTTCCCCCGATAAGCGCTCCGTCAACGCCTGATACAACAACGGAATACCTTCCCCGCTGACGGCGGACAGCCACACGCGGATCGGTAAATTTTCATCGTTGCGGTCGATACGCGGAACAAAATCATCCAGCATATCTATTTTGTTCATCACCAACAGTGTAGGTATCTCGTCCGACTCGATCTCTGTCAGCACGCTGTTTACGGCTTCCATGTTCTCGTCAACGCGGCTATCTGCGGCGTCGATCACATGCAGCAGCAACGATGCCTGCCGCGTTTCCTGCAGCGTCGCCTTAAAGGCGGCGACCAGGTCGTGCGGAAGATGTCGAATAAACCCTACGGTATCCGCCAACACCGTATCGCCGACGTCTGCGACGTCGATGCGTCGCAAGGTGGGATCCAGCGTGGCAAACAGCTGATCCGCCGCGTAAACCTCGGCGGATGTCATACGGTTGAACAGGGTGGACTTGCCGGCGTTGGTATAGCCGACCAGTGAGACGGTCGGCACGTCGGCGCGGGTACGCGCCCGTCGGCCTTGTTCACGCTGCTTCTCTACCCGCTCCAGGCGGCGCAGAATCAAGCTGATACGATCGCGCAACAAACGACGGTCGGTCTCTAATTGGGTTTCCCCCGGCCCGCGCAGGCCGATCCCCCCTTTCTGGCGCTCCAGGTGCGTCCAACCGCGCACCAAACGCGTGGCGATATGGCGCAACTGCGCCAGCTCTACCTGCAGCTTGCCTTCATGAGTACGGGCGCGCTGGGCAAAGATGTCTAGAATCAACCCGGTGCGGTCGATAACCCGGCATTCACACAGACGCTCAAGGTTTCTTTCCTGCGCCGGGGAAAGGGCATGATCAAACAGGACAACAGACGCGCCGCTGGCTTTCACCGCATCTGCAATTTCTTCGGCCTTTCCTTCACCGACAAAGTACTTCGGGTGCGGGGCTTTGCGGCTGCCAGTCACCACTTGCAAAGCCTGAACACCGGCTGAAGAGACCAGCGACTCGAATTCGCTGAGATCTTCCGTATCTTTGTCCTGCGAGAAATAGATATGAACCAGTACGGCCTGCTCACCGGCTTCATAACGGTCAAACAAGCGTGCAACCTCTCAAACGGATATCAACCGCGAGTGTGGGGGACATAAACAGCGCAAGGCTGCTTACGTTCCCCGTCATGGTTGTCTTGCAATGCGCCTTATTCAGCGTCATCGCTTTCCTGCTGCGGCTGTTGCTGCGCAGACGGATTATTACCATGGTGATAGTTATTGCTGCCGCCGCTCGGATTGTTGCTGTGATGCGAAACCGGGCGCGATGGGACAACGGTAGAAATAGCGTGCTTATACACCATCTGGCTTACTGTGTTTTTCAACAGAATGACAAACTGGTCAAAAGACTCAATCTGGCCTTGCAGCTTAATACCATTCACCAAATAAATAGAAACCGGAACACGTTCACGACGCAATGCGTTCAGGAACGGATCTTGCAAAGATTGCCCCTTAGCCATTCTATCTTTTCCTTATTTGCTTGTTGTTTGTAACTAAGAACCTGTCGGCTCTAAAATGTACGACCTAAAAAAATTTGCGCGCTGAATACTCATCAATTGTACACAATCAATCAGCCTATGCACTAACAACCTGTGTCACCGACGCCAAAGCCTCTCCCGGCTTTTCGCTGTCCAGCCAGCGGACTGACTCCCAGCCCCGTAACCAGGTCATTTGACGTTTGGCCAACTGACGCGTTGCGCAAATACCACGATAAACCATTTCATCGTAACTAATTTCGCCAGACAAATATGACCACATCTGGCGGTAACCGACACAGCGAATGGAAGGCAAATCCGTATGCAAATCACCCCGCGCGAAAAGTGCGCGCGCTTCCGTCTCAAAACCTGCCGCCAACATTTGATGGAACCGCAGCTCAATGCGTTGATGCAACAACTCACGGCTGTTCGGCGCTATCGCAAATTGGTGAACATGATACGGCAACGATTCACCCGAAATTTTAGTCAGTTCCGTTAAAGTTTTACCCGAAATAAAAAAAACTTCCAGTGCTCTGGTCAGTCTCTGCGGATCATTCGGATGAATTCTTAACGCCGCTACCGGATCTATCTGCTGTAACTGCTGGTGCAGCGCCTCCCAACCTTGCTCCGCCGCCTGCTGTTCAATACGTTCGCGCACCACCGCATCAGCGGACGGCAGCGGGGAAAGCCCCTCCAGCAACGCCTTGAAATACAGCATGGTGCCACCCACCAGCAGCGGAATGCGCCCGGCGGCGGTAATCTCGGCCATCTCTTTCAGCGCGTCGGCGCGAAAGTCCGCGGCGGAATATGCCTCGGAGGGATCGCGGATATCTATCAGCCGATGCGGCGCCTGCGCCAGTTCTTCGGCGCTCGGCTTGGCGGTGCCGATATCCATCCCGCGATAAATCAGCGCCGAATCGACGCTAATCAGCTCTACCGGCAGTTGCTCACGCAGCGCCATCGCCAACGCGGTCTTGCCCGACGCTGTCGGCCCCATGATAAAAATCGCCGGAGGCCGCGGCGTTATTGCTGTTTCAGTCATGTGTAAGGGCTGCCAGTGCAGCCTGTAAATCAACAGGTTGTAAGAGACCGCTCGGTGGCGCTTTGACCAGCAGCGGGCAAAGTCGTTCAACGTCGGTCAGTAATTGTATCGCTTGCGAGGCGTTCCACTGTTCATGTTCACTGCCAAGATGGCGGGCAAACCAGGTGGCCAGCACCTCAGGCGACATCGCTTTATGGTCGGCCAGATAGCCTAACAGTTCCGGAATCAACTTTTGTAAATTTTGTTGGCGTAACGGTAAAGGCACTGCGCGCAACGTCACACGCCCGTGATCGACCTGCAGCTCCATCCCCATTTTCACCAGCAGCGCCTGATGCGCCGTGCAGGCGGCAACCTCCGCTTTTTCCAGCGTCAGTTTTACCGGGATCAGCAGCGGCTGCGGGCGCAGCCCCTCTTCCGGCGGCGTCAGCTGCGCCTGGCGCAGCCAGCGCTCGGCCACCGGCAGGTTCAGCAACGACAGATGCTGTTGCTGCTCCATCAGCGCGTAGCACGGCGGGTACACCATCAATACCCGGCCGAAACCATGCTGGCTGCCGGCCAACGCCGGCTCCTGCGGTGCCTGTGTCGTTTTCGCCGACGGGAACAGCGGCGGTTTCTCTTTGGCAGCGGCCGGCGCCGGTTCAGGCGTCGCCTGCATCAGGCGCCCATACAGCTCGCCTTCGCGCTTCTGGTAGCCGGAGCCGCCGTGATAGCCCTGCGACCCCCGCTCGCTCGCCGGTGCGGAAGGCGCCGTTTCACGCCGTGCCGTGCTCTCCGGCGCCGGCTGAGAAAAATGATTGCCGCCGGCAGCGACGCGGTTTTCCGGCTGCCAGGCCGGCGCGGGCTCCTGCTGTTCCGCTTCTTCCGCCAGCGGCAACGGCGCCTGCCCCACCTGCTGCAGCACCGTAGTCACCGCCTGGTAGATAAAGTCATGCACCAGACGTGCCTGATGAAAACGCACCTCATGCTTGGCGGGGTGCACGTTGACGTCCACCTGATGCGGATCGACGTCCAGATACAGCACGTATGCCGGCTGCTGCTCATCCTGCAGCTGGTCCTGATACGCCTGGCGGATCGCGTGGTTGATCAGCCGGTCGCGCATCATCCGGCTGTTGACATAGCAGTACTGCATATCGCCAAGCGATCGCGCGCCTGCAGGGTCCGCCACCCAGCCGCGGATGGTTAAATCGCCGTGCTGCCAGGAAACCGCCAGCGCATGCTGTAAAAACGCCGGGCCGCAGATGCTGGCAAGACGGCGTTCATGCTGGCTCTCTTCTTTCGCCGCACGATACTGACGCATCAGCTTGCCATTGTGGCTGAGCGTGATTGCCACATCGAAACGCGCCAGCGCAATGCGTCGCACCACTTCGTCGATATGGCCGAATTCGGTTTTTTCGGTGCGCATGAATTTACGCCGCGCCGGCGTATTGTAAAACAGATCCAACACCTCCAGCGTGCTGCCTACCGGATGCGCCGCCGGCTTGACCGTCACCGCCTGCTCGCGCCCTTCGGCATAAGCCTGCCAGGCTTCCTGCTGCTGGGCAGTGCGCGAAGTCAGCGTCAGGCGCGATACCGAGCTGATACTGGCCAGCGCTTCGCCGCGAAAGCCCAGGCTAACGATCGCTTCCAGATCGTCGAGGGTGGTGATTTTACTGGTGGCGTGCCGCGCCAGCGCCAGCGCCAGCTCTTCCTTACCAATACCGCAGCCGTTATCGCGAATACGGATCAGCTTGGCGCCGCCGCGTTCAATCTCAATATCAATGCGCGTGGCCCCGGCATCCAGACTGTTCTCCACCAGCTCCTTCACGACCGACGCAGGCCGCTCAACCACTTCTCCGGCGGCGATCTGGTTGGCAAGCTGTGGCGGTAACACCTGGATTGACATGCGGGCTCCCCTTGATGGTTCAGGTATGCGGAATGGTCAGCGTCCGATCCAGCGGCGCGACGTCCGACTTCAGGCGATTGGCGCTTTTCAGGGCACTGACGCTAACGCCATAGTGTACGGCAATGGAAGACAGCGTATCACCGCGCACCACTTTATGCCGCGACGGTTTGCTCACGCCGCCGCGCGTTTTGGCGATGTGCTGACTGCCGGCAGCGGCGCCCGCCGCCGGCACTTTCAGGCGTTGTCCTACCCATACGCCGTCTTTCTTCAATTTGTTGAGGTTATGCAACGCCGTCATGCTGGTGCCGTAACGGCGGGCAATCGCAGAGAGCGTTTCCCCTCTGCGCACAACGTGAATCTGCGTTTTACCCCGGTAACTGCTGCTAACGTCTGGTGAAGCCGTGTTAACCGCCGCTGCGACGTCCAGCGGTCGGTTTTCCACCTTTGGGTCGGCTTGTAGCGGATGCGACAGGAAGTAGCTGCGCAGGCCGCGATGAATCGCCTTGGCTAGCTTTTCCTGATAGTCGCTACTGCCCAGCAGTCGCTCCTCCGAAGGGTTGCTGATAAAGCCGGTTTCCACCAGCAGGGAAGGAATATCCGGCGAGCGCAGCACGCCAAGACTGGCCGGCTGCGGACGGCTCTTGTGCAGCACGCCGATAGTCTGCATTTCACTCAGCACCTTCACCGCCACATCATAGCCCACGCGCTGCGAATGGCCGAACTGCAGGTCCAGCACCGCCTGGCTGAGATACGGATCGGCCTGATTGCTGGCCAGCAGATCGCCCGCGCCGCCCAGCAGCTCGGACTGTTTCTCATGCTGTTCCAGCCAGTTGGCCATTTCACTGTTGGCACGGCGGTTATTCAACACCCACACTGACGCTCCGGTCGCTCTGCGGTTTGGCGCCGAGTCCGCGTGGATCGACACCAGCACGTTGGCCCCTTGCTTACGCGCCACTTCCGAACGCCCCATTACCGACACAAAATAGTCGCCGGTACGCGTCAGCACCGGTTTGAACATCGGATCTTTCTCCAGCAACGTCTCCAGACGGCGGGCAACGGCAATGGTTACGTTCTTTTCACGCAACCCGTTTTGCCCCAGCGCGCCGGGATCCTGGCCGCCGTGGCCGGCGTCGATCGCCACCACCACGCGGTTGCCCGAACCGGCGGACACGCGGCTGCTGCGCGGCGTTTCCGCCGTTGCTGTGCCGGCCACCACGGTCGGTTTTTCCTTAAACGGATTGCTGCCGGATGAGCGGGTAGACGCCACACGGCGCACCGGCTCTTCTGTTTTCGTCACTACCGGCTTGCTGACCAGCGGCTTACTGGCCGCCGGCGCGGGCGCCTGGCGCACGACGTTATTGCTGCCCGTCGCGGCAATGGTAAACACCACGGTATACACGTTGCCGTTCTGCCGCGTGACCGCGCGGGTTTTCGCGCGCTGCGTCAGCTCAAACACCAGGCGCACGCTCTGCGCGTCTTTCGGCGCGCTGGAGCGGATGCGTTTCACCAGATTCTGGCCGCTGAAGTTAAGCGGCAGGCCGCTGACTTTGCCGCTCTGATTGACGTCCAGCACTACGCGCTCCGGCCCGTGCAGCGGGAAGAACGCATAGGCCGGCGGGCCGTTAAAGCTGACCGCGACGGTCGCCTCGCGCTGGGCGTTGGTGACTTTGATATCCGCCAGCGACGATGACGCCGCCTGCGCCAGCGACGGGCCAAACAGCCCCATCGCGACGATCAGCGCCATGCCGAGGATTTTCTTTAGTCCATACATCATGTTGGCGTCATCCCTGTTACCCGTGGATTCGGTCGATGAGTTGGCTGCCATAGTCGGACAGCGCGTCCAGACGCGCTTCCCGGCCTTGATCCTGGTAGCTAAGATGCAGCGCCAGGTCCGGCGCCGGCAAGACGCCCGCGCCCTGCTGCGGCCATTCCACCAGGCAAATGGCATTCTGCGCGAAGTAGTCGCGAATGCCCATAAATTCGAGTTCTTCAGGGTCGGCCAGCCGATACAGATCAAAATGATAAACCGACAGCGGCTCCAGAGCATAAGGCTCCACCAGCGTATAGGTCGGGCTTTTCACATTGCCCTGATGGCCCAGCGCCTGCAGGAAACCGCGGCTGAAGGTCGTTTTACCGGCGCCCAAATCCCCATACAGGTAAATGACGCTGGCCCGATCGCACGCCTGCGCCAACGCGGCTCCCAATTCAACCGTCGCTGCCTCATCCGGCAGAGGTAACACGAGTTCTTTCATTCGATAATATCTATTTTGCCAACTGAGGATTAACGTAATAGGGGATCGCCGGCAGTAAATCGGTCGCCAGCAACCCTCTGGTGCCCTGTTTTTCCGCCACGCTATCTGCGGCAACGCCGTGGACCACACAACCGGCGCAGGCGGCATCATACAGCGAGAGCTTTTGCGCCAGCAATCCGCCGATAATACCCGCCAGCACGTCGCCCATACCGCCGGACGCCATACCTGGGTTGCCGACATCGGCAATCGCCATCGCGCCGTGCTCATCGGCGATCAGCGTCCCCGCGCCTTTCAGCACCGCAACGCCGCCATACTCCGCCGCCAAACGTCGCACGGCAAGTAAGCGATCACTTTCAATGTCAGCGGTGCTACAGCCCAACAGCCGCGCCGCTTCGCCGGGATGCGGCGTAATAACACGATTCTGACGCTTCTCGGGATTTAATGCCAGCAGGTTAAGCGCATCAGCATCCCATAATGTTGGTTTATCGCTGGATTGGAGAACTTTCAGCGCATTCTGACCCCACGCCTCCAGCCCAAGACCCGGGCCAATTACCGTGACATCAGCCCACGCCTGCGCCCGCTGCAGGGCCTCGTCATCCAGCGCTTGCACCATCAGCTCGGGACGCGCCGTCAGCAGCGGCGCCACATGCTCATAGTGAGTAAGTACTCGCACAAGACCTGCACCGCTGCGCAGCGCCGCTTCAGCGGCCATACGTATCGCACCACCAAAGCCGCGATCGCCACCGACCAACAGCAGGCGCCCGTGTTCGCCTTTATGAGAACACGGACGGCGCGGTGGCAGCCATCCCGCCAGATCGGGCGCACTAACGCGCTGAATCTGCACCGGTTGCTGCGCCAACCAGTCAGATAATCCTAGCGTACTCTGATGAAGTTGCCCGACCCAATCGCGCGCCTGGCCGGTCAGCAGGCCCGGCTTCAATCCGATAAAGGTGATGGTGTGCGCGGCGCGGATCGCCGCACCGGGAACGGCGCCGCTGGCCGCCAGCAGTCCGGAGGGAATATCCAGCGCCACAATCGGCAGCCCGCTGTGATTGGCCGCCTCGATTAATGCCGCCACCGGTGCACGCGGCGCGCTCGTCAGCCCGCTGCCCAACAGGCCATCGATGATCAGGTCGATATCCACCGGCCAGCGGCTGTCGCTCGCCAGTTCCAGACCGCCGGCATCCAGCCAGGCCTGGCGCGCCGCCGCCGCTTCCGGCGGTAAGGGGCGCGCACCTGTGCCGGCGATCAGCGTCACCCGCACGCCGGCTTCGGCGGCCAGACGCGCGACCACATAGCCATCACCGCCGTTATTGCCATGCCCGCACAGCACCAGCCAATGACGCGCAGCCGGATAGCGATCGCAAGCCAGTTGGTAAGCCGCCCGGCCTGCGCGCAGCATCAGTTCGTACAGCGAAATCCCGGCCGCCGCCGCCGCTAACGGCTCCGCCTGTCGGATCCAGTCCGCAGGCCAGACAGAGTGTGGTAAACTGACAGCGTATTGTTTCTCACTATGGCCCGTCATGACTCACCCTCTCGATCTCAATCAACTCGCCCAACATATCAAGCAATGGGGGCAATCGCTAGGATTCCAGCAGGTTGGTATCTGCGATACCGATCTGAGCGCAGAAGAGCCCAAATTGCAGGCGTGGCTTGATAAGCAGTACCACGGTGAAATGGAGTGGATGGCACGCCACGGCATGCTGCGCGCCCGGCCTCATGAACTGCTGCCCGGCACTCTGCGGGTGATCAGCGTGCGCATGAACTACCTGCCGGCCAAAGCGGCGTTCGCCAGCACGCTGAACAATCCGCAGCTCGGCTATGTCAGCCGCTATGCGCTGGGGCGTGATTACCACAAACTGCTGCGTCAGCGCCTGAAAAAGCTCGGCGAACAGATCCAGCAGTACTGTGGCGAACTGAATTTTCGTCCGTTTGTCGATTCGGCACCAATTATGGAACGCCCGTTAGCCGCTAAAGCCGGGATTGGCTGGGTTGGTAAACACTCACTGATTCTCAATCGGGAAGCCGGTTCATGGTTTTTCCTCGGCGAATTGCTGATTGATTTGCCCCTGCCGGTCGACCGCCCGCAAGAGGAGCAGTGCGGACGCTGCGTAGCCTGCATCACCACCTGCCCGACCGGCGCCATCGTCGAGCCATATACCGTTGACGCCCGGCGCTGTATCTCTTATCTGACCATTGAGTTGGAAGGCGCCATTCCGGAAGAGTTTCGTCCGCTCATGGGCAACCGCATTTACGGCTGTGACGACTGCCAGCTGATTTGCCCGTGGAACCGTTTCTCACAGCTGACTGACGAAGCAGACTTCAGCCCGCGCGCGGCGCTGCACGCTCCGCAGCTGATCGATCTGTTTGCCTGGAGTGAAGAGAAATTTCTGCGCATCACCGAGGGCTCGGCGATTCGCCGCATTGGCCATCTGCGTTGGCTGCGTAACATCGCCGTCGCACTTGGCAACGCGCCGTACCAGGAAGAGGTCATCACCGCCCTGCGCACGCGGCAGGGGCAAAACGAACTGCTGGATGAACATATCGAGTGGGCGTTACAGCAACAACTTGCCCGCCGCGCCGAACACCGCGTTGAGGTACAAAGCCCGCAGAAAAAACGATTAATACGCGCTGTGGAAAAAGGATTACCGAGGGATGCCTGAGGCCAATGGCAGACCTATCATCCACCCCTCCCCGTTGCCTGTGGACTTGTGCATAAAAATAAAAACCCGTTGTCTTTCAAACGTCACAAAAAGAGCAAGTGATCGGGGTAACGTTTTCAAATAAATAAATATGATTAAAAATCAAAAAGATAAATATTTCATTCTGAAGGCGTTGTTTTTTTATCCAAGAGGTATTACTCGTTCGGCCTGTGGATAACTCTGTTTACAAGATTTTTCGCAAGGATAGGAGAGAAGACGTGTTACCGCACCTTTTCAGGCGGTATGGATACATTCAGGGGGGAGAAAATTGGAGCGGGAAACGAGGCTCGAACTCGCGACCTCAACCTTGGCAAGGTTGCGCTCTACCAACTGAGCTATTCCCGCACACAAGAGATGCTTTACAGCATCCGGCCAAAAATGAAGATGGCCTTTGAAATTTTGGAGCGGGAAACGAGGCTCGAACTCGCGACCTCAACCTTGGCAAGGTTGCGCTCTACCAACTGAGCTATTCCCGCGTCGCATGGTTACTGCTGGTACTGCTTGTTACTCATCATGCCGCATAGTGCGACATTGCTGAATTTGGAGCGGGAAACGAGGCTCGAACTCGCGACCTCAACCTTGGCAAGGTTGCGCTCTACCAACTGAGCTATTCCCGCGTCGTATCGATAGCTGAACTTTTCGAAATTCTTCATCGGTACGGGGTGCGCATTATACGAGAATTCCTTTTTGCCGCAAGCCCCTAAACGCAAAAAATCGCTTTTTTTGTTTGATTGCTGCTTAATGCGCCAATATGGCGAATTAAGCGGCGAAAAGCGGCATTTTCTGAACGTCTAACGGCTATCTGCAGCTTACAGCTGAATAAAATGCTCGCGGTAATAGGCCAGCTCCGCCACCGATTCACGGATATCGTCCAGCGCCTGATGGGTGCCCTGCTTTTTAAAGCCGGTCAGAATTTCCGGCTTCCAGCGGCGCGCCAACTCCTTCAGCGTGCTGACATCCAGATAGCGGTAGTGGAAGTAGGCTTCCAGCAACGGCATATAACGGAACAGAAAACGCCGGTCCTGGCCCACGCTGTTGCCGCAAATCGGCGATTTGCCCGCCGGCACCCACTGCTCAAGAAACGCAATGGTCGCCAGTTCCGCTGCCCGGTCGTCAACGGTGCTGGCCTTCACCCGTTCCACCAGCCCGCTGCCGGTGTGGGTGCGCACGTTCCAGTCATCCATGAGCGCCAGCTGTTCGTCTGACTGATGCACGGCGATCACCGGCCCTTCCGCCAGAATGTTCAGATTGGCGTCCGTCACCAGCGTTGCGATCTCGATAATACGATCGCGCTCGGGATCCAGACCGGTCATCTCCAAATCGATCCAAATCAGGTTATTTTCGTTTGCGGTCATGATAGTTCCTGCCTGTAAGCCTCAAGACAGCCCTGCGCCGGCCGGCGGCGGCAAATATTCCGCAACGGCGCACGGCAGCCAACAACGGTTATTTAATATAAAATAGCGTGTATCATAGTCTTTTTAGTCGCAACGAGCGATAGAGCGATATAAAGCCGAAGAGTGAGGCGCAGTGAGCAAAAACAAACTGTCTAAAGGTCAACAACGCCGTGTGCAGGCGAACCATCAGCGTCGCCTGAAGCGCACTGATAACAAACCGGAACTGGACGATAGCCAATTGGGTGAACCGCAAGAGGGGATCGTCATCAGCCGCTTTGGCATGCACGCCGACGTTGAAGCAGCAGACGGTAGCCAGCATCGCTGCAATATTCGTCGTACCCTGCGTTCGCTGGTGACCGGCGACCGCGTGGTCTGGCGTCCCGGCCTTGGCAACCATGAAGGAGTAAAAGGCATCGTCGAAGCTGTGCATGAACGCAGCTCGGTGCTGACGCGCCCGGATTTTTACGACGGCGTCAAACCGATCGCCGCCAATATCGATCAGATCGTGATCGTGTCAGCGATCCTGCCGGAGCTGTCGCTGAACATTATCGATCGTTATCTGGTCGCCTGTGAAACGCTGGATGTCGAGCCGCTGATCGTGCTGAACAAAATCGACCTGCTGGATGATGAAGCGCGCCAGCTGGTTGACGGCATGATGGATATTTACCGCCGCATCGGCTACCGGGTGCTGGAGGTTTCCAGCCGTACCCGCGAAGGCATGGCGGAATTCGAGCAGGCGCTGGCAGGGCGCATCAGTATTTTCGCCGGGCAGTCCGGTGTAGGGAAATCCAGCCTGCTGAACGCCCTGCTGCCGCCGTCCGACGAACAGATTCTGGTGAATAACGTTTCCGATGTCTCCGGCCTCGGCCAGCACACCACCACCGCGGCGCGGCTGTACCATTTCCAGCACGGCGGCGATGTTATCGACTCTCCAGGGGTGCGCGAGTTTGGCCTGTGGCACCTGGAGCCGGAACAGATTACCCAGGGCTTTGTCGAATTTCGCGATTACCTGGGCGGCTGTAAATTCCGCGACTGCAAACACGACAACGATCCCGGCTGCGCCCTCCGCGCGGCGGTGGAGCGCGGCGATATCGCCGAAGAGCGCTTCGACAATTATCACCGTATTTTGGAAAGTATGGCGCAGGTCAAGGTTCGCAAGAACCTGCTGGACGCCAACGGTTAACGCAATCGGGCGAACGTTGACAGCGATCTGCGGGTCGTTACAATGCGCGCCTTTTACCCCCTTTTTAAGAGGTTAACGTGCTGGATAGCATCAAAATCAAATTACAATACTGGCTGCCGAAGTTGGCGCTGACCCGTCTGGCCGGCTGGGGTGCAGACAAAGAGGCCGGCTGGCTGACGCAGCAGGTGGTAAAACTGTTCGCCCGCTATTACCGCGTGGATATGCAGGAAGCGCAGAACCCGGATTTGACCTCATACGCCACCTTCAACGAATTCTTCGTTCGTCCACTGCGCGACGGCGCGCGTCCCGTCGTCAGCGAAGCCAACGTGCTGGCGCTGCCGGCTGACGGCGCCATCAGCCAGCTTGGCCTGATCCGCGACGATCAAATCTTCCAGGCCAAGGGGCATCACTACAGCCTGGAGGCGCTGCTGGCCGGTAACTATCAGTTGGCGGACACCTTCCGCAACGGCCTGTTCGCCACCACTTACCTGGCGCCGCGTGACTATCACCGCGTGCATATGCCGTGCGACGGCGTGCTGCGCGAGATGATCTACGTGCCGGGTGACCTGTTCTCGGTCAACCCGCTGACCGCCGCCAACGTGCCTAACCTGTTCGCCCGTAATGAACGCGTGATCTGCGTCTTCGACACGGCGTTCGGGCCTATGGTGCAAATACTGGTCGGCGCCACCATCGTCGGCAGCATTGAAACCGTGTGGGCCGGCACCGTTACGCCGCCGCGCGAAGGTATCATCAAACGCTGGGCCTACCCGGCGGCCGGTGAAGACGACGCCATTACGCTGGCAAAAGGCGCTGAAATGGGCCGCTTTAAGCTGGGTTCGACGGTGATCAACCTGTTTACCGCCAACAGCGTGCATTTCGAACCGCGCCTGAACAACGGCACCGTGACCCGTATGGGCGAAGCCTTTGCCGAAGCGGCTACCGCGCGTGATGCGGCAGAAGCGCCGCAAACCTAAAGGAATGATGCCGTGCGCCTGATTATCACCACATTATTGCTCGGTTGTTTACTGGCTCAGCCGGCGCTGGCGGCGGCGCTGCCCAGCGAGTCACAGCTCAAACAGGAGCTGAAACAGGCAGAAAGCAATAAGAACGCACCCAATCAGGCGGAAACGGTTGAGGCGCTGCAAAGCGCCCTCAACCGGCTGGCCGAACGCGCAGAATCCCTGACGCGTACGGAACAGTACCAGAAAGTGATCGACGACTTTCCCAAGATGGCGCAGCAGCTGCGCCGTCAGTTAACGGTCGAAAACGCCAAAATCCTGCCGAACGGCGACAATCTGCCCACCAGCGAGCTGGAACAGCAAATTCTGCAGACCAGCAGCCAACTGTTGGAACAGGCGCGCCTGATGCAGCAGGAGCAGGATCGTTCGCGCGAGATCAGCGACTCACTCGGCCAGTTGCCACAGCAACAAACTGAAGCCCGGCGCACACTGACGGAAACCCAGCGCCGCCTGCAGGCACTGCCGCCAAACCCAACCAAGCCGCCGGCGCTGGCGCAGCTGTATCTGCTGCAGACCGAAGCCGCCGCGCGCAAGGCCAAGGTCAATGAACTGGATCTTGCACAGCTGTCGGCCAATAACCGGCAGGAGCTGGCGCGCATGCGCGCCGAAGTGTTTAAAAAGCGCCATGAAAAGCTGGATATTCAACTGCAGGCGCTGCGCAATAACCTGAATAACCAGCGTCAGCGCGAAGCCGAGCTGGCGCTGAAAAAAACTGAACAACTGGCCGAACAGAGCGGCGAGCTGCCGAAAAGCATCAGCGAACAGCTGCAAATCAACCGTGAATTGTCCACCGCTCTGAACAACCAGGCGCAGCGCATGGACCTGATCTCTTCGCAGCAGCGCCAGGCCGCCTCGCAAACCCTACAGGTGCGTCAGGCAATGAGCACCATCATCGAGCAGGCACAGTGGCTGGGTTCGTCGCCGGTGCTGGGCGAAACGCTGCGCGCACAGGTGTCAACGCTGCCGGAAATGCCTAAACCTCAGCAGTCGGACAGCGATATGGCGCAGCTGCGCGTACAGCGCCTGCAGTTTGAAAACCAGCTGGAAAAGCTGCCGCAGCGTGCGCAAAGCCTTAAACAGGACGACGGCTCCGACCTGACGCCGGGGCAGCAACAGATTATCGACGCACAGCTGCGCACCCAGCGCGAACTGCTCAACTCCCTGCTGTCCGGTTGCGACACGCAAATCCTCGAGCTGACCAAGCTGAAGGTGGCCAATACCCAGCTGGTCGACGCACTCAATGAGATTAAGGACGCCACCCACCGCTATCTGTTCTGGGTGCCGGACGTCAGCCCGCTGACGCTTTCCTATCCCATCAACGTGGCGCACGACCTGACGCGTCTGCTGTCGTTGGACACCCTGGCGCAACTGAGCGGTGCCTTTGTGATGATGGTGACCAGCCGCAGTACGCTGGTGCCCATTTTCGGCGCTTTGTTGCTGGTGATATTCAGCATCAGCACCCGCAAGCACTATCACGCATTTCTGGAACGCTCGAGCAGTAAGGTCGGCAAGGTCACTCAGGATCAGTTCTATCTGACCCTGCGCAACGTCTTCTGGTCGATTCTGGTGGCGCTGCCGCTGCCGGTGCTGTGGGCGGCGCTGGGCTTCGGCCTGCAAAATGCCTGGCCTTACCCGGTCGCCGTGGCGATCGGCGACGGCGTGACCGCCACCCTGCCGATCCTGTGGGTCTGTATGATCAGCGCGGCCTTTGCTCACCCGCGCGGGTTGTTTATCGTGCATTTCGGCTGGCCGGTGAAGCAAGTTTCACGTGCCATGCGCTATTATAAAATGTCGATCTGGCTGATCGTGCCGTTGATCATGGCGTTGATCACCTTCGATAACCTCAACGATCGCGAGTTTTCCAACACGCTGGGACGTTTGTGCTTTATCCTGCTGTGCATCGCCCTGCTGCTGGTGACCAGCAGCCTGAAGCGCGCCGGCATCCCGCTCTACCTGGATAAAAAAGGCTCCGGCGAAAACATGGTGAATAGCGCACTGTGGGGGGTGCTGATGTCTGCGCCGCTGCTGGCAGCGCTGGCGGCCGCTATCGGCTATTTCACCACCGCACAGGCTCTACTGGCGCGCCTGGAAACCTCGGTCGCCATCTGGTTCTTCCTGTTGGTGATCTACCACATCATCCGCCGCTGGATGCTGATTCAGCGCCGGCGCATCGCCTTCGACCGCGCCAAACAGCGACGCGCCGAAATTCTCGCCCAGCGTGCGCGCGGGGAGGAGGAAAGCGCCTCAACGCCCATCACCAGCAGTAATGAGGGCAGCATGGAAGTCGATGAGACGGAGATCGATCTGGATGCGATCAGCGCCCAGTCGCTGCGGTTGGTGCGTTCAATCCTGACGATGATCGCGCTGGTGTCGGTGATCTTTCTGTGGTCGGAAATCCATTCCGCCTTTGCCTTCCTGGAAAACATCTCGCTGTGGAACGTCACCTCGTCCAGCAACGGCGTTGACAGCGTCCAGTCAATTACTCTCGGCGCAGTGCTGATCGCCGTGCTGGTGCTAATGGTGACCATGCAGCTGGTACGCAACCTGCCCGCATTACTGGAGCTGGCGGTGCTGCAGCACCTGGATCTAGCACCCGGCACCGGCTATGCCATTACCACCATCACCAAATATCTGCTGTTGCTGTTCGGCGCCATCCTCAGCTTTTCCTGGATCGGCATCGAATGGTCGAAACTGCAATGGGTGGTTACCGCGCTCAGCGTCGGCTTAGGCTTTGGCATGCAGGAGATCTTCTCCAACTTCATCTCCGGCCTGATCATTTTGTTTGAAAAGCCGATCCGCATCGGCGATACCGTCACGATCCGCAACCTGACAGGCAGCATCACCAAGATCAACACCCGCGCCACCACGATTTCCGACTGGGACCGCAAAGAGATCATCGTGCCGAACAAGGCGTTTATCACCGAACAGTTCGTCAACTGGTCACTGTCCGATGCCATCACCCGTGTGGTGCTGACCGTACCGGCGCCGGCGGAAGCCAACAGCGAGGAAGTGACCAAAATCCTCACCGACGCCTCCCACCGCTGTTCGCTGGTGCTGGACAACCCGCCGCCGGAGGTCTATCTGGTCGATCTGCAGCAGGGTATTCAGATCTTTGAACTGCGTATTTACGCCGCCGAGATGGGCCACCGTATGCCGCTACGTCACGAGATGCACCAGCTGATCCTGGCCGGTTACCGCGAACACGGCATTACCCTGCCTTATCCGCCGTTCCAGGTGCGCACCGACACCCTGTCGCGCATTACCAACCACGACGGCCGTGCGGTGTCTTCTACGCCGGCCCCGAGCACCAAGCGCGACTCCGGCAGCCTGTAAGCATAAAAAAGGCCGACATCATCATGTCGGCCTGTTTATTTCATTGCGGACAACGCTGCCAATCAGGCGCGCGTCACCGGGAACGCAATCACTTCACTCAGGCTTTCCACCCCCAGCGCCAGCATCACCAGACGATCGACCCCCAGCGCCACGCCGGCGCACTCGGGCATACCGTGACTTAACGCATCCAGCAGGTGATAGTCAATCGGCTGCTGCGGCAGGCCGCGCGCCGCGCGTTTGCGGTTATCCTGCTCAAAACGCTGACGCTGCTCATTGCTGTCGGTCAGCTCGCGAAAGCCGTTCGCCAGTTCGATGCCTTTAAAGTACACCTCAAAACGCTCCGCCACGCGGTGATCTTCCGTACTGATCTCCGCCAGCGCCGCCTGTGACGCCGGGAAATGGTAGACGAACGCCGGCTTCTCACGGCCGATGTGCGGCTCTACGCCGAAGGTAAACAGCAGCTGCAGCAGCGTATCGCGATCCTCTTCCGTATCGGCGATATTGCTAAGATCCAGCTTAGCGGCGGCTTCGCGCAGCTGCGCCTTATCCGCCGACAGCGGGTCAATCTCCAGATGGCGCTGGAACGCCTGTTGGTAGGACAGCGTTTCCGCACTGTCGCAGTCCAGCACCTGCTGCAATAAGTCATCCACTTCATTCATCAGCCGGTACATATCGTAATGTGGACGGTACCACTCCAGCATGGTGAATTCAGGATTGTGGTGGCGTCCGGCCTCCTCATTGCGGAAAGCGCGCCCCAACTGATAAATCGGGCCGCTGCCGGCTGCCAGCAAACGCTTCATGTGATATTCCGGGCTGGTCATCATGTACAGCGTCATGCCATCCGCCGCGCTCGGGCCGACAAACTGCGTCTGAAACGGGACCAGATGGACATCGGTGACGGTCGCCTGGCTCATCGCCGGCGTTTCCACCTCTAATACGCCGCGATCGGCGAAAAAGCGCCGGATCTCAGCGAGGATCGCTGCGCGTTTCAACAAATTGGCGATGGGTGCACTCGGCTGCCAGCTTGCCGCTTCGCTCATGGTAATTACTCCGAAATCAAACAGGGCATGCAGTCTACTCGCATCCCGCCGGGCAAACAAATGCTTGCAGCGGCCGACCGCCATCAGCCAATTAAAAACATAAAAACAGTAACGGCTATATAAACCGCTGTGAATAAGGCAAATAGAAGTGAAATGAGAGCAAGACGCCGTTTTTTACAGTAAGGCCTCCGGCAAGCGCATTAAACGACAAAATAATCGATCACATCAAATTTCACCTACTCAACTTTGGGTATATTAATCCCCAATATTTGCCGGGGGTTATCTGTGCATGGGGGCCAATTCCATCAATTACCGGCGTTTTAATTAGCATCCGAATGATTCCTGAATCTTAAGCATTGAAAGTTAATCAGCCGTTCTGACAAGAATACTGGAGGAGTGCAGTGCAAACCTTTAACGCCGATCTCGCCATTATTGGCGCCGGGGGCGCGGGTTTACGTGCGGCGATTGCCGCCGCGGAAGCCAACCCCACTTTAAAAATTGCCCTGGTGTCAAAAGTCTATCCCATGCGCAGCCACACGGTGGCCGCCGAGGGCGGTTCCGCCGCCGTGACCCAGGAGCACGACGCCTACGATTATCACTTTAACGACACCGTCGCCGGCGGCGACTGGCTGTGCGAACAAGACGTGGTGGATCACTTCGTGCATCACTGCCCGCGTGAAATGGCCCAGTTGGAGCAGTGGGGCTGCCCGTGGAGCCGTAAACCGGACGGTTCGGTCAACGTGCGCCGCTTTGGCGGCATGAAAATCGAACGCACCTGGTTCGCCGCCGATAAAACCGGCTTCCATATGCTGCACACCCTGTTCCAGACTTCGTTGAAATACCCGCAGATTCAGCGTTTTGATGAACATTTCGTTCTCGATATTCTGGTCGATGACGGCCAGGCGCGCGGCCTGGTTGCCATTAATATGATGGAAGGCAACCGGGTACAGATCCGCGCCAACGCGGTGGTGATGGCCACCGGCGGCGCCGGCCGCGTTTACCGCTACAACACCAACGGCGGTATCGTCACCGGCGACGGTATGGGCATCGCCTTCCGTCACGGCGTACCGCTGCGTGACATGGAGTTTGTGCAGTATCACCCTACCGGCCTGCCCGGCTCCGGCATCCTGATGACCGAAGGCTGCCGCGGCGAAGGCGGCATTCTGGTGAACAAAGACGGCTACCGCTATTTGCAGGATTACGGCATGGGGCCGGAGACGCCGCTCGGGGAGCCGAAAAACAAATATATGGAGCTGGGGCCGCGCGATAAAGTCTCTCAGGCTTTCTGGCATGAATGGCGCGCCGGCCGCACCATTGCCACGCCGCGCGGCGACGTGGTCTATCTGGACCTGCGCCACCTCGGTGAGAAGAAGCTGCTCGAACGCCTGCCGTTTATCTGTGAGCTGGCCAAGGCCTATGTCGGCGTCGATCCGGTGAAAGAACCAATCCCGGTGCGCCCGACCGCGCACTACACCATGGGCGGTATTGAAACCGATCAGAATTGCGAAACCCGCATCAAAGGCCTGTATGCAGTGGGTGAATGCTCCTCCGTCGGCCTGCACGGCGCCAACCGTCTCGGCTCCAACTCGCTGGCGGAACTGGTGGTGTTCGGCCGAGTGGCGGGCGAACATGCCGCGCAGCGCGCACTGGAGAGTACGCCGGCCAACGGCGGCGCGCTGGAGGCGCAAAGCCGCGATGTCGAGCAGCGCCTCCATGCCCTGATGGCGCAGGAGGGCGACGAAAGCTGGTCGGCAATCCGCGACGAAATGGGCCTGTCGATGGAGGAAGGCTGCGGCATCTACCGTACGCCGGAACTGATGCAGAAAACCATCGACAAGCTGGCGGAGCTGAAGGAACGCTTTAAACGCGTCAGGATTGCCGATCGTTCCAGCGTCTTCAATACCGACCTGCTGTACACCATCGAACTGGGCCACGGCCTGAACGTGGCGGAATGCATGGCGCACTCCGCCTTTAACCGCAAAGAGTCGCGCGGCGCCCACCAGCGGCTGGATAACGGCTGCACCGAGCGTGATGACGTCAATTTCCTCAAACATACGCTGGCGTTTCACCACGCCGACGGCGCGCCGCGCCTGGAATACAGCGATGTGAAAATTACCAAACTGCCGCCGGCCAAGCGCGTATATGGCGCAGAGGCCGATGCGCAGGAAAAAAAGGAGAAGGAGCAGGCGAATGGCTGAGATGAAAACGCTGAAAATCGAGGTCATGCGTTATAACCCGGAAAGCGATGACGCACCACATTTCGCGACCTATAGCGTGCCTTATGACGAGCAGACCTCGCTGCTGGATGCGCTGGGCTATATCAAGGACCACCTGGCGCCGGATCTGTCCTACCGCTGGTCCTGCCGCATGGCGATCTGCGGCTCCTGCGGCATGATGGTCAACCGCGTGCCGAAGCTGGCGTGCAAAACCTTCCTGCGCGACTACACGGGCGGCATGAAGGTCGAGGCGCTGGGCAACTTCCCGATCGAGCGCGACCTGGTGGTCGATATGACCCACTTTATCGAAAGCCTCGAAGCGATTAAGCCGTATATCATCGGCAACGATCGCAAGCCGGAAGACGGTCCCAACGTGCAAACGCCGGCGCAGATGGCGAAGTACCACCAGTTCTCCGGCTGCATCAACTGCGGTTTATGCTACGCCGCCTGCCCGCAGTTCGGCCTGAACCCTGAGTTTATCGGCCCGGCCGCCATTACGCTGGCGCACCGCTATAACCTCGATAATCGCGACCACGGCAAAAAACAGCGTATGCCGCAGCTCAACGGTCAGAACGGCGTCTGGAGCTGCACCTTTGTCGGTTACTGCTCTGAAGTCTGCCCGAAACACGTCGACCCGGCCGCCGCAATTCAACAGGGTAAAGTTGAAAGCGCTACCGACTTTATGATCGCCATGCTGAAGCCGCAATAAGGGAGAGGAGAGTGCAATGACAACACAACGTAAGCCTTATGTGCGCGCCATGGCGCCCAACTGGTGGCAAAAACTGGGGTTCTACCGCTTCTATATGCTGCGTGAAGGCACCTCCGTGCCGGCGGTGTGGTTCAGCATCCTGATGATTTACGGCGTCTTTGCCCTGAAGGGCGGCGCGGAGAGCTGGGCGGGGTTTGTCGGTTTCCTGCAAAACCCGCTGGTGCTGCTGATTAATATCATCGCCCTGCTGGCGGCGCTGCTGCACACCAAAACCTGGTTCGATCTGGCGCCTAAAGCGGCCAATATCGTGGTCAACGGCGAGAAAATGGGCCCCGGCCCGATCGTCAAAGCCCTGTGGGCGGTGACCATTCTGGTCACGCTGGTCGTTCTCGCCGTCGCGCTACTGTAATTGGGAGGAAATATGATTAATCACGCACCTAAACGCTCCGACGAGCCGATTTTCTGGGGACTATTCGGCGCCGGCGGCATGTGGGGCGCCATCGTGGCCCCGGTGATCGTGCTGCTGCTGGGTATTTTGCTGCCGCTGGGGCTGTTTCCGGGCGATGCGCTGAGCTATGAACGCGTACTGACGTTCTGCCAGAGCCTGATCGGCCGCCTGTTCCTGCTGCTGACGATCATTCTGCCGCTGTGGTGCGGCCTGCACCGTATCCACCACGCGATGCACGACCTGAAAATCCACGTGCCGGCCGGTAAGTGGGTGTTCTACGGCCTGGCGGCCATCCTGAGCGTCGTCGCGCTGATCGGCGTCGTGACGCTATAGCCACCAGGGGCGGCCGAGCTATCCGGTCGCCCCTGGTATTTACCGCATCAGTGACTGCTGAATTTCAGCCCCAGAATACCGGCAATAATCAGGCACAGGCTGAGAATGCGCATCATGTTGGTCGATTCGCCCAGCAATATCATGCCCATCACCGCCGCGCCTACCGCGCCGATGCCGGTCCATACCGCATAGGCCGTGCCGGCCGGCAGCGTTTTCATCGCATTCGCCAACAGCAGCATACTCACCACCATCGCAGCGATGGTAATAATGCTTGGCGTCAAACGGGTAAAACCGTGGGTATATTTCAGGCCTATCGCCCAGACAACTTCCAGTAAACCGGCAAAAACAAGAATGATCCACGCCATGAAACGGCTCCAGGATTAGGTGGGGTCGTCCCCGGACAGCAGGAAGCGCAGGGAGGTCGTCCAACCTGGCTGAGTGAAGTTATGGATTATATCGCCAAAATGGCGTCTGCGGAACATACCGTTGCCGCACAGAAGCTATGCATACAGGGTATTCCACCGCCAGGGAACAGAGAACAACGCCCGTGATTGCTAATGGAATACCACAGACATTAGAGCGTGACGCTATTGCGCGCTGCGTTGAATCGCTTCGCCGCCGGCCTGTACATCCTTACCGATGCCTTCGGTGGTATTGCACGCGGTCAGCGAAAACAGGAACAGCACGGAGCACATAGCAAGGATACTTTTCTTCAGCATAAGACTTCCTTATTTATCAGTGATGAAAAGATACGGCTCTCTAAGCGTAGTCAATATTGGCGGGCGTTGCGCAAGAAATGATGTGTGCTATGGACGGCAGCTTAGCTCGCGCCACGGGAGATCGCGCCGCCAAGATGCTGAACGTCCTGGCCAAAGCCACGGAAGGTGTTGCAACCGCTCAACGACAGCAGCAGCGTCAAGGAAATAACGGCCAACAGAGTTTTCTTCATCATGCAAATTCTGCCAACTATCAAGGGAATAAAATAAAACGGGGGAATCCGATGACTCCCCCGCTTTGATGCTTACTTAACGCGTGACACGTATTCGCCAGAGCGGGTGTCAACTTTGATCACTTCGCCAATCTGTACGAACAACGGCACTTTAACCACGGCGCCGGTAGACAGCGTAGCAGGTTTACCGCCGGTACCTGCGGTATCGCCTTTCAGGCCTGGATCGGTATCAGTGATTTCCGCTTCGATGAAGTTCGGCGGCTGAACGGCGATAGCACGGCCATCCCACAGGGTGATGATACATTCCGCATTGTCCTGCAGCCATTTTGCCGCGTCGGATACGGTTTTGCCGTCAACCTGATACTGTTCGAAGGTTTCAGGGTGCATGAAGTAATAGAACTCGCCGTCGGTGTACGAGTAGTTCATGTTGGTATCTACTACGTCTGCGCCTTCGCAAGAATCGGTAGATTTAAAGGTTTTTTCCACGCGGGTGCCGGTCAGCAGACGGCGCATTTTTACGCGGGCGAACGCCTGACCTTTACCTGGTTTCACGAACTCGCTGGATTCCACAGCATAAGGTTCGCCTTCAAACATGATTTTAAGACCCGAACGGAAATCGTTGCTAGAATAAGTCGCCATAATGGCCCTCTGAATTTTAAATTGGTAGCTTAGCCAAAAAAATGGCACATATTGTAACCCAAAACATCGCAGATAGAGAAGATTGGTTGCATCAACTCGCCGATGTTATTACCGACCCCGATGAATTGCTGCGGCTTCTGTCACTGAACACGCATCCGCAACTGCCTCAGGGACGCGATGCGCGCCGCCTGTTCCCGCTGCGCGTGCCGCGCGCGTTTGTCGCCCGCATGCGCGCCGGCGACGCCGGCGACCCGCTGTTACGTCAGGTGCTGACCGCCAGTGAGGAGTTTGTGACCGCCGCCGGCTTTACCACCGATCCGTTGGATGAACAGCGCAGCGTGGTGCCCGGCCTGTTGCACAAGTATCGTAACCGCGCCCTGCTGCTGGTAAAGGGCGGCTGCGCCGTCAATTGCCGCTACTGCTTCCGTCGTCACTTTCCTTATCAGGATAACCAGGGCAATAAGGCCAACTGGCGCCAGGCGCTGGACTATATCCGCCAACACCCTGAGCTGGACGAGATCATCTTCTCCGGCGGCGACCCGCTGATGGCGAAAGATCATGAGCTCGACTGGCTGATCGGCGAGCTGGAAACCATTCCGCATGTAAAGCGCCTGCGCATCCATACCCGTTTACCGGTGGTGATCCCGGCGCGCATCACCCATGAACTCTGCCAGCGGTTGTCCCAATCACGCCTGCAGGTGCTGATGGTGACCCATATTAACCATGCCAATGAAATTGATGCGGCGCTGACGGCCAGCATGGTGCAGCTGCGCCGTTCCGGCGTCACCCTGCTCAATCAGAGCGTACTGCTGCGCGGCGTCAACGACCATGCCGATACGCTGGCGGCGCTGAGCAACGCCCTGTTTGATGCCGGTATTCTACCCTATTATATTCACGTGCTGGATAAAGTGCAGGGCGCCGCCCACTTTATGGTCAGCGACGATGACGCGCGCCATATCATGCAGCAGTTGCTGAGCAAGGTGTCCGGCTATCTGGTGCCGCGCCTGACGCGGGAAATCGGCGGTGAAGCCAGCAAAACGCCGTTGGATCTGCGGCTGGCGCAGGACGGGCCACAGCCATAAGCGAAAAAAAGAGGAATGCGCAGGCATTCCTCTTTTTTATCTCTGACCCGTCCTAAATAGCGTTGACACATTTTACTCACGAACAGAGGAAAGTGTGATGAACCAGTATGTTAAACGCACGCAACGCGATTACCCTCTATCCTTTAAATTGGCCGTCGTCCAACAGGTCGAAAAAGGCGAGATGACTTACCGTCAGGCACAAGACCGCTACGGTATCCAGGGCAGTCATACCGTCATGAACTGGCTGCGTAAATATGGCCAACTCGACTGGCGTTCGTCCTCTTCAACCAGACTGTGCGGAGATGATATGCCCAAGTTACCCCTGACTCCTGAACAGCGCATCAAAGAACTCGAACAGCAACTGGCTGAATCTGAAGTCAAAGCGCAGTTCTTTGAAGCCGTCGTAAAAGTGATGAATACCGAGTTCGGAGCTACCCTGACAAAAAAGCAGTTGGCTGCCTTATCGCGCAAACACAAGCGCCACGACTCACGGTAGCACGCGCCTGCCGGTGGATGGGTATCAGCCGGCAGGCATGGTATCAGTCCTTGCAACGTGAACGTGGAAGAGAAGAGCAAGCCCACCATATAGTGGAGCAGGTGACCGCTATCCGCTTACACCAGCCCCGACTGGGTACACGCAAGCTGCACCACTTACTGCGACAGCAGCCGGAAGCCCCCGTGCATGTGGGGCGAGACCGCCTGTTCCGGATACTGCGCTGCGCCCGTTTACTGGTGATGCCTAAACGGGCGTATCATAAGACAACGCACAGCCATCATCGTTTTTACCGTCATCCCAACTTGCTGAAAGCGGGAGAACATCAGGTTATAGCCAGCCGCCCGGAACAGGTGTGGGTAGCGGATATCACCTATCTGCCGCTGAAAACAGGAACGGCGTATATCAGTCTGATAACGGATGCGTGGTCGAGAAAAATCGTGGGGTATCATGTGCATGACAGCCTGCATACCCGGCATGTCGCCTGTGCGTTCAAAATGGCGCTGGCCAGCAGGCGCACCGCAGCTCCGTTGGTACATCACTCGGACCGGGGGATCCAGTACTGCTCGCAGGAATATCAGACGTTACACAAGCGACATGGCGTCACCTGTTCGATGACAGACGGGTATGACTGTTACCAGAATGCGCTGGCGGAGAGGATAAACGGGATACTGAAAACGGAATACCTGCTTGGCAAACCGAAAGACATCGTGCAGGCAAGAAAGATGGTCAGGCAGTCTGTGGAAATCTACAACGCACGGCGACCGCATCTGTCGCTACAATACAAAACGCCCGATGAGGTTCATCGGGCGTTATAAGGCTGAAAAGTGTCAACCTATATCAGGACTAGTCACTCACGGGTTAACGGCGCGGAGCCGTTATGGGCATTTATAAACCTGACCCATCATTTTGCTGTCCAGAGGCGCAAAGCTGGAAAGCAGATTCTGGCTTGGGCTGGTCGCACCGTAAATCACGTTGCCGCCCATTTCAGCCGCCTTGTTACGCAGATCATTGGCCGCGCCGCGCAGGCCGCCGCTTTCTGCATTACTGCCGGACAGCCAGTTGCTCTGAGTGCCGGTGACTTCCCCCACCAGCTGACATTCCGCCGCCGGTTTGGTATCGGTAAATTTAACCTGCTGACCTGCGCTGGTCAGTTGATGAGTGGTGCTGCATCCTGCCAGCAGCAACGCCGCCGAAAGTCCCAGTAAGGCTTTAGTCCGCATCTTGTTCCCCATATAATGTTGAGAATTACGCAAAAGCTTATCAGAAAGCAATGCTACCTCTTAAGCTTCCGTTGCCACGTATACTTGGTCAACGCATAGAGCGACAGTTGATGAGGTAACAGTTTACACGCTAAATCCGTCTGGCCGGTAAAAATATCGCCAAACACGGTGCGCCAATGCACGAAAAAACGCCCCCATAAAAAAACCCCGGCGCCAGGCCGGGGTTTTCACTCACGCAAGCGTGAAGGGGGATGATTACATCATACCGCCCATACCGCCCATGCCGCCCATGCCGCCCATGCCTGCAGCGCCCATGTCGGCTTTATCTTCTTTCGGCAGGTCGGTAACCATGCACTCGGTGGTGATCATCAGGCCAGCCACGGATGCCGCGAACTGCAGTGCAGAACGGGTTACTTTGGTTGGATCCAGGATGCCCATGCCGATCATGTCGCCGTACTCTTCAGAGTAAGCGTTGTAGCCGTAGCTGCCTTCGCCCGCTTTCACGCTGTTGGCGATAACGGAAGCTTCTTCACCGGCGTTGACCACGATCTGGCGCAGTGGCGCTTCCATCGCGCGCAGCGCAACTTTGATACCCACGTTCTGGTCTTCGTTGTCGCCTTTCAGCTCGGCAATTTTGCTAGCCACGCGGATCAGCGCAACGCCGCCGCCGGCAACCACGCCTTCTTCAACCGCAGCACGGGTCGCGTGCAGGGCATCTTCAACGCGGGCTTTCTTCTCTTTCATTTCAACTTCGGTAGCTGCGCCAACTTTGATAACGGCAACGCCGCCTGCCAGTTTAGCAACACGCTCCTGCAGTTTTTCACGATCGTAGTCAGACGTCGCTTCTTCGATCTGCTGGCGAATCTGCGCAACGCGGCCCTGAATGGTCGCTTCGTCGCCGATGCCATCGATGATGATGGTGGTGTCTTTGTTGATCACAACGCGTTTGGCCTGGCCCAGATCTTCCAGGGTCGCTTTTTCCAGCTCCATGCCGATCTCTTCAGAGATCACGGTGCCGGCAGTCAGGGTAGCGATATCCTGCAGCATGGCTTTACGACGGTCGCCGAAGCCTGGCGCTTTAACCGCAGCCACTTTCACGATGCCGCGCATGGTGTTCACCACCAGCGTAGCCAGCGCTTCGCCTTCAACGTCTTCAGCCACGATCAGCAGCGGTTTGCCGGCTTTAGCTACGGCTTCCAGTACTGGCAGCAGTTCACGGATGTTGGAAACTTTTTTGTCAGCCAGCAGGATGAACGGGCTTTCCAGCTCGACAGAACCGGTTTCCGGCTTGTTGATGAAGTATGGGGACAGGTAGCCGCGGTCGAACTGCATACCTTCAACCACGTCCAGCTCGTCCTGCAGGCCGGTGCCTTCTTCAACGGTGATAACGCCTTCTTTACCGACTTTTTCCATCGCTTCTGCAATCAGTTTACCCACGGTTTCGTCGGAGTTTGCAGAAATGGTGCCGACCTGTGCGATCGCTTTGGAATCAGAGCAAGGCACGGACAGTTTTTTCAGTTCTTCTACCGCTGCAATAACCGCTTTGTCGATGCCGCGCTTCAGATCCATCGGGTTCATGCCCGCAGCAACGGCTTTCAGACCTTCGTTCACGATAGCCTGCGCCAGAACGGTGGCGGTGGTGGTGCCGTCGCCAGCAGCGTCGTTCGCTTTGGAGGCAACTTCTTTCACCATCTGCGCGCCCATGTTTTCGAACTTGTCTTCCAGCTCGATTTCACGCGCTACGGATACGCCGTCTTTAGTGATGGTTGGCGCGCCGAAAGATTTGTCCAGCACTACGTTACGGCCTTTCGGGCCCAGGGTGACTTTTACCGCGTCTGCCAGAATGTTCACGCCGTTAAGCATTTTTACGCGTGCGTCATTGCCGAATTTTACGTCTTTAGCTGCCATTGGTATTTCCCTTCAATTCTTTTCAGTTCAGAAGATAAAGCGTAATTACGCTTCAACAATTGCCAGGATGTCGCTTTCGGACATGATCAACACTTCTTCATTGTCGATCTTCTCGGCTTTCACGCCGTAACCGTCGTTGAAAATCACGATATCGCCGATTTTCACATCCAGCGGTTGAATATTTCCGTTTTCCAGAACGCGCCCTTTGCCAACGGCCACTACTTCGCCACGAGTGGATTTACCCGCCGCAGAGCCAGTCAGTACGATGCCGCCAGCAGATTTTGATTCAACTTCTTTGCGCTTGACGATAACGCGGTCATGCAATGGACGAATACTCATTGAACGCTCTCCTGTAAGAAGGTCTGTCTCAGATTTAGGGTTGTACACCGGATTATCATGTTTACCGGCCTCGTGGGTTTTGAGATGGGGGCATTCCAACCCCCTTCAAGGGGGTGGGGGAAAAAATTTTTTAACCAATGGAGTAATTGCGATCGCCCACACAAAAACGCGGCCAGAAGGCCGCGTGGTGATTCACTGTGAAATATGACAGACGTCCGTTAACGATCGTCACGTTTGTCATGCTCGTCCGGGCGATGCTCCAGCGTATGACGATCGTTGTCCTTACGCTGGAATTCCCCGTCAAAGGTGTTGCCGTTGGCTGCATCACCGCCTGGCCCCCGGCCGCCGGGACGATAAACCGACAGATGCGGCATCAGCTTCAGGGTCAGCGTTTTCTGCACCGGCGGCAACAACAGCAGCAGGCCGAGGAAATCGGTAAAGAAGCCCGGCACCAGCAGCAGGAAGCCCGCCATCACCAGCGAAACGCTTTTCACCATTTCGGCCGCCGGGCTTTCGCCGGCCGCCAGCTTCTGCTGCATCTGTACAAAAGTTTTCATCCCCTGGTTACGCACCAGCGATATCCCGACACAGGAGGTGAAAATCACCAGCAGCAGGGTGACGGCGACGCCCAACACGGCGGAGACTTTGATAAATAACGATATTTCAATGTATACCAGCAGAAATATCAGCAAAAACGGTAACCAGCGCACCGTGTTCTCCTATCAGATAGCTTCGCGTACCCGCCCCCGGGCGCATACGAGAATAATAAAGTGGCCTGATAAAACAGGTCGAGTTAATTACAATGAGGGTAGCCGAGCGGCTTTTCAACCGGTCTGTCTCTTTTAAATGGCTACACTGATAAACGTGAATCAGATCACGGAATGCAAAAGCTGTGGTTTTTGAACATTCAGATAGTGATCTGTGTTCATTCATTTATTGCGAAGCAGCATATGATCGGCGCAGCTCCGATCGTTTAGGTTGATACTGCGGCGGTTGGCGCTCACGGCGACATAAATTAACTAACAAAATAAATAATTCGGTAGCTACATAGAGAAGGTTCTCATGTCAAACAATATTCGTATCGAAGAAGATTTGCTCGGAACACGTGAAGTACCCGCAGATGCCTACTACGGTGTTCACACTCTGCGTGCGATTGAAAACTTTTATATCAGCAACAGCAAAATCAGCGATGTTCCTGAGTTTGTCCGCGGCATGGTGATGGTGAAAAAAGCGGCCGCGCTGGCGAATAAAGAGCTACAAACTATCCCGCGTAAGATCGCCGACACCATTATCCTGGCCTGTGATGAGGTGCTGGATAAAGGCAAATGCATGGATCAGTTCCCGGTGGACGTCTTCCAAGGCGGCGCGGGCACCTCGCTGAACATGAACACCAACGAAGTGCTGGCAAATATCGGCCTGGAGCTGATGGGGCATCAGAAAGGGGAATACCAGTATCTGAACCCGAACGATCACCTGAATAAGAGCCAGTCCACCAACGACGCTTACCCGACCGGCTTTCGCATTGCGGTTTACGCTTCGGTGATGAAGCTGATCGACGCCATCAACCAGCTGGGCGAAGGCTTCGAACGTAAAGCCAAAGAATTTGAAAATATCCTGAAGATGGGCCGCACCCAGCTGCAGGACGCCGTGCCAATGACGCTCGGCCAGGAGTTCCACGCCTTCAGCGTGCTGCTGAATGAAGAGACCCGCAACCTGCGCCGCACCGCGGAGCTGCTGCTGGAAGTCAACCTCGGCGCTACCGCCATCGGCACCGCGCTGAATACGCCGGACGGCTACCAGCAGCTGGCAGTGCAAAAGCTGGCGGAAGTCAGCAACCTGCCGGTTGTGCCGGCCGAAGATCTGATTGAGGCCACCTCGGACTGCGGCGCTTACGTCATGGTGCACAGCGCGCTGAAGCGTCTGGCCGTGAAAATGTCCAAAATCTGCAACGACCTGCGCCTGCTCTCCTCCGGCCCGCGCGCCGGCCTGAATGAAATCAACCTGCCGGAACTGCAGGCTGGCTCCTCCATTATGCCGGCCAAGGTCAACCCGGTGGTGCCTGAAGTGGTCAATCAGGTGTGCTTTAAAGTGATCGGCAACGATACTTGCGTTACCATGGCGTCCGAAGCAGGTCAGCTGCAGCTGAACGTGATGGAGCCGGTGATCGGCCAGGCGATGTTCGAGTCTATCCACATCCTCACCAACGCCAGTTATAACCTGCTGGAGAAATGCATCAACGGCATTACCGCCAATAAGGAAGTGTGCGAACACTACGTCTTCAACTCTATCGGCATCGTGACCTACCTGAATCCGTTTATCGGCCACCATAACGGTGACATCGTCGGTAAGATTTGTGCGGAAACCGGTAAAAGCGTGCGGGAAGTGGTATTGGAGCGCGGCCTGTTGACGGAAGCCGAACTGGATGACATCTTCTCCGTCGAGAACTTAAAACATCCGGCCTATAAAGCAAAACGCTATACAGATGAAAACGAACAATAACAGATACATCCGGTAGCCTGAAAGGCACGCTAAATCCTCTGGATAGCGTGCCTTTTTACTTTCTAGCGCCCACAAATTTTTAACGTTTCATTTTCATATAACCAAAGTTATTCGGGTTGTCGCCCCCCGTCACGGCGCAGCGAACACGCCGATGGAACGGCGGATACGTACGGCCGGGCAAACGACAGCCTGAAAGATGGCGAATATAAAAACTTTATTGCGAGGAGCAACACTATGTTAGCGGTGGAATTGATCATCGTTCTGCTGGCCATTTTTCTCGGGGCCAGACTGGGCGGTATCGGCATTGGCTTTGCAGGGGGCCTTGGGGTTTTAGTTCTGGCGATGATCGGCGTAAAGCCGGGCAATATCCCCTTTGACGTAATCTCCATCATTATGGCGGTGATCGCCGCCATCTCCGCGATGCAGGTCGCGGGCGGTATGGACTACCTGGTCCAGCAAACCGAGAAGTTACTGCGTAAAAATCCAAAACACATCACCATCCTGGCGCCGGTGGTCACCTACTTCCTGACCATCTTTGCCGGCACCGGCAATATTTCCCTCTCCGCGCTGCCGGTGATTGCCGAAGTGGCGAAAGAGCAAGGCATCAAACCCTGCCGACCGCTCTCTACCGCCGTCGTCTCCGCCCAGATCGCCATTACCGCATCGCCGATTTCCGCCGCCGTGGTTTATATGTCCTCGGTGATGGAAGGCCACGGCGTCAGCTATCTGCATCTGCTGATGGTGGTCATTCCGTCGACCTTCCTGGCGGTGCTGCTGATGTCGCTGCTGGTCACCTGGCTGTTCGACTCCAAACTGTCTAACGACCCGGTCTACCTGAAACGACTGGAAGAAGGCCTGGTTACCCTGCGAGGCAACAAGGTCATGGAGATCAAACCGCGCGCCAAGTCATCAGTGTTGCTGTTCCTGCTGGGCGTACTGTGCGTGGTGGCCTACGCCATCATCAACAGCCCGGGGCTGGGGCTGGTCGCCAAGCCGCTGATGAACACCACCAACGCTATTCTGATCATCATGCTGAGTGTCGCCACCCTGACCACGTTGCTGTGCCGCGTCGATACCGACGCCGTGTTGAACTCCAGCACCTTCAAGGCCGGCATGAGCGCCTGTATCTGTATCCTGGGCGTGGCCTGGCTGGGCGACACCTTCGTACAGGCCAACCTGGACTGGATCAAAGAGACCGCCGGCAGTGTGATTCAGGCGCACCCATGGCTGCTGGCGGTGATCTTCTTCTTCTGCTCGGCGCTGCTCTACTCCCAGGCCGCCACCGCCAAGGCGCTGATGCCGATGGCATTGGCCCTGAACGTCAGCCCGCTGACGGCCGTCGCCTCTTTCGCGGCGGTATCCGGCCTGTTTATTCTGCCGACCTATCCGACGCTGGTCGCCGCAGTGCAGATGGACGATACCGGCACCACCCGTATCGGCCGTTTCGTGTTTAACCACCCGTTCTTTATTCCCGGCACCATCGGCGTCATCCTCTCCGTAGTGCTCGGCTTCCTGCTGGGCGGCATCATGCTGTAACTCTCCACGGGGCCGTCAGGCCCCGTTTTTCCTGCGATAACTGCGCTGTTGATAAACTCGCCTTCTAGCCGCCAGGCCTTCAGGGTATAGTGCTCTGCAGAGAATCGGGTTGAGAGGGAGTCAAGATGTCTGATTGCGAAGCCGTCGTCATACTTTGTACCGCACCGGATGAGGCCAGCGCTCAGGAGCTGGCGGCCCGCGTGCTGGGTGAAAAGCTGGCCGCCTGCGCCACGCTGCTGCCCGGCGCGTCATCGCTGTACTACTGGGAAGGGAAACTGGAACAGGAGTACGAAGTCCAGATGCTGTTCAAAAGCAATCGCCAGCATCAACACGCCCTGCTCAGCTATCTGAAACAACATCACCCGTACCAGACGCCCGAGCTGCTGGTACTGCCGGTGATGGCCGGAGATAAAGACTATTTGTTATGGATCAACGCATCATTAAACTGATTTTCCTGCTGTGCAGCCTGTTCTTCCTGCCGCAGACGGTGCAGGCCTCGCTGTTCAGCAACGGCGGCGGCAGCCAGTTTGTGCCGGTCGATCGGGCGTTTGCCTTCGACTTCCAGCAAAAGGGCCAGCAACTGACGCTGAACTGGCAGATCCGCCCCGGCTATTATCTGTATCGCCAGCAAATAAAACTGGTGCCGCAGCAGGCGCAGTTGGCCGACATCAGCCTGCCGAAAGGGATAAGCCATAAAGACGAATTCTTCGGCGAGACCGAGATTTATCAACAGCAGTTGCAGCTACCGCTGACGCTGCAGCAGGCCTCGGCGAACGCCAGCCTGAGCGTCACCTATCAGGGCTGCGCCGCCGCCGGTTTCTGCTACCCGCCGGAAACCCGTGTGATTCCGCTGGACGCCGTGGCGGCGTCATCCCCGCCAACGCCGGCCAGCGCGACGCCGGCAACGCCCGTTCCCGCCAGCCTGCCGTTTTCACCGCTGTGGGCGCTGCTGATCGGTATCGGCATCGCGTTTACCCCCTGCGTCCTGCCGATGTACCCGCTGATTTCCGGCATTATCCTCGGCCGGGAGCGACCGCACAGCAGCGGGCGCATCCTGCTGCTGGCGCTGGTGTATGTGCAGGGTATGGCGCTGACCTACACGCTGCTGGGCCTGGTGGTGGCCGCCGCCGGCCTGCAGTTCCAGGCGGCGCTGCAGCATCCGTACGTGCTGATTGGCCTCTCCGCCCTGTTTATCGCCCTCGCACTGTCGATGTTCGGCTGCTATTCGCTGCAGCTGCCTTCCTCACTGCAGACGCGGCTGGCCAACTGGAGCAACACCCAGCGCGGCGGCTCGCTGTTCGGCGTCTTTGTGATGGGCGCGCTGGCCGGGCTGATCTGTTCGCCTTGCACCACCGCGCCGCTCAGCGCCATCCTGCTGTATATCGCGCAAAGCGGCAATATGTGGGCCGGCGGCGGCACGCTGTACCTGTACGCGCTGGGGATGGGTATTCCGCTGATTATCGTCACGCTGTTCGGCAACCGACTGCTGCCGCGCAGCGGGCCGTGGATGCAGTACGTGAAAGAGGCCTTCGGCTTTGTCATCCTGGCCCTGCCGGTATTCCTGCTGGAGCGGGTGATCGGCGATCTGTGGGGGCTACGCCTGTGGAGCCTGCTCGGCCTGACGTTCTTCGGCTGGGCCTTCGCGCTGAGTCTGAAGAGCTCACGCGGTTGGGCCCGCGCGCTGCAACTGCTGTTGCTGGCCGCCGCGGTGATTGCCGCCCGCCCGCTGCAGGACTGGGCGTTCGGCCCCGGCGCCGCACAGCAGGCCGCCCAGCCGCATCTGGCGTTCACCCGCATCAGCAATGTAGAACAGTTGAATCAGGCGCTGCGGCAGGCGCAGGGTAAGCCGGTGATGCTGGATCTGTACGCCGACTGGTGCGTGGCCTGCAAGGAGTTTGAGAAATACACCTTCAGCGACGCCAACGTTCAGGCCAGCCTGGCCGACACGGTGCTGCTGCAGGCTGACGTCACCGCTAACAGCGCCGAACAGGCGGCGCTGCTGAAACATCTACAGGTCTTGGGATTGCCCACCATTTTGTTCTTTGACCGTAACGGCCATGAGCAAACGGCCAATCGCGTTACCGGTTTTATGAATGCCCAGACGTTTAACGCACATTTGCAGAAAACTGTGCAGTAAACGACACTGAGGTGCAGAAGCAGAATTTGGAGGGGAACACAGGTGCAACGCGAACATGTTCTTGATACCGCGCTGGGGTTGCTGGAACAGCAAGGTCTGGCGAACACCACGCTGGAAATGCTGGCAGAGAAGCTCGGCGTACAACCTGCTGATTTCAAGCCCTACTGGCCGGATGCGGAAGCCTTGTTGTATGACTGCCTGCGCCATCACGGGCAGCAGATCGACGCCTGGCGCCGGCAATTGCAGCTGGATGAGTCGCTGACGCCACAGCAAAAACTGCTGGCGCGCTATGACGTGCTGGCGGAATACGTACAGAACGGTCGCTACCCCGGCTGCCTGTTTATTGCCGCCTGCAGCTTCTTCCCGGAGGATGACCATCCGATCCACCAGCTCGCAGAACAGCAGAAGATGAGTTCGCTGACGCTGACCCGCGATCTGCTGCGGGACATGGACGCCGACGACGCCGATATGGTGGCTCAGCAAATTGAGCTGATTCAGGAAGGATGCCTGAGCAAATTGCTGATCAAACGACAGCTTCAGGATGTTTCTGTCGCCAAACGCCTGGCGGAAGACATTCTGCAGGTGGCCCAGTGCCGCAAACACGGCGCCTTGAGCTAGGTGATTTACAGCGCCACCCGGCCATATAACACGCTGATTATCCTGCTTAAGGATAAACTTCGCGCAACCTGAATGAAATGCCAGCAGGCGACGCTGTTTTTTCATGTTTATGTCATAAAGCGATTGACGCCAACCGGGCTTTACGGTTTAATGCAGCCCGTTGCCCGGATAGCTCAGTCGGTAGAGCAGGGGATTGAAAATCCCCGTGTCCTTGGTTCGATTCCGAGTCCGGGCACCATATTCAGAAAAACCCGCCTATGGCGGGTTTTTCGCTTTCTGGACTCTCCGTCGAATATCGCTCACATCAGTCCAGCGTTTTACGGTAGGTGCGCAGTCCGATAAAAATCACCGCCACCGCCAGCCCCAACAGCGGCAGAAAATCCGGCAGCAGCTCCGCCAGCGTATACCCTTTCAGCATCACCCCCTTGAGTAGACGTATAAAGTAGGTCAGCGGCAGGCATGAGCCAATCACCTGCGCCCATACCGGCATGCTGATAAACGGGCTGATAAAGCCGGACAGCAGCACCGAGGGAATAAAGTAGAACGACGACATCTGCAACGCCTGCAGCTGGCTTTGCGCAATGCTGGAAATGGTGATGCCGACCGACAGGCAAAGAAAAATATAGACCGTCAGCACCGTCAGGAGTAAAAACACGTTCCCCAGCAGCGGAATGTTAAACAGATATACCGCGCACAGCAGGATCATTACCGACTGGAACATGCCGATCAGCACATAAGGCGTGATCTTGCCGACGATCACCTCCAGCCCGGTCACCGGCGACACCAACAGGTTTTCGATCGCGCCGCTCTCACGCTCGCGGGTGATCGCCAGCGCGGTCATCAGGATCATGGTAGTGCTCAGGATCGAGCCGATAATTCCGGGAATGGTATTGTACTGTGTGATCCCTTCCGGGTTGAACATACGGTGCACCACCAGCTCGAAGTTCTCCGTCCCTTCCCTGCCCCGCAGCGACTCCGGCAGATCGTACTGAAACATATTTTTTGACGCCTGCGCGATGGCACTCAGCGCGTTGCCGCCGGCGATCGGATCAATCGCATCGCTCTGGATCAGCAACTGCGGCTTTTCACCACGCAAAATCTTCTGGCTGAAGTCCGCGGGGATGGTCACGATGAAGATCACATCCCCCCGCACAAAAGCCTTTTCCGCCTCCTGCTCCGAGGCTGCCGGCTGCAGGGAGAAATATTGAGTATTCTGTGCTGCACTGATAAACACCTGGCTCAGATGCCCCGAGTCATAGTTCAACAACGCCGCCGGCACATGGCGCGGATCCATATTCACCGCATAGCCCAGAATGATCAGTTGGAACAGCGGCGTCAGGAACACCATGCTGAAACTCACCCGATCCCGGCGCAGTTCATGGATCTCCTTGATCACCACCCCCAGCCAGCGCGTGAGCGAAAAGTTAATTATGGTTTTTTTCATCGCTACTCTTCATCAGGTAGGTAAACGCATCCTCAAGCTGAGTCGGCACCTGACACAGTTCATACCCCACCGGCAACCGTGCCGTCAGTAAACCGTGCAGCCGTTCGCCGTTGCAGGCGGTAACATACAGCGCATTGCCGAAGATGACCGTCTGCTCGATCTCTGGCAGGGCTTGCAGCCGGCTTTCCAACTCCGTCAATCCCTTGCCGCGCACCTGGATCGTGGTGAGATTTTGCGCCTGGATAATATCTGCGATGGCGCCGCTGGCCAGCAGGGTGCCATAAGAAAGGTAAGCCACTTTATGGCAGCGCTCCGCTTCATCCATATAGTGCGTGCTGACCAGAATGGAGATGCCGGCGTCAGAGAGGTGATGCAGCGTTTGCCAGAACTCGCGCCGCGCCTTGGGATCGACGCCCGCCGTCGGTTCATCCAGAAACAGCAGCTCAGGTTCGTGCAGCATACAGGCGGCCAGCGCCATCCGCTGCTTCCAGCCGCCGGACAACACCTTCGCCAGCTGATGCTGGCGGGACGCCAGCCCCATCTCCTCCAGTACGCGCTCAATACGCTGCCTGCGCCGGTCAAGGTTATGCAGACGCGCAATGAACAATAAATTTTCCCGGATGGTTAAATTGCCCCACATCGAAAAGTGCTGAGTCATATAACCGATGCGCCGCTTAATCGCTTCACGCTGGGTAAATATGTCCATCCCCAGGCAAGAGCCGTTGCCGGAATCTGGCGTGATCAAACCGCACATCATACGTATCGAAGTGGTTTTACCGCTGCCGTTCGGCCCCAGAAAACCGTAAATCTCGCCTTTGCCAATGCATAAAGAAAAATCCCTCACCGCATGATTGGCGCCAAAGTGTTTATTCAACTTGTGAACATCAATGCACCAGTCATTCATCGTGAACCAGCCTCACCTGCACCGGCTGGCCAATCTTCATCCGCTGCGCCTGCACAAGTTCCGGTCGCGCCTCAGCCATGAACACCAGTTTTTCACGGCGTTTGGTGCTGTAAATCACCGGTGGAGAGTATTCCGCCTGCGGACTGAGATAGTGAACCGTCCCCGCGATCGGCTCTGCGCAGCCGTCGCACAAGATCTCGATGCGTGAACCCACGCACAGCGCTCCCAGATCCTTTTCCGGTACAAAGAAGCGAACCTTGATATTTTCCGGCGGCAGCAGACTGATGATGGGTTTACCGGCGGCGGGACGCTCGCCGGGCCGATAGATAACGTCATAAACCAATGCCGACTGCGGCGCGACAATCTGGCTTTGCTGCAAATCCCAACGCGCTTTGTCCAGTTGCAGCTTGGCGGATGCCACCCGCGCCGACTGGTTGTTAATACGCTCTTGCCGCGCCGGTAGCGCCTTGGCGCTCAGTTGATGCGACAGCTCATTAACCTGCGCAATCTTCTGTGCATAATCCGCCTCCATTCCCTCCCACTCCGTGGCGGAGATAACATGCTTGGTATAAAGAGGCTGATTTCTTTCCAGTTGGCGTTTTGCCAGTTTGGCTGCGGCACGCGCCCGCGTTAACTGCGCACGCACCACATCCAGCTCCTTATCACGATCGCCAGAACGCAAATCCTGCAGCAGGGCGCGTTCAGCCATATAATTTTTCTCTGCAATACGCAGCGCATTATCGGCGTTAAAAGACTCCATAGCGGCCAAGGGTTGTCCCTTCTCGACCCAAGTGCCCTTATTAACCAGGACCTTCTCAATCTTTTCACTGGTGTGATAGGAGAGATAGATAAATTCACCGTTAGCATAGCCGGAAAACGTATCGGACGACGTATCCCTGCAACCCGAGCACAGCAAAGAAAAAATAACAATCAGCACAGCCTTACCAGTAAGGTTCATTAAAGATATTCCTATATACCCAGAAGCACCGGCGTATTTCCCTCGATAAATCATTACGCCGCTTTAATATAGTGTGATTGATAACTTTTCTTCAGCGCCGCCAGTTTGCAAATACTCAATCCGGCAATAGAATTAAAACCCTGGTCGTCCTTGAACCCAAGCAGCCTTGCACCACCAAGGTAAAACCAGCGCGCCATCTGCTTAAATGGCCATGGCAGTTGATAACCCGCTTCATCCAATAGCGTATTCAGCCGCTTCCAGTCGGCGCGAAAGTCATCGCCGGAAAACAGCGTGCCGGATGTGCTGTCCGGCCAGAGCGCCTCTCCCGTCATTAAGCCGTCCTGATGCGGCGCGGAGAAATAGCATTGGTAGAAATCAATAATCAATCGCTGTGCAGAAATAGAATAGTTTTTTGGAATCGTTAATACCCCCAGCAGATTTTTATAATCAGGATAACGCTGAGAAAAACAGAAAATACCTTTCCACAATGCATCCAGCGCATTGGTTTTTTGATATTTCTGCTGAATAAACCCACGCCCGACCTCAAAACTTTCGGCGACGTCATCCGTTAAGGAGCGGGTATACTGGAAGAGGGAATAGCTGTACAGGCCTTCTACGCCACGCCTGGCGATCTGCTCACCTGCCGGCACAATACGGTAGGCGCCGGCAATTTCCAATGCCTGCGGATCCCAGAGTATCACATGGTAATAGTCCGGATCGTAAGCGTCATTATCGCGCTTTTCCCCGGTTCCCATCGCCAGGGCGCGGAATGAGGCTTCACGCAGCCGGCCCAGCTCCTGCAAAATTGGCGAATACGCCTCGTCCTGATAACGATACAGGTATATCCGTTTACCATCACCAAGCGTTTTCAACACTTCACACCGAGCCAGTGCGTTAGCCAGCAGGCTTCTCGGTTCCGGAGCGGCAAGCGCCGGCAGCGTAGGCACCACTCCCGGTTTCCCCTTACCGACGCTCAAAAGATGGGCGCGGCAATCGGCAGCCAACGTCTCCAGCGTTTCATCCGTCTTTAGGGCTGAAACACTGATGGGCCGACAAATTCTCATACGCAGCGTACTGCCCTGATGTCGGGCTATTTCGCGGAAAATCATTAAATTAGACAGGGGACGCCAGGCAAGCGCTGCCATGTAATACCAAACGCTGTTGATGCCGCGAATATGCACAGGCAACAGCGTCGCCCGGGTACGACGCGCCAGGTGAATAAACCCCGGATGCCATGGCGACTCCCGCAACCCGTCCAGCGACAGACCAGCCAATCGCCCGGCCGGGCAAATCAGCAGAACGCCCCCCTGTTCCAGATGGTCGCTCATCTCCTTGAATTGCCGATGGCTCATCTTGCCGTGCATATTCTTAATGCCGATGGAGATATTTTTTATTTGCGGAAATAGAAAGGTTAATACATGGTTAGCAATAATCTTCACATCTTTACGAACTCGTGAAATAGTGCTCATTAACGCCAGGCCATCGATAACCGTAGGATGGTTGGCAATCACAATCAATGGCCCCTGGCTGGGAATATTATCGTAGTCACCACTGTGAATCTCGAAACGCAACTGCAAATTATCGATGACAGAATCAACCCAATCAAGCCCTTGCTTACCCATAGCACTCTGTAATACGGGCGCAATCTTTTCTTCGCCAAAAACCCATTTAATTAACTTACGCTGACGAAGAGAAATATTTCGCCCAGGAAAAAACTCCTCGACAACCCTGCCTATTGTGTCCATACAAGCACCTTCGATTATCCAATCCGCTTTACGATACCACGATTAAAATCAGCGAAATAATTTCGCCGAATAAAAACACAGAAAATAAATACCAAGGCAAACATAACCACAACTTATAATTAGCGGGGCGCAAACGCTAACCACCAGCCAATGCCATAATTATAATAAATATAACCGGGCGAATGTTTCAAAGTCCAGAAGTAAATAACCCACTTACACTCGCCATCACGCAAGGATATTTCTAATTATAAACCAGGAATCATCATAAAATACTCCGCACACCGTGTTTTATGTTGATTTTAATTCCCTCTTGAATGAAAGTAGTCGACGAAATATCTTGCGCAGCCAAATTGAAGCTTGAATGCCATGTATTTCTTTATGTTAAAAATACAAACCTGTCATATAAAAAGGATGATGAAAATGAGAGAATTAAATCAAATCGAAATGCAGGAAATTTCTGGTGCAGGTCCTATCACTGATGCAGCAACCGCTCTGGGTGCTGGTATCGGTTCAATCATCGAAAGCGTTGGTGTTAAAGGTGCTAAAGATGCAGCTGCTAGCCTGGGTGCTGGCATCGGTCAGGTCATTGAAGCTGGCGTAAACATTCTGAACTCTATTTTCGGCGGCATCTTCGGTCGCAGAAAATAAGTCATTGCTGACTAACGAGTAGCTCTCCAACCATAGGCTCCGGTATTCCCGTAGCCTATGGTTTTTTGTCGCTAATACCCGGTTTACGCGTGTTTCACGGCAGTGTTAATTATACTGGCCAACGATTCAACGTAATACCGCGCGTTGCCGCACTAGCACCAAAATCTTCCAGCATGGCACGCACGTCAGGATCGATATATTCCGCATTATCGCACTCTGCAATGACCACACAGTTATCTGGAATCTGCGCCAACAGGCTCTGCAGTCGCGGATTATGCAGGAAGGTCAGATTCTGGTGAAAACGCACCACATAGTGATCGTCATACTGCGCCAGCTGCAGCGCATTGTGATGGCTTTTATACGTGCTACACAGAACCTGCGCCATCAGACCAATTGCGATTCCCGCCAGCATGCCGAAGACAATAATCCCGCCAACGGTGACGATAAACGGCACGAAGTGCGCCAGTCCCATACGCCACTGCACGGCAAACAACGCCGGAGAAGCCAGTTTATAGCCGGTATACAACAGTACCGCCGCCAGGCTTGCTAACGGAATGACGTTCAGCAAATCGCTGAAGAACACACCGCACAACAGCAACAGCACCCCGTGCAGTAAAATAGAAACTTTACTGCGTGCTCCCGCATTTACGTTGACCGAACTCCGCACGATAACGGCGGTGATGGGCAAACCGCCCAAAAATCCGCTCAGCATGTTACCGACACCCTGCGCACGCATTTCTTTATCCGGCGATGGCGCTGGTGTCTGCGATTTAAGCTTTTTCAACGCTTCCTGACTGAGCAAGGTTTCCAGGCTGGCCACCAGCGCTAACGTCACCGCGATCACATAAACGGCGGGGTTACTCCATGCCCCCTGCCAGTCCGGCCGGCTGAACTGTGCGCCTAATTCGTCAACGCTGTCGAATTGGGGTAGGGCAATGCGCGAGATATTGCCCATAAACTCCGGCATCAGGCGTTCGCCGAATACCACGGCCAAACCGCCCCACAGTACCGCCACCAACGGTCCGGGGATATACGTCATCATTTTGATGCGCTTCACCGGCGCCGTCGTCCAGGCCCAAAGAATAAACAGCGCGCCCAACGCTACCACAACCGAAGCCGGCGACAGCATCTGGGCACCGGCGCTAAACAGCCCTGACAGGCCCTCTCCGCCCTGATAACCCAGCGCGACTGGTATCTGTTGCATAATCAGCAGCAGACCAATCGCCGCCAACATGCCCTGGATCACCGTCCCGGGAACCAATGAAATAAAGCGTCCGGCGCGCAACAAACCGAAAATAAGCTGTAGTACCCCCGCCATGATCAGCGCGACCAGCAGCAAAGAAAATGATCCGAGCGTTTCCATCGCGCCGACGACGATGGTTACCAATCCGGCGGCCGGCCCGCTAACCGCATAACGCGACGGGCTAAGTAATGTGACCACCAGACCGCCAATCACACCGGTCAGCAGTCCGACAAACGGCGGCACGCCACTCGCCTGAGCAATGCCCAGACTAAGCGGTAAAGCCACCAAAAACACGACGATCCCTGCGGGAATATCATTACGCAGAGTGCTTAAGCTCATTATGCACCTCCGCACTGTCCTGATGAATCAGCTCCTTCAAATGCCCGTCATGCAAATCGTAAACGCAGCCGAATACATCCAGAATGCGGCCCTGCTGCCAGACCTGTTGCACCGGCTGGCAGTCGACAAGATGAGCAAACTGGGTCACCACGTGCGCGTCGATCACGCGATTCAAGCGCTGCGTCTCATCCTCTTCACTCTGCTGGTACTGCGGCAGTTCGCTCGCCAGCGACTGACGCAAATTTTTCAGACGCCTTGCCAGCGCACTGTTCTCCTGCGACAGCGGCAGATCGGGCAGATTAACCGCGGCCTGCACGCCGCCACAGCCATAGTGGCCGCACAGCACGATAGCGGAGACATGCAGATAGTCCAACGCGTACTGCAATACGCTCATCAGGCTATCGTCATCCTGTAAAACCATATTGGCGATATTGCGGTGTACAAACAATTCACCCGGGTGTGCGCCGGTCAGCACCTCTGCCGGAACCCGGCTATCGGAACAACCTATCCACAGCGCATGTGGCTGCTGACCGGCGATATGCTTACGGAAATAATGAGGATTGCGCTGGCGCTGTTGCAACGCCCAGCTGCGATTCCTGGCTATTAGGGGTTTGAGTATTGTCACAGCATGCTTCTCTCTGTTGGGGACAAACAGGCTTTCGCCTACCCGCCCAGGGCCAATAACATAAAAAAAACTTATGATGTCAATAACGGCTTGAAGCTAATACATGACATTTTCATGTCATGCAGGATCGTGCCTAAAGAAGGAAAATCCTTTATTAAAAATAGAGGCAGCGAGGATTAAGGCAAGTAAAAAAAGGTGGGAACTTTTAACAAACGTTACTAATCACAATGATTTTTAACAATAAAAAAATGATACCGTAGTATTAAAAAACTAAAGTAAGTGCTTACTGAAGAAACTTTACACTCAAAGGGCAATCGCTGGCATCACATCACAAAAAAAGCCCGCCAATGGCGGGCTTTTTTAATAATTAGCGAAAGGCAATATTAAGATTGTCTTGCTGTTTTTACTTTGCCTGCAAGGAATTCCTTCTCATAGGCCAGCGCTTTACTGCTGTCGAACTGCCGCTCCCACTTGGAGACGACCAGCACAGCCAACGCATTGCCGACAACGTTCAACGCCGTACGCGCCATATCCAGGATGCGGTCGACGCCGGCGATAAAGGCCAGCCCTTCCAGCGGAATCCCCACGCTGCCCAGCGTTGCCAGCAGCACCACGAAGGAAACGCCCGGTACGCCGGCAATACCTTTTGACGTCACCATCAATGTCAGCACCAGCACGATTTCCTGACCGATTGACAGTTCAATACCGTAGAGCTGGGCAATAAAGATAGCGGCAATGCTCTGGTACAGCGTGGAGCCATCCAGGTTAAACGAGTACCCGGTCGGCACCACAAAGCTGGTGATCGATTTCGGCGCACCGTAGGCTTCCATTTTTTCAATAATGCGCGGCAACACCGTTTCCGAACTGGCAGTGGAATAGGCCAGAATAAGCTCGTCCTTCAGAATGCGGATCAGCGTCCAAATGCGCAGTTTGCACATACGCGCCACTGTTCCGAGCACCACCAGGGCGAAGAAGGCGATGGCCACATACACCAACAGCACCAGCTTGGCGAGCGGCAGTAACGAGGCAAAACCAAAGTTTGCGACGGTTACCGCAATCAGGCCAAAGACCCCGACCGGCGCATAACGCATAATCATATGCGTAACTTTGAACATGGTCTCAGAAACCGCCTTAAAGACGTTCAGCAGCGGCTCTTTCGTTTCCTTCGGCAGGGAAGAGAGGCCTAAACCAAACAGTACCGAGAAGAAGATAATCGGCAGCATGTCGCCTTTCGCCATCGACGCGAAGATGTTGGACGGGATCAGCGATAAAATGGTACTCACCAGGCTGTGAGAGCCACTTTGTACCTGTTCAGTGGTTTTTTCATACTGGGAGATATCGACGGTGGTCAACGTCGACATATCGATGCCGTGACCAGGTTGGAACACATTCGCCAGCGTCAGCCCTACCACAATCGCGATGGTGGTAATCACCTCAAAATAGAGAATGGTTTTCAACCCGATGCGGCCCAGCTTCTTCGCATCACCGACGCCGGCAATGCCGACGACTAATGTAGAAATAACGATTGGCACAACAATCATTTTAATCAGGCTGATAAAAATATTCCCGGCGGGGCTAAGAATATTATTAACGAGCCATTCGCGAGATTCCGTTTGGTTATGCAGGATCGCTCCGACAGCAATCCCCAGAAACAACGCAATCAAGATTTGCCAAGCAAGGCTGATTTTCACACTTCTCATACCCAAAAAATTCCTCAAAGCATCCCTCCGGAGTATTTTTCACCAACGGCTCCAGATGGAATACTTAATCAATTCAATACAGGTTTATGTTAATTTAATGTAACGTTCACTTGCCCTGTCAGTGTTGCGGGTTAAATCTGTACCATCTGAAGCCCATGCTCTGCAAGCCTTGTTTCACCTGCAAAAAGCGCGCCGCTGCAGGAAGTGTGAGCTTCTCAATAATTTCCATTAACATAATTCGTTGTTATTAAATACATATTTCACTATACGGTAAGCCAGAAAACAAACAGATCGTTCGATTTATCGGCAATAAGGAAATGCGTGACCCATCACGTAATATGCATATTTAAGCGCGCGGTTGGAACTTCCATGAGCTTACATAAACTTACAAATTTTAATACTAAAACAATAAATTGCATTTGCCAGCATGGCGAATGAGTGATTGTCAAAAGAAGGGAATCCTTACAGAGACTGGACGTATTTATTGCATAATTCACGGTGTTTTTTTATTGCGTTATGTTTAACGTTTAAGAAAAAACAATCCATAGATATCATGCCTAATTAATACCGAATAGGAATATTAATAGCCATGTTATTACAAAACAGTTTTAGCCGTGCTAAAAGCAATATCTCATGTCGTTTTTAACACCTCTTGCTTTATGTTTTTTTGTTCTTTAAGAACGAGTTTGTTGTCAAAAACTGTGAACTCCCCCGTAAAGACACATTAACCTCGCAGATCTCCCCGTCAATCCGCCAGTAACTATTACAAATCAATATCTTCGTTGCGTGATCTATCGCGCAAAAAAGGAACAAAGAATCATAGCAAACTATACTTAACCATCAGTTGACATATCATTAACAACTTATAACAAGGAGTAAAAGCTATGAGCCAACTGCACAAACATGCGATTCCTGCCGCAATTGCGGAACATGCCCTGATTAGCCCGGCACAATACCAGCAATACTATCTGCAATCGGTGCAAGACCCGGCGGCCTTCTGGGGAGAACACGGCAAGATTGTTGACTGGATCAAGCCTTATACTCAGGTAAAAAACACCTCTTTCGCGCCGGGGAATATCAGCATCCGTTGGTTTGAAGACGGCACCCTTAACCTGGCGGCCAACTGCCTGGATCGCCATCTGGCCACCCGCGGCGACCAAACCGCCATTATCTGGGAAGGTGACGATCCGAACCAATCCAAGCATGTGACCTATAAGCAACTGCATCACGATGTCTGCCAATTTGCCAACGTGCTCAAAAGTCTGGGGGTGAAGAAAGGCGACGTCGTGGCGATTTATATGCCCATGGTGCCAGAGGCGGCGGTAGCGATGCTGGCCTGCGCCCGTATCGGGGCGGTGCACTCCGTGATCTTTGGCGGCTTCTCACCGGAAGCGGTGGCCGGACGCATCATCGACTCTAACGCCCGCCTGGTGATCACCGCCGATGAAGGCCTGCGCGCCGGCCGTTCCGTTCCCTTGAAAAAGAATGTGGATGACGCGCTGAAAAATCCAGGGGTGACCAGCGTCGACAATGTGGTGGTTTTCCAACGTACCGGTAAACCCGGCTACTGGCAGGAAGGCCGCGACCTCTGGTGGCACGAGCTGACCGTCGGAGTCTCTGCTGAGTGTCCGCCGGAAGAAATGAATGCCGAAGATCCGCTGTTTATCCTCTATACCTCCGGTTCGACCGGTAAACCGAAGGGCGTACTGCATACTACCGGCGGCTATCTGGTCTATGCGGCGATGACCTTCAAATACGTCTTCGACTACCATGATGGCGACATTTACTGGTGCACCGCCGACGTCGGTTGGGTTACCGGCCACAGCTATTTACTGTATGGCCCGCTGGCCTGCGGCGCCATTACCCTGATGTTTGAAGGCGTGCCGAATTATCCCGGAGTTAATCGTCTGTCGCAGGTCATCGACAAGCATCAGGTTAATATTCTGTATACCGCACCGACAGCGATCCGTGCGCTGATGGCGGAGGGCGACAAAGCGATTGAAGATACCAAACGCGACTCGCTGCGCATTATGGGCTCGGTGGGCGAACCGATTAACCCGGAAGCCTGGGAGTGGTACTACGAAAAGATCGGCAACGGCCAATGCCCGATCATGGACACCTGGTGGCAGACCGAAACCGGCGGTTTTATGATCACCCCGCTGCCCGGCGCTACCGAGCTGAAAGCCGGTTCCGCCACGAAGCCGTTCTTCGGCGTACAGCCGGCGCTGGTCGATAATGCCGGTACGCCGCAGGAAGGCGCCTGCGAAGGCAATCTGGTGATGGTCGACTCCTGGCCTGGCCAGGCGCGGACGCTGTTTGGCGATCACGCGCGCTTTGAACAGACCTATTTCTCGACCTTTAAAGGGATGTACTTCAGCGGCGATGGCGCACGACGCGACGAAGACGGCTATTACTGGATTACCGGCCGCGTCGATGACGTACTGAACGTTTCCGGCCACCGTCTGGGAACGGCAGAAATCGAATCTGCGCTGGTTGCCCACCCGAAAATCGCCGAAGCTGCGGTGGTGGGTATACCGCATAACATTAAAGGCCAGGCCATTTATGCCTACATCACGCTGAATCACGGCGAAGAACCAACGCCGGAGCTCTATACCGAAGTACGTAACTGGGTGCGTAAAGAGATAGGGCCAATCGCCACACCGGATATCCTGCACTGGACCGACTCTCTACCGAAAACCCGCTCCGGCAAAATCATGCGGCGTATTCTGCGCAAAATTGCCGCCGGCGATACCAGCAATCTGGGTGATACCTCGACGCTGGCAGATCCGGCGGTTGTCGACAAGCTGTTGGAAGAAAAACAATCAATGAAAGTACCGTCGTAATTTTTTGCCGTTCCCGGCCGCCCGGTGCATGTCCGGCCGGCGGCCGCTATCTCCGAAAGTGTTCAGGTTGCAGTCTGCGTCTGAATGAATTACCCGGTATCTGCCTGAAACAAATGCCGGAACAGATGTAGGTATCCTGAAAGGCTGCGGATATAGCGCGGCGTTCGCAATCAATGCCTTTTGGAGACATACAATGAATGACACCATTTACCAGGGAATTGAGCAAAACCCGCGCTTTAAGGAGCTGGTGCGCAAACGTGGCCGTTTCGCCTGGCTACTGTCGTTAATCACGCTGGCGCTATACGTCGGCTTTATCCTACTGATCGCCTTCGCGCCGCAGTGGCTGGGTACCCCCATCGCCGCCGGCTCCACCATCACCCGCGGTATTCCCGTCGGCGTCGGATTGATAGTCATCTCTTTTGTCTTGACCGGTATCTACGTGTTCCGTGCCAACGGCGAGTTTGATCGCCTGACGGCAGAGATTCTGCGTGAGGTGAAACAATGAGATACTTACTTGCCATTGCCGCCCTGCTGCTGCCAACACTGGCCAATGCCGATGCCATCAGCGGTGCGGTGCAGCGCCAGCCGTTAAATATTCAAGCCATCGTGATGTTTGTCCTGTTCGTCGGTGCGACGTTGTATATCACTTACTGGGCCTCCAAGCGCACCCGCTCCCGCCAGGATTACTATACCGCCGGCGGTCGTATCACCGGTTTTCAAAACGGGCTGGCGATCGCCGGTGACTTTATGTCCGCCGCCTCGTTTCTCGGCATTTCCGCATTGGTTTATACCTCCGGCTACGACGGACTGATCTATTCCATTGGTTTTCTGATTGGCTGGCCGATTATCCTATTCCTGATCGCCGAACGGCTGCGTAACCTGGGGCGCTATACCTTTGCCGACGTCGCATCGTATCGACTGCAGCAAAAACCGATTCGTCTGTTGTCAGCATGCGGTTCTCTGGTGGTGGTTGCGCTCTATCTGATTGCCCAGATGGTCGGCGCCGGCAAACTGATCGAGCTGCTGTTCGGGCTGAACTACCACGTAGCGGTTATTTTGGTCGGTATTTTGATGGTGATGTACGTTCTGTTTGGCGGGATGTTGGCCACTACCTGGGTACAGATTATCAAAGCCGTTCTGCTGCTGGCCGGCGCCAGTTTTATGGCACTGATGGTGATGAAGTCGGTCAATTTTGATTTCAATACGCTGTTTGCCGAAGCCGTGAAGGTGCACCCGAAGGGAGGCGATATCATGAGCCCCGGAGGACTGGTCTCTGACCCCATATCAGCGCTATCGCTGGGCCTGGCACTCATGTTCGGCACCGCCGGCTTGCCGCATATCCTGATGCGTTTCTTCACCGTCAGCGATGCCAAAGAAGCGCGAAAAAGCGTATTCTACGCAACCGGTTTTATTGGCTATTTCTATATTCTGACCTTCATTATCGGCTTTGGCGCCATCCTGCTGGTCAGTGCCAATCCGGCCTTTAAAGATGCCACCGGCGCACTGCTTGGCGGCACCAATATGGCCGCCGTTCACTTAGCCAATGCGGTTGGCGGTAATTTCTTCCTTGGTTTTATCTCTGCCGTCGCGTTCGCCACCATCCTGGCGGTTGTTGCCGGTCTGACATTAGCCGGGGCTTCTGCGGTATCGCACGATCTCTACGCCAGCGTGGTCAAAAACGGCAAGGCGACCGAGAAAGAAGAGCTGCGGGTGTCGAAAATTACCGTGGTACTGCTGGGGATCGTCGCCATTGGCTTGGGGATCCTATTCGAAAAACAAAATATCGCCTTTATGGTCGGGCTGGCCTTCTCCATCGCCGCCAGCTGTAACTTCCCGATCATTATTCTTTCTATGTACTGGTCGCGTCTGACAACCCGCGGCGCCATGATCGGCGGCTGGCTCGGTCTGCTGACCGCGGTGCTTCTGATGATTCTGGGGCCAACGATCTGGGTAGAGATTCTGGGCCATGAGAAGCCTATCTATCCGTACGAATACCCGGCGCTGTTCTCCATGATCGTAGCCTTTATCGGTACCTGGCTGTTCTCTGTCACCGACAGTTCATTGACGGGTCAGCAGGAGCGTGAGCGCTTCCGCTCCCAGTTTGTTCGTTCGCAAACCGGGCTCGGGATTTCCCAGGGAAGTTCTCATTAGTCGGTAAACACCTGTGACTCAAAGGCCCTACGGGGCCTTTTTAATGGTCGATAGAGTTAGATACAGATAAATAACGCAGAAACGCAAAAAGCCTCATGCTTTCGCATGAGGCTTCTTACTTTGTTTGATGCCTGGCAGTGTCCTACTCTCGCATGGGGAGACCCCACACTACCATCGGCGCTACGGCGTTTCACTTCTGAGTTCGGCATGGGGTCAGGTGGGACCACCGCGCTATTGCCGCCAGGCAAATTCTGTTTCAATCAACCCGCAGCGCATTCACGCCGCCAGTCAATCCAATCTCGGAACTTCGCTGAAAATTATTCGTATCATCCTGATACTCCCCCCTTCGGGGCCAACGCTCCGCGTTGTTCAAAATCGTTCCCGACGATTTTGTCATCCGTCTCTAAAACACCTTCGGTGTTGTAAGGTTAAGCCTCACGGTTCATTAGTACTGGTTAGCTCAATGCATCGCTGCACTTACACACCCAGCCTATCAACGTCTTAGTCTTAAACGTTCCTTCAGGGGCCTTAAAGGCCCAGGGAAGACTCATCTTGAGGCAAGTTTCGCGCTTAGATGCTTTCAGCGCTTATCTTTTCCGCACTTAGCTACCGGGCAATGCCATTGGCATGACAACCCGAACACCAGTGGTGCGTTCACTCCGGTCCTCTCGTACTAGGAGCAACCCCTCTCAATCTTCCAACGCCCACGGCAGATAGGGACCGAACTGTCTCACGACGTTCTAAACCCAGCTCGCGTACCACTTTAAATGGCGAACAGCCATACCCTTGGGACCTACTTCAGCCCCAGGATGTGATGAGCCGACATCGAGGTGCCAAACACCGCCGTCGATATGAACTCTTGGGCGGTATCAGCCTGTTATCCCCGGAGTACCTTTTATCCGTTGAGCGATGGCCCTTCCATTCAGAACCACCGGATCACTAAGACCTGCTTTCGCACCTGCTCGAGCCGTCACTCTCGCAGTCAAGCTAGCTTATGCCTTTGCACTAACCTCACGATGTCCGACCGTGATTAGCTAACCTTCGTGCTCCTCCGTTACTCTTTGGGAGGAGACCGCCCCAGTCAAACTACCCACCAGACACTGTCCTCACCCCCGATTAGGGGGCCGAGTTAGAACATCAAACATTAAAGGGTGGTATTTCAAGGTTGGCTCCATGCAGACTGGCGTCCACACTTCAAAGCCTCCCACCTATCCTACACATCAAGGCTCAATGTTCAGTGTCAAGCTATAGTAAAGGTTCACGGGGTCTTTCCGTCTTGCCGCGGGTACACTGCATCTTCACAGCGAGTTCAATTTCACTGAGTCTCGGGTGGAGACAGCCTGGCCATCATTACGCCATTCGTGCAGGTCGGAACTTACCCGACAAGGAATTTCGCTACCTTAGGACCGTTATAGTTACGGCCGCCGTTTACCGGGGCTTCGATCAAGAGCTTCTGGTTACCCATAACCCCATCAATTAACCTTCCGGCACCGGGCAGGCGTCACACCGTATACGTCCACTTTCGTGTTTGCACAGTGCTGTGTTTTTATTAAACAGTTGCAGCCAGCTGGTATCTGCGACTGGCTTCAGCTCCATCCGCAAGGGACTTCACCTACGCGCCAGCGTGCCTTCTCCCGAAGTTACGGCACCATTTTGCCTAGTTCCTTCACCCGAGTTCTCTCAAGCGCCTTGGTATTCTCTACCTGACCACCTGTGTCGGTTTGGGGTACGATTTCGTGTTACCTGGAGCTTAGAGGCTTTTCCTGGAAGCTTGGCATCAACTACTTCTGCACCGTAGTGCATCGTCATCACGCCTCAGGGTTAGCAAGCAACCGGATTTACCAGGTCACTCCCCCTACACGCTTAAACCGAGACAACCGTCGCTCGGCTAGCCTAGCCTTCTCCGTCCCCCCTTCGCAGTAACACCAAGTACAGGAATATTAACCTGTTTCCCATCGACTACGCTTTTCAGCCTCGCCTTAGGGGTCGACTCACCCTGCCCCGATTAACGTTGGACAGGAACCCTTGGTCTTCCGGCGTGCGGGTTTTTCACCCGCATTATCGTTACTTATGTCAGCATTCGCACTTCTGATACCTCCAGCATGCCTCGCAGCACACCTTCAACGGCTTACAGAACGCTCCCCTACCCAACAACGCATAAGCGTCGCTGCCGCAGCTTCGGTGCATGGTTTAGCCCCGTTACATCTTCCGCGCAGGCCGACTCGACCAGTGAGCTATTACGCTTTCTTTAAATGATGGCTGCTTCTAAGCCAACATCCTGGCTGTCTGTGCCTTCCCACATCGTTTCCCACTTAACCATGACTTTGGGACCTTAGCTGGCGGTCTGGGTTGTTTCCCTCTTCACGACGGACGTTAGCACCCGCCGTGTGTCTCCCGTGATAACATTCTTCGGTATTCGGAGTTTGCATCGGTTTGGTAAGCCGGGATGGCCCCCTAGCCGAAACAGTGCTCTACCCCCGAAGATGAGTTCACGAGGCGCTACCTAAATAGCTTTCGGGGAGAACCAGCTATCTCCCGGTTTGATTGGCCTTTCACCCCCAGCCACAAGTCATCCGCTAATTTTTCAACATTAGTCGGTTCGGTCCTCCAGTTAGTGTTACCCAACCTTCAACCTGCCCATGGCTAGATCACCGGGTTTCGGGTCTATACCTTGCAACTAGACGCCCAGTTAAGACTCGGTTTCCCTACGGCTCCCCTATTCGGTTAACCTTGCTACAAAATATAAGTCGCTGACCCATTATACAAAAGGTACGCAGTCACACCACGAAGGTGCTCCCACTGCTTGTACGTACACGGTTTCAGGTTCTATTTCACTCCCCTCGCCGGGGTTCTTTTCGCCTTTCCCTCACGGTACTGGTTCACTATCGGTCAGTCAGGAGTATTTAGCCTTGGAGGATGGTCCCCCCATATTCAGACAGGATAACACGTGTCCCGCCCTACTCATCGAACTCACGACCTGTGCATCTTCGTGTACGGGACTATCACCCTTTACTGTGCGACTTTCCAGACGCTTCCACTGACACACAAGCCGATTCAGGTTCTGGGCTCTTCCCCGTTCGCTCGCCGCTACTGGGGGAATCTCGGTTGATTTCTTTTCCTCGGGGTACTTAGATGTTTCAGTTCCCCCGGTTCGCCTCGTTAAGCTATGTATTCACTTAACGATAGTGTGTCGAAACACACTGGGTTTCCCCATTCGGGTATCGTCGGTTATAACGGTTCATATCACCTTACCGACGCTTTTCGCAGATTAGCACGCCCTTCATCGCCTCTGACTGCCTAGGCATCCACCGTGTACGCTTAGTCACTTAACCTCACAACCCGAAGGTGTCTTTCGACATCGTCGCATTGCTACATTTGAGAGACTCTATGACAGGTTACTCCTCATCCCGAACTTCTACGGGGGACAAGTTTCAGCTGCCATGTTTCAATTTTCAGCTTGTTCCAGATTGTTAAAGAGCAAATATCTCAAACATGACTCGCAAGTCAGTTTTGAGATATCGTTTGATACCGTCTTTCACCCGATATCAGCAAATGGCGTCCCCTAGGGGATTCGAACCCCTGTTACCGCCGTGAAAGGGCGGTGTCCTAGGCCTCTAGACGAAGGGGACACGGTATATGTCGGCTTCGCAGACGCTTTGCTCGTTCTTTTCATCAGACAATCTGTGTGGACACTGCACAGTCAGGATATCTTTAGGTAAGGAGGTGATCCAACCGCAGGTTCCCCTACGGTTACCTTGTTACGACTTCACCCCAGTCATGAATCACAAAGTGGTAAGCGCCCTCCCGAAGGTTAAGCTACCTACTTCTTTTGCAACCCACTCCCATGGTGTGACGGGCGGTGTGTACAAGGCCCGGGAACGTATTCACCGTAGCATTCTGATCTACGATTACTAGCGATTCCGACTTCATGGAGTCGAGTTGCAGACTCCAATCCGGACTACGACGTACTTTATGAGGTCCGCTTGCCTTCGCAGGTTCGCTTCTCTTTGTATACGCCATTGTAGCACGTGTGTAGCCCTACTCGTAAGGGCCATGATGACTTGACGTCATCCCCACCTTCCTCCAGTTTATCACTGGCAGTCTCCTTTGAGTTCCCGGCCGAACCGCTGGCAACAAAGGATAAGGGTTGCGCTCGTTGCGGGACTTAACCCAACATTTCACAACACGAGCTGACGACAGCCATGCAGCACCTGTCTCAGAGTTCCCGAAGGCACCAAAGCATCTCTGCTAAGTTCTCTGGATGTCAAGAGTAGGTAAGGTTCTTCGCGTTGCATCGAATTAAACCACATGCTCCACCGCTTGTGCGGGCCCCCGTCAATTCATTTGAGTTTTAACCTTGCGGCCGTACTCCCCAGGCGGTCGATTTAACGCGTTAGCTCCGGAAGCCACGCCTCAAGGGCACAGCCTCCAAATCGACATCGTTTACGGCGTGGACTACCAGGGTATCTAATCCTGTTTGCTCCCCACGCTTTCGCACCTGAGCGTCAGTCTTCGTCCAGGGGGCCGCCTTCGCCACCGGTATTCCTCCAGATCTCTACGCATTTCACCGCTACACCTGGAATTCTACCCCCCTCTACGAGACTCTAGTCTGCCAGTTTCAAATGCAGTTCCCAAGTTAAGCTCGGGGATTTCACATCTGACTTAACAAACCGCCTGCGTGCGCTTTACGCCCAGTAATTCCGATTAACGCTTGCACCCTCCGTATTACCGCGGCTGCTGGCACGGAGTTAGCCGGTGCTTCTTCTGCGAGTAACGTCAATGTAGTGCCGTATTAAGACACTACCCTTCCTCCTCGCTGAAAGTGCTTTACAACCCGAAGGCCTTCTTCACACACGCGGCATGGCTGCATCAGGCTTGCGCCCATTGTGCAATATTCCCCACTGCTGCCTCCCGTAGGAGTCTGGACCGTGTCTCAGTTCCAGTGTGGCTGGTCATCCTCTCAGACCAGCTAGGGATCGTCGCCTAGGTGAGCCATTACCCCACCTACTAGCTAATCCCATCTGGGCACATCCGATGGTGTGAGGCCCGAAGGTCCCCCACTTTGGTCCGAAGACGTTATGCGGTATTAGCCACCGTTTCCAGTGGTTATCCCCCTCCATCGGGCAGTTTCCCAGACATTACTCACCCGTCCGCCGCTCGCCGGCAAAGTAGCAAGCTACTTTCCGCTGCCGCTCGACTTGCATGTGTTAGGCCTGCCGCCAGCGTTCAATCTGAGCCATGATCAAACTCTTCAATTAAAAGCTTGATTCGCTAAGTTAATAGCTGTTGCTCAAAGATTTACTGCATGAATTTTACTTCAGTTAGTCACTCTTCAAGACTTGATATTTTTTTGCATCCGAAGATGCTGGATATCGTCTTGTGAGTGCCCACACAGATTGTCTGATAAATTGTTAAAGAGCAGTGAGTTACGCGCTTTCGCTTGCTAACTCGAGGTGGCGTATATTACGCTTTCCTCTTTCAGAGTCAATTCATTTTTTCAGAATTTTTTCTCTGTCGACCCCGGATACTCTGTGATGTTGTTCACATGTTCCGTGTCGATGGAGGCGCATTATAGGGAGTTCCGCGCAGGCCGCAACAGGTATTTTCAACAAAAACGTTCGTTTGCTGCATTCCACAGCAAAAGCCGCCCTTATACCCACTTTTGCACAAACTTATCCACAGAAGGTATTTGAGCGGAAAATTTACGAGCACCACGCAAACGTTTTCGCTACAATTCCCGGCGATGAAACGATCCCCCTTTATGGGGGCGTTACCTGAATCTGTTCCTGTTTCTCTTTATATAGAGAGTCAAAAGGTAGAGATTCACGTAACGCTCTTTATATTGCGACTCAAAAGCCAAGGGATAAAACCATGCAACAACCTCGTCCAATCCGCCGGGCCCTGCTCAGCGTTTCTGACAAAGCCGGTATCGTTGAATTTGCGCAGGCGCTGTCACAGCGCGGCGTTGAACTTCTGTCTACCGGCGGCACCGCCCGCCTGCTGGCTGATGCCGGCCTGCCTGTCACCGAAGTGTCCGACTATACCGGTTTCCCGGAGATGATGGACGGACGAGTCAAAACCCTGCATCCCAAAGTACACGGCGGCATTCTCGGCCGGCGCGGCCAGGATGATGCCATCATGAACCAGCATGCGATCCAGCCGATCGATATGGTGGTCGTCAACCTGTACCCTTTCGCACAGACCGTTGCACGCCCGGACTGCTCGCTGGAAGACGCGGTGGAAAACATCGATATCGGCGGGCCGACCATGGTGCGCTCTGCCGCCAAGAACCATAAAGACGTTGCCATCGTGGTGAAGAGCTGCGACTACGCAGCAATTATTGGCGAGATGGATAACAACGACGGCTCCCTGCTGTTCAACACTCGCTTCAATCTGGCGATCAAAGCCTTTGAACATACCGCCGCCTATGACAGCATGATTGCCAACTACTTCGGCACGCTGGTGCCGGCTTACCACGGCGATACCGAACAGCCTGCCGGCCGCTTCCCGCGCACCCTGAATCTGAACTACGTGAAGAAGCAGGATATGCGCTACGGGGAAAACAGCCACCAGCAGGCCGCCTTCTATATAGAAGAGAATCTGCAGGAGGCGTCCGTCGCCACGGCGCAGCAGCTGCAGGGTAAAGCGCTCTCTTACAACAATATCGCGGATACCGACGCCGCGCTGGAGTGCGTAAAAGAGTTCGCCGAGCCGGCCTGCGTAATCGTCAAACATGCCAACCCGTGCGGCGTGGCAATTGGCGATGACATTCTGGCGGCCTACGAGCGCGCTTACAAAACCGACCCGACCTCCGCGTTCGGCGGCATCATCGCCTTTAACCGTGAGCTGGACGCCGCCACCGCGCAGGCCATTATCAGTCGCCAGTTCGTTGAAGTGATCATCGCGCCAAACGTCAGCGAAGAAGCACGCAGCCTGCTGGCCGCCAAACAGAACGTGCGCGTACTGGCCTGCGGACAATGGCAGCAGCGCGTTGCCGGCCTGGACTTCAAACGCGTCAACGGCGGCCTGCTGGTGCAGGATCGCGATTTGGGCATGGTGACCGCAGATGACCTGCGCGTCGTCACCGAGCGCCAGCCAAGCGAGCAAGAGCTGCGTGATGCGCTGTTCTGCTGGAAAGTGGCCAAGTTCGTGAAGTCCAATGCTATCGTCTATGCACGCGACAATATGACCATCGGCATTGGTGCCGGCCAAATGAGCCGCGTTTACTCCGCCAAAATCGCCGGCATCAAGGCAGGCGATGAAGGGCTGGAAGTGAAAGGCTCCGCAATGGCCTCCGACGCCTTCTTCCCGTTCCGCGACGGCATTGATGCCGCAGCCGCGGTGGGCATCACCTGCGTGATCCAGCCGGGCGGCTCCATTCGCGACGACGAAGTGATCGCCGCCGCCAACGAGCACGGCATCGCCATGATCTTCACCGACATGCGCCACTTCCGCCATTAATCCCCTGTTATTGCGTGCGCCGCGTGGCGCACGCCGTTTTTTTGTGGAGCACCTGATGAATATTTTAGTTATCGGTAACGGCGGGCGTGAACACGCGCTGGCCTGGAAAGCCGCCCAGTCGCCGCTGGCTGATAAAGTCTACGTCGCCCCCGGTAATGCCGGCAGCGCGCTGGAAAGCAATCTGGAAAACGTAGCCATTTCCGCCACCGACATCCCGGCGCTGCTCGCCTTTGCCCAGAGCCACGACATCGGCCTGACCATTGTCGGGCCGGAAGCACCGCTGGTAATCGGCGTGGTCGACGCCTTCCAGGCCGCCGGCCTGAAAATCTTCGGTCCGTCGCAGGCCGCCGCCCAGTTGGAAGGCTCCAAAGCATTTACCAAAGATTTCCTTGCCCGCCATCAGATCCCGACGGCGGAGTACCAAAACTTTACCGACGTAGACACGGCGCTGGACTACGTGCGCAGCAAAGGCGCGCCGATCGTGATTAAGGCCGACGGGCTGGCGGCAGGCAAAGGGGTCATCGTCGCCCTGACGCTGCAGCAGGCAGAAGACGCCGTGCGCGATATGCTGGCGGGCAACGCCTTTGGCGACGCCGGCCACCGGATTGTGGTTGAAGAGTTCCTGGATGGCGAAGAAGCCAGCTTTATCGTCATGGTGGATGGCGAACACGTGGTGCCGATGGCCACCAGCCAAGACCACAAACGCGTCGGCGACGGCGATACCGGCCCGAACACCGGCGGCATGGGCGCTTACTCGCCGGCGCCGGTGGTTACCGACGAAATCCACCAGCGGGTGATGGATCAGGTGATCTGGCCAACGGTGCGCGGCATGGCGGCAGAAGGCAACACCTACGTCGGTTTCCTGTACGCCGGCCTGATGATTTCCGCCGAGGGTCAGCCAAAAGTGATCGAATTCAACTGCCGCTTCGGTGACCCGGAAACCCAGCCGATCATGATGCGCCTGCGCTCCGATCTGGTGGCACTGTGCCTGGCAGGCGCTGAAGGCACGCTGGATCAGCAGACTTCCCAGTGGGATGAGCGCCCCGCTCTTGGCGTGGTGTTGGCTGCCGGCGGCTATCCTGGCGACTACCGCACCGGCGATGCGATTCACGGCCTGCCGCAGCAGGAGAGCGCCGACGGTAAAGTCTTCCATGCCGGCACGCAGTTGAAAGATGGCGAAGTCGTTACCAGCGGCGGACGCGTACTGTGTGTGACGGCGCTGGGCGAGACGGTGGCGCAGGCGCAGCAACGCGCTTATCAACTGGCGGCGGGTATTGAGTGGCAGGACAGCTTCTGCCGGAAAGATATCGGTTATCGCGCGATTGCGCGCGGCAAGTAAATCACGCTGCATGGCAGGGCGCGTTCGCCGCGTCCTGTCCCCTTCTGTTACAGCGCGTCTTCCTGCGGTTCCCAGGTACAGAAATCTTCGTTCGCCACCAGCAACAGCTGACGCCCTTCCGGCGCCTCCAGCCAGGCCACGCTGACCGGCCCTGCGCTGTTTTGCGCCCGGCGCTCAATCCACGCCGTCGCTCTGTCGCCCAACTCCGGCTCACGCCACTGCCCGGCGCAGGTTTTCACTCCGTCCTGCTGCCAGCGCCCCTGATATAAGGTCACTCTGCCGGCCCGCAGCGCATCGCTGAGTGCCAGTACGCGGCGCGCCTGATATTGATAACGAGCGATATCGTCCGCAGACAGCGGCTCGCGCCGCGTCGCCAGCTGGCGCTGCATAAAGCTGACCGTACCGTCATCGGTAAAACGCAGTTGAATAGAGTCGCGATCGCCGTCGGCGTCGGTACGCTTGATTTGCCTCAGCGCGCCGTGTTGATAGTCATAGCGGGTTGTCACAGTGCCAACGCCGCGGTAGGGGCTGTATACGGTTACCAGCACTGCCGGACGCTGTTGTTCGTCGTCTTTACGCCACAGGCGGATTACGCCCTGATCGGCCACGTAGCCGCTGGCGGTAAAGGCGGGGGGAGTATGATGCCAACTACACGCGCTCAGGACGCTGGCAATGCCAATGGCTGCCAGCGCCCTGCGCACAAACAAAAGGGGCTTCAAAGCCCCCCTGTTTAATCTTTTCACCAACACGCAGTCTTATTTAACTGCGTCTTTCAGTGCTTTGCCAGAAACGAACGCGGGTACGTTAGCCGCTGCAATTTTGATTTCTTTGCCAGTCTGTGGGTTGCGACCAGTGCGCTCTGCACGATGGTTTACTTTGAAAGTACCGAAACCAACCAATTGTACCGCATCACCTTCTTTCAGAGACTCAGTAATAGCAGCCAGGGTAGATTCCAGAGCCAGTTTAGCTTGTGCTTTGGAAAGGTCAGCCTTGTCCGCGATTACATCAATCAGTTGAGTCTTGTTCATAAGTTATCCTTACAGTGTGTTTATCGTTTGCAAAGCATCGAGTGCGACGGATATGCCGATTGACAGCACTCTCCTGCATACACGCACCGATAGCCACTTTTTTTACGCCCCCCAAATGTAGACCAGACAGGGTGCGGATGTGAAGCCTTAAGGCATGACAAATCAGGCGTTAAATCACGTTTTCTTGCCTTATTGCGCTAAATTTATCCCAATATTGCTCACGCCAGCCTCACGAAGGTCTGCGCGTAGCCCTTTAATCAGGTCTAAATCGCGCTCTTCGCAGGCTGCCAGCAGGCGGAAAATTTCCCACTGGATGTCCCATTCTTCCTCAACCGCCGGCAGAACCTTCAGTTCTTCATCGGTCATTTCTTTCCCGGCCTGGGTCATTTCCAACATCGCCACGGTACGAATTGATGTTTCGCTGATGGCGATGGCGTGCTCCAGCGTCTCCCCGCTGAGGCGCGAATGGATCAGTTCCCCTAATGCGATACAGGCATCAATCGCCGGGTAAACGCCGTAAAGATCGTAATCTTCCGCCGCCGGAATCGCTTCCTCCAACTTCTCGAGCTGGCTGTCGAAGTTGACCTTGGCGTCTTTCACTACCAGCGTCTCCCAAATCAAATCCAGGATTCGGCGGTACACCTGCGGGTCGCCAAACTCGGTTTGCAGGCAGAACATCTGGTAATTCGGATACATACGCTCGCACAGACTAGCCATAAAGGTCAAATGTTGCCAGCTTTCAAGCTTTTCTAAGCGTAAATGAATTGGATTACGGAGCATTATTTTGTCTCACTCGCTGAGTCTGCGGCGCAGTGTAACCTAAAATACGCATGGCGACACCTCCGGATGCGCAGCCAGCCAGCGCTGAAAGGCCGGCCGGCGCGAGGCAATGGCGTCCGCCCAGCGCGTCGGTTCAGGTAAACGGTAGCCTGCCATGCAGCGTTGCACCCAGGCCAGCGCACCGTCGGCGCTGACGCGGTGCCCGGTGGCGATAAACAGCGGGTTGCAGCGCGCCTTGCTGCGCCATACCCAACCCAGCTGTTCTCCCTTATCCATCAGCGCGCTTTTGGCGCCGACTTCTGCGCCCAAAGGCTCAAACTTGCCGCACAGCCGTTTTTTCGCCACGCCGATGGTCGGCACATCGACCAACAGCCCGAAGTGGCTGGCCACGCCGAGGCGACGCGGATGCGAAATGCCGTGGCCGTCGACAAAAATCAGATCGGGCTTCTGCCGTAGCCGTTCCCAAGCCGCCAGCAGCGCCGGGTATTCACGAAACGAGAGAAAGCCGGGAATATACGGCATGGTGGTGGCAATACGCGCAATCTGGTATTCCACCAGCTCCAGCGACGGATAACGCAGAATCGCGATAGCGGCGCGCGTTACTGCGCCTTCCTGTTCGAACCCCACGTCGCAGCCGGCGATAAAGGCCGGCGGGTCGACCGCCAGCTGGTCCTGGCGAATCACGTCTGCGGCGCGCTGTAACTGCTCGGCGCGCAGCGTCTGGGTATCAATCATGGCAACTCTCCTTGTAGCGCTATCGCTGAAGCACGGGATCAACGATGATATTTGGCCGACAGCGCGTGCACCGCCTCGACAAACACGCCGGCGTTTTCCGGCGGCACGTCCTGATGAATACCGTGGCCCAGGTTGAACACATGCCCTTCGCCGTGGCCGAAGCCGGACAGGATGGTTTCCACCTCCTGTTCAATACGCTGCGGCGCGGCGTAAAGCATCGACGGATCCATATTGCCCTGCAGCGCCACCCGATCGCCGACCCGACGACGCGCATCGGCAATATCGGTGGTCCAGTCCAGGCCCAGCGCATCGCAGCCGGTCGCCGCCATCGCTTCCAGCCACTGGCCGCCGCCTTTGGTGAACAACGTCACCGGCACCCGGCGACCGTCATGCTCGCGCAGCAGGCCATCGACGATTTTATGCATATAGTTCAGCGAGAATTCGCGGTAATCACGGCCGGTCAGCACGCCGCCCCAGGTGTCGAACACCATGACCGACTGCGCGCCCGCGCGGATTTGCGCATTCAGATACAAAATCACGCTGTCCGCCAGCTTGTCCAACAGCAGGTGCAGAGTTTGCGGCTCGGCGTACATCATCTTTTTCAGTTTGGTAAACGCCTTGCTGCTACCGCCTTCAACCATATAGGTCGCCAGCGTCCACGGACTGCCGGAGAAGCCGATCAGCGGCACCTGGCCTTTCAGCTCGCGGCGGATGGTGCGCACCGCGTTCATCACATAGCCCAGCTCCACCTCCGGATCGAACAGCGGCAGCTTTTCTACATCGGCGCGGCAGGTAATCGGCGATGAGAAACGCGGCCCTTCGCCGGTTTCAAAGTAGAGCCCCAGCCCCATGGCGTCGGGAATGGTCAGAATGTCGGAAAACAGGATGGCAGCATCCAGCGCATAGCGACGCAGCGGCTGCAGCGTCACCTCACAGGCCAGTTCGGCGTTCTTGCACAGCGACATAAAGTCGCCGGCCTGCGCCCGCGTGGCTTTATACTCCGGCAAATAACGACCGGCCTGGCGCATCATCCATACGGGGGTAACATCCACCGGCTGGCGCAACAGCGCACGCAGGTAACGATCGTTCTTCAACTCAGTCATTATTGGCTCCCTTAATTCAGCTGGCGCTATTGTATACCCAAAAGAATGGGCGTTGTACCAAAGCGCCAGCGCATCATGCGTCCCGGCACAGCACCACGGTGTCCTCAATCAAACGCCGCGCCACGGTGCCCGGCGGCGGCAGCAAGGGCAGCCGATCGTAACGATACCAGCCGGCATGCAGCAGTTCCTTAGGGTCGTGGCGCAATTCACCGCGATGATAATCCGCCATAAAGGCCATCATCAGCGACTGCGGGAACGGCCAGGGCTGGGAGGAGACGTAACGCAGGTTTTTAATTTCAATATTACTCTCCTCCATCACCTCGCGCGCCGCCGCCTGCTCCAGCGTCTCCCCGACCTCGACAAAACCGGCCAGCACCGTATGGATGCCGCCGCGGTGCCGCACGTGCTGCGCCAGCAGGATTTCATCATCGCGGCGAATGGCGACGATCACACAGGGGGCGATTTGCGGGTAATAGCGTTCACGGCAGTGGTCGCACAGGCAGGCGTTTTCGGTTCGGCTCAGGTGCATTTTATGGCCGCAATAGCCGCAAAATTGATGGGAACGATAAAATTCGGCCAGCTGCACCCCGCGCCCGGCTAACTGGAACAGGGCGCGGTCGAGATCCAGCAGCTGCCGCACCGAGCCCATCTCCTGCGCCATGGCGCGGCGCACCAGCCAGACCGGCGCCCCTTGCCACTCACCAATTTGCCGCGCCGCTTCGCCGCGCAGGCCCCATTTATCGGCAGCACCAAACGGCAATTCACCGTTTGGTAACCAAAGTTTGTTTTCATGGCTGACGATCCACCAGCCCTTTTCGTTACCTGTTAATGCAAGTTCCATATCGTTGTTGCACAACCTCAGCTTCACTGGCACTCTAGAAATCGGCACTGTTACATTTTTATAACTTACCGTTACTTTTTCTTACTTACGGAGTCAACAATGCTCAACCACTTGGAAAGCCTGACTCAGCGCGTTGGTGGTAGTAATGAATTAGTTGATCAATGGCTTGAGGCACGTAAGCAGTTGCTGGTTGCTTACTGCACGCTCGTCGGCATTAAGCCGAATAAAGAAAAGCATACGCCGCTTAATGCAAAAGCGCTGGAGAACTTTTGCCACAATCTGGTGGATTATCTCTCCGCAGGGCATTTTCATATCTATGACAGAGTCATCAAGCAGGTGGAAGGCGCCGGTAGTCCTAAAATGTCTTTCGCCACCCAAATTTATCCCAAGTTGTGGATCAATACCGAACAGGTGATGGCGTTCCACGATCGCTATGCCGACACCGAGATCGATCAGGATCTCTGTCTGGCGTTCCATCAGGCGCTGTCGGACATCGGCGAAACGCTGGCCGCCCGCTTCGCACTGGAAGATCGCCTGATTCAGCTGCTCACAGAAACCTGGCAGCCCGGCCAACAGGAAGCGGAAAAAGGCAACCTGGTCCAATAGCTTTCCCTTGCAGCAAACAATAATGCCCTTCTATACTGGGGGCTCTTGTCGGAGTGCCTAGCGCCAGGCTTGTTATCAAGTCGGCCAGGCTGAGACCGTTAATTCGGGATCCGCGGAACCTGATCGGGTTAATACCCGCGAAGGGAACAAGAGTAATCTATCGCCAGCGGCAGACCTTCCACCAGCGTCTGCCGATCGGCCAACATCGTTACTCCCTCCGAGCTCCAGACAAGCAATTTTCCCAACTCACCCGACTTGTAGGAATTTGCTATGTCTAATAACAACCAGCGTCCCCGTAAAGTACAGCGTGAAGCCGCGCAGCAGTTTATCGACAACCTTCAGGGCGTCGCTTTCCCCAACTCCCGCCGCATCTATCTGCAAGGATCGCGCCCCGATCTGCAGGTGCCGATGCGCGAGATCCAGCTCAGCCCGACCTTAATCGGCGGCAGTAAAGACGAACCGCAATACGAGCCGAATGAGGCGGTACCGGTCTATGATACCGCCGGCCCTTACGGCGACCCGGCGTCCCAACTGGACGTACACCGCGGCCTGGACAAGCTGCGCGCCAGCTGGATCGCAGAGCGCGACGATACCGAGACGCTGGCCCACGTCAGCTCCGGCTTTACCCAGCAGCGTCTGGCGGATGAGGGGTTAGACCACCTGCGTTTCGAACATCTGCCGCAGCCACGCAAAGCGCAGTCGGGCAAATGCGTCACCCAGCTGCACTATGCGCGCGCCGGCGTCGTCACGCCGGAGATGGAATTTATCGCCATCCGCGAAAATATGGGCCGTGAGCGCATCCGCAGCGAGGTGCTGCGCCAGCAGCATCCGGGCCAGAGCTGGGGCGCCAACCTGCCGGAAAACATTACGCCGGAGTTTGTCCGTCAGGAGGTGGCCGCCGGCCGCGCCATTATCCCGGCCAACATTAACCACCCGGAATCCGAACCGATGATTATCGGTCGCAACTTCCTGGTGAAGGTAAACGCCAATATCGGCAATTCTGCGGTGACCTCCTCCATCGAGGAAGAGGTGGAAAAACTGGTGTGGTCCACCCGCTGGGGCGCGGATACCGTGATGGACCTCTCCACCGGTCGTTATATCCACGAAACCCGCGAATGGATCCTGCGCAACAGCCCGGTGCCGATCGGCACCGTCCCCATCTATCAGGCGCTGGAAAAAGTGAACGGCGTAGCAGAAAACCTGACCTGGGAAATGTTCCGCGACACGCTGCTGGAGCAGGCGGAGCAAGGGGTCGATTATTTCACCATCCACGCCGGCGTGCTGCTGCGCTATGTGCCGATGACCGCCAAACGCCTGACCGGCATCGTCTCGCGCGGCGGCTCGATCATGGCCAAATGGTGCCTGTCGCATCATCAGGAAAACTTCCTGTATGAACACTTCCGCGAAATCTGCGAGATCTGCGCCGCCTACGACGTTTCACTGTCGCTGGGCGATGGCCTGCGCCCTGGCTCGGTACAGGACGCCAACGATGAAGCGCAGTTCTCCGAGCTGCATACGCTGGGCGAACTGACCAAAATCGCCTGGGAATACGACGTACAGGTGATGATCGAAGGCCCGGGCCACGTGCCGATGCATATGATCCGCCGCAATATGACCGAAGAGCTGGAGCACTGCCATGAAGCGCCGTTCTATACGCTGGGGCCATTGACCACCGATATCGCGCCGGGCTATGACCACTTCACCTCCGGCATCGGCGCCGCGATGATCGGCTGGTTCGGCTGCGCCATGCTGTGCTACGTGACGCCGAAAGAGCACCTGGGGCTGCCGAACAAAGAGGACGTCAAGCAGGGGCTGATTACCTATAAAATCGCCGCGCACGCCGCGGATTTGGCAAAAGGCCACCCCGGCGCGCAGATCCGCGATAACGCCATGTCCAAGGCGCGCTTTGAGTTCCGCTGGGAAGACCAGTTCAACCTGGCGCTGGATCCCGCCACCGCCCGCGCCTATCACGATGAGACGCTGCCGCAGGAATCCGGCAAAATCGCCCATTTCTGCTCAATGTGCGGGCCGAAATTCTGTTCGATGAAGATTTCACAGGAAGTGCGCGACTATGCCGCCGCGCAGGAAGCCGCCAAACCGATCGAAGTGCTGTCCGGCATGGAAAAAATGTCCGCCGAATTCCGCTCACGCGGCAGCGAGCTGTACCACAGCGCCGCAGCGCTGCAGGAGGACAACAATGGCTGAGTTATCAAGCCCGTTTCCCGCCACGCCGCACCGCCTCGGGCTGTACCCGGTGGTGGACAGCGTCATGTGGATCGAACGCTTGCTGGACGCAGGCGTCACCACCATCCAGCTGCGGATTAAAGATCAGCCGGACGAGCAGGTCGATGGCGACATTATCGCCGCCATCGCCCTCGGCAAACGCTACAACGCCCGTCTGTTTATCAATGACTACTGGCGGCTGGCGGTCAAGCACGGCGCCTACGGCGTCCATCTGGGGCAGGAGGATCTGGACAGCACCGATCTGGCAGCCATCCATCGCGCCGGGCTGCGTCTTGGCGTATCAACCCATGACGACGCCGAACTGGCGCGCGCCAAAGCGGTGCAGCCCTCGTATATTGCGCTCGGCCACATCTTTCCTACCCAGACCAAGGATATGCCTTCCGCCCCCCAGGGGCTGGCGGAGCTGAAGCGCCACGTGGCGACGCTGGCGGCGTATCCCACGGTGGCGATCGGCGGCATCAGCCTCGATCGCGTCCCGGCGGTATTGGCCTGCGGCGTCGGCAGCGTGGCGGTGGTGAGCGCCATCACCCAGGCGCCGGACTGGCGTGCCGCTACGGCGGAACTGCTGCGCCTGATTGAAGGCAAGGAGTAACGGTATGCTCAGCGATCACGAATTCTTACGTTACAGCCGGCAGCTATTGCTGGAAGACATCGGCCCCGACGGGCAGGAAAAACTCAAAGGCGCCAGCGTGCTGATCGTCGGCCTGGGCGGGTTGGGATCGCCGGCGGCGCTGTATCTGGCCGCCGCCGGCGTCGGAACGCTGCTGCTGGCGGACGATGACCAGCTGCATCTCACCAACCTGCAGCGGCAGATCCTTTACCGCAGCGCCGACGTGCCGCACGGGAAGGCCCAACTGGCCCAACGCCACCTGCAGGCGCTTAATCCACAGGTCGAGTCGATCGCACTGGCGCAGCGCCTGCAGGGCGCAGAACTGCAACAGGCGGTGGCGCGCGCCGATCTGGTGCTGGACTGCAGCGACAATATGGCGACCCGCCACGCAATCAATGCCGCCTGCGTGGCCGCCGGCAAGCCGCTTATCAGCGGCAGCGCGGTTGGCTTCAGCGGGCAGTTGCTGGTCATCACCCCGCCGTTCCAGCAGGGATGTTACGCCTGCCTGTACCCTGACCAGACGGAGCCACAGCGCAACTGCCGCACCGCCGGCGTTCTCGGCCCGGTGGTCGGCGTCATCGGTACGCTGCAGGCGCTGGAAGCCATCAAGATGCTGGCGGGCATGCCCTCCGCGCTCAGCGGCAAGCTGCGCCTGTTCGATGGCAAACAGCAAAGCTGGCATACGCTGCAGCTGAGCAAAGCCCAGTCGTGCCCCATCTGCGGAGGCGAGCTATGCAAATCCGCCTGAATGACCAAACGCTGGAACTGGCGCCGCCGCTCAGCGTCAGCGCCCTGCTGTCGCAGCTGACGCACGACCAGCCGGGTACCGCGCTCGCCATCAATCACGTTATCATCCCGCGCGCCGACTGGGCCAATCATCTGGTGCAGGACGGCGATGACATCCTGCTTTTCCAAGCGATTGCCGGAGGCTGATATGCTGCAAATCGCCGATACCACCTTTACCTCACGCTTATTCACCGGCACCGGCAAGTTCGCCACCCCGGCGCTGATGCTTGACGCGCTGCAGGCGTCCGGCTCACAGCTGGTAACCATGGCCATGAAGCGCGTCGACCTGCAAGGCGGCAACGATGCCATTCTCGCGCCGCTGCGGCAGTTGGGCGTTCGTCTGCTGCCCAATACTTCCGGCGCCAAAACCGCCGCGGAAGCGGTATTCGCCGCCAGGCTGGCGCGCGAAGCCCTCGGCACCCATTGGGTGAAGCTGGAAATCCACCCGGACGTGAAGTACCTGCTGCCCGACCCGATCGAAACGCTGAAAGCTGCAGAAACGCTGGTCAAAGAGGGGTTTGTGGTGCTGCCTTACTGCGGCGCCGACCCGGTGCTGTGCAAACGGCTGGAGGAAGCGGGCTGCGCTGCGGTGATGCCGCTGGGCGCGCCGATCGGCTCCAACCGCGGGCTGCGCACCCGCGATTTTCTGGAGATCATTATCGAGCAGGCCAACGTGCCGGTGGTGGTCGACGCCGGCATCGGCGCACCGAGCCACGCGCTGGAAGCGATGGAGCTGGGCGCCGACGCGGTGCTGGTGAATACCGCTATCGCCGTCGCCCGCAACCCGGTACATATGGCGCAGGCTTTCCGCCTGGCGCTGGAGGCCGGCGAGCTGGCGCGCCAGGCAGGTCTCGGCCACAGCCAGCGCAGCGCGGCCGCCTCCAGCCCGCTGACCGCATTTCTCAGCCAATCGGCGGAGGTGGACTGATGGCGGACGATTTCTCGCAACGCTGGCAAACCTTTGACTGGGATGACATCACCCTGCGCATCAACAGCAAAACGGCGCGCGATGTGGAGCGGGCGCTGAACGCAGAGAAGCTGACGCGGGACGATTTTATGGCGCTGATTTCACCGGCAGCGGCTCCCTACCTCGAACCGCTGGCGCAACGCGCCCAACAGCTGACCCGCCAGCGTTTCGGCAACGTGGTCAGCTTCTACGTCCCGCTCTACCTATCCAACCTGTGCGCCAATGACTGCACTTACTGCGGTTTTTCCATGAGCAACCGTATCAAGCGCAAAACGCTGGACGCCGACGAGATCGCCCTAGAGTGCCGCGCCATCAAGGCGCTGGGTTTCGAACACCTGCTGCTGGTCACCGGCGAACACCAGACCAAGGTCGGCATGGATTATTTTCGCCGCCATCTGCCACAGATCCGCTCTCAGTTCAGTTCACTGATGATGGAAGTGCAGCCGATGTCGCAGGAGGAGTATGCGGAGCTGAAAACCCTGGGGCTGGACGGCGTGCTGGTGTATCAGGAGACCTATCATCCTGCCACCTATCAGCAACACCATCTGCGCGGGCAGAAGCAGGATTTCCACTGGCGGCTGGCGACGCCGGATCGCCTGGCGCGCGCCGGGATCGACAAGATCGGGCTGGGGGCGCTGATCGGCCTGTCCAACAGCTGGCGCACCGATTGCTATCTGCTGGCGGAGCATCTGGCCTATCTGCAGCAAACCTACTGGCAGAGCCGCTATTCGATTTCTTTCCCGCGTCTGCGGCCGTGCGCCGGCGGTATCGAACCGGCGTCACTGATGGATGAAGCGCAGCTGGTGCAGCTGATTTGCGCCTTCCGACTGTTTGCGCCTGACGTCGAACTGTCCCTGTCCACGCGCGAATCGCCGCATTTTCGCGATCACGTGATCCCGCTAGCCATTAACAGCGTCAGCGCCGGCTCCAAAACGCAGCCGGGCGGTTACGCTGACGATGTGCCGCCGGAACTGGAACAGTTTGAGCCGCACGACGGCCGCTCCCCGCAGCAGGTCGCCCAGGCGATCGACAAGGCCGGGCTGCAGCCGGTATGGAAAGACTGGGATAGCTATCTGGGACGTGCACCGCAATAAACGGCAACGTTTTCAATGGACAGAGAAAAGTGCTGGAAACGGCGCGCAGTGTCGGCAAACGCCGCTGGCCGCCGCCGACCATTGACGTAAAGTGGCGGCGTTGGTTATCAATCCCGAAGCCAACCAAGGTTATCTATCCCTCTTGATAACCTTGCCTTACCAACCCCGGAGCGTATGGCCAGAACGCCATGCGTCTCCGGTTCCGTTTCTCCCACCCGGCACCCGTCCGCAGGCAAAAAAAAAAACCGCCCCCGAAGGGACGGTTTATCAATACTGGCCCGGCGTACCGGGCCGCGGCGCGATTACTCGTCGCCGTTACCGTTCAGGCCTGCATTCAGCAATTCGGCCAGGTTGGCAGTCGCTTCTTCCGCGCTCACCTGCGGAACAACCGGTGCTTCGCCCTGTGCACGACGGCGCATGCGGTCCTGATGATAAGCGTAACCGGTACCGGCTGGGATCAGACGGCCCACGATGACGTTCTCTTTCAGGCCACGCAGTTCATCACGCTTACCGGCAACCGCCGCTTCGGTGAGAACGCGCGTCGTTTCCTGGAACGATGCAGCAGAGATGAAGGACTCGGTCGCCAAGGATGCCTTGGTGATACCCAGCAGGTCGCGCGCGAAGGTTGCACCCAACTTGCCATCTGCTTCCAGCTGGCGGTTGGCAATCTTGACGCGAGACACTTCAGCCTGCTCGCCTTCCAGGAACTCAGAGCCACCAGCGCTAACGATGGTGCCTTTACGCAGCATCTGACGAACGATAACTTCGATGTGTTTATCGTTAATCTTAACGCCTTGCAGACGGTAAACTTCCTGCACTTCGTTGGTGATGTAGCGGGTAACCGCATGCACACCACGCAGACGCAGAATGTCGTGCGGCGACTCTGGACCATCGGAAACCACATCACCACGTTCGACGCGTTCGCCTTCAAACACGTTGAGCTGACGCCATTTTGGAATCATCTCTTCGTAGGCATCGCTGCCGTCCAGCGGAGTGATAACCAGACGGCGTTTGCCTTTGGTCTCTTTACCGAACGAGATAATCCCGCTGATTTCAGCCAGGATTGCCGGCTCTTTCGGACGACGTGCTTCGAACAGATCCGCAACGCGCGGCAGACCACCGGTAATATCCTTGGTACCGCCGGATTCCTGCGGAATACGCGCCAGGGTATCACCCGAACCGATCTGTACGCCGTCTTCCAGCTGGACAATCGCTTTGCCCGGCAGGAAGTACTGAGCAGGCATGTCGGTGCCTGGGATCAGGACGTCGTCGCCGTTGGCGTTAACAATTTTCAGCGCAGGACGCAGATCTTTACCGCCCGCGGTACGTTCTGCAGAATCCAGAACCACCAGCGATGACAGACCGGTCAGTTCGTCGGTCTGACGAGTGATCGTCTGGCCGTCGACCATATCGGCGAAGCGAATGAAACCGCTCACTTCACTGACAACCGGCATGGTGTGCGGATCCCAGTTCGCAACGGTCTCGCCGCCGGTGACTTCCGCGTTATCGCCTTTCGCCATCACGGCGCCGTAAGGCACCTTGTAGCTTTCTTTGGTACGGCCGAATTCGTCGATCAGCTTCAGCTCGGTGTTACGCGAGGTGATCACCAGCTTATCGCTGCTGTTCACAACGAACTTGGCGTTGCTCAGCTTGATGCTACCGCTGTTTTTCACCTGGATGCTGGATTCAGCAGCCGCACGCGATGCCGCACCACCGATGTGGAAGGTACGCATCGTCAGCTGGGTACCCGGCTCACCGATGGACTGTGCCGCGATAACGCCGATGGCCTCACCTTTGTTGATGATGTGGCCACGCGCCAGATCACGACCATAGCAGTTTGCACACACGCCGAAGTCGGTTTCACAGCTAACGACGGAGCGAACCTTCACGCTGTCAACGGAGTTTTCTTCTAACAGATCACACCATTTTTCGTTCAGCAGGGTGTTACGCGGAACCAGAATATCCGCCGTACCCGGCTTCAACACTTCTTCAGCGGTCACACGACCCAGTACGCGCTCACGCAGCGGCTCTTTCACGTCGCCACCTTCGATGACCGGGGTCATCAGGATGCCGTCGTGGGTGCCACAGTCGTCTTCGGTCACCACCAGATCCTGCGCAACGTCAACCAGACGACGCGTCAGATAACCGGAGTTCGCGGTTTTCAGTGCGGTATCCGCCAGACCTTTACGCGCACCGTGCGTGGAGATGAAGTACTGGAGTACGTTCAGACCTTCACGGAAGTTCGCGGTGATTGGCGTTTCGATGATGGAGCCGTCCGGCTTCGCCATCAGGCCACGCATACCGGCCAGCTGACGAATCTGAGCGGCGGAACCACGCGCACCGGAGTCGGCCATCATAAAGATGCTGTTGAAGGAAACCTGCTGTTCCACTTCGCCGTCACGGTTAACCACGTCTTCTACCGACAGGTTTTCCATCATCGCTTTAGCAACGCGTTCGTTGGCCGCAGCCCAGATATCGATAACTTTGTTGTAGCGTTCGCCGGCGGTAACCAGACCAGACTGGAACTGCTCCTGGATCTCGGCAACTTCGGTTTCCGCTTCTTCGATGATCTCGGCTTTCTTCGCCGGGATAACCATGTCGTCGATGCCTACGGAAGCGCCTGAACGGGCTGCGTAAGCAAAACCGGTGTACATGATCTGGTCAGCAAAGATAACGGTCGGCTTCAGCCCCATGATGCGGTAACAGGTGTTCAGCATCTTGGAGATCGCTTTTTTGCCCAACGGCTGGTTAACGATAGAGTACGGCAGGCCCTTCGGCACGATCATCCACAGGATGGCGCGGCCGATGGTGGTGTCCACCAGGCTGGTCTGCGTCGTCCACTCGCCTTCCGCATCTTTCACTTCTTCAGTGATACGCACTTTAACGCGCGCGTGCAGAGAGGCCAGGCCAGCGCGGTAAATACGCTCGGCTTCTTTAGGACCACTCAGCACCATGCCTTCGCCTTTGGCGTTAACACAGTCACGGGTCATGTAGTACAGACCCAATACAACGTCCTGAGACGGAACGATGATTGGCTCGCCGTTCGCCGGAGACAGGATGTTGTTGGTCGACATCATCAGCGCACGCGCTTCCAGCTGGGCTTCCAGCGTCAGCGGTACGTGAACAGCCATCTGGTCACCATCGAAGTCGGCGTTATACGCCGCACAAACCAGCGGGTGCAGCTGGATGGCTTTACCTTCGATCAGTACCGGTTCAAAAGCCTGGATACCCAAACGGTGCAGGGTTGGTGCACGGTTCAGCAGTACCGGGTGTTCGCGGATCACTTCATCCAGGATATCCCAGACAACGGCTTCTTCGCGCTCAACCATTTTCTTGGCGGCTTTGATGGTGGTGGCCAGGCCACGCAGCTCCAGCTTGCCGTAGATGAACGGTTTGAACAGCTCCAGCGCCATTTTCTTCGGCAGGCCACACTGGTGCAGACGCAGGTATGGACCCACGGTGATAACGGAACGGCCGGAGTAGTCAACACGCTTACCGAGCAGGTTCTGACGGAAACGACCCTGCTTACCTTTGATCATGTCGGCCAAAGATTTCAGAGGACGTTTGTTGGAACCGGTGATCGCACGACCGCGACGGCCGTTATCCAGCAACGCATCTACCGCTTCTTGCAGCATACGCTTTTCGTTGCGCACGATGATGTCCGGCGCGGCCAGATCCAGCAGGCGCTTCAAACGGTTGTTACGGTTGATGACGCGACGATACAGATCGTTCAGATCGCTGGTCGCGAAACGACCGCCATCCAGCGGAACCAGCGGACGCAGATCCGGCGGCAGTACCGGCAGCACGGTCAGGATCATCCACTCCGGCTTGTTACCGGACTGTACGAACGCTTCCAGCAGCTTGATACGCTTGGTCAGCTTCTTACGCTTGGTTTCGGAATTGGTTTCGTTCAGCTCTTCGCGCAGAGTTTCACACTCTTGCTCCAGATCCATGTTTTTCAACAGGGCCTGGATCGCTTCTGCACCCATCTTGGCGTCGAATTCGTCACCGAACTCTTCCAGCGCGTCCAGATACTGCTCTTCGGTCAGGATCTGACGGCGCTCGAGGTTGGTCATACCGCCTTCAACCACCACGTAGGATTCGAAGTACAGTACGCGTTCGATATCACGCAGCGGCATATCCAGCAGCAAACCGATGCGGGACGGCAGCGATTTCAGGAACCAGATGTGCGCGGTTGGGGAAGCCAGTTCGATGTGGCCCATGCGCTCACGACGCACTTTGGTCTGGGTCACTTCAACGCCGCACTTCTCACAGATGACGCCGCGGTGCTTCAAGCGCTTGTACTTACCGCACAGGCACTCGTAATCTTTTACCGGCCCGAAAATACGGGCGCAGAACAAACCGTCACGCTCTGGTTTGAACGTACGGTAGTTAATGGTTTCCGGCTTCTTAACTTCACCGAACGACCACGAACGGATCATGTCTGGCGATGCCAGAGCAATCTTGATCGCATCAAACTCTTCGGTCTTAGTTTGCGCTTTCAGAAACTTCAATAAGTCTTTCACGGATTGGCTCCTGTCGGAGTTAAACCTGTTGGGAAGAGGCAAACATCGCCTCTTCCCGTGTGACCTGAACAACCACGCTCAGGCTCCTAGGCGAGGAGCCTGAGGCTGAAAGCCGATTACTCGTCTTCCAGTTCGATGTTGATACCCAGCGAGCGGATCTCTTTCAACAATACGTTGAAGGATTCCGGCATGCCCGGTTCCATACGGTGGTCGCCATCCACGATGTTTTTGTACATCTTGGTACGGCCGTTAACGTCATCCGACTTAACGGTAAGCATTTCCTGCAGGGTATAAGCTGCGCCGTATGCTTCCAGCGCCCACACTTCCATCTCACCGAAGCGTTGGCCACCGAACTGCGCTTTACCACCCAGAGGCTGCTGCGTAACCAGACTGTAAGAACCGGTTGAACGAGCGTGCATTTTATCATCAACCAGGTGGTTCAGTTTCAGCATGTACATATAGCCTACGGTTACCTGGCGCTCAAATTGCTCGCCAGTACGGCCATCGAACAGCGTAATCTGACCGGAGGTCGGGATACCGCCCATTTCCAGCAGTTGCTTGATTTCAGTCTCTTTCGCACCATCGAACACCGGCGTTGCGATTGGCATACCTTTTTTCAGGTTCTCAGCCAGACGCAGCACTTCGTCATCGCTGAAGGTGTTCAGGTCGACTTTCTGGCAAACGTCGTCACCCAGATCGTAGGCTTTCTGGATGAATTCACGCAGTTTGGCCACTTCCTGCTGCTGCTTAAGCATCTGGTTGATCTTCTCACCAATGCCTTTCGCCGCCATACCCAGGTGGGTTTCCAGGATCTGACCGATGTTCATACGTGATGGTACGCCCAGCGGGTTCAGTACGATGTCTACCGGCGTGCCGTTTTCATCGTAAGGCATATCTTCGATCGGGTTGATCTTGGAGATAACACCCTTGTTACCGTGGCGACCTGCCATTTTGTCACCCGGCTGGATCTGACGTTTAACCGCCAGATACACCTTGACGATTTTCAGCACGCCAGGTGCCAGATCGTCGCCTTGGGTGATCTTACGACGCTTGGCTTCCAGTTTCTTCTCGAAGTCGGCTTTCAGTTCGTCGTACTGCTCGGCCAGCTGCTCCAGCTGGTTTTGCTTCTCTTCGTCGGTCAGGCCCAGTTCCAGCCAGCGATCGCGCGGCAGTTGGCTCAGCTTGTCAGCTTCAACGCCGCCGGCAACCAGCACCGCGTGGATACGCGCAAACAGACCGGCTTCCAGGATCTGCAGTTCTTCAGTCAGGTCTTTCTTCGCCTGCTTCAGCTGCATCTCTTCGATTTCGAGCGCACGCTTGTCTTTTTCCACGCCATCGCGGGTAAAGACCTGTACGTCGATAACGGTACCGGAAACGCCATTCGGCACACGCAGAGAAGAGTCTTTCACATCGGACGCTTTCTCACCGAAGATCGCGCGCAGCAGTTTCTCTTCTGGCGTCAGCTGGGTCTCGCCTTTCGGCGTTACCTTACCAACCAGAATGTCGCCGCCGGTCACTTCCGCACCGATGTATACGATACCGGATTCATCCAGTTTAGAGAGCGCAGCTTCACCCACGTTCGGGATATCGGCGGTGATCTCTTCAGGCCCCAGTTTGGTGTCGCGCGACACGCAAGCCAGTTCCTGGATGTGGATGGTGGTGAAGCGGTCTTCCTGGACTACGCGTTCGGACACCAAGATGGAGTCTTCGAAGTTGTAGCCGTTCCAAGGCATGAACGCCACACGCATGTTCTGACCCAGCGCCAGTTCACCCAGATCGGTAGACGGGCCGTCTGCCAGCACGTCGCCGCGCTCGATAGGCTCGCCCAGATTGACACATGGCATCTGGTTGATGCAGGTGTTCTGGTTGGAACGGGTGTACTTGGTCAGGTTATAAATGTCGATGCCTGCTTCGCCCGGGTACATCTCGTCTTCGTTAACTTTGATAACGATACGGGAAGCATCCACGTACTGGATCACACCGCCGCGTTTGGCAACGGCGGTTACGCCGGAGTCAACCGCTACTGCGCGTTCCATACCGGTACCGACCAGCGGCTTGTCAGCACGCAGAGTTGGCACCGCCTGACGTTGCATGTTCGCACCCATCAATGCACGGTTGGCGTCATCGTGTTCCAGGAATGGAATCAGAGACGCACCAACGGATACAACCTGCTGGGTGGAAACGTCCATATAGTCAACCTGATCGCGGCTGAACAGGCTGGATTCGCCCTTGCTGCGGCAGGTGACCAAGTCTTCCACGAAGCGGCCGTCATCATCCAGGTTGGAGTTAGCCTGGGCGATAACAAAGTTGCCTTCTTCAATGGCGGACAGGTAATTGATTTCATCGGTAACCACGCCGTCACGCACGCGGCGGTACGGGGTTTCCAGGAAGCCATACTCGTTAGTCTGTGCGTACACGGACAGGGAGTTGATCAGACCGATGTTCGGACCTTCCGGGGTTTCGATTGGACATACACGACCGTAGTGGGTTGGGTGTACGTCACGTACTTCGAAGCCGGCGCGCTCACGGGTCAGACCGCCCGGGCCCAATGCGGAGATACGACGCTTGTGCGTGATCTCGGACAGCGGGTTGTTCTGGTCCATAAACTGGGACAGCTGGCTTGAGCCGAAGAACTCTTTCACCGCCGCCGAAATCGGCTTGGCGTTGATCATGTCCTGAGGCATCAGGGTGTCCAGGTCGCCCAGAGACAGACGCTCTTTCACCGCACGCTCAACGCGCACCAGACCTACGCGGAACTGGTTCTCAGCCATTTCGCCCACGGAGCGGATGCGACGGTTGCCGAGGTGATCGATATCGTCCACTTCGCCTTTACCGTTACGGATGTCGATGAGCTTCTTCATCACATCGATGATGTCTTCCTGGCTCAGGATACCTGAACCTTCGATCTCGTCGCGCAGCAGAGAACGGTTGAACTTCATACGGCCGACCGCGGACAGATCGTAGCGGTCTTCGGAGAAGAACAGGTTCTCGAACAGGCTTTCTGCTGCTTCACGCGTCGGTGGCTCGCCAGGACGCATCATGCGGTAGATCTCAACCAGCGCGCTCAGGCGGTCATTGGTCGGGTCGACACGCAGCGTCTCGGAGATGTAGGCGCCGTGATCGAGATCGTTGGTGAACAGCGTTTCGATACGCTTGTGACCAGACTGGCTCAGCTTCGCCAGCAGATCCAGCGACAGCTCCATGTTGGCGGAGCAGATCAGTTCACCGGTATTGGTATCGATGTAGTCTTTGGCGACCACTTTGCCCGCGATGTACTCAACCGGCACTTCGATACTCTTGATATCGTCTTTTTCAAGCTGACGGATATGGCGAGCGGTGATGCGACGACCTTTCTCAACGTAGATTTTGCCGTTGGCTTCGATATCAAACGAAGCGGTCTCACCACGCAGACGCTCAGGAACCAGCTCCATCTGCAGCTTGTTGTCGCGAATTTCGAAAACAACTTTCTCGAAGAACAGGTCAAGGATCTGTTCTGAGGTGTAGTTCAGCGCGCGCAGAATGATCGAGGCCGGCAGTTTACGACGGCGGTCGATACGCACGAACAGGTTGTCTTTCGGGTCAAACTCGAAGTCCAACCAGGAACCGCGGTAAGGGATGATGCGTGCGTTATACAGCACTTTACCCGAAGAGTGGGTTTTACCCTTATCGCTGTCGAAGAATACGCCAGGACTACGGTGCAGCTGGGATACGATAACCCTCTCAGTACCGTTAATAACAAAGGTACCGTTTTCGGTCATGAGCGGAATTTCGCCCATGTAGACTTCTTGTTCCTTGATGTCTTTGACCGTACCTTCTGGTGCTTCTCGCTCATAGATGACCAGGCGCAGTTTAACGCGCAGCGGTGCAGAGAACGTCACACCACGAATCTGGCACTCTTTGACGTCGAACACCGGCTCACCAAGACGGTAGCTAACGTATTGCAGCTCCGAATTGCCACTGTAGCTCTGGATTGGGAATACAGAACGGAAGGCGGCTTCAAGGCCGTACTGCCCTTCTGGATCTTGCTCGATAAACTTCTGGAACGAGTCAAGCTGGATAGAAAGGAGATATGGCACATCCAACACTTGTGGACGCTTACCAAAATCCTTACGAATACGTTTTTTCTCGGTATAGGAGTAAACCATAGGGTTCCTCAGCTCGCTGAAAAGTAGAACCTCTCTGTCCGTCCGATTAGGACAGTTCATGCAACACTATTTTGTCGACCGGAAAGCGAGGACACTTTCCGCAATACCTCTTGCTATCACTCTTAAACCATTTCATTGCACCTGCCCCCAGAACTCCTGGAGCGCACAGCTGCAGTATATTAAGTCGTCGATAGAAACAAATATTGGGAGGCAATCCAGCAGCCAAACAGTGTGAAACGCTACTGGCGCCCTACAGCGCAAAAAGGCTGGTGACTAAAAAGTCACCAGCCATCAGCCTAATCGCTTAGGCTGCAACCGGAAGGGTTGGCTTATTTAACTTCAACTTCAGCGCCAGCTTCTTCCAGGGATTTTTTCAGAGCTTCAGCGTCATCTTTGCTCACGCCTTCTTTCAGAGCGGCTGGAGCAGATTCAACCAGGTCTTTAGCTTCTTTCAGACCCAGGCCGGTAGCGCCACGTACTGCTTTGATAACAGCAACTTTGTTAGCGCCTGCAGCTTTCAGGATAACGTCGAATTCAGTTTTCTCTTCAGCAGCTTCAGCAGCACCGCCAGCAGCAACAGCTACAGCAGCAGCAGCAGAAACACCGAATTTTTCTTCCATAGCGGAAACCAGCTCAACAACATCCATTACGGACATAGCAGCTACTGCTTCCAGGATTTGGTCTTTAGTGATAGACATAACAATTGTTCCTAAGATTCAGAAATAGTTTAAATACGTTAGCAAAGGCTAAGAAAGAGCGGCTTATGCAGCTTCTTTCTGATCGCGCACAGCAGCCAGAGTACGAACCAGTTTGCCGGCAGCGGCTTCTTTCATGGTCGACATCAGGCGTGCGATTGCTTCTTCGTAAGTTGGCAGCGTTGCCAGGCGGTCGATTTGCGCCGCAGGGATCAGCTCACCTTCAAAGGCCGCAGCTTTAACCTCGAACTCTGCATTCGCTTTCGCGAACTCTTTGAACAGACGAGCAGCAGCGCCCGGGTGTTCAGTAGAGAATGCAATCAAGGTTGGACCGACAAACGTGTCTTTCAGGCATTCGAATGGAGTGCCTTCAACAACGCGACGCATCAGGGTGTTGCGAACAACACGCATGTAAACGCCAGCTTCACGACCTGCTTTACGCAGTTCAGTCATTTTACCTACGGTAACGCCGCGGGAATCCGCAACAACCGCAGACAGCGCGCCTTTGGCTACTTCGTTGACTTCAGCAACAATCGCTTGTTTGTCTTGAAGATTTAATGCCATTAGCTTTTTGCTCCTGGATTAGCCGGGGAACATCCCCGGAACTCACTTCACTTAATCGCTGCCGAAACAGCAGATCAAGCGGCTTAACACGGTGAGCAGAATCCAGCAAAGACATTCTTTTATAAAAAATTTCTTTAGGCTCTGTCACCGTCTACGCAGGAAAATTAAGTATCTTGCGATACACCTGCGGTCTTGGACGGAGGCCTGGATTAGGCCAGGCTCCAACCGAAAATTCTTGTGTCCCGCCGATAAAAACGGCAGAACCTTGGGGCATAAGATTCTAGGCGAAAATATGCCCCAAGTCAAAGCGATTAATCGTCTAAACGATTAGCTCGCTACAGCAGTCAGGCCGCTCTGATCGATAGCAACGCCAGCACCCATGGTGGTGGAGAGGCTAACTTTCTTGATGTAAACGCCTTTAGCCTGAGATGGTTTCGCTTTTTTCAGCGCAACCAGCAGGGCTTCCAGGTTTTCTTTCAGCTGAGCTGCTTCGAAATCAACCTTACCGATAGTGGTATGGATGATGCCGTTTTTGTCGTTACGGTAACGAATCTGACCTGCTTTAGCGTTTTTCACTGCTTCAGCAACGTTCGGCGTAACGGTACCCACTTTCGGGTTTGGCATCAGGCCACGTGGACCCAGAACCTGGCCCAGTTGGCCAACAACGCGCATTGCATCTGGAGATGCGATAACAACGTCAAAGTTCATTTCGCCTTTCTTGATCTGATCGGCCAGATCTTCCATGCCTACCAGCTCTGCGCCAGCTGCTTTTGCAGCTTCAGCGTTAGGGCCTTGAGCGAAGACGGCAACGCGTACGCTGCGACCGGTGCCGTGTGGCAGAACGGTAGCGCCGCGAACGTTTTGATCAGATTTACGCGCGTCGATGCCCAGGTTAACGGCAACGTCTACGCTTTCTACGAATTTAGCGGTGGCCAGCTCTTTCAGCAGAGCAACAGCTTCGGTGATGTCATACTGTTTAGTAGCATCAACTTTGTCACGGATCACGCGCATGCGCTTGGTCAGCTTAGCCATCTATTAATCCTCCACTACCAGGCCCATGGAACGAGCAGTACCTTCGATGGAGCGAATCATCGCTTCAACGTCGGAACCAGTCATGTCCGCAGCTTTGGTTTCTGCGATTTCACGTACCTGAGCACTGGTCACTTTACCGACTTTGTCTTTGTTCGGCTTGCCAGAACCAGACTTGATACCAGCCGCTTTTTTCAGCAGAACTGCTGCTGGCGGAGTTTTGGTAACGAAGGTGAAGGAGCGATCAGAATAAACGGTAATAACAACCGGGATCGGCAGGCCTTTTTCAATGCTGTCAGTCTTAGCATTGAACGCCTTACAGAATTCCATGATGTTAACACCTTGCTGACCCAGAGCTGGACCGACTGGCGGGCTCGGGTTAGCCATACCAGCTGCAACCTGCAGCTTAACGTAGGCTTGTACTTTCTTGGCCATTGAAATTTCCTCGTATGGGTAGTATCGCCTCGCAAGAGGCTCCCCGTGTTTCACCTCGCTCAAACCAATGAGCAAGGCCTCTAAAAACAAAAGGCGCGAAATTATAGTTTAATTTCGCGCCTCATACAAGACGTAAAGCCCGGATAGCTGATGATTAAACGATCAGCCTTTCTCCACCTGGCTGAAGTCCAGTTCTACCGGCGTTGCACGACCGAAGATGGAAACGGAAACCTTCAGGCGGCTCTTTTCGTAATCCACTTCTTCCACCACGCCGTTAAAGTCAGCAAACGGACCGTCGTTAACGCGCACCAGTTCACCCGGTTCGAACAGCGTTTTCGGACGTGGCTTATCGCCAACCTGCTGCAGGCGGTTCATGATGGCGTCAACTTCTTTGTCGCTGATTGGCGCTGGGCGATCCGACGTACCGCCGATAAAGCCCATCACGCGCGGAACGCTGCGCACCAAGTGCCAGCTGGCATCGTTCATCACCATTTGAACCAGCACGTAACCCGGGAAGAATTTGCGTTCGCTCTTACGACGCTGGCCACCACGGATTTCAACCACTTCTTCCGTAGGCACCATGACTTCGCCGAACAGCTCTTCCATATCGTGCAGTTTGATGTGTTCACGCAGCGATTGCGCTACGCGACCTTCAAAACCAGAAAACGCCTGAACGACGTACCAACGTTTTTTTGGAGCTTCAGACATTTTAGAACCTCAGGCCAGTAATAAACGATACCAGACGGACCAGAACGCCATCCAGCCCCCACAGAATCAAAGACATCACGGCAGTTACCGCGGCAACGATCAATGTGGTGTGCAGCGTTTCCTGGCGCGTTGGCCAAATCACTTTACGTACTTCGGTACGCGCTTCACGCGCAAACGCTACGGTGGCTTTACCTTTGGTCGTCATCAGGGCGATGGCGCCCGCAATAGCAATCACCACAACCACAGCCAGCGCACGCAATGGCAGGCTGAAATCGCGGTAGTAATAGTTACCGACAATAGCCACAACCAACAGAACGGCGACGATTAGCCACTTCATCACTTCCAGGCCGCGCCCGCTCCCTTGAGCCTCGGTATTCGCACTCATAAACCAACCTGTCACTTATGATTCAGAACAAACAACTTTGCCTCGCATTGCGAGGCAAACCAAACCGATTAGATGCTCTTCAAACAGCATTCGGTGTTTTACGCGATGACGTACCCTGTCAATACGCTTTTAAGAGCCCATCTCACCAATGATTATGAACGTAAAATCGCTGATGAGATAGGTTCTAGTTCACAGCGTAGAAAAAGGGCATCAAATGATGCCCTTTTACCGCGTGTCGCGTCAAATGTTATCAGCGATTAAGCGATAACTTTAGCAACAACACCCGCGCCTACGGTACGGCCGCCTTCACGGATTGCGAAACGCAGACCGTCGTCCATTGCGATTGGGTGAATCAGGGTAACTACCATGTTCACGTTGTCGCCTGGCATTACCATCTCTACGCCTTCTGGCAGTTCGATGGTACCGGTCACGTCAGTGGTACGGAAGTAGAACTGTGGACGGTAGCCTTTGAAGAACGGAGTATGACGGCCGCCTTCGTCTTTGGACAGAATGTACACTTCAGATTCGAACTGGGTGTGCGGCTTGATTGAACCTGGCTTCGCCAGTACCTGACCACGTTCGATTTCTTCACGCTTGATACCACGCAGCAGAACACCTACGTTCTCACCAGCACGGCCTTCGTCCAGCAGTTTGCGGAACATTTCTACGCCAGTACAGGTAGACTTAACGGTGTCTTTGATACCAACGATTTCGACTTCTTCACCTACTTTGATGATACCGCGCTCTACACGACCGGTAACAACGGTACCACGACCGGAGATGGAGAAGACGTCTTCGATTGGCAGCAGGAACGGCTTGTCTACAGCACGCTCTGGCTCTGGGATGTAGCTGTCCAGCGCTTCTGCCAGCTCAACAATCTTCGCTTCCCACTCGGCTTCGCCTTCCAGCGCTTTCAGCGCGGAACCGCGGATTACCGGCAGGTCGTCGCCTGGGAAGTCGTAAGCAGACAGCAGTTCGCGAACTTCCATCTCTACCAGTTCCAGCAGCTCTTCATCATCTACCATGTCGCATTTGTTCATGAATACGATGATGTAAGGTACGCCTACCTGGCGGCCCAGCAGGATGTGCTCACGGGTCTGAGGCATTGGGCCGTCAGTCGCTGCTACTACCAGGATTGCGCCGTCCATCTGCGCTGCACCGGTGATCATGTTTTTCACGTAGTCGGCGTGCCCTGGGCAGTCAACGTGCGCGTAGTGACGAGTCGGGGTGTCATACTCAACGTGAGAAGTGTTGATGGTGATACCACGAGCTTTTTCTTCTGGCGCGTTATCGATCTGGTCGAAAGCGCGAGCAGCACCGCCGTAGGTTTTAGACAGTACGGTAGTGATTGCAGCGGTCAGCGTTGTTTTACCATGGTCAACGTGGCCGATAGTACCGACGTTAACGTGCGGTTTTGTACGTTCAAACTTTTCTTTAGACATCGATTGTCCCTCTAAGACACGGATAAATCGGTGGTATCACCACATCAACCAAGCTTAATGCTTGCTGAATTCAGAACAGAAAGAGAATCAGGGGGCGAGAAAATAAGAAGTGGTGCTGATAGGCAGATTCGAACTGCCGACCTCACCCTTACCAAGGGTGCGCTCTACCAACTGAGCTATATCAGCACATCTTGGAGCGGGCAGTGGGAATCGAACCCACATCATCAGCTTGGAAGGCTGAGGTAATAGCCATTATACGATGCCCGCATCCTGGAACTCGGCTACCTGATTTTTCTGCAGATATTGGGATGGGGAAAGGACGGTTGGTCGCTGAATTCCTCACCCTTCGCTTTGTACAGCCTTAAACACGCTGTGCAAATCGGTTTACCTTCCCCGCCCGGCATTCATCATACTGGCTGCCGTGCGGTTTAACCTTGTTACCAAGGTTAAAAATGGTGGTGGGGGAAGGATTCGAACCTTCGAAGTCTGTGACGGCAGATTTACAGTCTGCTCCCTTTGGCCGCTCGGGAACCCCACCAGATTTTAACTACAGGTACTTGATGGTGCCGGCTACCGGAATCGAACTGGTGACCTACTGATTACAAGTCAGTTGCTCTACCTACTGAGCTAAGCCGGCATCAAGTGCAGCGCATTCTAGGTAGAGAGCGCGGGCTATGCAACAAAAAAATTGTGTTCTGCGCACTTTCGCTCACAAAACAGCCGATTTTTGCATTTTGCAGCGGATTCAGCTCGCTCCGCGCGCAAATAACCATCAAATGCGGTGACCATTCTCTATAATTTCATCCGCTTTTTGCAAGCCTTAAGCCGATGTTTCTGCATGTCGGGCGGCTCAGTGCGATCAACTGACGGTGCCCCCCTTTCTTCAATGCCTGCATCATCAGCGATCATGGCGCCCCATAATGGTGCAGACGCGCAAAAGTACGCCCTCCCGTTGACCTATCAGCAGTGGCTTCGGACGGTTGGCGTGCTTATTGCTTAGATTTCTTACCCGCATTAACCAAGGAGTTGTTGATGAAAATTGTACCGATAAATGCCAGTACGCTACCGGTCTACCGCAGCGAGTTGGCGGCACTACTGCTTGATGCCGTAAAGGGTGGCGCATCCATCGGCTATACCGAGAATATTACAGCAGAAGAAGCGGCGAACTACTTCCACGGCCTGCGCCCGGCGCTGGCAAAAGGCGAACTGCTATTATGGATTGCCAGAGACGAAAGCGGCGTTACCGGGTGTGTGCAGCTGGAACTGTGCCAGAAAGCCAATGGCCGCAACCGTGCAGAGGTCCAAAAGCTCCTGGTGCACAGCCAGGCGCGTCGTAAAGGCATCGGCCGTACGCTGATGAAAACCGTGGAAAATACGGCGCTACAGCATCAGCGCGGTCTGCTTTATCTCGATACGCAAGCTGGCAGCATCGCCGAATCGCTGTATCGCGCGATGGGGTATCACTGCCTCGGAGAACTGCCGGACTACGCCGCCACGCCCGACGGTTATTACCATCCTACCGTGATTTATTATAAGCGCCTGTTCGCGGTCAACCCGGCTTCCCGCTCGCTGGCCAGCTGAGCCACACGCGGTATCATGGCCTGATGATGCCGCCTTACAACGCACGCATTCACAAGTGCGCGCCCGTTCGCACAATTACCATTCTCTCACCACGATCGACAACAAAGTTGAAAAAAGTCTACGCCAAAAACGAAGCTGTCTATAATATGCAGCTTGTTTATTATCTGGAGTTGGCGTCCGGCGCCTTTCCCAACCTGCGTTAACAGGCAGAATTTGGCTTATGATAAAAAGAGATCAATCTTTAGCAACGCCGTACCTACAGTTCGATCGTACCCAATGGGCTGCGTTGCGAGATTCGGTGCCGCTGACGTTATCAGAAGAAGAAATTGTTAAACTGAAAGGGATTAACGAAGATCTCTCTTTAGAAGAAGTCGCGCAGATCTACCTCCCCTTGTCGCGACTTTTGAACTTTTACATCAGTTCCAATCTACGCCGTCAGGCCGTTCTGGAGCAATTTCTTGGCACCGACGGGCAGAAAATCCCCTATGTGATCGGCATCGCCGGCAGCGTTGCCGTAGGTAAAAGCACCACCGCACGTCTGCTGCAGGCGCTGCTTAGCAGCTGGCCGGAACATCGCAGCGTTGAACTGGTCACCACCGATGGCTTCCTGCACCCCAACAGAGTACTGAACGAACGCGGTCTGATGAAAAAGAAAGGCTTCCCGCAGTCTTACGACATGCATAGCCTGGTGAAATTTGTCTCAGAAGTGAAATCAGGCGCTAAACGCGTCACCGCGCCGGTTTATTCACACCTGATTTATGACGTCGTACCCGACGGTAACAAAGTCATCGAACAACCGGATATTCTGATTCTGGAAGGTCTGAACGTGCTGCAGAGCGGTATGGACTACCCACACGATCCACACCACGTCTTTGTCTCGGATTTTGTTGATTTCTCTATCTATGTCGACGCACCTGCCGAGCTGCTGCAAACCTGGTATATCAACCGCTTCCTGAAGTTCCGCCAGGGCGCGTTCTCCAATCCAAACTCCTATTTCCATAATTATGCCAAACTCTCTGAGAGTGAAGCGGTGAAAATTGCCACTCAGCTATGGAATGAGATTAATGGATTGAATTTACAGCAAAATATATTGCCAACGCGCGAGCGTGCCAGTCTGATCATGACGAAAAGTGCCAATCACGCCGTCGAGCATGTGCGCCTTAGAAAGTAGCGTTTTGCAGGGGACAGCCGTGTCCCCTGCTGGCTACACGATCACTCGGCGCTGCGTAATGAGATCTCACCGCCGATAAAGGGTTTGATCACGCCATCTTGCTCAAGCAGCAATGCGCCTTGCTGATCGATGCCACGTGCAATCCCCAGGATCTGCTGCTCGCCGATCAAGAGTTTGACCGGACGATCGATAAAGTTATCCAGCTCACGCCAGCGTGCAATGAAAGGCGACAGTCCTTCACTTTCAAACTGCCGCAATGACTGACGCATCTCATTGAGTAATGTAGCGGCAAGCTCATTGCGGTCGATAGCGATCCCGGCCTCCTGCAGGTTAATCCAACCCTGATTAATACTGTCGCTCTGCGTATCCCGCATTGCCAGGTTGATACCGGCACCAATCACAATCTGTGCAGCATCGCCGGTTTTACCTGTCAATTCAACGAGAATACCCGCCAGTTTTCGGTCATTCAGGTAAAGATCATTCGGCCACTTCACCCGGACTTTTTCTGCCCCCAAACGCTGCAGCACCTCGGTCATCACGATACCGATCACCAGGCTCAGACCAATCGCTGCCGCCGGCCCCTGCTCCAAACGCCAAAACATCGACAAATAGAGGTTGGCGCCAAAAGGAGACACCCACTGGCGCCCACGACGGCCTCGCCCCGCCTGCTGGTATTCGGCCACACAAGCATCGCCGGATTGCAGAGTGCCGATGCGATCGAGCAAATACTGATTGGTTGAGTCGACCACCGGCAGTACGGTCACCTGCTTCTCATCCAGTAACGCAGTAATACGCTGCGCTTCCAGCAGTTGAATCGGCGCCGGCAGGCTGTAGCCTTTCCCCGGGACGGTAAACACGTCTACGCCCCACTCTCTGACGGTTTGAATATGCTTGTTAACCGCGGCACGGCTCATGCCCAAATATTCACCCAGCTGCTCACCCGAATGGAAATCTCCATCGGCCAGCATGGCGATGAGCTTTAATGGTACCGTCGTATCTCTCATGAAATAGCCTCTACGGCGTCCACTTCCCCCGTGGCGGCAATAAAGCGCACCTCAGGTTCAAGCCAGACGCTAAACTTCTCAGCAACCGTGTTGCGCACATGGCGCGCCAACGCTACGATATCCTGACTGACGGCGTTATCCTGGTTAATTAATACCAGCGCCTGCTTACTATGCACCGCAGCCCCGCCAATACGATAGCCTTTTAACGCGCATTGGTCGATCAACCACCCTGCAGCTAATTTCACCCGACCATCCGCCTGCGGGAAATGCGGCATGGTAGGATACGCGGCTAATAACTCTGCGGCATGTTCCTTTTCCACCACCGGATTCTTGAAAAAGCTGCCGGCGTTGCCGGTTTCTCGTGGATCGGGCAGTTTACTGCGACGCATCGCGCAAACTGCGTCAAATACCTGATGCGGCGTTACCGTCTCTTTATCCAGCTTAGTCAGATCGCCATAGCTCAATAGCGGCTGCCACTGTTTATTCAGCCGTATACCGACGGCAACGATAAGATAGCCGACTTTAAACTGATGTTTGAAAACACTTTCCCGGTAGCCAAAGTTGCAGCGTTCCGGCACCATCCGGTCAATCTCTCCGGTCGTCAGATTGAGCAGGTCGACGTATTCACAAACATCCTTCCATTCAACGCCATACGCGCCGATATTCTGGATAGGCGCCGACCCCACGCAACCAGGGATCAGAGCCAGATTTTCCAAACCGGGCATACCACCGTCGAGCGTTCTTTTTACCAGCTCATGCCAGCTCTCACCGGCGCTGACATGAAGATGCCAACTATCCTGCTCTTCTCTGACCTTAATACCGTGCAGGCGGTTAATCATGACCGTGCCAGCAAAATCTTCTAAAAACAGGACATTACTGCCCTCTCCAAGAACCAGCAGCGGCTCTTGACGTTTTTTCGTCTTCTGCCAGACCTTAATCATTAACTCGATGTTTTCTGCAATGACCAATTGCGCTGCATTGACCGGGAGCGCAAAGGTATTGTGATTTTTTAAAGACGCGCTTTCAGTAGACATGATATTGAATACCCATTCCGGAATAATTGCACTTAGTCTACTCGAATAAATTTTTGTGGCTATTATTTGTTTTTTGATAATGCGCCGTGGCAGGCAAAATCATGAAACGGGGCAAGGCGAATCACAACCTATCCTGATGAAATATCGCAATAAATCCAGAATTTTGGCAATAGAAAATCATTCTGCATGCTATCGGACTAATAACGTGACCGCAGGGGAAACGTATAAATACATTGTTTATTGGCATAGCAATTTATTTCAGCTTTATATGCTTTCCCAATGAGTAAACATAGACTGAATAAACAATCACCCAACTATATGTATTATTACTGAGTCGCCTGGCATGGTATTGCCGATTATTGATTGAGTTCAAATAACGCAAAAAGCCTCATGCTTTCGCATGAGGCTTCTTACTTTATTTGATGCCTGGCAGTGTCCTACTCTCGCATGGGGAGACCCCACACTACCATCGGCGCTACGGCGTTTCACTTCTGAGTTCGGCATGGGGTCAGGTGGGACCACCGCGCTATTGCCGCCAGGCAAATTCTGTTTCAATCAACCCGCAACGCATCCACGCCGCCAGTCAATCCAATCTCGGAACTTCGCTGAAAATTATTCGTATCATCCTGATACTCACCCCTTCGGGGCCAACGCTCCGCGTTGTTCAAAATCGTTCCCGACGATTTTGTCATCCGTCTCTAAAACACCTTCGGTGTTGTAAGGTTAAGCCTCACGGTTCATTAGTACTGGTTAGCTCAATGCATCGCTGCACTTACACACCCAGCCTATCAACGTCTTAGTCTTAAACGTTCCTTCAGGGGCCTTAAAGGCCCAGGGAAGACTCATCTTGAGGCAAGTTTCGCGCTTAGATGCTTTCAGCGCTTATCTTTTCCGCACTTAGCTACCGGGCAATGCCATTGGCATGACAACCCGAACACCAGTGGTGCGTTCACTCCGGTCCTCTCGTACTAGGAGCAACCCCTCTCAATCTTCCAACGCCCACGGCAGATAGGGACCGAACTGTCTCACGACGTTCTAAACCCAGCTCGCGTACCACTTTAAATGGCGAACAGCCATACCCTTGGGACCTACTTCAGCCCCAGGATGTGATGAGCCGACATCGAGGTGCCAAACACCGCCGTCGATATGAACTCTTGGGCGGTATCAGCCTGTTATCCCCGGAGTACCTTTTATCCGTTGAGCGATGGCCCTTCCATTCAGAACCACCGGATCACTAAGACCTGCTTTCGCACCTGCTCGAGCCGTCACTCTCGCAGTCAAGCTAGCTTATGCCTTTGCACTAACCTCACGATGTCCGACCGTGATTAGCTAACCTTCGTGCTCCTCCGTTACTCTTTGGGAGGAGACCGCCCCAGTCAAACTACCCACCAGACACTGTCCTCACCCCCGATTAGGGGGCCGAGTTAGAACATCAAACATTAAAGGGTGGTATTTCAAGGTTGGCTCCATGCAGACTGGCGTCCACACTTCAAAGCCTCCCACCTATCCTACACATCAAGGCTCAATGTTCAGTGTCAAGCTATAGTAAAGGTTCACGGGGTCTTTCCGTCTTGCCGCGGGTACACTGCATCTTCACAGCGAGTTCAATTTCACTGAGTCTCGGGTGGAGACAGCCTGGCCATCATTACGCCATTCGTGCAGGTCGGAACTTACCCGACAAGGAATTTCGCTACCTTAGGACCGTTATAGTTACGGCCGCCGTTTACCGGGGCTTCGATCAAGAGCTTCTGGTTACCCATAACCCCATCAATTAACCTTCCGGCACCGGGCAGGCGTCACACCGTATACGTCCACTTTCGTGTTTGCACAGTGCTGTGTTTTTATTAAACAGTTGCAGCCAGCTGGTATCTGCGACTGGCTTCAGCTCCATCCGCAAGGGACTTCACCTACGCGCCAGCGTGCCTTCTCCCGAAGTTACGGCACCATTTTGCCTAGTTCCTTCACCCGAGTTCTCTCAAGCGCCTTGGTATTCTCTACCTGACCACCTGTGTCGGTTTGGGGTACGATTTCGTGTTACCTGGAGCTTAGAGGCTTTTCCTGGAAGCTTGGCATCAACTACTTCTGCACCGTAGTGCATCGTCATCACGCCTCAGGGTTAGCAAGCAACCGGATTTACCAGGTCACTCCCCTACACGCTTAAACCGAGACAACCGTCGCTCGGCTAGCCTAGCCTTCTCCGTCCCCCCTTCGCAGTAACACCAAGTACAGGAATATTAACCTGTTTCCCATCGACTACGCTTTTCAGCCTCGCCTTAGGGGTCGACTCACCCTGCCCCGATTAACGTTGGACAGGAACCCTTGGTCTTCCGGCGTGCGGGTTTTTCACCCGCATTATCGTTACTTATGTCAGCATTCGCACTTCTGATACCTCCAGCATGCCTCGCAGCACACCTTCAACGGCTTACAGAACGCTCCCCTACCCAACAACGCATAAGCGTCGCTGCCGCAGCTTCGGTGCATGGTTTAGCCCCGTTACATCTTCCGCGCAGGCCGACTCGACCAGTGAGCTATTACGCTTTCTTTAAATGATGGCTGCTTCTAAGCCAACATCCTGGCTGTCTGTGCCTTCCCACATCGTTTCCCACTTAACCATGACTTTGGGACCTTAGCTGGCGGTCTGGGTTGTTTCCCTCTTCACGACGGACGTTAGCACCCGCCGTGTGTCTCCCGTGATAACATTCTTCGGTATTCGGAGTTTGCATCGGTTTGGTAAGCCGGGATGGCCCCCTAGCCGAAACAGTGCTCTACCCCCGAAGATGAGTTCACGAGGCGCTACCTAAATAGCTTTCGGGGAGAACCAGCTATCTCCCGGTTTGATTGGCCTTTCACCCCCAGCCACAAGTCATCCGCTAATTTTTCAACATTAGTCGGTTCGGTCCTCCAGTTAGTGTTACCCAACCTTCAACCTGCCCATGGCTAGATCACCGGGTTTCGGGTCTATACCTTGCAACTAGACGCCCAGTTAAGACTCGGTTTCCCTACGGCTCCCCTATTCGGTTAACCTTGCTACAAAATATAAGTCGCTGACCCATTATACAAAAGGTACGCAGTCACACCACGAAGGTGCTCCCACTGCTTGTACGTACACGGTTTCAGGTTCTATTTCACTCCCCTCGCCGGGGTTCTTTTCGCCTTTCCCTCACGGTACTGGTTCACTATCGGTCAGTCAGGAGTATTTAGCCTTGGAGGATGGTCCCCCCATATTCAGACAGGATAACACGTGTCCCGCCCTACTCATCGAACTCACGACCTGTGCATCTTCGTGTACGGGACTATCACCCTTTACTGTGCGACTTTCCAGACGCTTCCACTGACACACAAGCCGATTCAGGTTCTGGGCTCTTCCCCGTTCGCTCGCCGCTACTGGGGGAATCTCGGTTGATTTCTTTTCCTCGGGGTACTTAGATGTTTCAGTTCCCCCGGTTCGCCTCGTTAAGCTATGTATTCACTTAACGATAGTGTGTCGAAACACACTGGGTTTCCCCATTCGGGTATCGTCGGTTGTAACGGTTCATATCACCTTACCGACGCTTTTCGCAGATTAGCACGCCCTTCATCGCCTCTGACTGCCTAGGCATCCACCGTGTACGCTTAGTCACTTAACCTCACAACCCGAAGGTGTCTTTCGACATCGTCGCATTGCTACATTTGAGAGACTCTATGACAGGTTACTCCTCATCCCGAACTTCTACGGGGGACAAGTTTCAGCTGCCATGTTTCAATTTTCAGCTTGTTCCAGATTGTTAAAGAGCAAAATACTTCGCAGCATACTGTTGCCAATATACTCTGAAGTAGTGTTTTTCGGACTTATATGGTGGAGCTAAGCGGGATCGAACCGCTGACCTCCTGCGTGCAAGGCAGGCGCTCTCCCAGCTGAGCTATAGCCCCATATAATCGCGTGCAATACCTTTGTCATTACCAACTCGTAAAGAGTTAATTCTTTCTTAGGCAAGGCATGCGACCGGGAAGTTTACTTTGGTAAACGACCGAGAGCATAACGCAGCATAAGGAAGAATTTGGTAGGCCTGAGTGGACTTGAACCACCGACCTCACCCTTATCAGGGGTGCGCTCTAACCACCTGAGCTACAAGCCTATAAAGGTATTTCTGCTCGTTACTTTTTCATCAGACAATCTGTGTGGACACTGCACAGTCAGGATATCTTTAGGTAAGGAGGTGATCCAACCGCAGGTTCCCCTACGGTTACCTTGTTACGACTTCACCCCAGTCATGAATCACAAAGTGGTAAGCGCCCTCCCGAAGGTTAAGCTACCTACTTCTTTTGCAACCCACTCCCATGGTGTGACGGGCGGTGTGTACAAGGCCCGGGAACGTATTCACCGTAGCATTCTGATCTACGATTACTAGCGATTCCGACTTCATGGAGTCGAGTTGCAGACTCCAATCCGGACTACGACGTACTTTATGAGGTCCGCTTGCCTTCGCAGGTTCGCTTCTCTTTGTATACGCCATTGTAGCACGTGTGTAGCCCTACTCGTAAGGGCCATGATGACTTGACGTCATCCCCACCTTCCTCCAGTTTATCACTGGCAGTCTCCTTTGAGTTCCCGGCCGAACCGCTGGCAACAAAGGATAAGGGTTGCGCTCGTTGCGGGACTTAACCCAACATTTCACAACACGAGCTGACGACAGCCATGCAGCACCTGTCTCAGAGTTCCCGAAGGCACCAAAGCATCTCTGCTAAGTTCTCTGGATGTCAAGAGTAGGTAAGGTTCTTCGCGTTGCATCGAATTAAACCACATGCTCCACCGCTTGTGCGGGCCCCCGTCAATTCATTTGAGTTTTAACCTTGCGGCCGTACTCCCCAGGCGGTCGATTTAACGCGTTAGCTCCGGAAGCCACGCCTCAAGGGCACAGCCTCCAAATCGACATCGTTTACGGCGTGGACTACCAGGGTATCTAATCCTGTTTGCTCCCCACGCTTTCGCACCTGAGCGTCAGTCTTCGTCCAGGGGGCCGCCTTCGCCACCGGTATTCCTCCAGATCTCTACGCATTTCACCGCTACACCTGGAATTCTACCCCCCTCTACGAGACTCTAGTCTGCCAGTTTCAAATGCAGTTCCCAAGTTAAGCTCGGGGATTTCACATCTGACTTAACAAACCGCCTGCGTGCGCTTTACGCCCAGTAATTCCGATTAACGCTTGCACCCTCCGTATTACCGCGGCTGCTGGCACGGAGTTAGCCGGTGCTTCTTCTGCGAGTAACGTCAATGTAATGCCGTATTAAGACACTACCCTTCCTCCTCGCTGAAAGTGCTTTACAACCCGAAGGCCTTCTTCACACACGCGGCATGGCTGCATCAGGCTTGCGCCCATTGTGCAATATTCCCCACTGCTGCCTCCCGTAGGAGTCTGGACCGTGTCTCAGTTCCAGTGTGGCTGGTCATCCTCTCAGACCAGCTAGGGATCGTCGCCTAGGTGAGCCATTACCCCACCTACTAGCTAATCCCATCTGGGCACATCCGATGGTGTGAGGCCCGAAGGTCCCCCACTTTGGTCCGAAGACGTTATGCGGTATTAGCCACCGTTTCCAGTGGTTATCCCCCTCCATCGGGCAGTTTCCCAGACATTACTCACCCGTCCGCCGCTCGCCGGCAAAGTAGCAAGCTACTTTCCGCTGCCGCTCGACTTGCATGTGTTAGGCCTGCCGCCAGCGTTCAATCTGAGCCATGATCAAACTCTTCAATTAAAAGCTTGATTCGCTAAGTTAATAGCTGTTGCTCAAAGATTTACTGCATGAATTTTACTTCAGTTAGTCACTCTTCAAGACTTGATATTTTTTTGCATCCGAAGATGCTGGATATCGTCTTGTGAGTGCCCACACAGATTGTCTGATAAATTGTTAAAGAGCATCGCCGGAGATAATTCTCATCGGCGCGGGCTGCGTATACTACGCTTTTCGCCCGGAGAGTCAAGCGTTTATTTCGCTTTCTTCTCGCTGACCCGGCGGCTTGTCAGTCGTTGTTCCCGGTCAGTGGAGGCGCATTATAGGGAGTTCTCAGAACGCCGCAACCCCTAATTTCAAAAAACCTTTCAACTGCCTTCTTTTTCAACAAAACGCTGCTCAAGCCAGCGTTTTTGTCACTTTTCATACTAAAGCTGGCGAAATTCCTGGGCAAAGCGCTCGACCTCACGCCAATCCGTGTACTCCACTTCTTTACTGCTATCCGTTTCTCCCCCCGTCATACGCATAATAAACTGAATCATAATACGGTCGAACCAGCGATAACGCGGATAACGCAGCGCGCCGGCAAAGACCGCGCACTGTGTTGGTTGCCATGGCGAGGAAAGCAGGAACTTACGCGTATAAGGATTGGTTTGGGGTGAACGCTTGTCTGACTTGCGCGCCGTCAGATTGACAGAGAAGAAAGCGCTCGGCATTTGGTTTAAGCGTTCAGCATGACGTTTTACAAACTTATCCAACGCAGGATGGAAATGTCCGTAACGAATCGAGGCGCCGATCATGATGCGTTGATACTGCCCGAGATCGACGTTTTCCGCCTGAAGCAGATCGACCACATCACAGCACATTGCCTCTTGCAGCTTGTTCGCAATATAAGAAGCAATTGCATGAGTCTGCCCATCGCGACTTGAATAGAGAATCAGTGCCTTCATGGCGTTACTCCTTATCTAGGCTCATTCACGCCAGAAGGTCGGCGTAAACAGAACCAGCAGTGTGAAAACTTCAAGACGCCCAAACAACATCGTCAACACCAGTATCCACTTCGCCGGCGGCGGCATGGTCGTAAAGTTATCGGCGACAACCCCCAGGCCCGGCCCCAGGTTGTTCAGCGTAGCGGTCACGGCAGCAAAGGCGGAGAAGTCATCCACGCCGGTGGCGATAATCGCCAGCATGCTGACAATGAACACCAGCGCGTAAGCGGAGAAGAAACCCCATACTGCTTCTAATATACGTTCGGGTAACGCGCGGTTACCCAGTTTAATGGTATACACGGCATTGGGATGCACCAGTCTTTTCAGTTCACGCGACCCCTGCAGATACAACAGTAAAATGCGGATTACCTTCAGGCCACCGCCGGTAGAACCGGCGCAGCCGCCGATAAAGGCGGAACACAGCAGCAGCATCGGCAAGAACAGCGGCCATTTGGCGATGCTGTCGGTCGTAAAACCTGCCGTCGTCGCCATGGACACCACCTGGAAAAACGCCTGGTTGATCGTTTCCATACCAGACTGATAGACGCCATGCCCCCACAGGATCACCGAACACACCACCACCAGCGTCAATTGCACGAAAATAAACATGCGGAATTCAGGGTCGCGCCAATACACTTTAAGGCTGCGGCCGCTCAATAGCGCAAAGTGCAGACCATAGTTACAGCCGGAAATCAGCAGGAACACGGCGATGATGGTGTTAATTGTCGGACTGGCGTAATAGCCGATGCTCGCGTCGTGGGTGGAGAAACCGCCAATGGCGATGGTTGAAAAACTGTGGCCAATGGCATCGAACGCCGACATCCCGGCGCCCCACAGCGCCAATGCGCAGGCCAGAGTCAACAGCACATAGATAAGCCACAGTGTTTTCGCCGTTTCCGCAATCCTCGGACGCATTTTATTGTCTTTCAACGGCCCCGGCATTTCTGCCCGATACAACTGCATCCCGCCGACGCCGAGAATAGGCAAAATAGCGACCGCCAGTACGATGATCCCCATCCCACCCATCCACTGCAGCATCTGCCGGTAGAACAAAATGGCTTTTGGCAGCGAGTCCAACCCGACCAGCGTCGTTGCGCCGGTGGTGGTCAAGCCGGAAAAGGATTCGAAAAATGCATCGGTAAGCGAGAGATTAGGCCGCTCAGAGAACAGGAAGGGCAAAGCCCCCACGCTGCCCAGCACCGTCCAGAACAACACGACGATCAGAAATCCTTCGCGCGGTTTCAGCTCATGCTTTTGCTTGCGGTTCGGCCACCACAGCAGCAGGCCGATAGTCACGGCGACAAAGAAGGTCTGCGTAAATGCCCGTCCCGCGCCATCGCGGTAAATCAACGCCACCAGCCCAGGGAGGAACATTGTCCCGGAGAATAAGATGACCAATACACCTACGATACGGGTTATGGCGCGAAAATGCATTTCACACGATCCTTAGCAATTTAATTGGAGGGAATTATTGCGAAATGGGGGTTAATTGCAAATTACCGCGACTCAGATCACGTAATTTATTCCCAAAGGTCTCGGTTTCCGTTGCCGGCAAGGCCAGATGCAACACAACATCCGCACCATATTCGCCGTGCAGAATCCGCCCTTCCATTTGCTGTAGCAGGTTCTCAACCAACGCCAGCTGCGCATAGTCGCATTGCAAAGTATATTCCAACTGCGGCACTTTGCTGACCAACGGCAGCAGCTTTAACGCCTGCTGCACCCCGCTGCCATAGGCCTTGACCAGGCCACCGGTGCCTAATTTAATCCCACCGTAGTAGCGTACCACCACTGCGGTTATCTCCCCCACGCCGCTGCCCATCAGCTGGGCCAGGATCGGTTTCCCTGCTGTGCCGGAAGGCTCGCCGTCGTCGGAAAACCCCAACTGCTGCGAATCCCCCGGCGCGCCGGCGACAAAAGCCCAGCAGTGGTGCCGGGCCGTTGGATGCTCTTCTCTGACCCGCTGAATAAAAGCTTTAGCCGCTTCCACACCGCAAGTCGGTGCCAACAGCGTAATAAAGCGGCTTTTCTTTATCTCCTCACTGACGCTGATAGCGTCGGCAGGAACCGGGTATGCTTCCATCACGCCAAATTAAGATCGCGCGTCATGTTTTCCACCCGCTTTTCATGAATCACGACGTTGTCTTCAATGCGGATGCCGCCGTAAGCCTTCATCATATCAATGCGCTCCCAGGCAAAGTGTTTAGCGAACTCGCCGCTGCGCCACGGCGCCAACAGAGACTCAATAAAATACAGCCCCGGCTCAATGGTCAACACCATGCCCGGCTGCAGCACCCGCGTACAGCGCAGGAACGGATATTTGGCCGGCGCCGCCAGATGGGTGCCGTTTTCATCCTGCATAAAGCCGGCGGCGTCATGCACCTGTAACCCCAGCGGGTGGCCCAGACCATGCGGCAGGAACGGGCAGGTCAATCCTTGTTCAACCATCGCCTCTTCGCTGATGTCATTCACCAGGCGGTGTTTCTTCAGCAGGCTGGCCAAACGCTGGTGCATCTGCACGTGGTAATCGGTATAACGCACGCCGGGCTTCAGCGTGCCGATCAGCGCCAGCTGTTCAGCATTGAGGTCTTTAATCAGGGCGGCGAAATCGCTATCGCCGTCCGCCGCATAGGTGCGCGTCAAGTCCGCTGCATAACCGTTATATTCCGCACCGGCATCAATCAGGAAGCTGCGCATGTCGGACGGCGGCTGATGCTCGAGCGTGGTGTAGTGCAGCACGGCGGCATGTTCATTCAGCGCCACGATATTGCCGTAAGGCACGTCAGTGTCGCGGTGACCGGTCGCAGTCAGATAAGCCTGGTTGATATCAAACTCGCTCATGCCGGACAGGAAGGCTTCACGCGCCGCCTTATGGCCCGTCACCGCCGTTTTCTGCGCGGCGCGCATGCAGGTCTGTTCGTAACCGGTTTTGATCGAACGATGGAAATCAAGGTAGTTCAGCACCGCCTGCGGATTGATATTATCCTCCGCAATGCCCAGCTCCCGCGCCCGCTGTTGGGCATAGCCGATATAGCCGACGCGCTCACGCTGTGCCGGCAGGAGCTGGCCGATATCACCGGCATTGGTCAGCGGCATCAGATCGACAGATTGCGTCCAGAAGCTGTTCGGCAGAGGCTCGACGCTGTGCCAATAATCCACCGGCGAATAGAACCACAGCTTCGGTTTGTTAACGCCATCAATCCATAACCAGCAGTTCGGCACCGACGTCACCGGCACCCACGCTTTAAAATGCGCGTTGACCTTGAACGGATAGTGGTGGTCATCCTGAAAGACCCGCAACAACTCGCCGGAATGAATCAGCAGCGCGTCCAGTTTATTGCGCGCCAACACATCGCGTGCGCGGTTTTGCAGTTCATTCAGATGTTCGTTATACAAAGAAGCCAGCGTTTCCATCACAGTACCTTTATGCCCTTAGAACGGAATGCGTCATCTTAACACACTGATTACGCACTCCAACCCCGCCCCATCAGGCATGCGAAACACCTCGCAAACTGTTAACGGCGCAGCCCTCATCAAGGCAACCATTGCCACAATGCTCCACGCTGGGTTGATGTCGATCTGTAGCGAACGGCCAAACCACACAAAATATAATCATAATAAATATCAATAACATAAAATTAAATGCTGTGATCGGCGCAGCAAAAAATCAATTTCTGATTTGCATATTTTTAACATTAAAACCACACTCATCGTCATCTGGTCATACCAGATCATACGCGCTGATTCAGGAGATAGACATGCTCTACCAAGGCGAAACATTACAACTACACTGGCTCGAGAACGGTATCGCCGAGCTGGTGTTTGATGCCCCAGGCTCCGTCAACAAGCTGGATACCCGCACCGTTGCCGCGCTGGGCGAAGCGCTCGACGTACTGGAAAAACAGACCGAGCTGAAAGGGCTGCTGCTGCGTTCCAACAAAAACGCATTTATCGTCGGTGCCGATATCACCGAATTCCTGTCGCTGTTCGCCGCCCCGGCGGAAAAACTGCAGCATTGGCTGGCTTTCGCCAATTCCATTTTCAACCGTCTGGAAGATTTACCGGTGCCGACCATTGCCGCCATCAACGGCTATGCACTGGGCGGCGGCTGCGAATGCGTGCTGGCGACGGACTTTCGCGTCGCAACACCGGATGCGCGCATCGGCCTGCCGGAAACCAAACTCGGCATTATGCCGGGCTTCGGCGGTTCGGTACGTCTGCCGCGTCTGCTCGGTAATGACAGCGCGCTGGAGATCATCGCCGCAGGTAAAGACATCGGCGCCAAAGAGGCGCTGAAAGTCGGCCTGGTCGATGCGGTCGTCGCGCCGGAAAAACTGGCGGATGCCGCGCGTCAGATGCTGCAACAGGCCATTGACGGGCGGTTGGACTGGCGCGCCAGCCGCCAGCCGAAGCTGGAACCGCTGAAGCTCAGCCCGATTGAAGCAGCCATGAGCTTCACCACCGCCAAAGGTATGGTGCTGCAAACCGCCGGCAAACACTATCCGGCGCCCATGACCGCGGTGAAGACGATTGAGGCCGCCGCCGGATTGGGACGCGATGAAGCACTGAAGCTGGAGACCGCCAGCTTTGTACCGTTGGCGCGTTCCAATGAAGCCCGGGCGTTGGTCGGTATTTTCCTCAACGATCAGTTTGTGAAAAGTCAGGCGAAAAAACTGGCGAAAGATCGCACCGCGCCGAAGCAGGCCGCAGTGCTGGGCGCCGGCATTATGGGCGGTGGCATCGCCTACCAGTCCGCATTAAAAGGCGTGCCGGTACTGATGAAAGATATCAGTGAAAAATCGCTGACGCTCGGCATGGGCGAAGCCGCCAAGCTGCTGAACAAACAGCTGGAGCGCGGTAAGCTCGACGGCATGAAGATGGCCGGCGTGCTGGCAACCATTCAGCCCACGCTGGACTACGCCGGCATTGAACGCGCTCAGGTGATTGTGGAAGCGGTGGTGGAGAATCCGAAGGTCAAAGCCGCAGTGCTAGCCGAAGTTGAAGGGCTCATCGGCAAAGACACGGTTCTGGCGTCTAATACCTCGACTATTCCGATTAATGAACTGGCAAAATCGCTGCAACGGCCGCAGAACTTCTGCGGTATGCACTTCTTTAACCCGGTGCACCGCATGCCGCTGGTAGAAATCATCCGCGGTGAACGCACCAGCGACGAAACCATCGCCGCCGTGGTGGCCTACGCGTCACGCATGGGGAAAACGCCGATCGTGGTCAACGACTGCCCGGGCTTCTTCGTCAACCGCGTGCTGTTCCCTTACTTTGCCGGCTTCAGCCTGCTGTTGCGGGACGGCGCTGATTTCCGTCAGGTCGATAAAGTGATGGAAAAACAGTTCGGCTGGCCAATGGGCCCGGCCTATCTGCTGGACGTAGTCGGTATTGATACTGCCCATCACGCCCAGGCCGTGATGGCCGCCGGCTTCCCTGAACGTATGGGCAAGGATTACCGCGATGCGGTCGACGTGATGTTCGACAACCAGCGCTTCGGCCAGAAAAACCAGGTGGGCTTCTACCGCTATAGCCAGGATAACAAAGGCAGACCGCGTAAAGAGAACGACGAACAGACCGATGCGCTGTTGGCGGCAGTCAGCCAGCCGCGGCAAAACATCAGCGCCGAGGAAACTATCGCGCGCATGATGATCCCGATGATTAACGAAGTGGTGCGCTGTCTGGAAGAAGGCATCATCGCCAGCCCGGCGGAAGCCGATATGGCGCTGGTTTACGGCATCGGTTTCCCGCCGTTCCACGGCGGCGTCTTCCGCTACCTGGATACCATGGGCACGGCTCATTACGTTGAAATGGCGCAGCGTTACGCACATCTGGGCGCGCTGTATCAGGTTCCGGCCGGCCTGCGCGCCAAAGCCGAACGTAATGAAACCTACTACCCGGTGACGGCGCCAATCGCGAATGTCTCCACGGGCCAACCGGCATGAGGTCATAAAAGATGGAAAACGTAGTTATTGTTGACGCCGTCCGTACGCCGATGGGCCGCTCAAAAGGCGGCGCCTTCCGTCAGGTGCGCGCCGAGGATCTGTCCGCCCACCTGATGCGTACGCTGCTCAGCCGCAATCCGGTAGTGGAACCCAGCGCAATTGACGATATTTACTGGGGCTGCGTACAGCAAACGCTGGAGCAAGGCTTTAACGTCGCGCGTAATGCCGCACTACTGGCGGAAATTCCCCATACGGTGCCCGCCGTTACCGTGAACCGCCTGTGCGGCTCCTCCATGCAGGCGCTACACGACGCCGCTCGCGCCATTATGGTCGGCGATGCGCAGGTCAGCCTGATCGGCGGCGTCGAGCACATGGGCCACGTGCCGATGAACCACGGCATTGATTTCCACCCAGGCCTCAGTCGTTCGGTCGCCAAAGCCGCCGGCATGATGGGGCTGACCGCCGAGATGCTGGCCAAGATGCATAACATCAGCCGCCAGATGCAGGATGAGTTCGCCGCACGTTCGCACCAGCGGGCCCATGCCGCTACTCTGGCCGGTCATTTTAAACAGGAGATCGTCGCCACCACCGGTCACGATGCCGATGGCGTACTGACCCGCTACGATTTTGATGAGGTGATCCGCCCGGAAACCACGGTGGAAACGCTGGCGGCGTTGCGCCCGGCCTTCGACCCGGTGAACGGTACGGTCACCGCCGGCAGCTCCTCCGCCCTGTCAGACGGCGCTTCCGCCATGCTGCTGATGAGCGAATCGCACGCCAAATCCCTGGGACTGAAAGCACGTGCGCGCATCCGCTCCATGGCGGTGGTGGGTTGCGATCCGTCCATCATGGGCTACGGTCCGGTACCGGCCAGCCGGCTGGCGCTGAAGCGCGCCGGACTAACCACGCAGGACATCGACCTGTTTGAACTGAACGAAGCCTTCGCCGCCCAGTCGCTGCCCTGCATCAAGGATCTGGGGCTTCTGGACAGCCTTGACGATAAGGTGAACCTGAACGGCGGCGCTATTGCGCTGGGTCACCCGCTGGGCTGCTCCGGCTCGCGTATCTCCACCACCCTGCTGAACCTGATGGAACGCCGCGACGCGCAGTTTGGCCTGGCCACTATGTGCATCGGCCTGGGACAAGGCATCGCCACCGTGTTCGAACGCGTATAACACACCCTTTGCCGGCCCGCCGGGTCGGCACCTCAGTTTAGTTGCCGTGCTTCCCGCCTGTCAGGGGCGGGTTTTTTCTGTCTGCCGTTTCACCGACAAAAAATAGGGCGGCTTGCGCCACCCCTGTTACAACCCGTATCGCATCCCGCTTAAATAAACGAGAAAGCATCGCCAAACATGCGCGACGCCTGCGCACCGCGCTCAGCGCAGAAGCGCTCACGGGCAATCTTCGCCATTTCAAAGCGTCCAGCGATATAAATATCGTGGTCGGCCAGCGAACCGTAATCCTGCAGCACCGCGCTCAATACCGTGCCGCTGCGGCCGCGCCATTCTGGGTCTGGCTGTTCCACCACCGGGATCACCTGCAGATTCGGGTGCTGCAACGACAGCGCTTCCAGCTCGCTCAGGTCATACAGATGCTGCAGTTCACGGCCGCCCCAGTAAATCGCGATATCGCGATCCGGCTGCTGCTCCAGCGCGGTCAGCAAAATGGAACGCGCATACGAGAAGCCGGTACCTCCGGCGATCAGCACCAGCGGGCGGCTGCCGTCTTCACGCAGCCAGGCATCGCCATGCGGTACGTCGACGGTAATCGCCTGCTCTTTCAAAATACGGTCCATCACCGCCATGGCGTACAGATTCAGCTCTGAAGCGCCGATATGCAGCTCAATATACTCCTGCTGCGACGGGGTGGAGGCCAGTGAGAACGGGCGCTTGTCGCGCTCGTCCATCACCACCATCAAATATTGTCCGGCCTTGAATGAAAACGGCGCTTCCGGCACCAAACGTACCCGATAAACGGTATCGGTAATGGCCTCTACGGAGGTCACTTTACAGCTCAATATTGTCATGCGTTCCCTCTGTCGGGTCATCAATGCAAAACTGAGAACAGAGAGCTGACGCTACAGCGTCGGCTCTCTGTCACTGAAGATTGCGAGTTCGTCCCAGATCTCATCGATGCGCGCACGCACCTTTTCGTCCATCACAATCGGACGGCCCCACTCGCGTTGGGTTTCCCCCGGCCATTTATTGGTGGCGTCCAGCCCCATCTTCGAACCCAGCCCGGAAACCGGCGAGGCGAAGTCCAGATAGTCAATCGGCGTATTTTCCACCATCACGGTATCCCTTGCCGGATCCATTCGTGTGGTAATCGCCCAAATCACATCATTCCAGTCGCGCGCGTTGACATCGTCATCACAAACAATCACGAACTTGGTGTACATAAACTGACGCAGGAACGACCAAACGCCCATCATCACACGTTTGGCATGGCCCGGATACTGCTTCTTGATGGTGACTACCGCCAGGCGATAGGAGCAGCCTTCCGGCGGCAGGTAGAAGTCGACGATTTCCGGGAACTGTTTTTGCAGAATCGGCACAAACACTTCATTCAACGCCACGCCCAACACCGCCGGCTCATCCGGCGGACGACCAGTATAGGTGGAATGGTAAATGGCGTCACGACGCTGCGTCACATGCGTGACGGTGAATACCGGGAAATGGTCGATTTCATTGTAGTAACCGGTGTGGTCGCCGTATGGCCCTTCCGGCGCCATTTCGCCCGGTTCAATATAGCCCTCGAGCACAATTTCGGCGCTGGCGGGTACTTCCAGATCGTTGGAAATACATTTGACGACTTCGGTTTTATTGCCGCGCAGCAGCCCGGCGAAGGCGTATTCAGACAGCGTATCCGGCACTGGCGTCACCGCACCGAGGATGGTGGCTGGATCGGCCCCCAACGCCACGGAAACCGGGAAGCGCTCGCCGGGGTGCGCCTGGCACCACTCCTGGAAATCCAACGCGCCGCCGCGGTGCGACAGCCAGCGCATGATAACCTTATTCTTACCCAGCACCTGCTGACGGTAGATGCCCAGGTTCTGACGCTCTTTCTCCGGGCCGCGGGTCACGGTCAGCCCCCAGGTAATCAGCGGCGCAGCGTCTTCCGGCCAGCAATGCATCACCGGGATGCGGCCAAGATCGACATCATCGCCCTGCCACACCTGTTCCTGACACGGTGCCGCCCCCAGGACTTTGGTTGGCATGTTCAGCACCTGCTTGAACTTCGGCATCTTGTCGAACAGATCGCGGAAGCCCTTCGGCGGCTCAGGCTCTTTCAGAAACGCCAGCAGTTTGCCCACATCGCGCAGTGCGCTGACGTCTTCCTGGCCCATGCCCATCGCCACACGGTTCGCCGTGCCGAACAGGTTGCACAGCACCGGCATGTCATAGCCTTTCGGGTTTTCAAACAGCAGCGCCGGGCCGCCCGCACGCAGGGTGCGATCGGCAATTTCCGTCATTTCCAGATAGGGATCGATAGGCTGGCTGATGCGTTTTAGTTCCCCTCTCTTTTCCAGCAATGAGAGGAAATCGCGTAAGTCACGGTATTTCATACTGTTCATTATAACGGCCAGTGAGGCGGGCATTATAAGCCCTCTTCACGGTTGATGCTGCAATTTTGTTAAACAGAGCCGCGGCGCTGTCAGTGGCAGTCGAATGGCACCAGCGCCTGCAGCGCCAGCGTATCCTGATGTTCCTGCGTCGCCGTATTATGGCGGAACAGCTTGTAGCCCTGCCCGCGGGGGCTGAAATAACGCAGCGCATTGTCACAGACATGCAGCAAACTGCCTTCGTGCAGCGCCACAACGGATTCGCTTGGATTGACCGCACAGAATTCGGCCAGGCGTTCATCGCGCGTTTCACCCATATGCCCGCTGATATGCGCATCAATATAATGCGGGTTAATCTGCAGCGGGAACAGCCCTAATGACGGCAAGACGACGCTGTTGCGTACCGGCATATCATTGGTCGTACGAATACTCGGCGTCGCCACGTTGCAGCCGGCGCTCCAGCCGACATACGGTACATGGCGTTCACGCACCGCACGCTGAATGGGGACGATCAGGCCATTTTCATGCAGCTGTTGATTCAGCAGCCAGCTGTTGCCGCCGCTGACCAGAATGCATTCAGCCTGTTCAACCGCCGCCGCCGGCGATGACGAGTGGTGAATGCTGGCGACGGGAATGCCCAGCGTCTGCGTCAGCTCCTGCGCGCGCTCATCATAATCACTGCGGATCAGCGCGTAAGGAATCAGCAGCGCTGAGGTGAGATGACGACGGGCAACCATCTCCAGCAGTTGTTCTTTGGCGTAGCCCAGCAGCTCCGCTTCCCCGGAAAGCTTACCGTTGCTCAGTAGAAATAGTTCCATTGCTCTCTCTTATCTAAGAAGGATGAATAACATCACATTGGCGCTCGCCGCGCTTTGCCATACTGCTCACGGTAACAAATTTTGCGCCTACAGTTATACCCGGGTGCGGCAGATATGTGTGTGACGACACATCCAACGCCGCAGGTTAAGTACGATCTACGCCAGCAGCGTTGGTTATATCTGATTAACCCCATTTCACGATTGTGGGGCTTGGCCTAGGTATCCGTAATGGCTTTTGCTATGCTTAACGGCTGACAGAAAGGCATGTGAAATTATGGAATCTTGGTATTTACTCTATTGTAAACGCGGCCAGCTCTTGCGGGCACAGGAACACTTGGAACGACAGGCGGTGGGCTGCTTTAGCCCGATAATCGCGCTGGAAAAGATTGTGCGCGGCAAGCGCACCACGGTGAACGAACCGCTGTTTCCCAACTACCTGTTTGTGGCGTTCGATCCTGAGCGGATCCACACCACAACCATCAGCGCAACCCGCGGCGTCAGCCATTTTGTCCGCTTCGGTTCGCTGCCAACGATCATTCCACAGACGGTTATCGAAGAACTGCGCACCCATACCAGCGACACCTATGTCGACCCGGAAACGCCGCAGCCGGGCGATACCGTGCTGATTACCGACGGTGTGTTCGAGGGCCTGCAGGCTATCTATACCGAGCCAGACGGCGAGGCGCGCTCCATGCTGCTGCTCAACCTGATTAACAAACAGGTGACGCAAAGCCTGGATAACCGCCAGTTCGAAAAGATGTAAACAAGGCGCCGCAGGGCGCCTTTTTATGCTCTCTCAGCGCTGCATCGCTTCGTCATGCAACCACTGCGCCACGCGCTTGGCGAAATAGGTCAGCACACCATCGGCACCGGCGCGTTTGAAACACATCAGCGATTCCATAATGGCCGGTTGCTCCTGCAGCCAACCATTCTGGATTGCCGCCATATGCATCGCATACTCACCGGAAACCTGATAGGCGAATGTCGGCACGCCAAAGTTATCCTTAACGCGGCGCACCACATCCAGATACGGCATGCCAGGCTTCACCATCACCATATCCGCGCCTTCCTGCAGGTCCTGCGCAATTTCCTGCAGCGCTTCGTCGCTATTGGCCGGATCCATCTGATAGGTTTTTTTGTTGCCGCCTTTCAGATTGCCGCTGGAGCCCAGCGCATCGCGGAACGGGCCGTAATAGCAAGAGGCATATTTGGCAGAGTAGGCCATGATCTGCGTATTGATCAGCCCCTGCTGTTCCAGACTGTCGCGAATGGCGCCGATGCGACCATCCATCATATCGCTCGGGGCGACGATTTCTGCGCCGGCTTCTGCGTGTGACAACGCCTGGCGCACCAAAATCTCTTTGGTGACATCGTTAATCACATAGCCGTCGCTATCAATCACGCCGTCCTGACCGTGTGTGGTATAGGGATCCAGCGCCACATCGGTCAGGATCCCCAGCTCAGGCACCGCATCTTTCAGGGCGCGCACCGTACGCTGCACCAGGCCATCCGGGTTATAGGCTTCTTCCGCATGCAAAGATTTCTGCGCGGACTCAATCACCGGAAATAACGAAATCACCGGCACGCCAAGCTTGGCGATGGCTTCCGCCTCTTTGACCAGCAGATCGATAGACATACGTGACACACCCGGCATGGAGCTGACCGCCTCTTGACGTTGGCTGCCTTCCATCACGAAAACTGGATAAATCAAATCGTTAACGCTCAGTTGATTTTCAGCCACCAGGCGGCGGCTGAAATCATGGCGACGCACGCGACGCATGCGACGCCCCGGGAAAGTGCCCGGAAACGCATAGCTCATACTCTTCTCCTGACTCATGCCAACCGGAATAACCGGCGGGCGTTACGATCGGTTTCCTGCGCCAGCCATTGCGCATCTTCCTGACGCCAGGTTGCCACCTGACGGACGATATGGGGCAGAAAACAGGGTTCATTACGACGCGAGGCGGGTTTTGGCTGCAAATCCCGCGGTAACAAATACGGCGCGTCGGTTTCCAGCAGCAACCGGTCAACGGGAATTTTCGGCAACAGCGCGCGCAGCGCCAGGCCGCGACGCTCATCACACACCCAGCCGGTAATGCCGACGGATAAGCCCAACGACAGGCAGCCTGCCAGTTCCTCTTCGTTGCCGGTAAAACAGTGCACGACGGCGGCCGGCAGCTTATCCAGCCAAGGCTCCAGCAATGCGACAAAACGTGCGTGCGCATCACGGCAGTGTAAAAACACCGGCATCGCCAGCTCCGCCGCCAGCGCCAGCTGCGCGCTAAAGGCCGCCTCCTGTTCCTGCGGCGTAGAGAAATTGCGGTTAAAATCCAGCCCGCACTCACCAATGGCCACCACTTCCTCCCTGGCGGCCAATGCGCCTATCTGCAGAGCGATATCATCGTTCCAGCTGCTGGCCTGATGCGGATGCACCCCGGCGGTAGACCAGCAGAACCCTCGGTACTGCCGCGCCAGCGCGCTGGCCGCCTCGCTTTCCGGCAGGTCGGTGCCGGTAATTAACATCCCCGTGACGCCGGCTTCCCGGGCGCGCTCAACCACCTGAGCGGTATCTTTGGCAAATTGTGAACTGGTCAGGTTAACACCGATATCAAACATGGCTTTTCCAAAACAGAAGCCGCCCATCAGGGCGGCTTGGCAATAACAATAACTCAGGACGTCGGGTGTTCTTCACCCTCATCCTCTTCTTCCGGCTGCGGCCGTCGCTTGCCGACGTAGAAGCGGGCAAAGAAGATGCCGACTTCAAACAGCAGATACATCGGGATAGCCAGCAGCGTCTGCGAGAACACGTCCGGCGGCGTCAGCAGCATCCCCACCACAAAGGCGCCGACCAGCACATAAGGACGCTTCTTCTTCAGGTCTTCCGGCGAGGTGACGCCACTCCAGCACAGCAGAATTATCGCAACCGGCACCTCAAACGCCACGCCAAACGCCATAAACAGCGCCATCACAAAGTCGAGGTAGTTGTTAATATCGGTAGCAATCAATACGCCGGCCGGCGCGGTTTTGGCAAAGAAGCCGAACGCCAGCGGGAACACGATAAAGTAGGCAAACGCCATGCCCAGATAGAACAGGACGCTGCTGGAAAACAGCAGCGGCATCATCAGGCGGCGTTCATGCTTATACAGCGCCGGCGCAATAAATGCCCAGACCTGATACAGGATGACCGGCGCCGAAACGAACACCGAAACAATCATCGTCAGTTTAATCGGGGTAAAGAAAGGAGAAGCCACGTCGGTGGCTATCATGCTCGCCCCGGCCGGCAGCTGCTTGATTAACGGCGCAGAAACCAGCTGATAAATATCATTGGCAAAAAATACCAACGCAACAAAGATCACCAGTACGCTGATGATTGAGTTCAACAGCCGCTTACGCAGTTCGATCAGATGACTGATAAGCGGTTGGGTGTCTTCCACAGCCATGTTTTAACGATCGCCATTAGATGAGTGGGACGCTGGGGTGTGGTCCGCAGCAGACGTGACGGGAGCCTTGACCGCAGACGAGGTCGGCGCTACAGATTCCTGCGCCGGCGCTTCCGCCGCCGGCAGCGTGGTTTTCGCGTCGGCGGCCGGCGCGGCGCGGTTCGCCGCCTCACCCGTGATCACGTCGTCATGCGCCGCCTCAGGTTCGTCGGTCCGTGGATTATGGATAGTGTTGGCTTCAGCATCGGCACCAGGCTGATACGAACGCTTCAGCGAGTCGGCCGCTTCTTTCAGCTCATCCATCGACGCCTTCAGCTCCGGCGTCAGATTTTGCAGACCGGCATTTTCCGCTTTCTTCAGGCTGTCCTGCAGTTCCTGCAGCTTCAGCTCCTGAGAGAGTTCATTTTGCACCGATGCCGCCAGAGAACGCAGAGCACGGATCCAGCCCGCAACTGTTCTTACCGCAACCGGCAACCGTTCCGGCCCCAGCACAACCAGACCAATCACCAGTACCAGCAGCAGCTCACTAAAACCAATGTCAAACACGGTTTATACCTGCTCTTTGTTCTTCGACTCTTCAGTTTTCGTTTCCGGCTGCTTATCCGCGATAGGCTTGGCCGCAAAGTCAGCATCGTGGCTGGTTTTTTCCGTCGTGTTGGTTGGCGAGGTGTTGTTGTCGTCGCCAATCGCCTTTTTGAAGCCCTTGATTGATGCGCCGAGATCTGAGCCCAGCGTACGGAGCTTATTGGTACCAAACAGCAGCACCACGATCACCGCAATGATCAACAATTGCCAAATACTAATACCGCCCATTACAATTACCTCTAGATTTACAGGGGTTATTCAACGTTGCCGCATTATACGGCAACTGTTAACCGGGTTACGAGTGCCTCGTCGACTTTTACATTACGCTGACAAGCGCAAACGCGGTCAACGAAAGGCAGATTCAGCTCGCACGCTTCCAGCCCACGATCCAGGCGACGATCCCTCCGGCCATCATCCAGGCCGGCAGTACCTCGGTACCGCCCAGCAGCAGGACAGAGCCGCCTACTATCAGTGTAGCGCCAACGCCGAACAAATACCGCGACTGTCCCTGCCGGACGCGCTGCGCCTGCATCTGATGGGTCAGCTTATCAACGCTTTGTTGCAACAGTTTATGCTGCTGCAGGCTATCATAAAATAATTCCGGCAATTCAGGCAGCTTCTCCGCCCAGAACGGCGCCTTGTCTTTCAGGGCGCGGATCACCGCAGGAATGCCGACCTGATCTCGCAGCCAGCTTTCCAGGAAAGGTTTCGCCGTGGTCCACAGATCCAACTGCGGGTAAAGCTGCCGCCCCAGGCCTTCAACGTACAGCAGGGTCTTCTGCAGCAGCACCAGCTGCGGCTGCACTTCCATATTGAAACGGCGCGCGGTGTTAAACAAGTTCAACAGCACGTTGCCGAATGAAATCTCCGCCAGCGGCTTTTCAAAAATAGGCTCGCACACGGTACGGATGGCGAATTCAAAGTCTTCCACGTTGGTATCGCGCGGCACCCAGCCGGAATCGACGTGCAGTTCCGCCACCTTGCGGTAGTCGCGGTTAAAGAAGGCGATAAAGTTTTCCGCCAGGTAACGTTTGTCGTCTTTGTTCAGCGAGCCGACGATACCGCAGTCAATGCCGATATAGCGGGGATCGTCCGGGTGCTCATAGCTGACAAAGATATTGCCCGGATGCATATCGGCATGGAAGAAGCTGTCGCGGAACACCTGGGTGAAGAACACCTGCACGCCACGCTCGGCCAGCAGTTTCATGTTGGTGCCCTGCGCTTCCAGCGTCGGGATGTCCGACACCGGAATGCCGTAGATGCGCTCCATCACCAACAGGCTCTCGCGGCAGTAATCGGAATAAACTTCCGGCACGTAAAGCATCGGGCTGCCGTCGAAGTTACGCCGCAGCTGAATGGCATTCGCCGCTTCACGCAGCAGGTTCAGTTCGTCCAGCAGGGTCTTCTCATACTCGCGCACCACTTCACGCGGCCGCAGGCGGCGGCCGTCCGGCAACAGTTTCGGCACCCAGCCGGCCAGGCGGTACATCAGGCGCACGTCGGCCTTGATAATCGGCCCGATATCAGGCCGGATCACCTTCAGCACCACTTCCTTGCCAGTGGTTTTCAGGCGGGCGGTATGCACCTGCGCAATCGACGCCGAAGCCAAGGGCTGTTGTTCAAAGTCGTCAAACCACTCTTCCAGCGGCCCGCCCAGCGCTAGCTCGATATGCTTGCGCGCCAGCGCGCCGTCAAACGGCGCTACGCGGTCCTGCAGCAGCGTCAGCTGGTCGGCAATGTGCGGCGGGAACAAATCGCGCCGCGTCGACATCATCTGGCCGAACTTGATCCACACCGGGCCCAGTTCCTGCAATGCCAAACGCAGACGTTCGCCCAGCGGCTGATCCTTGTGTTTGTTCGGCATCCAGAACAGTAAACGCCGGCCAAAACGCAGCGGCAGGGTCAGACGCATGTTAGGGATTAGCTCATCCAGGCCGTAGCTAAGAAAAACGCGAACGATAAAGTACAGGCGGCGTAATTCGCCAGGGGTCATCGCTTACCCTCCAACTTGTCCATGCGGGCCAATAAGGCTTCCAGACTGCGGGTTGCGGCGTCCACTTCTTCGTTGAACCACACCACTTCCAGCGGCCCCGGCGCAACGCGCCACTCTTCGGTCAGCGTTTCCGCCACGTAGCGCTGCTGGCGCTGCAGGCCGGACTTCAGCAGACAGGCGCCTTTGCCCATCACCTGCGTAATACCCTGTGCGGCAATATCGCCGATGTAGGGCGCCAGCCACTCTGCCGGATCCCACTCCGCCAAATCCAGCAGCCCGACCAGCTGTTGCACCACCTGAATATCGCCTTCGACAACCAGCTCGCCGCTGCGCATCAACGGCGACAGCTGCTGACGGTCACGCAATTTCAGCAGCACCGGAATACGCGTCTGCACCGTGCAGTCGGCAGCATCTTCGGATTGCCCCAGCACGTCGACCCGCTGTTCGCTGAAAATCAGCACCAGCGGCGCAGAAAACTCCTGCAGTTCAATCCGCAGCACCTTGCCGGCCAAACGCTGACGCGCGGCCTTCATGCTGCGATCGCGGAACAGCAGGCTATTGAGCGACGTTTCCAACACGCCGGTCAGCAGCGGGGTTAACAGCATCGGCATGTCCATATCAGAACTTAAAGCCCCGGTGCAGTGCGACGATGCCGCCGGTCAGGTTGAAGTAGCTGACGTTGTCGAAGCCGGCGTTCTGCATCATGCCTTTCAGGGTTTCCTGATCGGGATGCATACGGATGGATTCCGCCAGATAGCGGTAGCTTTCCGGATCCTTCACCACCAGCTCGCCGATTTTCGGCAGCACATGGAAGGAGTAGGCGTCGTAGGCCTTGCTCAGCGGCGCCAGCAGCGGCTTGGAAAACTCCAGCACCAGCAGACGGCCGCCCGGCTTCAGCACGCGGAACATCGAACGCAGCGCCTTGTCTTTATCGGTAACGTTACGCAGACCGAAAGAGATGGTGATGCAGTCGAAATAGTTATCCGGGAACGGCAGCGCTTCAGCATTGGCCTGCACGTAGTTGATGTTGCCGACAATGCCGCGATCGCGCAGCTTATCGCGCCCCATCTTCAGCATGGATTCGTTGATATCCGCCAGTACCACCTGCCCCTGTTCCCCGACCATGCGTGAGAACTTGGCGGCCAGATCGCCGGTGCCACCGGCCAGATCCAGAACGTGCTGACCGCGGCGCACGCCGCTGCAATCAATGGTAAAACGCTTCCAGACCCGATGAATGCCGAATGACATCAGGTCATTCATTACGTCATATTTGGCCGCTACCGAGTGAAAAACATCGGCCACCATGGCCTGTTTTTCTTCACGTGCTACGGTACGAAAACCGAAATCTGTGGTTTCCTGCGATTGATCTGCCATTGTCTTGCCTGCTATTCAGTCAATTTTGTAGTTGTGGAGTGTACCAGAACCCCACGAAATACCCCACCTCGCCGCAGTTTTCATCCCTGCGACGCCTGGTCGGTAGCATCTTTTGCCTCTGCCCCTGGCAGCGCACCGGCGGCGTCACCGGCCACCTGAGCATCTTGCCGCTCCTGCTCGCTGGCCTGCTGCGCCAGCTGCGGGTTTATCGGCCGTTTCACCTCAACCCCCAAGGCGCGAAAGCCCTCGATCTGGCCGATAAGATTACCACGGCCTTCGCTGAGTTTGTTCATCGCCTGTCGATAGCTGCCCTGCGCCTTATCCAGGCTTTGCCCCAGCGCCGACATATCATCGACGAACAGGCGCATCTTGTCATACAGCCGCGCCGCGCGGTCAGCAATGCGCTGGGCGTTCTGGCTCTGGTGCTCATAGCGCCACAGGTTGGTGATGGTGCGCAACGCCACCAGCAGCGTTGTCGGGCTGACCAACATAATATTGTGCTTCAGCGCTTCGCTGATAAGCTCCGGCTCGCGATCAATGGCCAGCAAGAACGCCGGCTCCACCGGAATAAACATCAGAACGTAGTCCAGCGAGCGCAGCCCCGGCAGCTGTTGGTAGTCTTTACGCCCCAGCAGCCGGATATGCCCGCGCAGGGAGGCGATATGCTCATTCAGCGCGGCTTCGCGCTCCGCCTCATCTTCGCTGTTGAAGTAACGCTCATAGGCCACCAGCGACATTTTGGCGTCGATCACCACGTCTTTCCCCTGCGGGAGACGCACGATCACGTCAGGCTGCATACGGCTCTGATGGTCCAGCCGCACGTTCACCTGCGTTTCATACTCATGCCCTTCCCGCAGGCCGGAGGCCTCGAGTACCCGGCTGAGCACCACCTCGCCCCAGTTGCCCTGAGTTTTGTTATCGCCTTTCAGCGCTTTGGTCAGGTTGATCGCCTCACGCGCCATCTGCGCATTCAGCTGCTGCAGATTACGTATCTCGTGAGTCAGGGTGTGGCGCTCCCGCGCTTCCTGGCCAAAGCTGTCCTGCACCTGACGACGAAAGCCGTCCAGCTGTTCGCGCAGCGGCAGCAGCAGCCGATCCAGACTCTGCCGGTTCTGTTCATCCACCTTACGGCCGCTGTGTTCGAAGATGCGGTTAGCCAGATTCTCAAACTGGGTGGTCAGCCGCTGCTCGCTGTTGATCAGCAGCCGCTGTTTCTCTTCGGCCGCCATGCGCGTTTCTTCCAGGCGAATCGTCACCTCACGCAGCTCGGCCTCCTGCATGCTGTTGACCTCGCGCTGGGCGCGCAGCTCCTGGTTGAGCTGCTCACACTCGCCACGCCAGTGTTCAAGCTGTTGTAGCTTCTCCCGCGCTGCGGCGAACTGCCCGTGCAGATTACGCAGGTCCAAATCGTTTTGCCGCAGCTGCTGCTCCTGCCGCTGCGCCGCCTCCTGGCGCGCCGCAATCTCCTGCTGCGCCTGCTGCAGCGACTGCTCCAGCAAACGCAGTTCCGTTTCGTGATGCGCCTGGTTCTGCTGCTGCCTCAGGTTGGCGATCAACCACCCCAACAGCATGCCGATGACCACGCCGCCAATACCGTACACCAAGCTGGTATCCACCCTGCCTCCCGTTAACCCGTACCGTCCGGCGCTTCGCGCCCGCTGCCCGTCACGTTAAGGGGAGACTGTATGGATGTCCAGTCAGAATTTTATCTGCCGTGCAATTATGCGCAACGCTGCGCAAACTAGGCAAACCACTGACTTAACCACTTGATACCGAACGCCCCCGGCGCAAGAATGCCGAACGCCCAGATCATCGCCGAGGTCAGGTTGGCCAGTTGAAAATAGCGCTGCGGCATGGCGCAGATACCGCCGACCAGCGGCACCACCGCGCGCAGCGGGCCGAAGAAACGGCCGAAGAAAATGCCCAGCACGCCCCAGCGTTCAAAGAACGCATGGCCGCGCACCAGTAATTGCGGATTGCGCGACAGCGGCCACATATGGGCCACGCGGTCCTGATAGCGGTAGCCGATCCAATAAGAGAGCCAGTCGCCAAAGAATGCGCCGGCCGCCGCCGCCGCCCAGATCGGCCAGAAGGCGATGCCGCTTTCCCCGATCAGCGCGCCCAGCGCCAGCAGGATCACCGTCGCCGGCAGCAGCAGGGAAAGAAACGCCAGCGATTCGCCGAAGGCCAGGAAGAAAATAATCGGAATGGCCCAGCCCTCGTGCTGCCGCACGACGTCGCTGACCCAGTGAATAACGTCGCTGAGACTCAAAGACAGGCTCCTTTACGGCGCTGTGATAGTTAGATCCTATGCTCGCCGGGGCTGCTTAAACCCCGGCTAAACGCGGCGGCGATAGCCGCCTCACTCCAGATAGTGCGCCTGCAGCGCGGCACGCTGGCTGGCGCCCAGGCCATACTCCGCCTCCAGCCAGCGGTCGGTGCTGCCGTACTGTTCGCGGATACAGCCCAGCGCCGTCATCAGAAACTCTTCACGGGCGCTCAGCACATAGGCAAACTGCGCCAGCGCAGACTCATTCAGACGTACCGACAGCTGATCCAGCATCTGTTCGCGGAAGGCGGCCAGCGTGGTTTCCGTCAGCAGGTAATCTTCCACCACCGTCGCCTCGTCCGCGCCTAACGCAAACAGCACCAGCGCAGAGCCGACCCCGGTACGGTCCTTGCCAACCGCACAGTGCTGCACAATGGCCCCTTCCGCTGGGTTGCCGAGCAGGCTCGTCAGCTGCTGATAGGCCGCATTGCCAAACGGCAGACGACGATACAGCTCCAGCATAAAAGCACGCGCATCAAACGTCGCCAGCGTCTCGCTGGTGAGTTTTTCCAGGTTGGCGTTCACTTCATTGCTCAGCGGGTTGGCAGGGAAATGGTGGTACTGCGCCCCCTGCCATAAAATATCCGGCTTGGCCTGCACCTCATCGGTATCGCGGTAGTCCAGCACCGAACGCACCGGGACGCCCGCCAGGAACGTACAGTCGTTTTCCGTCAGGCGTTCCAGCGAGCCGGAACGAAACAACAGGCCGCGCTTGATGCGCCGTCCGTCGGCAGCGCTGTTGCCGCCTAAATCACGAAAGTTGATGCCGCCATCCAGTGGCGCAAGCGAGGGGTGGAGCAGAATTTGGGCGGTCATAGACATCCTCTTGATTATTGTCTGAGAAAGCGCCAACGCAGCGAGTGGACAAAGCGGGCGGACGCTGAAGGTTATACCCTAAATAATTCAAGTTGCGGCAACAGACAAGGGAGTATGACTGAAAAGGCGCAAAACTTTTTACCGCCGGCAGCGCCGCAGCTTACGTACTGATGCTGAATTTAACGCGCAGGAAGGGAGAAACGGGCCGCATGACGGCCCGTAAAAACAGCGGATTACAGCAGGCGACGCGCCGCGTCCACCACGATCTGCACCGCTTTGCTTTCGGTCTGCTTCATGGTTTCCGCGTTCGGGATTTCCTGCTGGGTACGGTTGACGATCACGCCGGCCACCATGCCGGCACGCAGCCCCTGGCTGGCGCACATGGTCAGCAACGTGGCAGATTCCATTTCATAGTTCATTACGCCCATCGCCTGCCACTCCTCCATCGAGCCTTTGAAGCGGCTGACCACGCGGCCGGAATAGGTGTCGTAACGCTCCTGTCCCGGGTAGAAGGTGTCAGAAGAGGCGGTAACGCCGATATGGGTCACAGCGCCGTTCTCCTTGGCCGCCTCGACCAGCGCGGTGGTACAGGCGAAATCGGCCACGGCAGGGAACTCCATCGGCGCAAAGTGCAGGCTGGCGCCGTCAAGACGCACCGCCGCGGTGGTCACCAACACGTCGCCGACGTTGATATTCGATTGAATGGCGCCGGTGGTGCCGATACGCAAAAACGTACGAATCCCCAGCTGTGCCAGTTCTTCCACCGCGATGGAGGTCGACGGCCCGCCGATACCGGTGGAACAAACGATCACCGCTTTGCCGTCCAGCTCCGCGCGCCAGGTGGTGAACTCACGATGGGACGCCAGATGCACCGGGTTCTCCATCAGTTTGGCAATTTTTTCTACGCGCTGCGGATCGCCGGGAACAATTGCCAACTGAGCCCCTTGTAAATCGTTTTTGGTGAGGCCGAGATGAAAAACATCAGACTGAGACATACGAGACTCCTCATAAATCAGGATTATTGGGAGGAACAAAAAAGCACTCTACTGAAAATCTTCGCCATTTTTCGTGACTAACATCACCACAAAAGAAGAAACAGACAGCGATCGACATATTTTATGTGATTTAAATCACATTAATAACCCCAAAGAGCCATGTTTTCACTGGCTCAAGCATAGCCGACAAACGCCACAAAACGGCGATGACAACCGGCCATCTTGTTATCTATAGTTAATCTTTGCTCCGCTTCTCTTGGATGGAGACCGCCATGAAAACCGAACACGCAATGACACTAGAACCGGTACAGGGAAGCTTCGCCCCTGCCGCCGAGCCGTTGGCCGATACGACAATTTACACCGACGATCAGGGCATTCACGCCGGGGAAACCACCATCCCCTCGCAGGGCGATAATCTGCCGGCCTATATTGCCAAGCCGGCTAACCATCAGGGCCCTTTCCCGGTGGTCCTGGTGGTGCAGGAAATTTTCGGCGTCCATCAGCATATTCAGGATCTCTGCCGCCGGCTGGCGAAAGAGGGCTACCTGGCCATTGCCCCGGAGCTGTACTTCCGCCAGGGTGATGCCGCCGACTACAGCGAGATCGGCGACCTGCTGCAAAAGCTGGTCAGCAAAGTACCGGACAACCAGGTGCTGGCGGATCTGGACCACGTCGCCCACTGGGCGACCCGGCACGGCGGCGACGCCAGCAAACTGGCCATCACCGGTTTCTGCTGGGGCGGACGCATCACCTGGCTGTATGCCGCGCATAACCCGCAGCTCAAGGCTGCGGTAGCGTGGTACGGCAAACTGGTGGGGGAAAAGACGCTGAATTCGCCCAAGCATCCGGTTGATATCGCCAGCCATCTGTCGACCCCGGTGCTGGGGCTGTACGGCGGTCAGGACAGCGGTATTTCACTGGAAAGCGTGGAAAGCATGCGCCAGGCGATCCGCGCCGCCAACGCCGATGCGGAGATCGTGGTTTACCCTGAAGCCGGTCACGCCTTTAACGCGGATTACCGCCCGAGCTTTAACGCCGAAGCCGCGCAGGACGGCTGGCAGCGCATGCTGAACTGGTTTATACAGCACGGCGTGGTCGGGGTGAAGTAAACGTCATACGGGCTCAGCGCAACGGCTGAGCCCAATCACGACGCCGGCACGGCGGTGGCTCTGACTTAGCACTTAGCGTTTAAACAGAATCATCAGCACAAACACGCCGCCTAATCCGGCGGTAATCACGCCAATCGGCAGCTCCTGCGGCGCCATCAGGGTGCGGCTGAGCACATCGCCGGCGGTCAGCAACAGTGCGCCGATAACGGCGCTCAGCGGCAACAATGGCAAATGACGCACGCCGCACAGCGGCCGCGCCAAGTGCGGCACCATCAGGCCGACGAAGCCAATCACCCCGGTGAGCGCCACCAATGCAGACGTCGCCAGCGCGCAGCAAAGAAATACCTCACTGCGTAACCGCGTCAGCTGGACTCCCAGCGAAACGGCGGTCTGTTCCCCGCCAAGCAAAGCGTCCAGTGACCGCCAGCGTAAGCAGATAAAGCTTATCAGCAACAGGTTGGCGGCGGCCGCCAGCCAAAGATTTTGCCAGCTTGCCAGCCCCAGACCGCCCAATGACCAAAACAGAATCGCGCTTGCCGCACGCTGATCGCCGGTGAACACCAGGTAATTCGTCATCGCGCCGAACAAAAAAGAGATCGCCAGGCCGCTGATCACAATACGCTCCGCGCCTTTATGCTGTTGCAAACGCAACAGCAGCATGACGGCAATGGCGGACACCAGGCCGCCGACAAAGGCTGCAATGGGTAATGTCCAGTTCCCCAGGCGGTCGCCCAGACGCGTAATCACCGCAACGGCCCCGGCCGATGCGCCGGACGAAAGGCCAAATAAAAACGGGTCCGCCAGCTCATTGCGCGTGGCGGTCTGCAGCAACGCGCCAACCAGCGCCAGCCCCGCGCCGGTGAGCGCCGCCAGCAACACCCGCGGCACACGCAGCTCAAACACGATCCGGGCGATCATCGGCGACGCCGGTCGATCGCCCAGCCCTAATACCGCCATCAGCTGTCCATCAGGTAAACGGGTCGCACCGATAGCGATACCGACCAGCATCAGCACCGCCAGCAATGCCAACAGCAGTACGATCGCCACGACATAGCGCAGCCTGCCGTTAATCAATCAAAGACCTCCGGATACAGCACGCGCGCCAGTTTCTCTATCGCCGCGATATTGGCCGGCCCGGGCGTCAACTCGGCATACTTCAGGCGCAGATAACGCTGATGACGCACTGCCGGGGTGTGTTTCATTAACGGATGCGCGGCAAGAAACTGCTGCAAGTGCGCCGCGCCTCCCCCATGTTGATAATCCAGCAGCACAATCACATCCGGCTGCTGTCGCGCCACTTCTTCCCACGACGTGGTCGCCCAGCTGGCCGCCAAGGTATCCATCACGTTTTTGCCGCCGGCGGCCTCAATCAGCGCGGTCGGCATGGCATATTTCCCGCTGGTGAAAGGTTTATCCTCACCAGAGTCATAGACAAAGACCTTGGGCGCCGGCCGCTGGCCGATACGTTGACGCAGCGTTTCCAGCCGCTGTCGCCACAGATTAACCCGCTGGACAGCCTGCGTTTCACGACCGAAGATTTTCCCCAGTTTCAGCATATCGTCATACAGCAGCGCCATACTGGCGCGCGGCCGTGACCGCTGAGTCCAGATACAGCTTTCGCTCAACACCAGGGTTTTAATGCCATATTTCGCCAGCGACTGCGGCGTAACCTCGCCGCCGATTTTCATGCCATAGTTCCAGCCGGCGAAGAAGAAATCCGGATTGGCTGCCAACAGCGTTTCCAGTGACGGATACTTGTCCGCCAGCTCAGGAATCGTTCCCTGCTGACGTTTGAATTCGGCATCGACCTGATACCAGCCAGATATGCCGGTCAGCCCGACGATATGCGGCTGCAGCCCCAGCGCAAATGCCATCTCGGCCATGTTTAAATCGTTGATTACCGCCCGCTGCGGCGCAGCGTTGAAGGTCAGCGGTTCGCCGCAGCTGTCGACCGTCACCGGAAACGCCGCACCCAACGCCGGCCACGCCAGCAGCAATAACGCATGCAATACTGCCCTGCTCATAAACACCCTCACCCTGCGCATGGCGGCGCTTCAAAGATATGTAACGGCTGGCCGGTTTGCGGATGCGGGATAACAAAGCTGTCCAACCCGAATACCGCGCGGATACAGTCGGCGGCCAGCGCGCGCTCCGGCACATCGCAGCGCACCAGACGACCGCGTTCAATCACCGCTACCCGGTCGGCAAACGGTGCAACCAGCGGTAAATCATGCAGCACTGCAATCACCGTAATCCCCTTGCGTTTCACCCATGACAACAGGCTGGCACGCGCCAGCGGGTCAAGATGATTGGTCGGTTCATCCAGCAGCAATAGCTGCGGCGTTTGAGCAAAAACGCGCGCCAGCGCCGCCCGCTGTCGCTCGCCGCCGGAAAGCCGGGCAAAGCGGCGCTGCCTCAGCGCCTGCATGCGGGTTTCCAGCAGCGCCTGTTCGACGATCTGCCGGTGTTGCCGCATGCTCTCCTCTCCCTGATAGGGCAACCGTCCCAAAGAGACGTATTCATCGACGGTCAGGTGCGGATGAGCGCTGTCATTTTGCGCCAGGAGCGCAATCGCACGGGCGCGTTGCATACGGCTAAGCTGAGGCAGGGCGCGGCCGGTAAACCGCACGTCACCCGACGTCGGCTGCAGCTCGCCGGTCAGAATACGCAGCAGCGTGCTTTTGCCGCTGCCGTTAGGGCCGATGATCGCCAGCCGCTCTCCCTGCCGCAGGCTCAGACTGATATCGGACAGCAGCGGTTTACCGCCGATGGACAACGACAGCCGCCGTAATTGCAATAACGCAGGGCCATCAGATTGAACAAACAATGAGAAGCACCTCAAATAATATGTTATAACATAACAATATCGAATGAGGGCACAGCCCGCAATCCCCTTTAGCACCGTAATAATAAAAAAGGGCGCCGAAGCGCCCTGAAGTTGATGACAAAGTCGTCTGATGGCCGGAGATACCCGGGCCTAGCGTAACGAGGGGCACTCCGGCGGCTTACGCCGCTACGACCCCATCGCCACTCTCTCCCTAATAACTAACTTTGTCAGCAGTCTGAGGGCGCCGAAGCGCCCTCAATCCTGTTGCTGTCTGGCTTATGCGTTTTCACGCAGACGCTGCGCCGCCAGCACCATGTTCGCCAGCGACTGACGGGTCTCCGGCCAGCCGCGGGTTTTCAGGCCACAGTCCGGGTTCACCCACAGACGCTCCGCCGGAATGTTCTGCGCCGCCTTGCGCAGCAGCGCTTCAATCCATTCCACGCTCGGCACGTTAGGCGAGTGGATATCGTATACGCCCGGCCCGATTTCATTCGGGTATTCGAACTCTTTGAAGGCTTCCAGCAGATCCATATCGGAACGTGAGGTTTCGATCGTGATCACATCCGCATCCAGCGCCGCAATCGAATCCATGATGTCGTTAAACTCGCAGTAACACATATGGGTGTGGATCTGCGTATCGTCACGTGCCACTGCGGCATTCAGCTTGAAGGCATCCACCGCCCAGTTCAGGTAAGCGGCCCAGTCGGAGCGACGCAGCGGCAGCCCTTCGCGCAGCGCCGGCTCGTCAATCTGAATAATGCCGATACCGGCCTTTTCCAGATCTGCCACTTCGTCGCGCAGCGCCAGCGCAATCTGCTTGGCGATGGTTTCACGCGTGACGTCTTCGCGCGGGAACGACCAGCACAGAATGGTCACCGGCCCGGTCAGCATGCCTTTAACCGGCTTGTCGGTCAGCGACTGGGCAAACTTGGCCCACTCGACGGTAATCGCCTGCGGACGGCTAACGTCGCCGATAATCACCGGCGGTTTCACACAGCGGGAGCCGTAGCTCTGCACCCAGCCATTGTGCGTAAACACAAAGCCGTCGAGGTTTTCACCGAAGTATTCCACCATGTCGTTACGTTCGGCTTCGCCGTGCACCAGCACGTCCAGGCCCAGGCGCTCCTGCTCGGTAATCGCCTGTTTGATATGTTCGCCGATACTGGTGCGGTAATGGCTGCCGTCCAGCCTCCCCTGTTTGAAATCAAGACGCAGGCCGCGGATTTCAGTGGTCTGCGGGAATGAGCCAATGGTGGTGGTCGGCCAGGTCGGCAGGTTGAAACGCTCACGCTGCGCGTCGGCGCGCTGCGGATACAGGCTGCTGCGCTCGCTGTCCTGCGCGGTGATCGCCGCCAGGCGTTGTTCCACCTGCGCGTTATGTACGCGGCTGGAGTGACGGCGGGCGCGGATTGGCGCGCTGTAGGCGTCCAACTGCGCCTGTTTGTCCGCATCCGGGGCATTCAGCGCCGCGCTCAGCAGCGACAGCTCCGCACATTTCTGCAGGGCGAAAGCAAACCAGCTCTTCACCTCTTCATCGAGGCGCGTTTCCACACTCAGGTCGATCGGGCTGTGCAGCAGCGAACAGGAAGAGCCAATCCACAGCGGACGGCTGCCCACCAGCGGCTGCAGACTCTCGAACCAGCGGCTCAGATCGGCGCGCCATACGTTGCGGCCGTTGATCACGCCCAGCGATAGCAGCCAGTCTTTCGGCAATGCATTGTTCAGCACAGCAATATCGTCGCTGCCCGCCACCAGATCGACATGCAGCCCCTGCACCGGCAGCGCGCGGATGGTGTCCAGGTTATGGCCGACGCTGTCGAAATAGGTAGTCAGCAGCAGTTTTACCTGGCCCCGCAGCGCCTGATACGCCGGCTGGTAAGCATCCAGCCACGCCTGCGGCAGTTCCAGCACCAGCGCTGGCTCATCAATTTGCACCCACTCCACGCCGCGTCTGGCCAGCTCCGCCAGTACCTGCTGATACACCGGCAGAATATCCTGCAGCAGCGTCAGGCGGTCAAACGGCTCACCCTTAACCTTGCCCAGCCACAGGTAGGTCAGCGGCCCCAACAGCACCGGCTTGATCTTATGTCCCAGCGCCAGCGCCTCGTCCACTTCATCCAGCAGCTGCGTCCAGCCCAGCTTGAACGGCTGGCCCTGATGGAATTCCGGCACCATGTAGTGATAGTTGGTGTTAAACCATTTGGTCATTTCCGCCGCCGCCGCCGGCTCGCCGCTCGGAGCGCGGCCGCGGCCAATGCGGAACAGCGTATCCAGATCGACGGTACCATCCTGGTTCTGATGACGTGCCGGCACGTTGCCCAGCAGCAGACTGGTGGTCAGTACGTGATCGTACCAGGCGAAGTCGCCGACCGGCACCAAATCGACGCCGGCCTGCCGTTGTTGCTGCCAGTGACGCGCGCGCAGCTCACGGCCCACGGCCAGCAGTTCTTCCTGCGTTGAGTTACCTGCCCAATAGCTTTCCTGCGCTTTTTTCAGCTCACGCCGTAGCCCAACACGCGGAAAACCCAGAGTGTGATTCAAAATTGTCATCGTCTTTTCCCCATTGTGGCCCAGACAAATGGGCACTTAGCCGTCTAGATGTTTACACATCCATAATCAACAGGTACTGTAGTAACCACAAGCGCAAATTATTCACTGTCACCGTGAAGGACTCTCATGATCGAACTGAAACACTTACGGACGCTGCAGGCACTGTGTAATACCGGCTCGTTAGCCGCCGCGGCAGCCCAACTCCATCAGACCCAGTCTGCCCTTTCGCATCAGTTCAGCGATCTGGAACAACGTCTGGGTTTCAAGCTGTTCGTTCGTAAAAGCCAACCGCTGCGCTTTACCGCGCAAGGAGAGATCCTGTTGCAGCTGGCGGAGCAGGTGCTGCCGCAGATCCAACAGGCGCTGCAGGCCTGTCATGAACCGCATCAGACCACGCTGCGCATCGCCATCGAATGCCACAGCTGCATCCAGTGGCTGACGCCGGCGCTGGATAACTTCCGCCAGCGCTACCCGCAGGTGGTGATGGATTTTAAATCCGGCGTCACCTTCGACCCACAGCCGGCGCTGCAGCAGGGCGAGCTGGATCTGGTAATGACCTCCGATATTCTGCCGCGCAGCGGTCTGCACTATTCGCCGATGTTTGATTTTGAGGTGCGTCTGGTGCTGGCGCCGGATCACCCGCTGGCCGGTAAAACGCAGATCACACCGGAAGATTTGAGCGATGAAACGCTAATGATTTACCCGGTGCAGCGCCAACGGCTGGATATTTGGCGTTACTTCCTGCAGCCGGCTGGCATCAGTCCGGCGTTAAAAAGCGTCGATAATACGCTGCTGCTGATTCAGATGGTGGCGGCGCGCATGGGCATTGCCGCTCTGCCGCACTGGGTGGTGGAGAGCTTTGAACGTCAGGGGCTGGTGATCACAAAAACCCTCGGCGACGGCCTGTGGAGCCGGCTGTACGCCGCGGTGCGCGACGGCGAACAGCGCCAGGCGATCACCGAAGCGTTTATTCGTTCCGCCCGTCAGCATGCCTGCGATCATCTGCCGTTCGTGCGCGACGCCGCACGCCCCAACGCGGTGCCGCCCGTCACTCAACCGCTGGCGTCACAGCCCTGAACCATGCCGGCCGGACGCCCGATCGTCGGCGTCCGGCCGGACGCTTTAGAAATAGATGCGCAGCCCCAGCCCCAGCAGTCTGTCGGTCACTTTGTCGTACTGGTCGGCGCGTTGATCTTCATGGGCCAGCTCGACCCAGGTGACGACCTTTTTCGTCAGTTCATAATCTGCGCCTATCACATAACGTTGCTCCCGCCAGTTATTGGCGTCATGATTACCCGCCTTCCGGTAATAACCGCCGTAGAGATTACCCCGGCCCCAGTCCCAGTTGGCTCCCAGCCCCAGCAGTTCAGCCTTCGGCGTCCCGTTGACTTTTTTATACGCATCTCCCGAGCGCTGGTTGCCGTTTTTGATGCGCAACCGCCCGTAGTCAACCGCCAGAGAGAGATCGAGATCCGCCAGGGTATACTCTGCGCCGATGCCCCAGATCTCTTCTTTGATCGCCTTCACTCGCTCCTTGCTGTCCATATAATTCTGGGGTTTCTTCGCGCGTTCACCGTTGCCTTCCGCCGCACCGTATCCTGCGGCCAGCCGCAGGTTCGCCTGGCGGAAAAAGGCCGCCAGCGTGTAGGCGTTATTGATCTCGTTAACCTCATCACCGTTTTGCAGGGTGTAGGTTGCGCCGGCGCTGAAACCGGCAAACTCGGCGGACATCATGCGCACAGAATTGGACACGCGGCCGATAAAGTCATTTTTACCGTCATCGGAGCTGCCGGTGGAACGGCCAATATACCTATCGCCGAAATCCAATACGCCGCCATATTCGTAGGTATAGTCTGAACGCGCCACCTTATCGAACGGCGACAGGACGCGACCAATGGCGATATCGCCAAGACTGCGCCGCGCCAGACCGACATACGCCTGGCGGTTGCCCAGTTTGAATTTGTTCTCCGCCGACTGGGTATCGTTGCCAAACTCTAAATAACCAAAACCGCGCAGGTCGCTGTCGATTTGGTGTGAAATGCCAATACCGAAACGCGAACTCTCATCCTTGATATGCGTGCTGTTTTGCCCCGCGTCGGTTTTCTTCGCATTTTCGAACATCAGGCGAATTGAACCGGAAAAATCCAGCGTGGTGCCCTTTTCTTCATACAGCGTTATCGCCTCAGCCGCACCAGAAAGGAATAACAACGGTACTGCCGCTAAACATGAATTCCTTATCATCCTTCTCTCCCGCTTGTTCATATTCCGCCGCCGATAAAGACGGCTTACAGCCCCTGATGGTCGTCAGCCTGCACCATATGCTTAGCCATTTTTTGCCAGGCTGGCCGCCACTGATAAACGCCTGCCAGGCGGATCCAGCTCAGCTCGGTAAATAAGTTCGCACGCGCCATCGACGCCTCATCCGGCGCCCAACCGTTCAGCAAGGCCTGTCGCGCCAGACGAAAACGAGTAAAACTGAGCGAGGGCTCCAGTTCGCTGCACCAGGCATGCTGATAGGCCCGCAACCGCAGATGTGCCAATACGTTGCCCAGATCCAGCGCCGCATCGCCCAGCGCCAGCGTGTCAAAATCCAGCAGCGCCGGCCCGTCCGGCGTGAACAACACCTGTTTGTCGTGCAAATCCCGATGCAGCAGAGACAGCGGCACAACGCCCTCACCGGCCAGCGCGCCGCAAAGCTGCTGACTGCGCTGGTGCAGAACCAGCACGCGCTCCGGCGGCACCTGCCCAGACAGCATCATGCGCATCAGCCAGTCATCAACGATGCGCCACTCATCCTCAAGGCGATGCTGAGGCAAACCACACCAGTCGGCAGGGAGTTCACGTTGACAGCGGCGCATCATGCTGCCGAAAGCGAACCAGCAACCGGCCAGCCCGCCGTCATCCAGCGACGGGTCATTTCCCAGTTCGGCCAGCGTCCGGCCCGCCAGCGGGGCGGTGATTAACGCCGCATCGTCATGCTGCAACAGCGCCGCCAACACGGCGTGTCCGCCGTAATAGCGTGCGGCGCACGCCTGACGATGCACCAGCGTCGGCGCTTTCCCCGGCCGCAGCACCTTGACAAAGCCGCGGACGGAACGGATCACCGCCCGCTTCCCCCTGCGGTGCGCCACGACCACGGCGCTGGGGTCGTCCCGCAGCGCGTGCTGTAAATGCTCCGTCAGCGCCGGCAGCGCCGCATCCTGACCATAGGGATGAAGTTGCAGCCACAGCGCCTCCTCCGGCTGGAGCGGATTGACACTCAGCAGCGCTGCATGACGACGGCTGCGATCGCCGTGCATCGGCGTCGCCTCCACGATGATGCGCTTCACCGCCGGCGGCTGACTATCGACCAGCGACGGCCAGCAGCGCTGCAGACGCCAGATGCCGCCTGACAGAGCAAACATGATCTCCGGTAGTTTCATTCCAGCACCGCCCACGCCTGTTGAATGCGCGCCTGCAGTGCATCCTGCCAGTTCTCATCGCCATAACGATACGGTTCGGCCGCCCGCTGCAGCAGCGCATACGCCACCCACGCCGACAACGCAGGGTAAGGCAGCGCGGGCAGGCTGCGTAAGTCTCCCTGCAGCATCTCAACCGCCAACAGCGAACCGATGTCCATTACCGGCTGTCCGTAGCCGGCGCGATCGACATCGATCAGACGCGGCCGCCGCCGGGCGTGCCACACAATCTGGTCGGCGGAGAAATCACCGTGCACTAGCCCCGGCGACCGGCGCAGCGAGTCCGCAACGGCCGCCGGTAAACGCTCCGCCAGCCGCCGCACCTGATGACGCAGCGTCGGCAGCAGCCAGCACAGCGTGCGTTCAGCCTGCGCCAGCGTCTGCGCGAACCAGCTTGCGTCATAATGCGGCAGATCCAGGCCGTCAGCGTGCAGCGCATGCAACCGGGCAGCAGCAAACAAGGACTCCTCCAGCCTCTCGGCCGGCACGCTCCCGGCGGTCTCACCTTCCAGCCACTGCAGGCTGACGATATGATGCCGTGTGTCCATCCGTTGCAACGCCGCCCCCAGCCCGGCCTGATGAACCAGCCTCACCACCGCTGCATAAGCCGGCGTGCAGCGGGCCAGCACTCTGACCAACACAGAGCCGCCATGCCGCTCTTCAACCCGTAACACCATCCGCCGCCCCGGTCGATATTTCAGCAGCGACCAGCCTGTCGTCGCCTCGCCAGACAGCCGGCGACGCAATACCCGCCAGCCGCGGTGCAGCACCGGATCGAGCGCCATGCTGCCCATGATCGCTCCGGATCCCAATGCGAGCAGCGGCAGGCCGTAGCGTTCAGCACGCTGCCTGAATTTATTCGCCTTCAGTGGATCGGCGTGGACATAGAGCCAGCCTCTGCCGAGGCCGTCGCCGAAGTCGCCCGAGATCTCTCCCCACACCGAGGTGCCGGGCTTGACGCGCAGGTAATGGCAGCCGATGGGCTGCCCGGCCATCTGGGTTAACGCCTGGTCGCTCAACGCGCGCCGGATAGCCTGCGGATCCGCCAGATTAATCATCATATTTCCCCTCCGTGCTGCGAGTGGCTGGGGCGCGCTCTGCCCCCCAGCGAGCAAAACGACCATCCCCCGCCAGCAAGGCGTCCCGCGGCCCGGACTCAACCACCCTGCCGTCCTCCAGCCAGATGATGCGCTCACAGCGCATCGCGACGTCAAAGTCATGGGTGATCACCAGCGTGGTTCTGGCGCGAATCAAACGGTCAAGACTATTCAGCACCGCCTGCGCCGCCCGGCTGTCCAGCCCGGACGTCACCTCATCCAGCACCACCACCGCCGCATCGCGCAACAGCGCCCGGGCAATGGCAATACGCTGACGCTGGCCGCCGGACAACGTCTCGCCGCGCTCCCCTAGCACCGTATCAAAACCGGCCGGCAGCACCTGAATAAAGGCCAGGGCGTCAGCCTGCCGGGCGGCGGCGACAATCGCCGTCTCATCCGCGGCCAAATTGCCCATGCGGATGTTGTCGCGAATACTCATGGCGAACAGCACCGGCTCCTGATGCACCACCGCCACCTGCGCACGCAGGGAGGCCAGCGTCAGGCTGCGCAACGGCCGCCCGTCAAGGCGCACTTCACCCCGGGCAGGATCCTGCAGGCGCATCACCAGCGCCGCCAGACTGGACTTCCCGGCTCCGGATGCGCCGACCAGCGCGACGTGCTCGCCGGCCCGAATATGCAGCTCAACACCCTTCAACACCGGCGCACCGCCGTAGTCTGACCAGACACGGTCAAAATGCAGTTCGCCGCGCACCGGTTCGGAACAGGGCCGCGCATCGGCAGCGTTGCTGATCGCAGGCTGCTGCCGCAACACCTGCATCACCCGCTCGCCCGAGGCGGCGGCGCGTGCGATCCTGCCGCTATATTTCGCCACGTCACGCAACGGTTTCATGGTGGTTTTCATGTATGTCAGAAACAGCACCAAATCGCCTGGCGTCATCTCGCTGCGCAGCACCTGCAGCCCGCCGAAAAACAGCACCGTCCCTACGGCGAGGGCCACCAGCACATCGGTGGCGCGCTCCAGCGCCGCGGCCAGCCGCCGCGCCCGCACGCCTTCAGTCAGCGATTTTTGATTAGCGCCGGCAAAACGCCGGCTGAGCGCCGACTCCAGGCCATAAGCCTGCACCACCGCAATCGCCCCCAGCGTTTCATGCGCCAGCGAAGCCAGCGCCCCCTCCTGCTTACGGGTTTTCCGCGCTGCGGCGGTGATTTTCGGGGCGGAATAGCGGGTGGCGAGCACAAACGCCGCAGCACAGCCCAAGACACACAGCGTCAGCGGCGGGTTGAGCCACAGCATCACGCCGCTCATGGCCACCAGGGTCAGCATGTTGCCCATCAGCGGCAGACCGGCGGTGACCGCCACCTCCTGCAGACGGCCGATATCCGCCACCAGCCGCTGCACCAGATCGCCCTGCGGCGTAGTGCGGTGATACTGTACGCTCAGACGCTGCACGTGCTGATACAGATCGGCGCGCAGCCGGGTGGCGATGCGGCTGCCGGTCAGCGCAAAGGCCAGCGTGGTCAGAAAGCTCGCCATCGCGCGCAACATCGCCAGCGCCAGCGCACAGCCGCCGCAGACAAGCAGCAGCCACAGCGTCGCCGGCGCCAGATCGCCGTCCAGACGAGCGCCCAGCGAAACCGACAGCGCATCAATCACATATTTCACCGGCCACGGCTCGGCAACGCGCAGCACTACCTCCGTCAACATCGCCAGTACGCCGCCGGCGGCAAGCTTCTTCTGCTGGCGCAGGTAAGGCAGCATATGGCGCACCATCCGTCCGAGCGACGAAGCGGATGCGTGCGCCCCAGGCCCTGTCGCTGACGTCATCGCCGTCCTCCTGGCGTCACGCCGACCGCCATCGCCTGCAGCATACGCGCCGTCACCCGCTGCCAGCTTTGACCCAGCGCCCAGCGGCGCGCCGCCTGCCCCAACCGTTCGCGCAACGCCGGGTCATCCGCCAATGCCAGCAGGTGGCGCGTGAGCGCCTGGCTGTCGCCCGGGGTAAACATCAGCGCCGTTTCACCGTGCAGCAGAATATCCGCCAGTTGCCCGTGCGCGCCCGCCACGATCGGCAGCCCGGCGGCGGCATATTCAAACACCTTGAGCGGGGAGAAATAGGGCTCCGCCTCGGCGGTATAGGGCGCGACCGCAATGTCCATCCGCTGCAACAGTGCAGGAATAGACTCCGGTGTCACCGCGCCGGTAAATTCAACCTGCAGCGCCAGCCTGGCGGCCAGGCTACGGAGACTCTCGGCCTGCGGACCGTCACCGACGACGCACAGCCGCCATGCAGGCCGCCCCGCCTGCGCAGCGGCCTGCAGCAGCACCTCCACCCCGTGCCAGGGCTTCAGCGTGCCGACAAAGCCGATGATCAGCGGTTCCGCCGCATCGCGCCGCGGCTGCGGCACGATGCGTTCGGTATTGACGCCGTTGGGCAACATCAACACCCTGGCGGCCGGCGCATGGCGCAGCACCCAGTCGGCGACGGCGGAAGAAACCGCCACCACTACGCTGGCTGCCCGCGCCGCCGCCTGCAGTGTCGCCAGCGCCCGATCGTGGTAGATCAGGCTACGGTATTTACGCTGCTCCTCCAGCAGCGGCGCATTTACCTCCAGCGCGCAGGGAATGCCAAGCTCGCTGGCCGTCAGCATCACGTCGGCGCTGAATAACGAATAACGTTCAATCACCCGCTCCGGACGCTGAACGGCAATTGCATCCGCCATCCGACGGCCGGCATGCCATACCGCCTCCTCGCGTTCGCGAGGCGTCTGCGCACCCGGCGGCAGCGGGAACACCTCAACCGGCAGATCCGCCAGATCGGCGGGTGCCGCATCGCCGCGCCGCAGACATAACACATTAACCTGATGCCCGGCGCGGCGCAGGGCGCGGATGACCTCCTGCACATGCACGCTGGCTCCCTTGGTGCCGAACAGCGCAATGCCGGGATCCGCACACACATAGGCAATCCTCATCGGTGCGCCCCCCCGGCGGGCGACGGCTCCGCCTGCGCCTGCGCCAGCAGCTGCGCCTGCACGGCGGCGTCGAAGTTGCGCTCGATCAGACTGCGGCCGGCATCGGCCAGGCGGCAACTCAACGCCCGATCCCGAGCCAGCCGCAGCATCGCCTCCGCCAGTGCCTCTGCATCATGCTGCCGCACCAGCAAGCCGGTGTCCTCATGGCGGATCGCTTCGGGAATGCCGGTCACATCCGTCGCGATGCAGGGAAGACCCAGCGCCATCGCCTCCAGCAACACCGTCGGCAATCCGTCCGCATTGCCGTCTTCAGCCACCACGCAGGGCGCGGTAAACGCCGTCGCCTGCCGCAACAGCGGGATCACCAGCTCCTGTGGCAACGCGCCGCGCAGCGCCACTTGCTGCGCCAGGCCGAGACGCATAATCTGCGCCTGCAGCCGAGCCTGCTCCACGCCGCTGCCGATAATATCCACTTGAAAGCTGACACCCCGATCGCGCAACAGTCCGGCGGCGTCAATCAGGGTGGCGAAACCTTTTTTGGCCACCAAACGCCCTACGGCGATAAAACGCGGCGACGCATCCGGCAGAGCGCAAGGTGGCTGGAAAGTAAAAGTTTTTAGATCCAGCCCGTTGTAGATACGCCGGATCCGAAAACCGCCGTGCGGATCCGCGGCGCCCAGGCGCGTTTCCAGCCAGCGGGCATTGTAATCACTGATGGCGACCACATGGTGTGCCTGGGAAAACAGCTGCCGCAAATGTGTGTGAGACACCGAGTGATGGAACAGATCTTTAGCATGGGCGGTCACCGAGAACGGCACCTCCGCCAAGCGTGCCGCTAGCGCCGCCGTATCGGCGGACACCGTAGCGAAATGCGCATGCAGATGGTCGATTTTGTGCGCCCGCACCTGGCATGCAATTGCGCAGGCCTGCGCCGCCACCTCCATTGGCTGGCTGAATAAAACGGGCAGCAATGAAGTCAGCGCGGGCAGCAACGGCTGCGCCTGGCGCAGCAGCGCCCACAACGCATCCGCCGTTTGCGGCCGTATCGGATAACACACCGGCGCTTTGACTCTCCGCACCGCGCCATGAATCAACGTCTCATCAGGCGTGCGCAGGGAAAAGATTTCCAGCGCTTCTCCCGCCGCTTCACGCGCCAGAATTTCCGTCGAGATAAAGGTTTCAGACAGCTTGGGATAGGTTTTCAGCACATATCCTGTGCGCGATGTCCGTTGCATCAGCAGTTCCTTCCTTGGTGGTTAATAATGAGCTGGCCAGAGCCGGCACATGCTGCAGGCCATCCAGATCTATCCTGCTCCGTACAACGCGCCGTGCGCTGCACCGCTCCAGCCAGTCGCCGACGAACGCCGGCGAGATCTGCTCAATCGGGCATATATCAATCAGGCCGCATTCTGCCAGCACCTGAGCCCGGATTTGCTGCTCGAGGCGCGGCGAACGGCGCGGCACCACCAGCGTCGGCGTATCGGTCGCCAACGCTTCGCACAGCGTGTTGTACCCTCCCATGGTCAGCAAACCGGCAGCGTAGGCGATACGGGTGGCCGCATGTTCGATAAACGATGTCACGCTGATGGCCGGCGAAGAGACCATCAGGCGTAGGGCTGCAACGTCTTCTGCCGCCATATCAGGGCCGGTGCAGACAAGATGCTGATACCCCGTCGGCACCCTGGCCCTGACGGCGGCCTGAGCGACGGGAAAACCGTCCGACCCCGCGCCGACAAAGGTCAGAAACTGCCGTCCCCACTGATTTTTCGTCGCGGAGTCAGGTTCGCCCAGCGTACGCCGCCCTTTGGCGAGGTAACCGGTGAAATCGCTTATCGCGCGTAACTCTTCGGGCAGCTCGCCGGAATCAAACGGGGAATGAATGCGCGGATCGCTATAAATCCAGATCCGATGATAATATTCTCTGACCGCCTGATGACTGCCGCTGGCATACCATTGGGCCAACGCGGTTTCCGGCGCGTCCAGTATATCCCGCAGGCCAAGCACCAGCCGGGTTGTCGTCAATGTCTTTAATGCCGGCAACAGCTCACCCTGTAAACCTGCAGGATGTTTATCAACAATTAAAATATCCGGTTCAAACGCCTCCAGTGCGGAAGCGATAATTTTGGCGCGCAGCGCCGCCAATTCTTCCAGCGGCATCACTAATTGACGTGAATGGTAACTACCACCGAGTTTTTCATAACCGGGCAGCACCAGGAGATCCCAATGATCCGGCCGGCTCAGACGGCCTGCGTGGTGGTTGCCTGAGATCAATAATCCGGTCACCGACCTGGACAAGCCGCGGCTCAGGCTGTATGAAAGCGCCAGGTTTCGCCGTAAATGTCCCAGGCCGACAGCATCATGCGAATACAGCACAATTCTAATAGGTTTACCGCATTCCATACGTCACCTTTATTATTTTTCAGCCTAATTTTTATTTACTCACTCAGCTAACGCCGCCAGAGTCAGGAATGAAAAATCAGTAAATGTTGTTTGTAAATAAACATATAACCATCGAATGTTAAGTCATTATATATTGCAAAAAATAAAATGAATTTGGGAATAAGCCGAATTATTCGCAGATAATAAAAAACAAACGGAATTAATACAGAAAAATTCGGGAGGATACTTAGCACAGCGAGAAATATGAGAAATAACCTGAAGAAATAAATAAATTTTGAGGATGTAATAACGGAAAAAACAGCGCTACGAACGAAAAAATATTGAATTCTGTTCGCAGCGCGTCTGTCTTAAAGTACTTCTTTCACCGCCACCCAGCGCCGGTGCACCCACAGCGAGGCGCAAATCACCGCGCCGCCGATAATAAAGCTCGGCCAGTGCGGCTGCTGCTGCCAGATAGCCAGGTTAACCAGCAGCCCGGCCGGCACATGCATATTGTTCATAATGCCGAGGGTACCGGCATCCACCTGCGTCGCGCCATAGTTCCACATAAAATAGCCCAGCCCCGACGCCACCACGCCCAGCCAGACCAGAATGCCCCACTGCAGACCGGTGGTCGGCAACTGTTGCGGGTTACCCCACAGCAGCCAGGCCGTGACGGCCACCACCAGCGCCCCCAGATAAAACCAGGAAAACGCGGTATGCTGCGGCAGCGGATGCACTTCCATCAGACGCTTATAGCCGACAATACCGATGGCGAAGCTGATATTGGCCGCCTGCACCAGCAGCAGCCCCAGCCAGAAGTGCTCGCTCAGTTGGTGATAGCGGATAATCGCCGCCCCCAGCACCGCCAGCAGGGCGCTGAACATATAGCCCCAGCGCAGACGCCGGCGGCTGAGCACATCGTAGATCAGTGTGATATACAGCGGCGTCAGCACGGTAAACAGCAGGAACTCCGGCACAGTCAGATACAAAAAGGCGCGGAAGCTGAACAGGTACATGATGCCCAGCTGGCAAGCCCCCACCAGCATATATAGCAGGATCACCCGCCCCTTGATGTTGCGCCAGCGCAGAAACGGCAGGAATACCACGGCCGCCAGGCCGATACGAATCAGCACCGAAAACCAACTGTCCACCTGACCTGCGAGATATTCGCCAATCAGGCTAAAAGAGAATGCCCATAAAATGGTAGTAATAACCAGCAGTAGCACGTCAAATCGATCCTAAAACAAGAAGGAGAAAGGCAATTGTAACGAAAAGCGGAAAGCAACGCGCCACAAGATAGGTTTACAGGAGAACAAAAAGAAGACACTCATCACCATTATTAAACCGACCTCTCCCCTCCTTCGCCTATGTGTTAAGGCTGTGGCTCAGAATACCTATCGCAGCATTGATATTACCTTCCCAGTGCCGATCAATCTCTTTATCAAAGATTTCAATCTGTTCATGCGATTGCGGCGGCACGACCAGGATAAAACGGCAGCCTTGACGGCTCGCATTCCTTTTACAGACGTTGATATGCCGATGCGATAAATCATTGGCAATACTCAGTTGGGGAAATGCTTCTCTCAGCATTTGCCCAACGCTGAGCGCCTGGTGTTTTGCAACCGGCGTGCGGGGGATAATGATCACGTCAATAAGCCGCTGTTTCAGCCTATTTTCATGCGTAAGCTGTAGCAGGCGCATAATCGGATCCAACATAAAAGCAAAACCGCAGGCAAACACCGGTTTGCTAAGCTGGCTGCTGGCGCGGGCATCGTAGCGCCCTCCGCGGCACAGCAGGGTATCATGATCCAGCTTGTCCGAATGCCATTCAAATATGGTATGACAATAGTCATTCGCCGGATACAGATCGGCATCGATAACAAAAGGAATGCCGGTTTGGTTCAGCGCATCGGTGAGCTGCTCAAAACGCTGTCGGGAAGCCGCAGAGATAAAATCGCTGCGCCTGGGAGCATGCGCTTGCAGCTTTTCCAATAGCGGATCTGCAATTTGCAGCAATTTTTCTGGCGTCTGTTGCAGCCATGCCAACCATGCTTCATCAAACAGGATGAGGAAAGGCTGATAATAAAGGCGTAACGCCGCACGATACTGGGCAAACTCCTGCGCACTGGCGATAGTATTCAGCTTTAACTCAACGTGGGCGGTTAATTGCAACGCCTGAAAGAGATCGTACTGCAGCATAATCTGCTCCAGTTCAATATCCACATGCTGGTAACCAAACGCCTCGACGCCGACCTGCTGATATTGCTCAATATCCTTAATTACCTTGTCCGTTCTACGAAACATGGTGCCGAGGTACCACAGCCTGCCCGTCGTCTGAAGATCCTGATAGCGGGCGATTGCCCGCAGGCTTCCTATCGTGCCGTCCCCACGCAATAAGGCTTGTTGATGACAGGGAAAGTCGCTGCTCACCATCTGCTCATTGGTAAGGGTAAATACGCTATCGATTTGTTCCGGCGCCAGCACCTCCAGCAACGGTAAGCGGATTTCCTGATAACCGTAACGTCGCAACAACCGCATGGCCTGACTTTCCAGCCATACCCAATCGGCGACCTGATTATGGTAATGCTTACGCGGACGGCCGCAATGGCGCGGCCGCACATGGCGGTGAATCAACGTTTCCAGCTTCTGGCAATATTTGGCGGTGCCGAGCACGCAGTTTTGGCTTAAACAGAGTTGGATCCGTTCCTGAATCGCCGGGCTAAGCGCTGCCTGGATAAACCGCCGATACTGCAACGTGCGCTGCTGCGGCGTCGCGCCCAGCTGAACATATTCGGCGTGAGGGGTAATTCTGGCAAGGTCGACCTCGCCGATATTATGACGATAACTGCAGCAATCCTGACTAATCGCCCGCTCTTCCGCCCGCATCCTCTCGTAGGTATCAACGTATTGTTGCGCCAACAGTAAATAGGCGCCCGGCTCGATCAGGCAGCTGTCATAACGCCCTTCCCACAGCGCACCGCTGCGATGATATTTATTATTATAATAAGGCACATAGCTACGCCCTATATGTTGTATAAACCGGCTCAGATCTTCTTTGGTTTCCGGCGTTAATAATAATAACAGTCTATGCGGAAGTAATGCATACGCATGTAATTCACAAGAATATAACTTCAATGCATTATCCAGACAGTTAAGAAAAAATTGACAGTCCGCCTCATCAAAAAACATTATGCCATGATTATGACCTTTAAGTTGAATGAGCTGGGGTAGATCGGCGATATATATGCGTTCCCTTCTGGACATAATGCTCTATCCATTCAATTGCAGAGTAAATAAACACTTAATATTAAACATTGATGCATAAGGCATGGCCCTGACAAATAATTTATTATTCATTATGCCCATGTCAACGAAGTTATCATCAAAACAAAAACAAAAAGCTTAATTTTGTGCCTTGTTATACCAATGTTTTGATAATGTGAATCAATATCTAGCTATTTGAATCGCATCATGGCTGCGGCCTAAATACTAAAAAACAAATGGGACAGAGTGCTTTTTTTATACTATTGAAAAAAACACGCCTTTTTATCAGCCCCAAAAAACCCACCACACAATAAACGTGATCTATGTCACATTTTGCCCCCTGAGTGTTCTTAAAATCCGTTTCTCTTAGTGATGTACCCACTGCATTCACTTCACGTAAATAGTTACTTATAGGACACTCAATATGGGATCTATTAGTGCAAGCTCAGCCAATAAGATGGGGGTTGTCGCGCTTACTCTGGTCACCGCATCGAATATGATGGGGTCCGGCGTATTTATGTTGCCGACCAACCTCGCTGGCGTTGGTTATATATCGCTATGGGGATGGCTATTAACCATTATCGGCGTTATTGCTTTGGCATTGGTATTTGCCAAAACCAGTTTAATTACGCCGCGTAACGGCGGGATTGTTGCCTATGCCAGCGACGCCTTCGGCCCTTTCATCGGTTTCCAGACCACTATGTGCTATTGGATTAGCGCCTGGGTCGGTAATGTGGCCTTGCTGGTGGCCGGGGTCGGCTACCTGAGTTATTTCTTCCCGCAACTGCGCGATCCGACCATTGGCAGCATTGTCGCCATCGTCATTCTTTGGGGCTTTATCATTCTGGCCAGCTTTGGTGCCCGCGTCGCCGGCCGCGCCCAGTCCTTTACCGCCAGCTGCATGCTGGTTGTGGTGCTCGGCGTCGGCGTAGTCGGCTGGTTCTGGTTTGATCCCCATATGTTCACCCAAGTGTATAACGGCACGGGAAAAAGCAACTCATCCGCGATCATCACTGCCGCATCGATTGCACTATGGGGCTTCCTCGGCGTTGAATCGGCCGTCGTCTCCAGCGGACAGGTCAAACAGCCAGAATATACGGTTCCCAGAGCGACCGTTTACGGCCTGCTAATCGCATCCGTATGTTATGTCGGCAGTTGTTCCGTCATTATGGGCTTGGTTCCACACGCCGAACTGGTTAACTCTGCCGCGCCGTTTGCCGACGCAGCCCGCTATATGTTTGGCGAAACCGCCGGTAATATCGCCTCCGCGCTGAGTATTATCGCCTGTTTCGGTTCGATTTCCGGTTGGTTGATTTTACAGTCGGAAGGCCCGCGCGCTGGCGCACAACAGGGGCTGTTCCCGAAATTCTTTGCAGACGCCAATAAAAATGACGTACCGATGAAAAGCCTGATCTTCACCGGGGTATTGATGAGCGCCGTACTGCTGATGACGGCATCGCCAAACCTGGCCAAGCAGTTTGAGGTCGTCATCCTGATGTCCGTATTCGCCTCGCTTCTGCCGTATATGTACGCGCTGATATCCCTGCCAATTATCATGGTTTCCAAAAAATTAAACCGTGGCCGTACCTTTATGTTTTATAGCGTCATGGTCGTTATCGGTATGGTTTACAGCATATTCGCCATGCTCGGTTCAGGCTCAGATTCTATGTTCTGGGGCGTTGTCATGATGATGGTAACCATACCGCTGTTTTGCTTTGTGGCCGTCGGGCGTAATAAAAAAGGCGACGATGTGCTTTACCTTGATAAAAACCAATAACCCTTAATCATTAAAGATACTTAACAAGGAGATAAATAATGACGTTATCTATTCCTGACCAAAACAAACTCGATGCATTCTGGTCATATTGTGTAAAAAACCAATTTTTTAATATCGGCTACCCAGAATCGGCAGATTTTGACTATACCTTGCTTGAGCGTTTCATGCGCTTTTCAATCAATAACTGCGGAGATTGGAGCGAATATTGTAACTATCTTTTAAACTCCTTTGAGTTTGAAAAAGAAGTGATGCAATACTTTTCCGAACTGTTCAAAATTCCATTTGAACAAAGCTGGGGATATGTCACCAACGGCGGGACAGAAAGTAATATGTTTGGCTGCTACCTGGGGCGTGAAATTTTCCCTGACGGCACGCTGTATTATTCCAAGGATACTCACTACTCCGTAGCGAAAATTGTTAAATTGCTGCGTATTAAATCTCAAGTTGTGGAGTCACTACCTAATGGCGAGGTGGATTATAATGATTTAATGGCCAAAATCGCCAAAGATAATGAAAAGCATCCGATTATTTTCGCTAATATCGGCACCACCGTCCGCGGGGCCATCGATGATATCCATATCATCCAGCAACGCCTGAAAGACGCCGGTTTTAAGCGCGAAGATTACTATCTGCATGCGGACGCCGCATTAAGCGGGATGATTTTGCCATTCGTTGACGATCCGCAGGGCTTCACCTTTGCTGATGGTATTGACTCGATCGGGGTATCCGGACACAAAATGATCGGTTCCCCTATTCCCTGTGGGATCGTGCTCGCCAAGAAAAAGAACGTCGATCGCATCTCAGTCGAAATCGACTATATCTCCGCACATGACAAAACCATCACCGGCTCCCGCAACGGCCATACGCCAATGATGATGTGGGAAGCCATCAAAAGCCACAGCTTCGAAGACTGGCAACGACGCATCGCACGCAGCCTGCAGATGGCGCAATATGCGGTCGATCGCCTGCAGTCAGCCGGGGTGAATGCCTGGCGGAATAAAAACTCGATTACGGTCGTCTTCCCCTGCCCGTCGGAAGCCGTATGGAAGAAACACTGCCTGGCAACCTCCGGCGAGGTCGCTCATCTCATTGCTACAGCCCACCATCTGGACTCAAGCAAAATTGATGCGTTGATCGACGACGTCATAGCCGATGCTCAAACCACCGCAGCATAAAAAAAGGCAGTGATAGCCTATCACTGCCTCCGGTCTGACATATGTTGCCGGTACTGACGCCAATCACTCCGGCAACAATGATTAACCTAAACAGTTTCAGCGAACGATGCAATAACCGCGACCGAAACTACTCTGCCGCTGACCGCGCATAACTGCCCGGCATCTTCGCCTCTGTCACCAATTTTGTGAAGATAAAATGACATGGGTTCAAACAGCCAAACCACCAACCGCATGGGACTTACCGCGCTCACCATCATGACAGCCTCTAATATGATGGGGAGCGGCGTCTTTATGCTGCCAAGCTCCTTGGCGCAAATAGGCTCGATTTCCATCTGGGGATGGGCATTAACTTTCTGCGGTGTGCTGGTGCTTGCACTGACATTCGCCAAAACCAATCAGATCTCGCCATGCCAAGGCGGAGTTATCGCACATATCGGCCTGACCTTCGGCCCCTATATCGGCCTGCAAACGACGCTGTATTACTGGCTTGCCACCTGGATAGGCAACTGCGCCTTATTGATCTCCGGCGTCGGCTATCTCGCTTTTTTCTTCCCCATTTTACACCACCCCCTCTACGCTGCCGGCACCTGTATCGCGATCCTCTGGCTCTTTGTCGCCTTAGGCCTGCAAGGTGCCAGAGTCGTCGGTTACGCACAGATTTTCACCGGCAGCTGCATGCTGGCAGTGGTACTCGGCATTGGCGTTCTCGGCTGGTTTCATTTCGATGCCCACCTCTATATGCGCAGCTATAACGTAACACAGCAAAATTCTCACCATGCAATTCTGTCTGCCGCCGCCATTTCACTGTGGGGTTTTTTGGGTATTGAATCCGCTTCCGTCTCATCAGCACAGGCGATAAACCCCAAAAGAAATATTCCGCTGGCGACAATCCTCGGTCTCACGCTGGCCGCCCTGAGCTACGTCAGCTCCAGCAACGTCATCATGGGTATTTTGCCTCATTCTCAGCTCATCGACTCCACCTCGCCCTTTGCCGATACCGCGCGCACATTATGGGGAACGACTGCGGGTGAGTGCGTTTCGGCACTGGCGATCATTGCCTGCCTGGGCGCCATGCCGGGCTGGCAGATTTTACAAACAGAAGTGCCGCGCGCCGCAGCCGAAGCCGGTTTATTCCCCCGACTGTTTGCCGCCACCAACCGGCACGGAGTCGCCTACAAGGGCCTGGTTTGCACCGCTTGTCTGATGACCGGCGTCATTCTGCTCACCATTTCTCCCAATCTGGAACAACAGTTCCGCACGATTATCGTACTGGCGATTTCCGCCAGCCTGATCCCTTATGCCTTCGCCGCCTTATCGTTGCCCGTGACGATGGTGGCAAAAAAACTTAATCGCGGCCGTCAGTTTACCCTGTACAGCTGCCTGAGCCTGCTCGGCCTGGCTTTTGTCACCACGGCGCTGCTCGGCGCGGGTACACAACCGCTTTTCTGGGGAATTATTTTGCAGATGGTAACGATACCCTTGTATTTGCTGTACGTGATGCGCCAGCAAACGCCGCCGCAAAGTGTAACCCCCCCCTGCTTAATGTCAGATCGATGCGCTGGGCACCGATCCTTTATAGCGGTGTCTGTCGATCCAGATGCCGTATCCAAGGAATAATCATGATGAAAATTCAGTCAATCAGAGGAATGAGAGATATCCTGCCGGAAGAAACGCCATTATGGCAGTGGCTGGAAAGCAAAGTGCGGGACATTACCTATCGCTATGGGTATCAGGAAGTACGTCTGCCGATTCTGGAGCCTGTCGCGCTGTTTGAACGCGCCGTCGGAGAATCCACTGACATCGTCTCCAAAGAGATGTACAACTTTTATGACAAGAACGGCGAACATATTACGCTGCGCCCGGAAGGCACCAGCGGCTGCGTCCGCGCCGTAATCGAAAACAACATGTGTTATAACATGACACAGCGTTTGTGGTACCAAGGTCCGATGTTCCGTTATGAACGGCCGCAAAAGGGACGGCTGCGTCAGTTCACCCAGTTTGGTGTAGAAACCTTCGGTATGCCCGGGGCAGATATTGATGCAGAACTGATCTATATGGTGAAAGACCTCTTTAAGGCACTAGGCGTGGATCGCTATGTTCGTCTGGAAATTAACTCGCTGGGCACGCTCGCAGAACGTAAAGAGCACCGCCGCGAGCTGGTTGCATACCTGCATCAGCACCAGTCATTACTGGACGAAGACAGTCAGCGCCGTTTACACAGCAACCCACTGCGCATTTTGGATAGTAAAAATCCGGCTATGCAGGAAATGCTAGCCGGCGCGCCGCGCCTGCTGGATTTTCTTGCGGAACAATCCCGTCAGCATTTCGACGAACTCTGTCAGCTGTTGGATCAAGCAGGCATTGAGTACGTGATCAACCCGCGTCTGGTAAGAGGGTTAGATTACTATACGCGTACCGTCTTTGAATGGATTACTGATGAATTAGGCTCTCAGGGTACCATTTGCGGCGGCGGTCGTTACGACGGACTGGTCGAACTGTTTAGCAGTAAAGGACTGCCCGCCTCCGGCTTCGCCATCGGCATTGAACGCCTGCTCTTGCTGATCCAGTCAGTGGATAAAAACAAAAATATCACCAATGCGCCCGACATCGTCGTCACTTATGAAGACAGCACGTCAAATATCGCCGCATTGATACTGGCGAATCATATCCGCCGGCATCTGCCACAGTACAAAGTACTGAGCGATTTCAGCGCCGCGAAACTGAAACGCCAACACGCTAATGCCTTGAAAAGCGGCTGTCGCTATATCATTACTCTCAATGCCGACGGCAGAGTCGGCCTGTGGGATCTGCTCAAAGACCATAGTGAAACCGTGTCAGAAAATGAAATCTGGGCGATAATAAAAGCGAATTCAAAATAGCAGCAGAACGGCTTCACCCGCTACGTGTTGGCCCCTCCAGCATCGCAACAAGGGTGAAGCCATACAGGAAGGTGCGTATGAAATACCGGCCCATTATTATCTCCTTGCTGTTGTTGCCCTGGTGGGCGGCGGCGGAAAACGGCGTCACGACGCTGAGCGGGCAGCAGCAGTTTCTCAATCAGCGCACGCAGCAACAGCAGCAGCAACGTATGCTGAACAATCAGCAGCGGGATCAGCGTCGCCTGCAGCAGCAGCGGCAATTTGACAACAATCAGCAGCGCTTGCGGCAAATGACGCCGAACGGCAGCCAAACGCTGCCCAACGGCAATCAGCCCCGCAACCCGTTCGATCGCACCACGCCGGCGGTGCCCGTCGCGCCGCGGCCGGCCGGCGCGCGTTAAGTTAAAAATCTGCGCCGATCAGATCGATGCGATCGGTGCAGATGCAATCCACACCCCAATCCAACAGCTGTCGCGCCCGCTCTGGGCGGTTGACGGTATACGCCAGAATCCGCAGGCCGGCCTGCTTCAGCGCCTGCACCCGCTCGGCGGTCAATGCCTGATGCGCAATATGCAGCGACACGCAGCCCAGTTGCTCGGTCAGCGCACGCCAGTCATCCCGCCAGCGTTCCAGCAGCAGGCCGCGCGGCAGCTCCGGCACCGCCGCCTGCGCCGCCGCCAACGCTCCCACGGAGAAAGAAGAGAGCAGCGGATCGGTCTGCCCCTGCCACAGCAGGCGCGCCGCCTGCGCCACCGCCCGGCCGGTTTCCTCGTCCGCGCCGCGGGTGGGTTTAATTTCAATGTTGGCCATCATGCCGTGCTGCCGGCAACGCTGCGCCACCTCGGCCAGCAGCGGCAATCGCTCCCCCTTAAACGCCGCGCTGTACCAATTGCCGGCATCCAGCTGCGCGAGCTTGTCCCACGACAGCTCGCCGGCCACGCCCCAGCCGTTGCTGGTTCTGTCCAGCGTGTCGTCGTGCAGCAGGAAGATCTGTCCGTCCTGCGCCAGCTTGGCGTCGAACTCAATCATTGTATGACCGTGGCGTGCGCCGACGTCGATCGCCGCCAGAGTATTTTCCGGCGCCAAAGAGCCGCCGCCGCGATGGGCGACGATATGAGGATAAGGCCAGGCTTGGGTCATCATTCCATCCGTAATCCGCTTTGAGTATCAAAAAAGTGCAGCGCCTGCGCTGGCAGCTGTAAATATAACGTGCTGCCCGGCGTCGGCAAGTGCTGATGCGCCAGACGCACGATTATCCCCGCGCCGCCCCACTGCCCGTGAGCCAGATTATCGGCCCCCAGCAGCTCCAGCGTCTGCAGGGTCAGCGGAATCGCGCCGCGTGCATCCTGCGCCAGCACGATATGTTCCGGCCGAATCCCCAGCGTCAACCGGCGGCCGCTCCACGCGGGGCGCGCCTGCGGCAATGGCAGGCTGAAGCCGTCCTCCAGCTGCAGGCTGCCGCCGTCAACGCTGATAACGCCGGGCAACAGATTCATCGCCGGCGAACCGATAAAGCTGGCGACAAACAGCGACGCCGGACGCTGATACACCTGCGTCGGCGTGCCGATCTGCTCCGCCACGCCTTTATTCATCACGATCACCCGCTGCGCCAGCGTCATCGCCTCCACCTGATCGTGGGTTACATACAAACTGGTGGTTTTTAGCCTCCGGTGCAGCTGCTGCAGCTCCAGACGCATCTGAACCCGCAGTTTGGCGTCCAGATTGGACAGCGGCTCATCAAACAGAAACACCGCCGGCTCGCGTACGATGGCGCGCCCCATCGCCACCCGCTGGCGCTGCCCGCCGGACAGCTCACGCGGTTTGCGCTGCAGCAACGGCCCCAGCTCCAGAATACGCGCCGCATCGTTCACCCGCTGCTGAATATGCTGTTTACCGAAGCCGCGGATTTTCAGCCCGTAGGCCATATTGTCGTACACGCTCATGTGCGGATACAGCGCATAGTTCTGGAACACCATGGCGATGCCGCGATCTTTCGGCTCCAGCTCGCTGACCCGCTGATGGTCAATGTAAATATCGCCGCTGGAGATACGCTCCAGCCCGGCCACCATGCGCAGCAGCGTCGATTTGCCGCAGCCCGACGGCCCCACCAGCACAATGAACTCGCCGTCGGCGACGTCCAGATCGAACGGCTGGATGACGGTATTTTTGCCGTCATAAGACTTGGTGACTGCCTGTAGTTTTAAACCTGCCATTTATTTCTCACTATCTACCAGACCGCGCACAAACCAGCGCTGCATCAGAAGAACCACCGCCACCGGTGGAATTAAGGTCAGAATCATCGCCGCCATCACCTGATTCCACTGCGTCGGCGCGCCGGAGGTGGAGATCATGCTTTTGATCCCCGCCACCGCGGTACCCATATCGGCATCGCTGACGATCAGCAACGGCCACAGATACTGATTCCAGCCGTAGATAAAGGTGATCACGAACAGCGCTGCCAGGTTGGTTTTCGACAGCGGCAGCACGATATCCCAGAAAAAGCGCAGCGGCCCGGCGCCGTCGATGCGCGCCGCCTCCAGCAGTTCATCCGGCAGCGTCATAAAGAACTGGCGGAACAGGAAGGTGGCGGTGGCCGACGCCATCAGCGGCAGCGTCAGGCCGGTATAGCTGTCCAGCAGGTTAAGATCGGCGATCACCTGCACCGTGGGAAAAATACGCACCTCCACCGGCAGCATCAGCGTCAGAAAGATCAGCCAGAAAAACAGGCTGCGCAGCGGGAAGCGGAAATAGACGATCGCATAGGCCGACAGCATCGAGACCGAGATTTTGCCAATGGTGATCGCCAGCGCCATCACCAGGCTATTGAGCAGCAGCAGCCCGAACGGCGCTTTAACATTACCGATCCCGTCCCGCCAGATGCGGCTGACGTTCTCCCACAAATGATCGCCGGGGATCAGACTCATCGGCACCTGGAACACCTGCCGGTCGTCCAGCGTGGCGGCGACAAACGCCACATACAGCGGAAACAGGATCAGCAGCACGCCGATAATCAGCATCACATGGCAGAAAATATCCAGCCCGCGTCGGTTCTCAATCATTGGTAACGCACCTTACGCTCAACAAAGCGGAACTGGATCACCGTCAGGCCGATCACCAGCAGCATCAGCACCACCGACTGGGCGGCGGAGCTGGACAGATCCAGACCGGCGAAGCCTTCGCGGTAGATTTTGTAGATCAGCGTGGTGGTCGACTGCACCGGCCCGCCGCTGGTGGCGGCGTCAATCACCGGGAAGGTGTCGAAAAAGGCATAAACCAGATTCACCACCAGCAGGAAGAAGCTGACCGGCGAGATCAGCGGCAGCACCAGATGGAAAAAGCGCCGCACCGGGCCGGCGCCGTCGATCGCCGCCGCTTCCACCAGCGAACGGGGAATCGACTGCAGCGCCGCCAGGAAGAACAGGAAGTTATAGCTGATCTGCTTCCACACCGACGCCAGCACCACCAGGAACATCGCCTGGCCGCTGTTCTGCGCGTGGTTCCAGTCGTAGCCCAGCGCGCTGAGCAGATGGGTGATCAGCCCCAGGCCGGGGTTGAACAGAAAAATCCACAGCACCGCCGCTACCGCCGGCGCCACCGCATAGGGCAGGATGATCAGCGTCTGGTAGAGACGGCTGCCGCGCACCACGTGATCGACCAGCGCGGCGAAAAACAGCGACAGCGCCAGACCGATGCCGGCCACCAGTCCGCTGAAAATCAGCGTGGTATAGAACGAGTCCAGGTAATACGGGTCCTGGAACAGCTGGCTAAAGTTCTCCAGCCCGACGAACCGGCTGGAGAGGCCGAACGGATCGAGGCTCTGCACCGAGTACCACAGCGCCTCACCGGCGGGCCACAGGAAAAATATCGCGGTAATCAGCAACTGCGGCAACACCAACGCATAGGGCAGCCAGCTGCAGCCGAAACCGGTACGGGAAGAAGACATAGGATTAACCCATTTATCAGCAGCAGGAACGGGCCCGGCGTGCGTCAGCGCACACGCCGGACGCGGGCGCAGCGGCGGCGCCCGTCATTTGCGTATTAGCGGGTAGACGCCTCAAACCGGCGCAGCTGCGCATCGCCGCGCTGCACCGCGGCGTCTAACGCCTGCTGCGGCGTTTTCTTACCGGTCCACACGCTTTCCAGCTCCTCATCCACCACGCTGCGGATCTGCAGCATATTGCCCAGACGCAGGCCTTTGGTGAACGGCAACGGCGGCTTGTTCAGCATCTGACGCGTCGCCACATCGGCGCCCGGGTTTTTGTCATAAAACCCTTGCTGCCTGGTCAGTTCGTAGGCTGCGGTGGTGATCGGCAGATAGCCGGTTTTCTGGTGCCATTCGGCGGCGATCGCCGGCTGTGCCAGATACTGCAGGAATTCGGCCACGCCTTTATAGGTGGCGGCGTCTTTGCCGTTCATCACCCACAGACTGGCGCCGCCGATAATGGCGTTTTGCGGCGCATTTTTGCTGTCGGCGTCATACGGCATCATGCCGACGCCATAATTAAATTTGGCGTAGTGCTTGATATCCGCCAACGAACCGGAGGAAGCGGTGGTAATGGCGCAGTCGCCGCCGTAGAACTTCTCGGTGGATTCATCTTTACGGCCGAAGTAGGTGAAATCCCCCTTCTTGTTCATCGCTTCCAGCAGCTGGATATGTTTGACCTGCAGCGGCTGGTTGAACAGCAGTTTGGCGCTGACGCCGCCAAAACCGTTGTTCTCACTGGCGAACGGCACGCCGTGCCAGGCGCTGAAGTTTTCCAGCTGGATCCAGCCCTGCCAGCCGCTGGCGTAGCCGCACTTCATGCCGGCCGCGCGCAGCTTGCTGCTGTATTCCGCCAGCTGCTGCCAGGTTTTCGGCGGCTGCTGCGGATCCAGTCCCGCCTGTTTAAACGCATCCTTGTTGTAGTACAGCACCGGGGTGGAGCTGTTGAACGGCTGCGACAGCAGATGACCGCTCTGGCTGTCGGTGTAGTAACCGGCTACCGTCGGCACGAACGCCGACTCATCAACGCTGATATCCGCCTCTTTAAATACCTGATACACCGGCTTAATCGCCTTGCTCGCCATCATGGTGGCGGTGCCCACCTCATACACCTGCAGGATCGCCGGCGCCTTGCCGGAACGGTAGGCGGCAATGCCCGCCGCCAGGCTCTGTTCGTAGTTACCTTTGTAAACCGGCACGATCTTGACGTCGCTGTGCGTCTGGTTAAAACGCTCGGCCAACGAATCCACTTCTTTACCAAGCTGCCCTTCCATCGAGTGCCAGAACGGAATTTCGGTCGCCGCCCGCGCCTGCGCGCCGGCCGCCAGCGTCAGCGCCACGCACAGCGCCGCTTTTTTCATGGTGATCATGCCTTGCTCCTGAAAACTGGTGTAAAAGCGCCTGAGCGCAAAGGGAATTGATTATTGTTCGGCAGCAAACATGTCATGCGCAGATGACAAAATAATAATGATTGGGTGACGGCGGGATGACAGCAGGGTTAAGTGCAGATGGCGTTTTAATGTCATGTCGGCGGCGCGCATTATGCGCACCGCCAGGCAGGGTTACAGCGAACGGCGCAGACGCGCCACCGCTTCCTGCATCTCCTGTTCGCTGGCGGTGGCGAACGACAGACGGAACGTAGAACGATCCGGACGGTTGGCGAAGAAATATTCCCCCGGCACAAACACCACACCGTTGGCCAGCGTCGCGTTCAGCCATTCGGTGGCGTTGAACGGCTGACGGAAACGCGCCCACAGGAACATGCCGCCTTTCGGCATATCGAAGTCGATAACCTCGCCCAGTTCACTGCGCACCAGTTCGGCCAGGAGCTCGCCTTTTTGCTGGTAAGCACGACGGATGGTGTCGATCTGTGCCGGCAGGCGGCCGAGGCCCAGATAACATTCGACGATGCTCTGCGACAGCGCACTGGCGTGCAGATCCGCTGCCTGCTTGATAATCGCCACCTTCTGCAGCAGCAGCGGCGGCAGGATCGCCCAGCCCAGACGCAGGCCCGGCGCCAGGATTTTCGAGAAGGTTGAGGTGTAAATCACGTTATCGGTATGCCCCAGCAGCCGTTGCGCCACCTGATACAGCGTGGCGTTGCGCTCTTCGGTAAAGCGCAGTTCGCCGTAGGGGTCATCTTCAATAATCAGGAAGTTATGCTCCGCCGCCAGCCGGACCAGCTGTTCACGGCGCGCGGCGCTCAGCGTCAGGCCGCTCGGGTTGCCGAAAGTCGGCACCACGTATACCCCTTTGATGCGCTGCGTTTTCAGCAGCTCGGCCAGTTCGTCCACCACCATGCCGTCGCTGTCGGAGGAGACCGACATCACCGTGGCTTCCGCCAGCTCCAGCGTCTGCAGCGCCGCCAGATAGGTCGGGCTTTCCACCACGAACACGTCACCCGGGTTCACCACGGTGCGCATCACCAGATCCAGCGCCTGCTGCGAGCCGGCGGTGACCATCACATCTTCCGGCCGCGCCTGCACCCCACGTTCGGCACACAGCGTGCAGATTCGTTCGCGCAGCAGCGGGCTGCCCTCCGTCAGGCCATACTGGAACGCGCTTTTCGGCTGTTCATCGATCGCCTGCCGGGTGGCGATGCTCAACCCCTCGAAGTCGAACAGCGCATCGGAAGGAATGCCGCCCGCCAGTGAGATGACGCCCGGCATTTTGCTTTGTTTGAGTAATTCACGAATGGCAGAGCTTTTAACATTGATAATACGTTGGGCGAGAAGTCCTTCAGCGTTCATGATTTATCTTTTTATCTCGTAATCGGTAAGAAAAGGGGCGCGCGACAGGCGCCCCGACGCCCCGGGCAATCACCGGGGTCAGCCCCCCAGATAGGCGGAGCGAACTGCTTCGTTTGCTAACAATGCAGCTCCCGTATCTTCCAACACCACGCGGCCGTTTTCCAGTACATAACCGCGATCCGCCAGCTTTAGCGCCTGATTGGCGTTCTGCTCCACCAGGAAGATGGTCATCCCCTCCGCGCGCAGCTGTTCAATGGTGTCGAAAATCTGCTGGATAACGATCGGCGCCAGACCGAGCGACGGTTCATCCAACAGCAGCAGTTTCGGCTGACTCATCAGCGCCCGGCCGATAGCCAGCATCTGTTGCTCGCCGCCGGACATGGTGCCGGCGCGCTGCCCGCGGCGCTCCCGCAGCCGCGGGAACAGCTGGAACACCCGCTCCAGCCGCTGCTGATACTGCGGACGTGCGGCGAAGAAGCCGCCCATTGCCAGATTCTCTTCCACCGTCATGCGTGCAAACACCCGCCGTCCTTCCGGCACGATCGCCACCGCTTCGCGCATAATCCGCGAGGTCGGCCAGCGGGTGATGTCCTGATCCAGCAGCGTGACCGTTCCCTCGCTGGCGCGCGGTTCGCCGCACAGCGTGCCCAGTAAGGTGGTTTTGCCGGCGCCGTTGGCGCCGATCAGCGTGACAATCTCCCCCTGGCGGATGGTCAGGCTGACCTGATGCAGCGCCTGAATTTTTCCGTAATGGGCGGAAACCTGATTAAACGACAGCATCATGATTACGCTTCCCCCAGATATGCCCGGATCACATCCGGGTTATGGCGAATTTGCTCCGGTGTCCCCTGCGCCAACGGCGCGCCCTGATTCACCACATAGATCCGGTCGGAAATCCCCATCACCAACTTCATATCATGCTCAATCAGCAGCACCGAGACCTGATGCTGACTGCGCAGTTCGACAATCAGCCGATCCAGCTCGGCGGTCTCCTTCGGGTTCAGCCCCGCCGCCGGTTCATCCAGCATCAGCAGTTCAGGGCGCGTCACCATGCAGCGGGCGATCTCCAGCCGCCGCTGCTGGCCGTAGGCCAGATTGCCCGCCGAGCGGTTGGCCATCTCCAGCAGGCCGACGCGCTCCAGCCACACCGCCGCCCGCTCGCGCGCGTCGGCTTCGGCGCGGCGAAAGGCCGGCGTTTTCAGCAGTCCGGCGAACACCCCGCTGCGTAAATGCTGGTGCTGCGCCACCAGCAGGTTTTCCACCACCGTCATTTCGCGGAACAGGCGCACGTGCTGAAAGGTGCGCACCACGCCCAGCCGGGCGATCGCCTGGCCGGACAGCCCCGCCAGCTGGCGCTCACGCAGACGAACCGTGCCGCTGGTCGGGCGGTAAAAGCCGGTCAGGCAGTTAAAGATGGTGGTTTTGCCCGCGCCGTTCGGGCCAATCAGCGAGACAATCTCTCCCTGATTGAGCGTCAGGCCGACGTTATTCACCGCCAGCAGTCCGCCAAAACGCATCGACAGTCCTTCGACCGTCAGCAAAGGTTGCGCGCTCATGGCTGCTCCTCCTTCGCCGCCTGAATATCCGCCGCTTTCAGCTTCATCTGCGGACGCTTCATCGGCAGCAGCCCCTGCGGCCGCCAGATCATCATCAGCACCATCAGCGCCCCCAGCAGCAGCATGCTGTACTCATTTAAATCACGCATCATCTCCCGTGACACCACCAGCAGAACCGCCGCCAGGATCACCGCAAACTGCGAACCCATACCACCCAGCACCACGATCGCCAGCACAAACGCCGATTCGACGAAGGTAAAAGACTCCGGGCTGACAAAACCCTGACGCGCGGCGAACAACGTGCCGGCAAAACCGGCGAAGGCGGCGCTGATGGTAAATGCCGTCAGCTTGATTTTGGTCGGGCTTAACCCCAGTGAGCGGCAGGCGATCTCATCCTCGCGCAGCGCCTCCCAGGCGCGCCCCAGCGGCATGCGCAGCAGACGGTTAATCACAAACAGCGTCAGAACCACCAGCAGCAGCGCCACCAGATAGAGGAAAATAATGCGGTCGCTGGGGTCATATTTCAGATCAAAGAAGTTATGGAAGGTATCCCAGCCGCCGTCGCGCGCGCTGCGGCTGAACTCCAGCCCGAACAGGGTCGGCTTCGGGATCTGGCTGATGCCGTTCGGCCCGCCGGTGATCTCGGTATTGTTCAGCAGCAGAATGCGCACGATCTCCCCGAAGCCGAGCGTGACGATCGCCAGATAGTCGCCGCGCAGCCGCAGAACCGGGAACCCCAGCAGAAAGCCGAACGCCGCGGTCACCATCCCCGCCAGCGGCAGGCTCTCCCAGAAACCAAAGCCGTAATAGTGGTTGAGCAGCGCATAGGTGTAGGCGCCGATGGCATAAAAGCCGCCGTAGCCCAGTACCAGCAGGCCGGACAGCCCCACCACCACGTTCAGCCCCAGCCCCAGCATGACGTAGATCAGCGTCAGGGTGGCGATATCCACCGTCCCGCGCGACACCAGAAACGGCCAGGCGACGGCAGCGACGATCAGCAGCGCGGCCAGCAGCTTTTGTCGCGCCGTGCTGCCGTCAAAGCTCGGCAATACCCAGGCAGGGCCGTTCACTTTACTCAGCCCCTGCTGCAACAGCGGGCGCAGCAGTTGAAAAACAAACACCACCGCGCAGCCGATGCCAATCCACATCCAGCGCACTTCTGCCGCGCCGCGCACCACCAGTTTGGTGCCGTCCAGGCCCAGCTGCATGCCCATCAGAAAGGCCGCCATCACAAACAGCACCGCCGCGGCGAGCAGGGCATTAAGCAGATTGAGTTTCATACCTTCTCAACCTCCGGACGGCCCAGAATCCCGGTCGGCATCACCAACAGCACCACGATCAGCAGGGCGAATGACACCACGTCTTTATATTCGGCGCTCAGGTAGGCCGAGGTCAGCGCTTCAGCCACCCCCAGCACCAGACCGCCGATCATCGCCCCCGGAATGCTGCCGATGCCGCCCAACACGGCGGCGGTAAAGGCCTTCATCCCGGCCATAAAGCCGATATACGGGTTAATCACGCCATAGAACTGCCCCAGCAACACGCCGGCCACCGCCGCCATCACCGCGCCGATCACAAAGGTCAGCGAGATCACCCGATCGGTGTTGATGCCCAGCAGGCTGGCCATTTTTAAATCTTCCGCACAGGCACGACAGGCACGCCCCATGCGTGAATAGCGGATAAACAGCGTCAGCGCCAGCATCGCCAGGAAGGTGACCACCCAGATGGTGAGCTGCATGGTGCTGACGGTGGCGGCGAAGCCGTTACTTTCCCCCAGCACCCAGCGGCCGGTCACCAGGCTCGGCAACGCCAGATCGCGCGAGCCCTGCGTCAGGCTGACGTAGTTTTGCAGGAAGATCGACATGCCGATAGCGGAGATCAGCGCGATCAGCCGTTTGGAGTAACGCACCGGCTTATAGGCCACCCGTTCAATGCTCCAGCCGTACGCGCTGGCGATCACGATCGACACCAAAAACGCCGCGCCGATCAGCAGCCAACCGGCGTCGATGCCGAACATCATCAACGCGGCGATGACGATAAACGAGACATAGCTGCCGATCATATACACTTCGCCGTGGGCGAAGTTAATCATGCCGATAATGCCGTACACCATGGTGTAACCGATGGCGATCAGGGCATAGGTGCTGCCCAGCGTCACCCCGTTGAACATTTGCTGCAGAAAGTAGAGAAACTGCTCAGACATACGCGGACCCTCGGCTGCGCGTTGAGTGCAGGGCGCGGCATGCCGCGCCCACGCCCGCCGGGATGCGCCTTCCCCCGGCAAGACTGCAACGTGAAAGACGAAAGGTCGGTTACTTCACCGGCGTCGAGGTGCCGTCGGCGTGCCATTCGAAGACGCCGAACTCGAAGCCTTTCAGGTCGCCCTTGTCATCCCAGCTCAGCGGCCCCATCACGGTATCCACCGGCTTGGCCTTCAGATCCTTGACGATATCCTCCGGCTCCTGGCTGCCGCTGCGCTCCATGCCGGTCGTCAGCGCCTGCAGCGCCGCATAGGTGGTCCAGACGAAAGGACCGGTAGGATCCTGTTTCTTGGCCTTCAACGCATCGACAACCGCTTTGTTGGCCGGCACCTGATCGTAACGCTTCGGCAGCGTTACCAGCATGCCTTCCGACGCCGCGCCGGCGATATTCGACAGCGAGGAGTTGCCCACCCCTTCCGGCCCCATAAAACGGGTCTTCAGCCCGGCCTGTTTGGCCTGGCGCAGAATCTGCCCCATTTCCGGGTAATAGCCGCCGAAGTAGACAAAGTCCACGCTCTCTTTTTTCAAGCGGGCGACCAGCGTGGAGAAGTCCTTGTCACCGGCGGTGATCCCTTCAAACATGACCGGTTTTACCCCCGCTTTCTGCAGGCTGTCGCGCACCGCGCGCGCCAGGCCTTCGCCGTACTGCTGCTTATCGTGCACCACGGCGATGCGCTGCGGCTTCAGGGTTTCCATGATGTATTTGGCGGCGGTCGGGCCCTGATCGGAATCCAGCCCGGTGGTGCGCATGATCATCTGGTAACCGCGGGTCGTCAGATCGGCATTGGTGGCCGCCGGGGTAATCATGATCACCCCTTCATCTTCGTAGATATCCGACGCCGGCTGGGTGGATGACGAACACAGGTGGCCGATCACATAGCGAATGCCGTCGTTGATCACTTTGTTGGCCACCGCCACCGCCTGCTTCGGATCGCAGGCGTCGTCATATTCGACCGCCACCAGTTTGTCACCCTTGATGCCGCCCTTGGCGTTGATATCGGCGATCGCCTGACGCGCGCCGGTAAATTCCATATCGCCGTATTGCGCCACCGGACCGGACATCGCCCCGACGACGGCCACTTTAATCTCTTCCGCCAGCGCGCCGTGGCTCATCGCCATGGCGATGCAGCCGGCCAACCATGCCTTACCCTTGGTTACTTTCATCCGCATCATCCCCGTCTGTTGTTGTGTGTGAAGCTGTCCATTGTGTTTGCCATGCCGACGCATCAGCGCTTTATTCATAAGTAATAATGACTTAGGCATTTAAACGGCAATATTTTCTTATAAGACCTTATTTTTCATGCCATTAAACAGGAGTTTTCTTCTGCAAATCAACTTGACCATCCAGAAACAAGCGACGTAAACAGGATAAAGTATGGATGAAATCTGAACTATTTTCTCCTTTATGCAGCGCGTTACACTGGCTAACAAACTGTTTACTAATTTTTTACTCGGAAAATCACCGCGCGGAAAAACATTCTGCGAATCCGTCGTACAGAAAAAGTTACACATCGTGACCAGCAAGATCTATTACACTGACGCCATCGCTAATTTGCCCGGAAAGGTTACATGAAACTCACTATCGAACGGTTAACCACGCTGTCCGCACAGGACCTGATCGATCTTGGAAAAATCTGGCCGCATCAGACGCCGGGGCAGTGGCAATCCTGGTTAACCGGCGAACGGGCGCTGTTTGGCGCGCGCTTTAACGAACGCCTATTAGGCGCGGTAAAGGTCTCGCTGGATGGCGACACCGCGCAGCTGCACGACCTACTGGTGCGTGAAGTCACCCGCCGTCGCGGCGTCGGCCTCTATCTGGTGCAGGATATGCAACGCCAGCTGCCGCAGGCTGCCCATTGGCAGCTCTCTACCGCCGATCTTGCCGCCCGTGAACGCGGTGAGGTGGAAAACTTTATGCGCGCCTGCGGCTTCAGCGTGCACGGCGAAATCTGGCAAAAATGAAACGCTGGGCGGCTGCGCTGTTGCTGGTTCTGCTGGCTTTCGGCGCCTGGTTAGCCGGGCGCCATCAGGCGCTGTCGGCGCCGCCGGTCTGGGATCAGCAGGTTTATCTGTGGCAACGGGTCTGGAGCGCGCAGCACGCCCCGGCGCTGGCCGCCAGCCGCGATCTGTTTTCCAGCTTACGTATTCTCGCTCTGCAACTGCATCCGCGCGAAGGGCTGCGGGTGATGCCGGTCGATACCGCGCTGCTGAAGCAGGACGGCCGCCCGCTGTGGCTGGTGGCGCGTCTGGACGGTTCGCAGCCGCGCTGGGATGAGGAGCGGTTATATTCCCGGCTGCTGCAGCTAGTGCAACAATACCGCGCCGCCGGGCTGCCCGTGGTCGGTATCGAGATCGATCACGACGCCGCCACCGCCCGCCTGCCGCAGTACCACGATGCGCTCCGGCGCCTGCGCCGGCAGCTGCCGGCGGACGTACAGCTGAGCATCACCGCACTGCCGGCCTGGCTCGACTCGCCGCAGCTGCCGGCCCTGCTGCGGCAGGTTGACAGCTCGGTGTTGCAATTACACGCCGTACTCTCCCCGCAGCAGGGGCTGTTCGACAGCCGGCTGGCGCTGCGCTGGACGCAGCGTTACGCCCAGGTGACCGATAAGCCCTTCCGCATTGCTCTGCCGGCCTACGGCATGGGGCTGGTCGGCGTTGATGCGCAGGGCGCGCAGGTGGAGAGCGAGGCCTCACTGCGCGTGGCGGGCAGCCTGCGCGAGCTGACGGTCGCGCCGCAGCACATCGCCGACTTTCTGCAGCGGCTGTCTGCACATCCGCAGCCGCATCTGCAGGGCGTGGTCTGGTTTCGCCTGCCGCTGGCCGGCGACCGCCGCGCCTGGTCGATGAATACCCTGCGCAGGGTTATCCGCCAGCAGCCTTTACACAGCCGCTGGCAGGTAAAAATGCGCCCGCAGCCGCAGCAAAACGGCCTGTATGATCTGATAATTGCCAATGACGGCCCGGCCGATGCGCCGCTGCCCACGGCGGTTACGCTGGCGGCTGGCGACTGTCTGGCCGCCGACGCGGTTGGCCGTTACCGGCTGGACGCAACGGCCACGCAGCTGCGTTTTATCCGCACCGGGGATGAGTTGGTGCGCGCCGGGCAATCACGCCCGCTAGGTTGGCTGCGCTGCCAACATCTGACGCCAGGAGGCATTCGTGTTACACCTTAATTTTCGCACCGCCCGGCCGCTGACGCTGAGCATCGCCATCGCCGCCACGCTGGGCGCGCCGCTGACGCAGGCCTGCGGCCCGGATTTTCCCAACCGTCTGCTGCTCGACCGCAACGGCACGCTGCTGTCGATGCCAGAAGGCAATTTCACCTTTGAAACCAGCCGCCTGACGCCGGTCGATCCGCAACTGCCGCGCTGGCAGGCGCCGCCGCCGCCAGGCCCGATGAAACCGATGCCGCTGTCGCCGGAAACCGTCGCCATTAAACAGATGCGCACTGCCAAAACCGTGGAAGAAGCCGACGCCGTCAACGGCCAGGTACTGTCCGCCGCCGCACGCCAGTACACGCTGGGCGCCGTCGCTTTTGCCGCCCGCGATCCGCGCGCTGCGGACTACTTTCAGCAGGTGCTGGCCCTGCCGGATAGCGAGCAGGGAGCATGGGGGCTGCGCGCGCGCTACTCCCTCGGCAGGCTGCTGATGAACGACTACGGGACACCGGAAGACGCCGATACCTCCGCCACGCCTCCTCGTCCGGACCCGGCGCAGCTGCGTCAGGCGCTGGCCGCCTTTCAGCAGGTTATCGACCGCGTGAAAAGCGGCAGCGACGATCCGGACCAACTGGCGCTCAGCAGCCTCGGGCAGCAGGCGCGCATCCATTTCTGGCTGGGTGATATCGGCCGCGCCGTACACCTCTATGCGCAGCAGGCGGCGCAGGGTGATGCGCAAGGTGGGCGGTCGCTGCAATATGTCGCCAGCTATCTGGTCGATCCGCAGCACTTCGAACAGCTGAAAAAGATCGTGGCCGATCCGCTGGTACAGCAGTTGGTGACCGTCGAGCTGTTCGCCCGCAGCGGCAACCTGCAGGCACAGGATAATGACAGTTCGCCCCCACGTTCGCAGCAGATTACCCAACGTTTGCTGACGCTGCTGGACGCCGAGACAAAAAGCGGCTTCAACGGTAGCGACCGCCTGGCGGCGCTGGCCTACCGTTCCGGTAACTACCCGCTCGCCGCCAGCCTGCTGCGCCATGCCGGTGACTCCGGCCTTGCCTGGTGGCTGCGCGCCAAAATGGCGCTGCGCGACGGCAAGCTGCAGGACGCCACTGCCGCCTACGCCAAAGCGGCGGCCGCTTTCCCGGCGGATGAAAGCTGGGGCGAACAGCGCGGGGACAATTATGCGCAGGAAACCATTATCCCGGACTGCCGCATCGCCGGCGAACAGGCGATTCTGGCGCTGAACCGCGGCGATTATCTGCAGGCGCTGACGCTGCTGTACCACAGTAAGGAGCTGTATTGGGCGGATGTCGCCGACGTGGCCGAGCGGGTGCTGACGGTTGACGAGCTGAAAGCGTTTGTCGATAAGCAGGTGCCGCCGCCCAGTCAGCCGCTCAAACCGGTGGAGCCGAACGTGTATAACAGCCAGGTGCTGACGCCTGATATCCATCTGCGCGAGCTGCTGGCCCGGCGTCTGATGCGCGCCGGACGCTATCAGGAAGCGCAGAACTATTTCGCCGTGCCAAATTATCGCGCCGCCGCCCAGCAGCTGGCGCAGCAGTTCAGCCTTGCGCAGCAAGGCAGCAATAGCAAACTGGCGCGAGCGCAGGCCTACTACCAGGCTGCAACGCTGCTGCGTGAACAGGGGCTAGAGCTGACCGGCTATGAAATGACGCCGGACTACGGCATATACGGCGCCGGGTACTCTTACCTGGGCGACGCCTTCGACACCCGTGAGTTGACGCACAAAAGCTGGATCACCGCGGCAGAGGCCGCGCGCGCCGCCAAGGCATTGCCGCCGCAGGACAACCGCTTCCTGCACTACCGCTGGCAGGCGGTTGCGGCGGCGCAGAAGGCTGCGGACTTATTGCCGCCGAAAAGCCAGGCGTACGGCGCGGTGCTGTGCAACGCCGCCAGTTGGGTGATCAAGCGCGATGCCAAAACCGGCCGCGCGCTGTATAAACGCTACCTCGCCAACGGCAAGCCGGATGCCGCCCTAAATAAGTTCGGCTATCAGTGCCCGGCGCCGGACTTCGATGCGTTAACCGCCGAGTCCTGAACCGCCGCGGCGGACGACAGGCATAAAAAAACCCGGCTCTGCCGGGTTTTTTGACTGCATCAGCAATTATGCTTCGATCGCCATTTTCAGTTTTTTCATGGCGTTCTTTTCCAACTGACGCACACGCTCGGCGGAAACGCCGTAGCGGTCGGCCAGTTCCTGCAGGGTGGACTTGTTCTCATCGTCCAGCCAGCGGGCGCGAATAATATGTTGGCTACGCTCATCCAGACCTTCCAGCGCATAGGCCAGCTTGTCGGCGGCGTTGCTCTCCCAGTTGTCTTCTTCGATACCTTCGGCGAAGTCAGACGTTTTGTCCTGCAGGTACAGCACCGGCGCCATCGACTGGCCGTCGCGCGCTTCGTCGTCCGGCGTCGGGTCGAAGGTCATGTCCTGCGCCGCCATGCGGGATTCCATCTCGCGCACGTCTTTGCTGGATACGCCCAGCTCACGCGCCACCAGCTCGACTTCGTCCTGGTTGAACCAGCCCAGACGCTGCTTGGTTTTACGCAGGTTAAAGAACAGCTTGCGCTGCGCCTTGGTAGTAGCGACTTTGACGATACGCCAGTTACGCAGTACGTATTCGTGAATTTCTGCCTTGATCCAATGCACCGCAAAGGAAACCAGACGCACGCCAACTTCCGGATTAAAACGGCGCACAGCTTTCATCAGGCCGATATTACCTTCCTGGATCAGGTCCGCCTGCGGCAGGCCGTAACCCGAGTAATTACGGGCAATATGAGCGACAAAGCGCAGGTGAGACAGGATCAGCTGCTTGGCCGCATCCAAATCGCCCTGGTAATGCAGCCGTTCAGCCAGCTCCCGCTCTTCCTCTGCCGTAAGCATCGGATAGGCGTTGGCGGCCCGAACATAGGCTTCCAAGCTGCCTTGGGGTACTAAGGCTAAAGTTTGCATTTCTTTGGTCATTCAAACCCTCTCTCTAATAAAACCGATCGTACAGGTGACGATACTGCTGCTGCACATCACAACGCTGTTGCTGCCAAGCCTCTGTAAGGAGGTTTGTCGGTTGCCGATTGAGCCTGTTGAGTATCTGTTTGGCGGGGAGTCATTGATTTACGGTGATCATTGCAAAACGGTTCCACACGCCGGGCACCTTAACATTTGCTGCAATTTTTGACCGTGCTCTACCCTAAAAGTTCACCGTTTTTCGATCGCAATGTTCATGACAATACGCGATGAACTGACGGCCAGATAGGGAATTCGTGCGCTTGAGCAGAGGCGGGATCCCAGAAGATCCGAGATGGCTCTTCTCCTGCAACACGGCAAACGCAGCAGGAGAAGAGTATATCAAAAAATTTTTTACTGTGGTGTAAATCGGCGTAAATGTTGCACGGTGGCCAACCAGGCGGCAATCCAGCCGATCATCGCAGAGATGATCAACAGCAGTAATGCCTCGTCCCAACCCAGCCCGTGCAGCGTAAAGGTGGTGCCGAACACCTTCGCCACGCCGGCCACCACCGACTCCAGCTGCCACACCAGCGCGCCGGACAGAATCAGCGACAGCAGCGCGCCGAAGAAGCCCAGCATCGCGCCGCCGTTAAGAAACGGCCGCAGAATAAAGCCGTCGGTCGCGCCGATAAGCTTCATCACGTTGATGGTGTCGCGCCGGCTGAAGATGCTCAGACGCACGCTGTTGCCGATCACCAGGAACACCGCCACCACCATCAGAATGCCGATAATGGCCGCCACCTGACCCACCAGCCCGGTCAACGCCGCCAGGCGGGCAAACCAGCTGTCGTCCATACGCACTTCATCCACGCCCTGCACCGCCGTTACGCGCTCGCGCAGCGTATTCAGGGTGTCTGAACTCTGGAAGTCCATTTTCGGCGTGATAATCGCCACCGCCGGCAGCGGGTTCTCTTCCAGCATATCCAGCGCCCCGCCGAAGCCGGACCAGTTGCGGAACTCGCCGAGCGCTTCTTCGCGCGACAGGTAGTTCACCTTCTCGACGCCCGCTTCGGCCTTGATGGCGTCCAGCACCTTGACCGCAGCGTCATCGTCGAGCGATTTATCGAGATACACCGTCAGCTGCGGTGTCGGATACCATTGGGTTGCCGCCGTGCTGACGTTTTTCCACACGATGTAGCACACGCTCGGCAGCGTCAGAGAGATGGCGATCACCATCACCGTCAGCAACGTCGCCAGCGGCTGACGCAGCATGTCTTTGATCGCATTCATCCACGCATAGCGCCACTGTTCGCGCCAGCCGCCGCGCAGCGCCTTGCTCTTGGCGGTTTTTTTACTATTCGCCATGCTGCGCTCCTCCTATCATGCGGCCCTGGCTGAGCGTCAGAATACGGTAATTACGGCGGGCGATCAGCCCGGTGTCGTGGGTCGCCATCAGGACGGTTACCCCAACGCGGTTAAACTCTTCAAACAGGCGTAGGATGCCTTCCGACAGCGCGTCGTCCAGGTTGCCGGTCGGTTCATCCGCCAGCAGCACCGCCGGTTTGTTCACCACCGCACGGGCGATGCCCACGCGCTGCTGTTCACCGCCGGACAGCTGGATCGGAAAGTTCTTCGCTTTGTCCAGCAGGCCTACCTTGTCCAGCGCCGCCGACACGCGACGGCGGATATCTTCGCTGCTGGCGCCGGCGATAATCAGCGGCATCGCCACGTTGTCATACACCGTGCGGTCCAGCAGCAGATGGTGATCCTGGAAAATCATGCCGATCTGGCGGCGCAGGAACGGCACCTCGCTGTTTCTCAGCCGGCTGATGTCATGACCGGCGAACCAGATATGGCCGGCGCTCGGCCGTTCGATGCCGCATATCAGCTTCAGCAGGGTACTCTTACCCGCCCCGGAATGGCCGGTCAGAAACGCCATTTCTGCCGGGCGCAGATGAAAATCCACCCCCTGCAACGCCTGACGCCCGCCCAGATAAGCTTTACTGACCTGTTCAAAGCGAATCATCCGTATTAATCCTCTCGGGCAAAAAGTGCCTCAATAAAATCGTCAGCCTTAAACGGCCGCAAATCTTCGATGCCTTCGCCAACGCCGATATAGCGAATCGGAATGCCGAACTGATCGGCAATGGCGAAGATCACCCCGCCCTTGGCGGTACCGTCCAGTTTAGTCAGCGTGATGCCGGTTAACCCTACGGCTTCATTAAATAATTTCGCCTGGCTGACCGCATTTTGACCGGTACTGGCGTCCAGCGTCAGCATAACCTCATGGGGGGCGTCCTCGTCCAGTTTTTTCATTACCCGGACGATCTTCTTCAACTCTTCCATCAGGTGGGCTTTATTCTGCAAACGTCCGGCGGTATCGGCAATCAGTACGTCGACGCCGCGCGCCTTGGCCGCCTGCACCGCATCGAAAATCACCGAGGCGGAATCAGCGCCGGTATGCTGCGCCACCACCGGAATGTGATTACGTTCGCCCCACACCTGCAGCTGCTCTACCGCTGCGGCGCGGAAGGTATCCCCCGCCGCCAGCATCACCGATTTACCCTCGGCCTGGAACTGACGCGCCAGTTTACCGATAGTGGTGGTTTTGCCGACGCCGTTAACACCCACCATCAGAATGACATACGGCGTTTTACCACCGACATCCAGCGGTTGATCAACCTTGGCCAGAATTTCGGACATTTCCTCCTTCAGCTTGCCGTACAGCGCTTCAGCGTCTTTCAGCTGTTTACGGCTGGCGTGCTGAGTGAGGGAACTGATGATTTTACTGGTGGTTTCCACGCCAACGTCGGCGATCAGCAGCTGTTCTTCCAGCTCTTCAAACAGATCGTCGTCGATCTTCTTGCCGCGGAACAGGCCGACAAAACCGGACCCTAGGTTCTGTTTGGTCTTAACCAGGCTGCGTTTCAAGCGGGCGAAGAAGCCTTCTTTGGTCGGCCGCTCCTGTTCCTGCGACGCCGCCGGCGCTACCGCCACGACCTCCGGTTCAGCTTCCGCAACCGGTTCAACTTCGACAACCGGCTCAGCTTCCGCAACCGGCTCAGCTTCCGCAACCGGCTCAGCTTCCGCAACCGGCTCAGCTTCCGCAACCGGCTCAGCTTCCGCAACCGGCTCGGCTTCCGCAACCGGTTCAGCTTCTACAACCGGTTCAGCTTCTACAACCGGTTCAGCTTCTGCAACCGGTTCAGCTTCCGCAACCGGTTCAACTTCCGCAACCGGCTCAGCTTCCGCAACCGGTTCAACTTCTGCAACCGGCTCAGCTTCCGCTTCCGGTATGGCGCGTTCGGGCTGCGGCGCATGTTCCGGCGCAGCGTCCTTCTTCACCAGCAGCTCGGCGATGTCCGGCGCGGCCGTGTCGATGCTCTCGGCAGGTTTGGCATCGCTTGCCGTCATATCATCGACCTGCGGCGCATCCGCTTCCGCCTGCGGCATCACCGCCTCAACGATCTCGTCCTGCGTATACACCGGCGCGGCGCTTTCCGACGCCGCCTCGGCGTCTTCTTCCTGCGCTTCTGCCGCCGGCGTAGCGTGCGCCGTGATATCCGGCACATTTTCGGCAACCTGTTCGGTGCTGCCGTCCCATTCACCCGGCAGATCGACAGAAGCAGCAGGCTCGGACTCCTGCGCGGGGAGCTTATCATCCAGCGTGGTCGCCGGCGCAGGTTCTACCGCCGGCGCTTCAGATTCGGCCTGTTCTGCCTGCGGTTCCGGCTGTTTCTCTTCTTTTTGGCCGAAACCCAGCCAGGAGAAAAACCCACGTTTCTTTTCTTTTGCCATGCTGTGACCCTAACTCCGTACCAATGGCTGAATAACGAAAATAATTTAACCCCCGAGTCTATCACTTTCCCTCGCGGAGCAACACGCATCCGGCAGGTGAAAATCCGCCAATGGCCGTTGTTCGACGCCTCTTCGCCGGCACATCCCGCCGCATAAACCGCAAATTGCCAGACAGCGCGCTATTTCCCCGGGGCGTTCTCCCCGTTAGAATAGCGTTAACTTTTCTCGATCTGCGAAATACATTAAGACTTTTTATGGCAAGACTATCGTCGCGGCCCGCGCCCCGCAAAGCACAGGCGGCGGCTGCCGGACAAATCCGCATTATCGGCGGCCAGTGGCGCGGACGTAAATTACCGGTGCCGAACAGCGCCGGGCTGCGGCCTACCACCGATCGGGTGCGTGAGACGCTGTTTAACTGGCTGGCGCCGGTGATTCAGGGCGCGCGCTGCCTGGACTGTTTTGCCGGCAGCGGCGCGCTGGGGCTGGAAGCGCTGTCACGCTACGCCGGCAGCGCCACGCTGCTGGAATTCGAACGCCCGGTTGCCCAACAGCTGGAAAAAAATCTGGCACTGCTTAACGGCAACGGCCAGGTGATCAATACCAATGCGCTGAGCTGGCTGGCCAACGCCGGCGCAGCCTATGACGTCGTATTCCTCGATCCGCCGTTCCGCAAGGGGCTGCTGGCGCAAACCGTCACCCTGCTGGAGCAGCAAGGCTGGCTGGCCGATGAGGCCTGGGTATACGTGGAGGCCGAGGCCGAAAGCGCCGCGGCCGACGTGCCGGCCAACTGGGCGCTGCACCGTGAAAAGGTCGCCGGACAGGTGGCCTATCGTCTTTATATTCGTTCCGCCAAAGAGAAAACTGAAAATGCTGATTAATCTGGGTCGCCTGCTGATGTTATGCGTATGGGGCTTCCTGCTGACCAACCTGATTCACCCGTTCCCCAAGCCGCTGAAGTACTTTATCGACGTGGCGCTGTTCTTTATGGTGATAATGCACGGGTTTCAGGTGATGCTGTTGAAATCCACCCAGCCGAAGGATCAGCCCATCAGCTACTGGCAGGAAGCCAAAATCTTTATTTTCGGCGTGTTTGAGCTGCTGGCCTGGCAGAAAAAACAGCCGCCGCTGAAGAAGAAGTAACCTTCCGCATTTACCGCTGCGCGGTAAAAGAGATAAAGCGCGTGCCCTGCATCTTCAGGGTGCCGTGCGCACCGGGCGTTATCGGGTCATACTGCGGCTGCTTCAGCCGCACCACAATATTTTCACCACCGCGCTGCGGCTGAAAGGTCACCTCATAGCGCATCGCCTCATTGACGATATGCTCACGCTGGCGCGAGCGGTTGGTGCTGGCCGCAAAGGCGCGCTTGTCGCCCACCACAACCTGTGTGGCGCGCACCGGCTCGCGGTCGTTCGCCGCCTCCTGCTTACGCTGGCTGAAGTAACGCTGCGTTGCCAGTATGGCAATCAGCGCCACCACGGCGATAAAAATCAGCGGTGGTTTACTCATCTCTTTCCCATTCCCTTCGCTGCTAAAAGCGGGTAAACATAGCACTCAGTGAAAAACCTTACCGCACCGCAACGTGCTTCTCTATAGCCGGACAAATAACATCGCGGTCCTGATTCCAGGTATACACTGAAGAAGTGACGCAGGTGACATTTTTCGCGCCGCCCGATTATGGCGCTGATGACTAATAAGGAAGATATATGAGTTGGCCATTCCTTGCCGTATTCTTTTCCGGTTGGTTATACGTTGACGCCGCCTATCGCGGCCCGGGCTGGCAGCGCTGGGTGTTCAAACCCGTCACGCTGCTGCTATTGCTGCTGCTCGCCTGGCAGGCGCCGGTGCTCGGCGCCGCCGGTTATCTGATCGTCTTTGGCCTGCTGGCAACCCTGGCGGGCGATGCCTTGCTGCAGTTGCCCCGCCAGCAGATACTGTACGCCCTGGGCGCATTCTTCCTTGCTCATCTGTTGTATGCCCTCAGCTTCGCCAGCCAGATGACCTTCAGCCTGTTCTGGCCACTGCCGCTGGCGCTGCTGATTATCGGCGTACTGCTGCTGGCGGCGCTGTGGACGCGCATTACCGAACAGCGCTGGGCGGTCGTTGCCTACGTCGGCATGACGCTGCTGATGGTCTGGCTGGCCGGGGAACAATATTTCCTGCGCAGCACCGACTACGGTTTCTCGTTGCTGACCGGCACCTCGTTACTGCTGCTGGCAAGCATTGTCTGGCTGGTGAGCCATTATCGCACCAAGTTTCGCGCCGCCGACGCTATCGTCGCCTTCTGTTATTTTGTCGGCCACTTCCTGATCGTGCGTTCGCTCTATCTGTAAGCTTACGGGTTCGCAGCCGCGAACCCGCCATTCAGTCCAGCGCCTTCAGCGTCAGGCCGTCCTCATCGCCGATGCGGTGGCGATAAATATCGCCGTCACGTGAAAAAAACGCCAGCGTGCTGCCGTCGGCCTGCAGCAGCGCGATACCGTCCGGTGCGGGACGCCAGCCGGCCGCCGGCGCGCTCAGCAGCGTCTGCAGACACTGCTGCGCATCCTGCAGCTGATAACCGTTGGCAGCCGGCTGTTTGTCCGCCCGCAACGCAACCCGGCACTGTGTGTCGCCCTTGGCGACCTGCCACTCACCCGCCAGCGACTGCGCGGAAGGAAGAACCAAACTGCTGGCCATAGCGGCTCCTGTCGTTATGCAATATGTCATCATCGCGGCCACCACCAGGGTGGCGCGCATCCGTCGTTTGCTCATGGTCTGTTCACCGTAAACGTGGCGGGCGCGGCACAAGGGCCGCACCCGTCCTGCCGGTCAACCGGCAACTGCCTGATTACTGCCTAGACGATAAAATCGGTGGCGACATCCGCCTGCCCAACGATTTTCACCAGGAAATCCGGCGTGCTATGCCCGCCGAAGTCCACCGCCAAATCGCTGACATTGTTGGCGGCATCATAAGTCAGCAGAGCCTCACCCGCCGCGCCGCTGAACTGGTCGACAAAGTGAATCGCATCACCGCCCTTGTTAAAGTATGACAGATCGATTTTATCGATACCCTTCTGGAAGTCACGGATCCAGTCCGGCGCATCCGAGGTGGAGTCACCGACGGCAGAGAACACAAAGGTGTCATTGCCGGCGCCGCCCCACAGTTCATCGGCACCGCCGCCGCCGAACAGCACGTCATTGCCCGCACCGCCTTTCAGCACGTTGTCGGCTTGGTTGCCGACCAGCACGTCGTTGCCGGAGCCGCCGATGGCGTTCTCAATGGTCACGCCGGCCGCAATCGACACGTTGCCCTTCAGCCCGCCAACGTCGGAGAATGACGTCTCGTTCAGGTTGATGCGCTGGTCAGCGCTATAGCCGGAGAAGTCAAAGGTATCGTTACCGCCGGCATCCCACACGGAGAAGATCACTTTTTCCGCGTTGCTGCTGGTGCTGAAAAAGTCGCGATCGGTGTTGGAGTTAAAGCCGTATACCGTATCACCAGTGCGGGTGCTCATATTGGCGCCGTACAGGTGCTGGATCGCCGAAATGTCATCCAGCAGCGGCCCGGCGGCATAATGGCCGCCGTTGTCGCCGCCGGTGTTGCTTTCGCTCCAGTAGCTCATCAGGCTGAACATGCGGCTGTCTTCCGCATAGCTGGCGTCGCGATAGGAAGGGTTGCCCTGGCCGGCATTGTAGTCGCCAGGGTGGCTCAGCCCTAAGGCATGACCGATTTCATGGGTAAAGGTCTGACGGCCGTAATCTTCAGAGGCCGGATGCTGAATATTGGACTGGTTAATGTTGTACCAGCTTTGACCAGAGACGCTGCCGGAGCCCGGCAGCCAGGCGTAGGCCTGGGTGTCATAGTCGGTCTGGCCGTACTGATCCTGGCTGTAGTTGCCGAAGGTAATGTTGGCTTTCTGCGTGCCGGACACCTCGGTAAAAGTGATATTGGCCACATCAGACCAGGACTGCAGCGACAGTTTGGCCTGCTGCTGCTGTTCAGCGCTGAACTTGCTTAACCCGCGATCGCCGCCGTCATTGGCGGAATTGAACTGATAGTCGGGAAATGAGAAAGTCAGTTTTACCGGGGTATCAAATACGCCTTTTCCATTCCAGGTTTGGTTAGTTCGGGTAATATATAACCCGGCCTCTTCAGTAGAAAATGAGTCCTTGCCATTAACTTGAATTCCATTACCGCGTTGGTGATAATGCAGTAAATCATTAACGGCATCATAACCAGTTTTGGTCGCCGCCAGGCTGGATTCATTCACTTCTATCGCTTTTTTCTTCGATTGCATTGGTTCGATTCCACGCATTATTTGATCGTTAACGATCAAATAGATAAACATAACCTTCCCTGTTACTGCGTAAGTACATCCCGCAGATCTCTGGGAAGACGCGTATGCGCCAGTGATGGCTTGAATAGATAAGGAATTAATACATAACAATCAGTAAATAAGATCACCATCCCAAATGGTAATCGTTTCCAAGTATAGATAGCGATATTGAATGAATCGCAGAATTAAAAACTTTTTAAAATGATTTCGAAAGTATTTTTATCTAAAAAAACAGGAAACATACACATATGAAACACAAAAATCACAACAAGAAAGAGATAAAGCCCAATAGGAACGCCACATTGGGCGACGAGTGTTTCATGCTGGTACTTTTAATATTGCCTGAAGTTTTATTTCATCAAATGATAAATTGATCACAAATATTATTTTGAACACAAATTAAATAGCCGCAGCGAACATATTCGACGTGATTAAAATTAAATATAGAAAGCGAAATAATGACTAAATCAATAATAAAAACCTCTGGGTTGAGTTTCATATTATTAGCATGCTAAACAAACCCGACCTGATTAATTAATCACTCGCCGATTGTATTTCCCTTGACTCTGGAGTTGGCTCCAAGGTGTAAAGTTTGCCACGATAATGATCGTTAACTGCCTGGGGGCGTTATGCATACTCATCAAGAACATCAGCACCACGAACACAACCACCATGACGGCGGCTGCGGTTGCAACCACAGCCACGCCAAAACCCAACACGGCTGCAGCAGTGAAAAACCGGCTGACGCCGCTGGTCACGCCTGCGGCGACGGGCACCAGCATCAGCACGGCGCAAGCTGCTGCGACAGCGGCGACCCGGATGAGGAAAGCGATAGGTTAACCGCCGCTCCCCCAGCCGGCAGCCAGCGTTTTAGTTGGAAGGTCAACGGCATGGATTGCCCAAGCTGCGCCAAAAAAATCGAGAATGCCGTCACCGCCATTCCCGGTGTCAACAACGCGCGCGTACTGTTCGCCACCGAGAAATTAGTGGTGGATGCGCAGAGCGATATCAGACAACGCGTTCAGGATGCGGTCGCGCAGGCCGGCTTTACTCTGCTTGGCATCGGCGGCCCGCCGCAGCCGGCGTCGGAAAGCGAATCGCGCTTTGCGCCCTACTATCCTTTACTTCTGCTGACGGCGCTGATGCTCCTCAGTGTGGTGCTAGACCGCATCAACCCGCAATGGGGCAACATCGCCTTTATCGCCACCACGCTGGTCGGGCTCGCACCGATCGCGCGCAAAGCGCTGCGTTTAATCCGTTCCGGTACGCCGTTCGCCATTGAAACCCTGATGAGCGTCGCCGCCATCGGCGCGCTGTTTATCGGCGCCACCGCCGAAGCGGCCATGGTGCTGTTGCTGTTTATGGTCGGCGAACTGCTGGAATCCTACGCCGCCAACCGGGCGCGACGCGGCGTCACCGCGCTGATGGCGCTGGTGCCGGAAGAGGCGGTGCTGCTGAACGGCAGCCAGCGCCGGCGTGTACCGGTCAGCAGCCTGCGGCCGGGCGATGTGATTGAAATCGCCCCCGGCGCCCGGCTGCCGGCCGATGCCGAGCTGATCGACCCGTTCGCCAGCTTTGACGAAAGTGCACTGACCGGCGAGTCCGTACCGGTGGAACGCCAGCAGGGAGAAAAAGTGGCGGCGGGCAGCCTGTCGGTCGATCAGTCGGTGCAGATGAAAGTGGTCTCCGAGCCGGGCAAGAATGCCATCGACCGCATCCTGCAGCTGATTGAAGAGGCGGAAGAACGCCGCGCGCCGATTGAGCGCTTCCTTGACCGCTTCAGCCGCTACTACACGCCGGCGATCATGCTGCTGTCGCTGGCCGTCATTCTGCTGCCGCCGCTGCTGTTTGCCCAGCCATGGGAAACCTGGATTTATCGTGGCCTGACGCTGTTACTGATCGGTTGCCCGTGCGCGCTGGTGATTTCAACGCCGGCGGCCATCACCTCCGGCCTGGCGGCGGCCACCCGCCGCGGCTCATTGATTAAAGGCGGCGCCGCCCTGGAACAGTTGGGACAGGTGCAAACCATCGCGTTTGATAAAACCGGCACCTTGACCGAAGGTAAACCCACGGTCACCGACGTGCTGCCAATCGGCGCACTGAGCGAACAGCAACTGCTGACGCTGGCGGCCGCGGTCGAGGCCGGTTCGCATCATCCGCTAGCGCAGGCGATCGTTCGTCGGGCCGAACAATATGGTGCACCGCTGCCGCTGGCCGACAACCGTCGCGCGCTGGCCGGCGTGGGCATCGAGGGGCAGCTTGACGGCAAAACGGTGCGCATCAGCGCACCGGCCAAACTGACGCCGGGGCTGCTGGACATTACCTGGCAAACGCGTCTGGAACAGTTGGAAAGCGAAGGGAAAACCGTAGTGGTTGCGCTGGAGGATAATCAGCCCGTCGGCCTGCTGGCCCTGCGCGATACGCTGCGCAGCGATGCGCGACAGGCGATAGCCGCGCTCAGCCAAATGGGCATTAGCGGCGTCATGCTGACCGGCGATAACCCACGCGCGGCGGCCGCCATCGCCCGTGAGCTGGGCATCGACTACCGCGCCGGGCTGCTGCCGGAAGATAAGGTCACGGCGGTGACGGAACTGAGCCGGCAACGGCCGACGGCGATGCTCGGCGACGGCATCAACGATGCGCCGGCAATGAAAGCCGCCAGCATCGGTATTGCCATGGGCAGCGGCACCGACGTCGCGCTGGAGACCGCCGATGCGGCGCTGACGCACAACCGCCTGCTGGGTATCGCCGAAATGGTGCACATCTCGCGCGCCACCCACGCCAATATCCGGCAAAACATCACCATTGCGCTGGGGCTGAAAGGGATATTCCTGATTACCAGCCTGCTGGGCATCACCGGCCTGTGGCTGGCGGTGCTGGCCGACTCCGGCGCCACCGCGCTGGTGACGCTGAATGCAATCCGACTGTTAAAAGTCCGTCAGTGATCTTATTGTGCTCCGCGCGCAGCGCGGAGCACAATAGGCGCATTAAATGTGCGTACACCCTTGCTTTATTTATTATACCCTTACGCTCTTACCATAAGAATACTCCGCTTTTTTCGCGTATTCCCATGCAAAGAGCCTGAATGATGAAACCCTTTAACTATAAAAACGTTATTTTCGTTCCCGTAGCGCTGTTTTCAGCGGTAACATTTGCGCAACAACCCACTACTGAAGACACCGAGCGGCTGATTGACAACGCCCAGCGCCCCGCTTTTTCCCAAGGCGCATTGCCGGCGGCCAGCCAGCAGGACGTCACGCCGGCGCTGGCCGAACCCGCCGCCGCGCCACTGTCACAGTCACAACACCACATGCTGCCTTTCTGGGGCGATGAAGCGCGCGCGCGCGGCTACGATCTGCCGGAAACCTTCGGTATCGGCATTAACCATATGAATATGCGGCAGAATATTGAGGTCAGCAGTATCGCCTTCTCCGGGTTGGGTTGGGACACCTTCCAGATGCCGGGCGATCTGTTTAATATCAAAGCCGAAAACAGCCGCGAGAAAAGTAAAACCGAAACGATGCGTCTCGACGCCTGGGTGTTACCGTTCCTGAACGTCTACGGCATCGTCGGCCATACCCGTGGCAGCTCCCATTCGATCGTTTCCGTCGATGCCGACCCAAGCCAATACACCGGTCTGATGGAAAGGATCATCGCCTCAGCCGTGCACCAAATGAACAAAAGCGGTCAGCTGAAAGATCTGGATTTTAATCTGGATTTTAAGGGCACCACCTACGGTGCCGGCTTTACGCTGGCCGGCGGCTATGAAAACTGGTTCACCACACTGGACACCAACTACACCCGCACCGACTTCAACATTCTCGACGGGCAAATTTCGGCGCTCACCGTGACGCCGCGCGTCGGCTATCGTTTCCAGATGCCGGGCATCAGCGGCACCAGCCATCTGAACCTGTGGGTCGGCAGCATGTATCAGGACGTACAGCAAGAGTTTAAAGGCAGCCTGGGAGATCTGAATATGCCGGCCGCTCTGCAGCCGCTGATCGCTATCGCCAACCAGCGCGGTGAAGGGCGCTTCCGGGTCAAGCAACACCTGCAGTCACCGTGGAACGTGCTGGTCGGCGCGCAATATGAGATCACCCGGAACTTCAACGTGATGACGGAAATCGGCTTTAGCGAGCGCAACAGTGCGATGGTTTCCGCTGAATATCGCTTCTGATGTTACGCTGGCTTCCCCTTCTGCTGTTGACGGTGCAAACGGCGGCCTGCGCCGTGCTGCCCAGCCGGCAGCAGATTGACGACCTGCTGCGCCCGCTGGGCGCAGACAACCATTTTGACCACCGTAAGACCATCGACTGGGGCGTACTGCCGGGGCCGTTCTATACCCCGGAACTGGGCCTGGGCATTGGCACTGCCGTGGTCGGCATGTATCGCCCGGACAGCAGCGACAGCGTCAGTCAAAACTCTACGCTGGCGCTCAAAGGCTTTTTCAGTTCGACCGGCGCATTCGGCATGGGTTTTGAAAACTACAGCTTCTTCGCCAACGACCAATGGCGCTTTTTCACCACCGGCAGCATGAAAAATATGCCCACCTATTACTGGGGCACCGGCTATCAGGCCGGCCGGCATGATAGCAACAAGGAAAAATATACCCAGCAGTCGCTGCAGGTCGCGCCTGTCGTGATGTACCGCATTGCCGATGCTACCTACCTGGGACTCGGCTGGGATTTCTCCTCGACCCACGCCGACGATCCGGACAACGGCGACCACAGCCTGTTTCTGTCGGAAGCGGCCGGGCCGTCTTCGATCAGTTCCGGCGTCAGCGCGCATTTCAGTTACGATACGCGGGACTTTGTCGCCAACGCCAGTCGCGGACAGTACTTCAACCTGACCTACACCCATTTCGCCCCTGAGCTAGGCAGCGACAGCCGGTTCGAAACGCTGGAATCGCAGTACAATCTGTACCATAGTCTGAGCGCCAAAAGCGTACTGGCGCTCGATCTCTACGGCCGTTTTGCCAGCGGCGAAGTGCCATGGGATCGCCTGTCGGAGTTGGGCAACGATAACCGTATGCGTGGTTACTATCAGGGGCGCTACCGCGATCGCAACGCCTTCAGCGGACAGATCGAATACCGCCGCAAGCTCAACTGGCGGCATGGCTATGTGCTGTGGGCCGGCACCGGCACCATGAGCCGCAGCGCCGGCGATCTGGGGAGCGGCAACTGGCTGCCGACCGTCGGCGCCGGCTACCGTTTTGAGTTTAAACCGCGGATGAACGTACGCCTCGACTTCGGCGTCGGACGTCAGAGCAGCGGGTTCTATTTTCAAGTGGGAGAAGCTTTTTAATGCGTTATAGTGCGCTGATATTCATCATGTTTCTGAATACGGCACAGGCCGTCGCGGCGACGGAAACCACTATCACAGCACAGCCGACCCGCGCCACGCGCATCGCCTGGCCGGTGGCGCCCCCGCTGTCCGCGCCGGACGGGCTGCGCCCGTGCTGCGCCTTTGGCTTCGATCTCAAGGTACAGGCGCTGGGCATTCCGGTGCCCTTTTACCAATTAGGCAACGTGGTGGACGCCAATCAGCTTGGCCACCACCGCTATAACGACAGCGCCTTCGGCGCCGTCAGCAATGTGCTGGGGCTGAGCAGCGAGCGGGACGGTCTGCTGTACACCCGCCGCGGCGGGTTTATTGATATCGCCCACGTACGCGACACCGCCGACAACACCCTGTACCTCTTCAGCCAGATCCTGCCACGGCTCGGCCAACGCTGGCAGCTCTCCCTGGGGGAGGAGCTGGCGCAGCGGCGGATTCAGCTCAACGCCTTTACGCCGCCGGCAGACGCGGCGCAGCGCTATACGCTGGCGGCCTATCTGGCAGGGAAACTGGCATACCAGCTGGCCGCCTGGCATGAAATCGCCCAGTGGTACGGTTACCAGTCCGTACCCGGTTTTTCCGAGGAGATCTCCGCCTTTTCGCCGGAAGATCTCTACTCCAACCTGCTGGGCGCGCGGCTGGCGATCGATGTAATTTTACAGGGCGGCGCGGTTTCGGTCGGCAGCTATAACCGGGCGATGGAAAGCCTGCTGCCTGCGGCGCTTAATCAGCTTGGCGCGGTATCCGCCACGCAGACCCGGCGGCAACTGGCCGCTATCGACGGCGACTGGTGGGACAGCCACCGGCGGGTGCCGGAAAAGTTTTTGGTGTTGAAACGCAACTATGACACCGGCGACAACCGTCTGCCGACGCCGGTGCCGTTCGAACGCACCGCGCCGCAGCGTCTGATGCTGCCGCAGCAGCGCTACGGCATTCCGTTGGATGATATCGGAGAGTTACAGCTCTGGCCGGGCAGTTCCCCGCGTCATCTGCTGCCGCCGTCGCCCTACTATACGGCGAAAGACTTCAGCGCCCTGGCGCTGCACGCCCGGGCCGAAGACGCCCGGCAGATACTGGAAAAGCGTTGACGGACGGCGCGCCGGCCTCAGGCAGCAGCGGTGCCCTTACGCAGCAAATAGCGGTAAGGGGTCTGCTCAGTCTCCTGCGCCACCAGCGTATGCTCCATAAAACGGCAGAAGCCGGGGATATCGCGGGTGGTGGCCGGATCGTCGGCAATGATCAGCAGCGTTTGGCCATTGTCCATATGGCGTACGGTTTTACGCACCATCATCACCGGTTCTGGACAGCGCAGGCCAAGCGCATCGAGCGTTTGGTCTGCCTGGGAAAAGATGTCACTCATGTTATTTATCTCGATCAACTACGATCGGCGAACGCTCGCCGGATCTCATAACGGCATAGTTTACGCCGGTGGTTTTTCTGTGCAACATGCGTTAACGTTTGCGTGTATTTTAACCGCACCGTTGATTGCATTGGTTGCGCAAACGCGTATCATGCGCCGCGCGGCTGACAAAAAAAGCGGCCGTACAATTTATTGATCGCCCCGCACACTGCAGGGTGAACATCGTCGGTATGGGTTCCCTCACCCCATTGATTCAAAAAGGTCATTTATGTACGCTTTTACTCCGCAACAGCGCACCGGCGCGTTGCTTTGGCTGTCGCTGTTCCACATCCTCATCATTACCTCCAGCAACTATCTGGTGCAGCTGCCGATTACCATTTTCGGCTTCCACACCACCTGGGGCGCTTTTACCTTTCCGTTTATTTTTCTGGCCACCGATCTGACCGTGCGCATTTTCGGCGCGCCGCTGGCGAGAAAGATCATTCTGGCGGTGATGGTGCCGGCGCTGTTTATCTCCTACGTGATTTCCACCGTGACGTTTCAGGGTGAATGGCAGGGGCTGGCGGCGCTGGGTCAGTTCAATCTGTTTGTCGCACGCATCGCCGTCGCCAGCTTTATGGCCTACGTGCTCGGCCAGATCCTCGACGTGCACGTATTTAACCGCCTGCGCCAGCGCAGCGCCTGGTGGGTCGCACCCGCCGCTGCGATGTTCCTCGGCAATATCAGCGATACGCTGTCGTTCTTCTTTATCGCCTTCTACCGGAGCAGCGATCCGTTTATGGCCGCCAACTGGGTGGAAATCGCCCTGGTGGATTACAGCTTCAAGGTGATGATCTGCCTGCTGTTCTTCCTGCCGATGTACGGCGTGCTGCTGAACATGCTGTTGAAATACCTTGCCGGCCGTCATCAGAACGGCGCGCTGCAGACGAGTTAGGTTATGATGGCGGCCTGCGCAACGACGGAGGCCGCCCAGATGTTAACCACCCGCCCTGCCACGCTGGCACAAATCCGGCAGCTCTATCAGCATATCCCCGAATTCGCCGCAGCACACCGCCTGCAGGATCTGCAGCTGCGTATCGGCAACGCCGTGCATCACGCGCTGATTGCCGAACTGGACGGCCAGCCGGTCGGTTTCAAGCTGGGCTATCAAACCGATGACGATACCTTCTACAGCTGGCTGGGCGGCGTGCTGCCCGCCTTCCGCCGCCGCGGCGTCGCCGGACAACTGCTGGAAGAACAGGAACGCTGGGCGCGTACGCAGGGCTTCAGCCGGCTGACGGTGAAAACGCGCAATCAGTTTCGCGGTATGCTGATGTTGCTGGTCAGCCGTCACTATCAGATTATTGCGCTGGAAAAGAAGGGCGAAGTGGCTGATTATCGGCTATTACTGGAAAAAAGGGTGTGACAAAATCCACCTTGCATTTCGCTACACAATAGGTTGCGATCGAGCAAAGAGACACGCTATCCGTCATACTTCAGGTAACAGGAACCTTAGCGTTATACGCTGCCCTGCATTCGCATGATTCAGGGTATAACCCGTGAAGAAAAGGAAGAAAGCCCAATGCGTAAAGTAGCAAAATTAATGGGTATCAGCCTGCTGGTACTTGGCCTGGCAGCCTGCGACGGCGACACCAAAGACGCCCAGGCGCCGGCCGGCGACACCGCCAGCAGCAGTGCGGCCGCGCAGCAGGTGAGTTTGCTGGACGGTAAACTGGCCTTTACCCTGCCGACCGGCATGTCTGACCAAAGCGGCAAGCTGGGCAATCAGGCCAACAATATGCACGTGTATGCCGACAGCACCGGCCAGCGCGCGGTGATCGTCATTCTGGGCGATAAAACCAGCGAGAGCCTGGAAACGCTGGCACAGCGTCTGGAAACCACGCAGCGCGCGCGCGACGCCAACCTGCAGGTAGTGACCAATAAAGCCATCGAAGTCGACGGCATCCCGCTGCGCCAGCTGGACAGCATCCTCAGCAGCGGCGGCGAGAAAGCCTACTCGTCTATCCTGATCGGCACGCTGGACAACCACCTGCTGACCATTCAGGTGACGCTGCCGGCGGATAATCAGCAGCAGGCGCAGACCGACGCCTCCGCGATTATCAATACGCTGAAGCTCAAACAGTAATCCTCCGCGGGCCGGCGCTGCCGGCCCCGTTCTCTCCCGCTCAGGCCAGTGCCTGCGCCAGCAGCGTGATCGGATGTTCACAGCGCTTGCTGGTCGACATTTCAATCTGCCATTTACAGGTTTCACAGTCGGTAATCACCCAATCAACGCCGCTCTGCTCAATCTGCCGGAACAGCGATGCGCCGATGCCCTGCGAGGTGGCGTAATTCTCCGATTTAAAACCGTACGTGCCGGCAATGCCGCAGCACTGCGAATCCAGCACCACCAGCTCCAGCCCGGGGATCTGCCGCAGCAGTTCCAGGGTGTAGGCCGTCCAGCCCATTTTCTCCATATGGCACGGCGTATGGTAGGCCACGCGCAGCGGCGTATGGCGCAGCGGCAGCGTCCGCCCTTCGCTCAGCAGACGGTAGAGGTAACGCGTCGCCAGCTCCACGCGGTCACGCACCGCCATGGTGTCCACGCCTAACAGGTGCGGATACTCATCGCGCAGGGTAAAGGTGCAGCTCGACGAGGTCGCCACCACCGGCACGCCCTGCTCCAGCACCGTCTGGCGCAGGGATTCGGCGTTCACCGTCGCCTGTTTTTTCGCCTGTTCGATAAAACCGTTGGCGATCAACGGCACGCCGCAGCATTTTTCCCGCTGCAGCAGCTGAACGCCGATCCCCATGGCGTTAAACACGCGGATCAGATCCTTGCCCAGCTGCGGATGGTTGTAGTTAACAAAGCAGCCGTGGAAAAACGCCACCTGCTCGGCATAGCCCCGCTGCTGCTGCGCCTGCTGACGATACCAGCGGCGGAAGGTGCCGAACGAGTACTTCGGCAACGTGCGGCGATGGTCAATTTTCAGCGCCTTATCCAGCAGTTTGCGCACCGGTTTCAGTCCGGTGGCGGCATTGACGATCGGCGCGAACGGCGTCGACAGCGACCCCATAATGTCGGTATGGCTGAGGAGGGCGTCGCGCAGGCTCGGTTTGCTCTGGCTCAGATCGGCACGCGCCCGCTGAATAATATCGCCGATTTTGACCTCCGACGGGCAGGCCACTTCGCAGCGTTTGCAGTTAGTGCAGTACTTCAGCGCTTCGTCATACAGCGCCGGGTCCTTCAGCCGCAGACGCTCGCCGTCCGGTCCCGCCTGCTTCGGCCCCGGATAGAGCGGATTCACCTTGGCCACCGGACAATAGGTGGTGCAGACGGTGCATTTGATGCAGCTTTCAAAGCTGTTATCGCTCGTCAGGCTCATGCGTCCCCTCCCTGTTCAACAATATGTCGGGCGACATGCAGCGCCCCCAACAACGACACGCCGGCGCCGCACCCCTGCTGCAGCGGATCGTAGCCGCCGGTCACCGCGCCGATGGCGTACAGGTTATCCAGCGCCTGCCCCTGCCTGACGGCTCGCAGTTGCGCGTCGGTGCGCACGCCGAACTGCAGATAGGGTTGCGGCGCGAACAGGTCGCGCTGACACCAGTCGGCACGCTCGGCGCGGTCGTAAACATCCAGCCCGAAGACCGGCTCGCGGATGCCGTTGATATCCGAACTGAGGCCGTTACTGAAGAAACTGCCGCCGGCCAACACCAGCTGCGGCGCCCGCAGCGGAATATCGCCGTGGTTACGGGTATACAGCGCCGTCACCCGTCCGCCGTCAAACTCGGCGCGCAGCGCGCGATCGCCGGGCATCAGCACACCGCCCAGCTGCACCAGACGCTGACGCAGCGCCTGGTGCAGGCGCATGCCCAATACCGAAGGCGGCAAGGTCGGCAACAGCATTACCGGCTTGCCCAGCCGCTGCTGCAGCGCCTGCAGCGCGCGGTCATCCTCCAGTCCCAGACAGGCCGGCAGGAATACGGCCTCCGCCTCGTCCGCCAGCCGCCGGATTTCCTCCGCCAGCGCGGCGTGTTGTTCCGGCATATCCAACACCCGGGCGATATTGACCGCGCGAAATTCGCTGGGGTTATTGCGCAGACGGTCGAGCGCCGGCAGATGCAGATAGCCGACAAGAACGTCAACGCCCTGCTGGCGCTGCAGCGAGCTGGCCGCCAACTGCGGCTGGAAATCCAGAAAGCCTTCGATGCCCAGCAGCGCGATGCTGCGCCACGGCAGCGGCGCGTCCAGCGGCGTGGTCGGCACCGCTTGCGGACTGAGCCAGGTCGCCCGCCGCGTGCCCAGCGGCGTAACGCGCAGATGGTTCATCCGGCTGTCGCCCTGCATCGCCAGGCCGCAGCGCTGCAGCAGCTGCTGCGCCTCGTTCGCCAGCGCGGCCACCTGCGACGCGCCCATCAGGCTGTAAGGGTGCTGCGGCGCCTGTTGCGCCAACGCGGGCAGCGCGTCGAGCGGCGCCGCCACCGGCGTGCCGTCCGGCAACTGCGCCAGCAGATCCAGCGAACCGGAGGCAAAATAGAGCGCACTCTGCCCGTTGCTCACCACCGCGCAGCGCCGGCCCTGCTCGCTCAAACGCAGCGCGCAGCTCAAGCCCGCCAGCCCGCCGCCGATCACTACGACGTCAAATTGCATCATCCGCCTCCTGTTTGCCGTCGCCGCACGCATCCAGCCCGCACAGTCCCTGATAGACCCAACTGGTGAACTCGCTTTCGCGCAGCGCATCGCCCCAGGCGATCGGCCGCACGCCTTTCCAGCGTTCGTTCAGGAAGTGGGAGAGCTGGGTGATGGACTGCTGCGGCGTGCTGACATTAAAACGGGACAGCAGGCCGGCGGCGCGGCAGGCGCACAGTTCGCCCTGACAGGTGCCCATTCCCACGCGGGTGCGGCGGCGTAAATCCACCAGGTTATTGACCGTCAGCGACTCTACCGCGTAGCGTACTTCGCCGGCGGTCACCGCTTCGCATTCGCACACCAGACTGGTATCGAGGCGATTCTCGGCCGGCACCAATCCGGCGCGGTCGCCGTGGCGATACACCGCCGAACCGCGGATGCTGGCCGGCAGCGACACCACGCGGCGCACGGTTTCTTCCGCCGACTGACGCGAGCCGGGCAGCGCCTGTTCCGCGGTGGTGCAGCGGGCGTTGACGGCGAGTTTTTCGCACACCAGGTCGGTGGCCCACTCCGCCATCAGCCGGTAAGTCATCAGCTTGCCGCCGGTGATGGTGATAAAGCCTTCCAGGCCGTCGCGCTGCGCATGGTCGAGCAGCACAATGCCGCGGCTGACGTTACGCCCGGACGGGTCGTCATCGCTGGCCACCAGCGGCCGCACGCCGGCATAGGCGCGCAGAATACGGGTCTGCGCCATCGCGGGCGCCAGCAGCGCCCCTTCGCGCATCAGCGTATCCACTTCCTGCGGCGT